>NZ_AZEL01000005.1 GCF_001434975.1 Lactobacillus gallinarum DSM 10532 = JCM 2011
TATCAGTATTAACAGCAACTACAGATGGTTCATTTAAAACAATCCCTTTTCCAGAGACATTGATTAGTACATTAGCTGTTCCTAAATCAATTCCTATATCTCGTGCCACAATAACCCTCCATAATTATTCATCGTCCATTTTACCATAAATAAATAAGAGTTTCCTTTACTGTCCCTGTTTTAACACAATCTTTAAAACAAATTACTTAATTGCATCGAAGTATCGATAAATGTAATTACAAAATTACCAACTAAAAAGCCCAATGCAATAGCAAGAAATAAATATAATAATTGCGTTTCAAACACATGTCCTTTACGAATTATTTTTTCTAGCTGCACAGCCTTCATTGCCTGAAAAGATAATCCAATTGCAATCAAATAAATTATTATACTAATAATGGCATGAACGCCTAATTGAAACATATTCTTTTCCTTTATTAATAAAAAAGACGGATGCAAAATCTGCATTCGTCTTTTTATCTCTTTTAGTGACCTTTAGTGTTGTAAACACTAATTCTGTTCATTGCTCGTCTTAAAGCAACTTCAGCACGTTCGAGAGTACGCTCATCATGCTTTTCACGTGCTTCCTTCAAACGCTTCTCGGCTCTTTCCTTAGCGGCTTGAGCACGAGATACATCAATGTTTCTAGCACGTTCAGCACTATCCGCAATAATTGTAGCCACGTTATTAGAAAATTCAATATACCCACCACTAATAGCGATGTGATCAATTCTTGAATTCATTTCACGACTACGTTTAACCTTGACCTCACTAATTACTAATGGGGTAAGCAAGGGTACGTGATTATACATTATTGAACGTTCACCATCTATAGCACGTACATCAACGATGCTTCCACGATGTGAATAAACCATTCCATTAGGAGTTACAACATTTACTCTAAAAAGCTTTTCTGGATCTGCCATTGGACATCACCCTACTTTTCTAGTAATGCTTTAGCTTCTGGATCACTTGGAGTTACGCCCATTTCTTGTGCTTTCTTCAAAACATCTTCAATTGGACCAACACCACGGAACGAATCTTCTGGTAAGTCATCAAGATGACCATCTAAGATAAGCTTAAAGCCCTTAATGGTTTCCTTAATTGGAACATATGAACCTGGCACACCAGTAAACTGTTCAGCAACAAAGAAGTTTTGTGACAAGAAGAATTGAACTTTACGTGCACGTGCAACGATCAATTTTTCTTCATCAGATAATTCATCCATACCTAAAACAGAAATAATATCTTGCAATTCATGGTAACGTTGCAAAACATGCTGTACTCGCGTAGCAACTTCATAGTGTTCCTTACCAACAACTTCTGGATCAAGAGCACTTGATGATGATTCAAGCGGGTCAACGGCTGGATAAATACCTTGTTCAACCAAACTACGTTCCAAGTTAGTAGTAGCATCCAAGTGTGCGAATGTGGTTGATGGAGCTGGGTCGGTATAGTCATCAGCAGGAACATAAACGGCTTGAATTGAAGTAATTGAACCCTTCTTAGTAGAAGTAATTCTTTCCTGCAATTGTCCCATTTCAGTTGCCAAAGTTGGCTGGTAACCAACGGCACTTGGCATACGACCAAGCAAAGCTGAAACTTCTGAACCGGCCTGAGTAAACCGGAAAATATTGTCGATAAAGAGCAAAACATCTTGACCTTCAACATCTCTAAAGTACTCAGCAAGAGTCAAACCAGTTAACGCAACACGCATTCTGGCACCAGGCGGCTCGTTCATCTGACCAAATACCATGGCAGTTTTACTTAAAACGCCTGAAGCTTTCATTTCGAAGTAAAGGTCGTTACCTTCACGAGTTCTTTCACCAACACCAGTAAATACGGAAATACCACCGTGTTCTTGAGCGATGTTGTGAATCAATTCCTGAATAATAGTGGTCTTACCAACACCGGCACCACCGAACAAACCAACTTTACCACCACGAACGTATGGTTCAAGCAAGTCGATAACCTTGATACCAGTTTCAAGAATTTCACGACTAGTAGTCAAATCTTCATACTTAGGTGCTTCCTTATGGATGCTTTCACGAGGGTGATCCTTTGAGAATTCTGGGCCACCATCAATTGGTTGACCTAAAACGTTGAATACACGACCTAAAGTATCTTCCCCAACAGGAACTGAGATTGGGCCACCAGTATCTTCAACTTTCATACCACGTCGAAGACCATCGGTAGATTCCATGGCAATCGTTCTTAAGACACCATCACCAAGCTCAACTGTAACTTCAAGAACAATACTTTCATTCTCGGATTTAATTACACGCAAGGCATTGTTAATATCAGGCAAATTCTTATCGATTGGGAATTTTACATCGACAACTGGGCCGATTACTTGAACGATTTCACCTTCACTCAAAACATCTACCTCCTTTTCTTTATTACTCTAAGGCATTTGCACCACTGATAATTTCAGTAATTTCAGTAGTAATTTGTGCCTGTCTAGCACGATTTAATTTCATAGTTAAATTTGAAACTAAATCCTTAGCATTATCAGTTGCACTCTGCATAGCTGTCATTGAACTAGCATGCTCTGCAGTCTTTGCATCCAAAATAGCACCATAAATGGTTGAACGCGCATACTGTGGTAACAACTTCATTAACACTCTATTAGGATCTGGTTCAATATCATATTCTAATTCTTTATGTGCTTCAGCTTCTTTAACACCAATATCTAAATCGACAATTGGTAACATCTTTTCAACACGAAATGCAGATGATAATGAGTTTACATGGTGCGTATAACATACATAAAGTTGATCAAACACACCGTTCAAAAACATCTTGATTGCTGTTGAAACGATTGGCAAAACTTCATCAAAAGTTGGGACATCGGACACACCATTTTTCTCGTAAACAACATTAACGTTGTTCTTCTTGAAAAATTGGGCTCCAACTGAACCTACAGCCAAGACTTTAACTTCATGACCTTGTGCACGTTCATCTTCAAAGATTCCCATCATGTTCTTAATAACATTACTATTATAAGAACCTACCAAACCACGATCACCACTTACTACTAAAAAGCCAGTAGACTTAATATTCTTTCGTGGTTGAATCATATCAGCTGTAATACCTAAACCGAATACATCAGTGTAATCGATCTTGGCAATATTTCTCTTATCAATTGATACGTCTTGATCGCGCAAGCTATCTACCACCTGTGAACTAATCAAGCGAGAAATAGTCTTACGAACATGATCGTTATAAATAGTGTAACCTTTATCACGATCTTCAGTTTGGTTTAACTTTGATGCAGAAACCATTCGCATAGCTTCTGTGATTTTACCAGTTTGCTTAACTGAAGCAATTTTCTTCTTCAACTCAAGTAAAGATGCAGGCATATTCTACCTCCTATTTCTCACTTGGTGCAAAGCTCTCACTAAATTCCTCAATAGCTGCTGACAACTTCTTGTCATCTGGTAATTTACCAGTTTCACGAATTATCTTGAGCAAGTCAGCATGGCTGCTGTCAAAGTTATCAAACAATTCATTTTGGAAGCGACTAATGTCTTCAACTGGAATAGAATCAAGATAGCCGTGAGTCAAAGCATAAAGAATCAAAACTTGTTTCTCAACTGGAATAGGATCATGAAGTGGTTGCTTCAATACTTCAACAGTTCTTTGACCTCTATTCAACTTAGCTTGAGTGGCTTGATCAAGATCGCTACCAAATTGAGCGAAACTTTCAAGTTCACGGAAAGCAGCAAGGTCAGTACGTAAAGTACCAGCAACTTTCTTCATAGCCTTAATCTGGGCGTTACCACCAACACGAGAAACTGAGTTACCAGCATCAATGGCTGGACGAGTACCAGCAAAGAACAAATCACTTTGTAAGAAAATCTGACCATCAGTAATAGAAATTACGTTGGTTGGAATATATGCAGAAATGTCTCCCGCTTCGGTTTGGATAATTGGCAATGCAGTCAAAGATCCACCGCCAAGCTTGTCACTCAACTTAGCACTACGTTCTAGCAAACGTGAGTGTAAGTAGAAGACGTCACCTGGGTAAGCTTCACGACCAGGCGGACGACGGAGAAGCAAGGAAAGTTCACGATAAGCGACGGCTTGTTTTGATAGGTCGTCAAATACGATTAATACATCCTTGCCATTGTACATAAATTCCTCACCCATAGCAGTACCAGCATATGGTGCAATGTAAAGCATTGGTGCTGGTTCACTTGGGCCCGCTTCAACAACAATGGTATAATCCATTGCTCCGAAACGCTTTAAAGTTTCTACTTGAGTTCTAACGGTTGATTCCTTTTGACCAATAGCAACATAAATACAAATTACATCTTGGTTCTTTTGGTTAAGAATTGTATCGATGGCTAAACTAGTCTTACCAGTTTTACGGTCACCAATAATCAATTCACGCTGTCCACGACCAATTGGAACTAAGGCATCGATAGCCTTAATACCAGTTTGAAGTGGTTGATTAACTGATTGACGGTCCATAACCCCTGGAGCTTTTTCTTCAATAGGACGCGTCTTATCAGCCTTAATTTCACCTAAACCGTCAACAGGTTGACCCAATGGGTTAACTACTCTACCGATTAGGGCGTCACCAACAGGAACTGACATAATTCGACCAGTTCTTTGAACACGGTCGCCTTCACGAATATCGTCAAATTTACCTAGGATAATGATACCAACATCACTAGCATCAAGGTTTTGAGCAATACCGTATGAACCGTTATCAAATTTTAACAACTCACCGGCTAATGCATTATTAAGTCCGTGAGCCCGGGCGATACCATCACCAACGTAAGTTACAACACCAACTTCGTTAATGTCGAGCTTGTCGTCGTAATGTTCAAGTTGCTGCTTGATCAAGGAGCTAATTTCTTCCGCTTTAATGCTCAATGGTTTCACCTCTTTTAATTTTCATCAATTATTTGCGCACGGATCTTCTTCAGCTTATTTTTAACTGATCCATCAATCACGCGATCCTTCACTTGAAGAATCACGCCGCCTAAAATACTTGGATCAACTTTATTCTCAAGACGCACAGCATTTAAGTTATATTTCTTAGCGAAACCATCACCTAAACGCTTAAGTTGATCATCATCCAACTTCACTGCTGTAGTTGCAGTACCAGATGCGATCTTGTTTTTATCATCATAAAGTACAACAAATTGATCAATAATATCGACCAAGTATGCAAAACGATCATATTCAAGCAGCAAATTTAAAAAGCCTTGTACTTCTTTTGAAAAATCTTTTTCAATAGCAGTTAAAAAATCTTTTTTATCCTTACTGTTTAAGATAGGATCACTTAAAACGTTGATGACTTGAGGAGTGGCAACTACTGCCTTTTTCAACTCCACCATTTCATCATAAACGCTATCAAGTACTTTATTATCTTGCGCATAGCCGAACAAAGCGGCACCGTAGCGTGCAGCTACTTCTTCTCTACTTAAAGCCATTAATCATCCAACCCCTTAATAAATTGGTCGACTAAATCTTTTTGGTCTTCAGCAGATAAATTCTTAGCAATTACCTTTTCAGCAATAGCTACAGAAATATCAGCAACTTGATCACGTGCAGAATTCAATGCATCTGATTTAGCCTTAGTGGCTTCTTCATTTGCCTTCTTCCGAATTGCTGCAGCATCTTCATTCGCACTTGCTACGATTTCTTTGCCAGTTTTTTGCGCATTAGCTTTAGCGTCAGAGAGAATCTGTGTTGCTTCTTGTCTTGAGTTCTTCAAGGCAGCTTCACGCTCGTTAGCAAGCGTTTCAGCCTTTTTGCGATCACTTGCAGCTGAATCCAAGTCATTAATAACTTTTTGCCGCCGCTTTTCCATCATTTCTGATACTGGACCCCAAGCAAAGTGCTTGACCAATAACATCAAGATGGCAAAACAAATTAAATACCAAAGTGCATTACCTAGGTAAATATGATGTGAGGCTGCAAATAATGTTTGAATAGTCATTTACTGCCCTTCTCTCTTTAATACTTAAATCCTTTAGTTTTAAAAATTTTATTAAAGGAAAAGAATCAAGAAGGCAACAACGATAGCCAAAATAGGAACGGCTTCGATCAAACCAACACCGATAAACATTGTTGCTCTTAAGTTACCTGCACTTTCAGGTTGACGAGCCATACCTTCAAGAGTTTTTGAAATAACTTTACCGTTACCCAATGAAGCAGCTAAAGCTGCCAAACCAGCTGCGATGGATGCAGCAAGGTATTTAAAAGCTTCTGACATAAATTTATACCTCCAAAATTTATTCTGTAGTAACTTTCTTACCAATGTAAACCATTGATAAAGTTACGAAAACATATGCCTGGATAGAGCCAATGAAGACAGAGAAACCTTGCCAAATCATGGCTAATGGAGCTGCTAGAATCAATGTAAATGGTCCACCAGCATGTGCTAGATCATTACCAATTAATGTAAGCAAAACTTCACCAGCATAAATGTTCCCATATAAACGTAATGATAAGGTTAAGAAATTGGTAAACTCTTCAATAATGTTAATTGGGAGCATAAAACCAACTGGCTGCGTATAATTCTTTAAATAGCCGCCAACACCAAATCTTTGTACGCCGAATGTGAACGATAGAAGCAAGGTCATCATTGCAAACGACATTGTCGCTACTGGATCAGCAGTTGGTGACTTGATAAAGACCCAATCATCAACTTTGACTTCCATAAACATACCCAATTGGTTCATAAACCAAATGAAAAGAAATAAAACAAGTGCATATAAAGATAGGTGTTTTTGCGCATCTACATCACTAACATTATCTTTGACGATACCGTTAGTAAAATCGAGTAAATATTCAAAAACATTTTGTCTTTTATTAGGTTTCATTTCAACTTTTCTTGCAAGCCAAAGGCAGATAAGAAAAACTGCTAAAGCCATTAGCGTTGAACCGATGATCCCAGTAAGATCAAAATTCAAGCCCATGAATTTAAAAACAAATGATTTCTCCATTACTTCGTGACCTCCCTTCTCGTGTTGAATTAAACTCGAACACGTAAATCATCTTAACACCAAAAAATCCCTTTGTGTAACATGAAAACGTATTCTAATAAATATTTTTACGAAAAAGGGATTACTTAGTTCCGAATAATCGGTCACCAGCATCACCCAAACCTGGGAAGATGTAGCCGTTATCCATCAACTTTTCATCTTCAGCAGCTGCGTAAATATCAACATCTGGGTTAGCTTCTTGAACAGCCTTGATTCCTTCTGGAGCTGCTACTAAAACTGCTAACTTGATTTCTTTAACGCCGCGCTTCTTTAATGCAGCAATGGCATCATTTGCTGAACCACCAGTTGCAAGCATTGGGTCAACAACTAAACATTCACGTTCAGCAATATCCTTTGGAGCCTTGAAGAAGTATTCATGTGGCTTCAAAGTTTTTTCATCACGATACATGCCGATGACCGCAATTTTAGCTGATGGTACCATATCAAGAACACCATTAAGCATCCCGATACCAGCACGTAAAATTGGCACAATTGTCAATTTCTTACCAGCAATTTCTTTTTGGACAGTTTTACCCATTGGTGTTTCAATTTCAACATCTTCAAGTGGTAAATCTCTCGTAATTTCATAGGTCATTAACCCACCAATTTCGCCAACAATTCTACGAAATTCATTTGAACCTGTGTCCTTACGACGAATGATAGTTAACTTGTGTTGAATCAATGGATGATCCAAAACTACAAACTTTCCCATATGTGCCTCCTATAACAAATAATCTGATCATAAATATTTTAATCAAAAACGCAAAGGGTTTAAACCCCTTTGCGTTTATTTTTTATTTATTAAAATGATGTCCACCAGCAGCTTTGTTCAAACGATTCATGTAAGCCAAACTTTCTTCGCCTTCATCAAAACCTTGAACATAAATTGTAGCGATGTCGTCTTTATCGTCAAAATAACGTAATCCGCCAAATAAATTATGATCGGCATCAACTAAGTTCTTACCTAAATTAAACTTGTTTTCATCTGGCAAATCAATTTGATCCAAAACTGAACCCAGTGCGGCAACACCCGTTTTATCATTAAAGTCAATTTGACTAAAGTCAGCGGGATCATCTACTACGATCACTGGTTCACTTGGAGCATAGTGGCGATACTTCATACCTGGAGCCTTCGGCACATCTTTATCTGCAACCTTACCAGTATTAATTAAAACTTTTTCGCCTAAAACTTCACTAAGTTCTTCTGGCGTAATCTCACCTGGACGAAGAACAATTGGAGTTTTGACTGATAAATCAATAATAGTTGATTCAAGGCCCACGCGAGTTGGACCACCATCAATAATACCTGCAATCTTACCTTTCAAATCGTGGTAAACATGCTCAGCTGTTGTTGGACTTGGCTTAGTTGAGGTATTAGCAGATGGACCTACGATTGGATAACCCAATTTTGCAATCAAATCATGAGTTAACTGATCGTCAGGACAACGAAATGCAACTGTATCAAGACCACCTGTAACAGCATCTGGAAGCGTACCAGGCTTGACAAACAAAAGCAAAGTCAATGGACCTGGCCAAAAATGCTTGATTAATTTCTTAGCTCTTTCAGGCACTTCCTTGGCATAACGCTCCATCATTTTTTCATCAGAAACCGTAACGATCAATGGATTATCACTAGGGCGACCTTTTGCGGCATAAACGCCCTTGACAGACTTTTCTTTAGTTGCAATAGCGCCTAAACCATAAACTGTTTCAGTAGGAAATGCTACAAGCTCCCCTTCAGCTAATAATTTAACAGCTTCATCAAGTTGATCTTTTTTAAAAATTTTGGTTTCCATAATTTTTATTTTTGCCACCTTCCATGAACCATGCGTGGCTTGCCGGCCATGTCTTTTCTAAATTCAATATCAAAATCAGGCAATTCTTTAGCAAATAATTCTTTTAATTGATCTTCTTCACTGAAACCAAATTCCAAGAAAAATTCACCATGACTATTTAAATGATCACGAACCTGTTTAGCAAATTTTTTATAAAAATCTAAACCGTCACTACCTGCAAAAAGAGCCTCTTTAGGTTCATTCTGCAGGACATTATCATCCATCTCCTTTTTTTCAGTTGTCTTAATATATGGCGGGTTAGAAATAATCTTGTCGAACTTCTCTAATCCAATTAAGACATTCGCTTTGCGCGTTACTACATCCAAGTCATAAGTCAAGAAATTCTCTTCACTAGTTCTTAATGCAGAATCGGTAATATCACTAGCATAAAGGATCAAATCTTTAATTCCATTTTTTTCTGCCTCTTTAGCAAGAGCAACAGTGATGCATCCCGAACCAGTACCAAGATCAAGCACCTTATCGCCGCTCTTTAACGACTTAAGTGCCCACTCTACTAGTTCTTCGGTTTCAAAACGAGGAATCAAAACTCCGCGCTGTACCATGATCTTATATCCCAAAAACCAGGCGTAACCCAAAATATACTGCGGAGAAACACCCTTAGCTAGCTTTTTAATATCTTTATTGGCTTGTTTTAACTGAGCATCGGACAAGACCATATCCTGTTTTAACTCAAATTCACTTGGAGTCAAATTAAGACGTTCAGCTAAAACATAGTCAATATCTTCGGGACGAGCATTTTCAGCAGTTTCGCCTGCCTTAATTCTAATTTCCTTTAAAGTTTTAGGCATTTTGATCAGCCAACTCCTCTAATTGCTTAGTTTGGTTATAAAGAATCAATGCATCAATAATTTCGTCAAGTTCACCGTTCATTACTCGATCAAGCTTGTTAATAGTTAAACCAATACGGTGATCAGTTACACGGTTTTGAGGATAGTTGTAGGTTCTAATTCTTTCTGAACGATCCCCTGTACCAACAGCGCTCTTACGCTTGGCATCATATTGAGCTTGATTTTGACTTTCGTAATAATCGTAAACACGAGATTTCAAAATTTGCATAGCTTTTTCACGGTTTTGTTGTTGACTACGTTGATCCTGCATAGCAACTACGATACCCGTTGGTAAGTGAGTCATACGTACGGCACTAGAAGTCTTGTTGATGTGCTGACCACCGGCACCACTTGAACGGTAAACATCAACACGAATATCTTTAGGATCAATATCAATATCAACTTGCTCATATTCTGGCATAACGGCAACAGTAGCAGTTGAGGTATGAACACGACCTTGGGATTCAGTTACTGGGATACGTTGAACACGGTGAGCACCATTTTCATATTTCAATTTTGAATAAACCTTGTCCCCAGTAATCATAATGGCAACACGCTTATAACCACCAACTTCTGTTGGTTCTGAATCAATCATCGAAACCTTCCAGTTTTGACGTTCAGCGTATTTTTCATACATTCTAAGCAAATCGCCAGCAAAAAGTGAAGCTTCATCACCACCAGCAGCACCACGAATTTCCATGATGATGTCTTTGTCATCATTAGGGTCCTTTGGCAACATCAAGATTTTAATTTGATCTTCGAGTTCTGGAATTTCCTTTTCAATTTCAGCGTTTTCTTCTTTAGCCATTTCGATCAAATCAGAATCTGTTTCACTGGCAATAATTTCTTTATTGTCAGCAATTTCTTGCTTATCCTTTTTGTATTTCTTGTACTTTTGTACAACTTCACGCAAATCGGCTTCTTCTTTAGAAATTTCCATGTAACGCTTAGTATCATTAATAACTTCAGGGTCTGCCATCATTTCTTGAAGTTCTTCATAATGAGCTACTAAGCCCTCTAATTGAGCCATTACTTTATCCATAAATTAAAAGTCCTCTCTATCTCTGAATACCTGGGTGAAAATAATGATAGCGACAAACTGGATAGTAACTCTCATCGCCACCAATTTGTACCTGCTCACCTTCATATACAGGTTTGCCATTATTAACTCTTAAATTCATTATTGCTTTATGACCACAATAATGACAAATAGTTTTCATCTCTTCTATTTTATCAGCAAAAATCAATAAATTTTCACTGCCTTCAAATAAATGATTCTGAAAATCATTTTTTAAGCCAAACGCCATTACTGGGATATTAAAATCATCTACAATTTTGGCACATTCCAAAACATGATGTCTTTTCAAAAACTGTGCTTCATCAATTAAAACACAAGCCAATTTTCCTTTTCCATCAGCTAGATCATGGCTATTCATCTTTTTGATGTATGTAAATAAATTCATATCTTCAGTAATTGGAATTGCCTTTCGATGTAAGCCAATCCTAGAAGCAACCGTACCAACACCACTACGATTATCAAGTCCGCTCGTCATTAAAGCAATTTTTCGTCCTTGTGCCTCATAATTGTGAGCCACCTTTAAAATTTCTATTGTTTTACCACTACTCATTGCACCATAACGAAAAAATAATTGCGACATTCCGGGCCCTCCCTTTTACTTAAAAAGTATTCGCCTAACATAGTATAGAGGAAAAAATAAATTTGTGTAGCTAAATGAACAGTAAAACCTCGTTTTCATTCCTGCTCTATGCTAAACTAAAACATAGTTTTAAAGTGAGGGATTATAACATGAGTTTTAAATCAGGAATCGCCAAAGTTGCGGGAAAGTCTAGTTACTGGTTTTTACATAACGTTTTAAAAGGTGGTACTAGTTTTCCTGGCAAGTTTGCTATGAAAATTGATCCAAACGTTCTTAATTCTTTAGCCAAAGGCTACGAAACCGTAATCGTTACTGGTACTAATGGGAAAACCATGACTACTGCATTAATAGTTGAAGCCTTAAAGAAAAAATACGGTGATGTTTTAACTAACCCATCAGGTTCAAACATGCAGCAAGGAATTGTAACGGCTTTTTTGGCTCACAAACATAAACATGTTAAGCGAAAGATTGCGGTGCTAGAAGTTGATGAAGCTAACGTAAAAATGGTAACTAAGTTGCTTCATCCTAGCGTATTTGTTTTAACAAATATTTTCCGTGATCAGATGGATCGATACGGTGAGATTTATACGACCTACGACAAAATCGTTGATGGTATCAAATTAGCACCTGATGCGACCATTATTGCTAACGGCGATGCAAGCATCTTTTCATCAGTTGAGTTCCCTAATAAGAAAATTTTCTACGGTTTCAAATTACCTGATGATAAACCAGAAAACGATCTTAAGGCCCCTGTTAATACTGATGGTGTGCTCTGCCCTAAGTGTGATCATATTTTGCATTACCATAGCAGAATTTACGCAAACTTAGGTGACTTCTTCTGCCCTAATTGTGGCTACGACCGTCCTGACTTGACTTTTACAGTCAATAACATTCTTGAACAAACGCCTAATAGTTTGAAATTCCAAATGGGCAACAAGGATTACTCTATTAACATCGGTGGTACTTACAACATTTATAATGCTTTGGCTGCTTACTCAGTAGCACGTCATTTTGGCTTAACTGAAGCTGAAGTTGCTCAAGCATTTGCAGAAAACAAGCGTATTTTTGGCCGTCAAGAATTAATTCATTACGGTAATAAAGATATTGATTTAATCTTGGTCAAAAATCCTGTTGGACTTGATGAAGTGTTACACATGCTCAACACCGAAAAGGATGATTATTCTTTAGTTGCACTGCTTAATGCTAACCACGCAGATGGTATTGATACATCATGGATTTGGGATGCTGATTTTGAAGGATTAAATAAAGACAAGATTAAGAAAGTTCTGGTTGGTGGACAACGTTGGCATGACATGGGCTTCAGATTAGAAATTGCTGGCTTTGATCCAGGTACAATGAGCACCAATCCAGATTATGATAGTTTAATCGAAGAAATTAAAAAATTACCAACTAAGAAGGTTTATATTCTTTCTACTTATACTGCTATGCTTGCCCTTAGAAAGAAAATGGCCGAAAAGAAAATTATTAAAGCTGGTATGTAACGATAAAGATTCACGCAAAGTGAATCTTTTTATTTTAGAGAAAAATAAAAAGGTCTAAGCTGAAATAGCTTAAACCTTTTCTTTATTATTGAGATATTGGGGCTCGAACCCAAACATCCAGGAACCAGAATCCTGTGCCTTACCAATTTGGCTATATCTCAATTAATCACCCGTACGAGAATTGAACTCATAACTCCACCTTGAGAGGGTAGCGTCTTAACCATTTGACCAACGGGCGAGTCAACATTAATAATTATGCTTTTTTCTTCTATGCTTGTCAAGTCATTTTGTCTATAATAATTGAGTGGATGGTGAAAAATGATCGACTATAATAAAACACAACATTTAATTGAATCAATGGTCTTTGAAAGAGTTGTACCGGGCGTAAACTACACTTTCATTAAAGATAAACAAATCTTTACCTCAACGACAGGATTTGCTAGTATCTACCCTACCGTGACTCAACTTAGTCCATTTGCTGAATATGACTTGGCTAGTCTAACTAAAGTCTTAGCTACTGAAAATGTACTTTTAAAGCTTTATGATCAAGGCAAGCTTAATTTTACCGAGCCTTTAAAAGAGTTTGTTCCAGAATTTAAAGATTCGCGTATTCGTCTTTATCATCTTTTAACTCACACCAGTGGTATTCGCGGTTGGATTCCGCATCGTGATGAACTGGATCATGATGAATTACTAAAAGCAATTATCAATTTACCCGTAACTGACGAGTTTGAACATAAAATGCGCTATGCAGATACCAACTTCATTTTATTAGGCTTGGTTATCAAAAAGATTTTCAATCAACCTGTACAAGACGTTGCCACGCAAGAAGTATTCAGCCAAATGCCGCTGACTCACACCACATTTTCACCTAAAAAAGATGCTTGTGTACCAACTGCAATCGTTGATGGACAGGTCTTACAGGGCATCCCACATGATCCTAAGGCACGACAATTAGGTGCAGATTGCGGCTCCGCCGGACTTTTCTCAACCATGCAAGATTTAATCACCTTCAGTCAAGGTTATCTCGGACTAAAAAAAGAGATATTACCTTACAGTCAAAAAACTGTTAGCCTACTTTTTGATAATAAAAATCCAACTGGTGTAAAGCCCCGCTCTTGGGGCTGGGATCTACGCTTTGATCCTAAAAATCATTATCCAATCATTTTACACACCGGTTTTACCGGTACATTAATGATTTTGGATCGCGTTAAACGATCAGGCTTAATTTTATTAACCAATCGAATTCATCCTACAGGTCATAATACGGTTTTTCTTGCAATGCGAGAAAAAATTATCCGTAGCTTTTTAAAAGAAAATAACAAGATATAAGAAAAAAGGACGACTGTGTGTCAGCCGTCCTTTTTATCTCTCACTAAATTTCATCATCCGTATACTATTATAACTTATTTTAAAGTAATTGTCTTACTTAATTATTATTTTCTGCTTTAAACATTTTCCAATCACTAAAGATAATAATTAAACTAATGATCACTGTAAAAATAAATGCTGCTTGACTTCCCTGAGCCGTTCCTAATGAATAAGTTATATTAGGCTTTTTTTTGCCAGATAGATATAATCGCGGCCAAGATAGTTGTTCCAACGGAGCCAACTAATTGTTGACTAGTTTGACAAACAGCCGTAGCATCCGCACGCAATTCCCCTTTTTCTACCTTAAGCGATTCTGCTAAAGTATTGCTAAAGGACATTCTATGCCCTAACATCATGATGCCGTAAAAAATGACAATCATCAATACACTTAAATTCAAGCCAAAAATCATGAATAATAAGCACCCAAGCATCATAAAACTGCCACCTAAGTAAAGTGGCAATTTAGCGCCCTTTTTATCATACAAGCTGCCAAAATAAGGATTGAGTAAACCAGCGATAATACTACCGGGGAGTAATATCAATCCACCAATTAAAGAGTTTTGATGCCCAACAATTTGAACGTAATTTGGCAATACAAAACTGATACCAATATTATTAAACTGTAAAAGGAAATATGCCAAGGCACCCCACACAAAGGCCTTTTGTTTAAAAACAGCTAGATCAAGCAACTTCTTGGTTGATTTCTGAGATAATTTAACAAAAAACAAAACCAAAATAGCCGTTGCAATTAATAAAAGCCAAAATAGAGGATTGGGGATTCCCTTACTAATTTGATTAACGCCCACAGTTAACGTAATAAAAGCGCTGGCTAAAATTATAAACGCTAGCCAATCAAAATCGCTTTTAACTTGTTCATGATATTTGCCAATCACTAGAACACCTGCGATGAAAACAATCAAAGCAATGATAGTCGCAAAAATAAAAATCCAGCGCCAAGATAGATAAAAATTAGTAATTCCACCAAAAGCAGGACCTAAAGTTGGAGCCATAGCGACTACTAACCCAGCAATTCCCATATAAACGCCCCACTTGTCGCGTGGAATAATCTCGGTAACCAAATTAAACATTAACGGTGTACTAATTCCTGCACCTAATGCAGAGATTAAACGTCCTAAAAGCAAAATTGAAAAATTAGACGCAAACGCACTAATTACGCTGCCGACCATAAAACCACCACAAGCTACTACAAATAGTTGTTTAGCAGTAAAGCGTTCATTTAAATACGATGAACAGATCATAATAATTGCAATGGTTAAAAGGTAGCCTGTAGTAGTCCATTGAACAGTATCTAGAGCTACATTAAATTGTTTCATCATTGTAGGGAAAGTTACATTTAAACTAGTTTCTGTCAAAATTCCCACGAATGACATAAACGCTGCCGATAAAACAGCTAAAATATTTTTAGTTTTTTCTTTCATACAGATCCCTAATTTAATCTTCCAAACAAAAAGAGTAGAAACCTCAAAAAAGTTTCTACTCTTTCTTTAATTAGCTAATGCTAACTATATTCAACCGCATACTATCAAATATGCTGAGTAAAATTAATTATTTAAGACGCTTAGTTAAGTCGTCGTGTAAGTTTTCGTAACCTGGCTTGTTAAGAAGACCAAACATGTTACGCTTGTATTCTTCAACACCTGGTTGGTTGAATGGGTTAATACCATTCAAGTAACCTGAAATAGCAATTGCTAATTCGAAGAAGTAGATCATGTAACCAAGAGTGTGTTCAGTTTGATCTGGAATGTTAACAGTCATAACTGGTACGCCACCGTCAGTGTGGGCTAAAACAACACCTTCGTAAGCACGATCGTTTACGTAGTTCAAGCTCTTGCCTTCCAAGAAGTTAAGTTGATCCAAGTTCTTTTCATCGCCAGGAATCTTAACATCGTGACGTGGGTTTTCAACACGGATAACAGTTTCAAATAAGTTACGAAGACCTTCTTGAATGTATTGACCAAGTGAGTGTAAGTCAGTAGTGAAGTTAGCACTTGATGGCCAAATACCCTTGTTGTCCTTACCTTCTGATTCACCCATCAATTGCTTGCACCATTCACCGAACATTCTAAGGTTTGGTTCATAGTTTTCAACAATTTCAGTAGTGTAACCCTTGCGGTAAAGGATGTTACGAAGAGCAGCGTATTGGTATGGTGAGTTCTTGTGAACATCAGTATCAGTGTAATCTGCACGAGCATCTGCAGCACCCTTCATCAAAGCATCGATGTCAGCACCTGCAGCAGCAATTGGAAGTAAACCAACAGCAGTAAGAACACTGTAACGACCACCAATATCATCTGGAACTACGAATTCTTCGTAACCTTCTGCGTCAGCTTCAGTCTTCAAAGCACCCTTTTGACGGTCAGTAGTTGCGTAAATACGCTTAGCAGCTTCTTCCTTACCGTACTTCTTGATCAACTTATCCTTGAAGATTCTGAATGCTACTGATGGTTCAGTAGTAGTACCTGACTTAGAAATTACGTTAATACTAAAGTCCTTGTCGCCTACCCATTCAATCAAGTCGTAAAGGTATGAACCTGAAAGTGAGTTACCACAGAAAACAACAGTTGGCATGTCTGTCTTTTCCTTGCCGTAGAAGTTGCTGTTCAAAAATTCAATTGCAGCTTGAGCACCAAGGTATGAACCACCAATACCGATGCAGACCAAAACTTCTGAATCATTTTGGATCTTCTTGGCAGCCTTCTTGATACGAGCAAATTCGTCTTTGTCGTAATCTACTGGCAAGTCAAGCCAACCACGGAAATCATTGCCAGCACCAGTACCATCACGGAGTTCAGTGTTAGCAGCATTTACCATAGCTTGCATTTCGCCTAATTCATTTTCATGAACAAATGGCGTTAACTTACTACTATCAAAATTAATTAAACTCATAAATCTGCTTCCTAACTATTATAAAAATTTCACATCCTTATTTTAACAATCTTATTTATCGAATACCAGTATCATTTTACAAGCGCATACATAATTTTTTGAAAAAGAGATAAATCAAATAGCCTAAGATCGCACCACACGTATTAAAGAAGACATCATCAATGTCACTAACACCAGTTGATAATAAAAATTGCAATGTTTCAATGACAATTGAAAACAGCATCCCCATCAAAATAGTTTTAAAAAATGATTGCTTCTTTGAAAAAACAATTGGAAATAATATTCCAAACGGCACAAAACACATAATATTGCCCAGTGAATTGTAAAAGAAATCTAACCTGCTTGGCGCATAAACTAATTTCCACGTTTCCTTCATAAAAACTAAATTAACATCACTCAACGGCCTATTAAAATTAAACACAAGTTGCCATGGAAAATAAGTATCTCTGAACGTTGTCAACATTAAAATCAAAATTAGATAAAATGCAAAAATCCAAACACCAACTTCCGATTTAATTGATCGTCTTCTTCTAACAAAAAGAAGCCAGATCAACCGTAAAACCGCAAAAATAAGAAAGTAAAAGAAGGTTTTATCTAATGCTAAAAAAGATAATTTAACTAATGCAAAATGATTAATACTAGTCGCATAACGTTCTGCTAAAAAATTATAAAGTGGGCCGAAAAACAGCATGCTTTGCCTCTTTCTAAATTATTCCTTCTAGATTATAACCATTTTTTCAAAAGGTAATTATTAAAAAATGCATAACTCTTGATAAATCGTTGTTTTAAGCAGAAGGAACCTTTAAAATTAAAAGATGTTAAAGGAGAAAAATATGAAAAAGAAAATTAGCAATTTTATTCAAACAAGAACTGGATTTTTGGTTCTTTTGGTATTTTGGTTTTGGATAAAATACATTTTTGCCGCTTATTTCGACTTTAATTTAGGTTTATCGGATCCTTACCAGCACGTTATCATGTGGCTCAGCCCGATTGGGACTGCTGTAATTTTGATTAGTATTGGCTTTTACATCCCTAAACCTATTATTTCCTATATCGCCATGTTAATCATGGATTTTGCAAATACTGCTTTGCTATTTGCAAACATTATCTATTACCGGCAATTTACTGATTTTTTAACCATTAAAACAATGACTAATGCTGGCAAGGTCTCCCAAGGCTTGGGTAAAAGTACTGTTGCTTTACTCCACCCTACCGACATCTTAATTTGGATTGACCTTATCATTATCATCATCCTTTTGGTTATTCATAAAATACGAATCGATCAAAAATCATACGGGCTGTCAACTCCCATCGCTATTACTTCAGTTGGAGCATTGATTACTACTTTGAACATCTTTCTGGCTGAGACTTCCCGTCCACGCCTTTTAAGAAATACCTTTGACCGTTCTTATGTAGTGAAATATTTGGGAATTGATACTTTTACTGCTTATGATGGTTTCAAGAGCGCACAAAACGTTCAGGTAACCCAAAATGCTAATGCTTCAGATCTAAATGAGATTTTGAATTTTACCAATAAGATTCATTCTGCTCCCTCATCCGCATATTTTGGCGTAGAGAAAAATAAAAACGTAATTGTCATTCACTTGGAAAGTTTTCAACAGTTTTTAATTAACCTTAAGGTTAATGGCAAAGAAGTGACACCGTTTTTAAATTCACTTTATCGAAATAAACATACTTTGAGTTTTGATAACTTTTATCATCAAGTTGGTTTAGGTAGAACTAGTGATGCTGAAAACATGTTAGAAACCAGTACATATGGGATTGCAGATGGATCATTATTCACTTCACTTGGTTCTGAGAATACGTTCCAGGCAGCTCCCCAAATTCTGCGTCAAGATGGGTATACTTCTGCTGTATTCCATGGGAATGTCGGTACTTTCTGGAATAGAAATGATGTCTATAAAAATATGGGCTATAACTATTTCTTTGATAAGAATTATTTCAGTACACAAAATAAAGACAATATTGGTTACGGTTTAAAAGATAAGCTGTTGTTTGCCGAGAGCATCAAGTACCTAGAACAAATGCAACAGCCATTTTATGCAAAATTCATTACTGTTACTAACCATATTCCATTTGATCTAGATAAGGATGATCGCGATCCTAACTTTAAGACCACTAAAACGAGCGATCAAACTATTAACAACTATTTTGAAACTGCTCATTACTTAGACGAAGCAGTTCATGAATTTTTCAACTATCTAAAAGCTTCTGGCCTCTATAAAAATAGTATGATAGTAATCTATGGTGATCACTATGGATTAAGTAATTCCGAAAATGAAACCTTAGCTCCAATTATTAATGAAAGTGCTGATACTTGGAACACATATAACAATGTGCAAATGCAAAAAGTTCCATTCATGATTCACGCTGATAATTTAAAAGGAAAAATCAGTCACGAAATTGCTGGCGAAATCGACGTTCTTCCAACCTTGCTTCACCTACTTGGAATCAGTAATAAGGGCTATGTTCAATTTGGTAGCGACATGCTTTCTCCTCATAGACAAGATTGGATCGTCTTTAGAAATGGTACTATTGTCAGCTCCAAATATATTATCGTTGGAGGCAAGGGAATAAAAGGAACAGTTTACAATCGAATTAACGGTAGACAAATTATTAATTTTAGCCCGCAGGAAAAGAAAGAAATTACCGCTTTAGCTAAAAAAGCTAAAGATTCTCTTCATTATTCTGATTTGTTTAATAATCATAATTTACTACGGTTTTACACTCCAACAGGTTTTGTACCGGTTGATCCAACTCAGTTTAATTACTCTACTAATTATCAAAAGATGATCTCAATCAGACAAGACCTAGCAGATAGTTCTACTTCACTTTACAGTGAAAATCATAACCGTTCTACAACCAAGCTCTATAAGACTGATGCTTCTGAATTGCACAATCGTGAAAAAGATATTACTAAAGTGCCAGAAGAAGTACTTAAGAATCAATTAACCGAGCAAAATAAAAGTAGCACAGAAAAAAGTGATAAAAACTAAAGAAAATTAAAAGGCATTCAGCTGTATAAAATTGCAGCTGAATGCCTTTTTCTATTCATCTTTGCTTATAAATTGTTCATAGCCTTTATCATAAAAGATAACCGTAAATGTTGATCCTTTGCCAGGTGCAGAAGCCACTTTTACTTTACCACCGTGCTGTTTAATCAATGAGGAAACAATGGCCAATCCTAACCCAGATTCGCCTGTGCCCATCCTCGCTCTTGATGGATCAGCCTTGAAAAAGCGTTCAAAGATAAACTTAGTTTGGTCTTTACTCATGCCGATACCATCATCCTTGACAGATATTTCACTAGCATGTTCCAATCTTTTACCAGAAATTTGAATGTGACCATCATGCGTAAATTGAATGGCATTTTGAACCAAGTTGACCATCACCTGCGTAAATCGATCACGATCTGCATAAATTGGCAATTTTTCTGGACCAGCAACACTAATTTCGTCTTTAGCCTTTTGAGCATTTTGTTTTAACTGCGACTTTAAGTCATGCAGAATTGGCATTGCATCAAAATCTGTTTTAATCAACATGATCTGATTATTACGGATTTTTTCATAATCCAAATTTTCATTAACTAACCTAATTAAACGTTTAGTCTCACGTTGCATTAAATCAATAGACTTAGGCTTAGATTCTTCCGGAATGGCGTCATACTGCAAGCCCTCCAGAATGCCATTAATAGTTGTCAAAGGTGTTCGCATTTCATGAGCTGCATCAGCCATAAATTGATCACGCCGCTTTTCTTGTGCCCTAACTTCTTCATTTGATTGCTTAAGTGCCTTAACCATTTTATTAAAGTTTTCAGCCAGCTGATCAATTTCATCACTGTCTTTATGAGCGATCTGTACATTGAAGTTTCCTGAGGCAACTTTTTGCGTTGCCCGAGACAACCGTTTGATTCGTTTAGTTGAATAATATGAAATGATAAAGCTAAGAATAAGTCCAACTGCTACAGTGATTAACAAAGCCCGCAATAAATTGCGCTTAGCCATATATATTGGTCGCTCAACATGTTTTACCCTAGAACTAATCCACGCTATACCAACCAAATTTTTTCCATTCATCCAGGGGACTAAGACACCAGTATATGCGTCCTTAGTTGAACCAATTGGGGAATTTTCAGTATGGTTATTCTGGATGCAAATCTCTTGTCCATTTTGCAAAGTAGAAAAAATCTTATCAGACAATTGAACTTTGGCATTGACCCGAGGATAAATTTGCGTATTTTTATCATCAAAAATACGTAAATGAACGTCATCTCCACGCAATACAAATTCTAATTGATTCAAGAAATTATCATTTAGTAAAGCTGTGCCGTTTTTGCCATCCGTTTCAGCTAATTCTCCCAACGAATTAGCATAACTTTCCATTCGTTGATAATTTTGCATGTAAGCCTGATTACGGGCATATCCGATTTCTGAATAACCAATAATGGAAATCGTGGTTACGATAATCAAAAGAAAGCCCAGCATGTTCTGATAAATTAATTTCATTATTTGACCTGCGAATCGTCAAACTTATAGCCGACACCCCAGACTGTTTGAATAACTTTGGCGCCAACTTTTTCTAATTTTTGCCGCAATTTTTTAATATGAGCATCAACGGTTCGCTCCTCACCATAATACTCATATCCCCATACTAACTCTAATAGCTGATCACGTGAAAATACTTGCTTAGGCTTTTGAGCCATCGTATACAGTAAATCAAATTCCTTAGGTGTTAAATCAACTACCGGTTGATCATCAAACAAAACTTCTCGTCTATCCTTAGAAATTTTTAGATGAGGTGTTTGAATTTCATATTCCTGATTAGTATTTTCTTGCGTTTGAACATCTTCTTCCATCATCACACGACGATGAAGGGCCTTAATTCGTGCAATCAGGGCAATTGGACTAAATGGCTTAGTCACATATTCATCAGCACCAATTCCTAATCCCAGAACTTGATCTGATTCACTGCCCCTAGCAGTAAGCATGATAATTGGAACAGTAGGAGAAATAGCCCTTACTTCCTTAGCAACCTGAATCCCATCTTTTTTTGGCAAATTCAGATCTAATGTAATCAAATCATACTTATCTGCATTTTCTTTAAACATATCGACGGCTTCGACACCGTCGACAGCGATATCTTGCTGCCAACCTTCTTTTTTAAAAAACATTCCCATCATTTCAGCGACAGAACTGTCATCTTCAACCATTAAGATTCTCAAACTCATTATCGATCCCTAAATCCTTTTGTTCTTTGACGTTTTACTTGATCGGGATCGACATAGTCATGTGGCAATTCATGTCTTTTACTTAAAAAAGATTTGAGACTTTTTTCAGTAAAGACAATTGGCAATAAGATAAATAAATAAAAAGTTAATAGCCAAATGAGAAAATAGCGATCCCAATTCAAATAGTGAATAATTAACCCTATTACGACTTGAATCAAGCCGAATAAAATACAATATAAACTTGCCCTTCTTTGAGCAAACTTAAAACTATCCTTGTTAACTTGCGCTAGATAAGATAAATAGCCATAAATCCGATTAGGCTTCTTGGCTGGTGAAATCAACCAAATAATTCCAATCACTGCCATTATTGAACCACAAGCGACATAGATCACAATTTCTCACTCCTAAATCTGATAAAATAAACGGTTATTCCTCACCAGGTGCAGACATAACTATTCTCATTTTACCAGTGAAAGTGAATTTCTTCATCTCATTTGGAATAATTAAATTAGTTCCTAATTTCAAATCATATGTTTTGTCATCAGCTTCAAGTTTTCCTTCGCCTTTAATGACTGAAACTAAAAGATATGGATGATCCTTTAACCCTGTTTTCCAAGTACCATCAAGGTCAATTTGCCATAAGTAGAAGTGTGGTGAAATTGGTGGTTCTACCAAAGTCTTAATTTCTGCATCTTGATCCTTGCTGGTCTTAATATCTAGCTTAGGATCAACATGAGGTACAGTAGTTACATCAATTGATTTTTGCGTATGAAGTTCACGCTTTTTACCGGTCTTCTTGTCTACTCGATCATAATCGTAAAGACGGTAAGTAACATCACTTGATTGTTGAGTTTCAATTACCAAGCAACCCTTAGTCAAAGCATGGATTGTACCTGCTGGAACGTAGAAAAAGTCGCCAGCCTTAACTGGAACTTTTCTGAGCAACTTGTCCCATTCACCCTTATGGATCATATCAGCTAATTCTTCACGAGTCTTAGCATAATGACCATAAATAATGTAGGCACCTGGGTCTGCTTGCATGACGTACCAGCTTTCAGTCTTGCCGGAATCATTTTCTACTTTTCTAGCATAATCATCATCTGGGTGTACTTGCACTGATAAATTATCATTGGCATCCAAGAACTTAACCAAAAGTGGAAATTCCTTAGCCTTAGGATTACCAAATAATTCTGGATGTTTTAAATAAACATCTCTTAAAGACATGCCCTTAAGTGGACCTTCAGTTACTACTGAAGCATCATCCTTATAGCCAGAAATAATCCAAGCCTCACCGACTTTTCCTTCTGGAATATCATAGTGAAAAATATCATCTAATTTGCGTCCACCCCAAATCTTTGGTCTAAAATACGGGGTTAAAAATAATGGTTCCATTTAAATCACCTCACATAAAGTATATACTTTGAGGCTATAAAAATGAAACCCTTTTCTTAATTATATATCTACCTTTTTGTTTACATGTAAACCTATTTGCTATACTTACGGATTCCTTCTACCAATCGCTTCATTCCATCTTTTACCATTGCTAATGGGCAGGCTAAATTTATCCAAATGAAATCTTGTCCGTTACCGCGATAAACACTACCTGCTGAAACAATTAGACCTGTCTCTTTTCTCAAAAAAGCAGCAAAATCTGCAGAATTATCAGTCACTTTCTGTACATTAATCTACATCAAATAAGTGGCATCCCCAGAGACAACTTTTACCTCAGGAACATTTTCTTGAATGAACTGACTGATATAATCAAAATTCTCATTTAACTGTTGCTTTAACTTCTTCAGCCAATCATGCCCCTCTTCATAAGCAGCATGAAGTGCAGCCACATTAAAAGTCTTGCTTGGTGAAACCAAAGAAATTACATTGCTTTTAGCTTCAATTGAAAATGCTGGTGTATAGCCCTGTCCTTTTCCGACTAAGTCACTATGAATCTCATCCGAAAGCAAAACTACATGGTGTTTTTGACATAATTGTGCAATTTTTTGAACTTCTGCTTTAGTCCAAACCTTACCAATAGGATTGTGAGGATTACAGAAAATCATTAACGTAGTGAGTGGATCAGCTAATTTTTCTTCTAAATCTGTCCAATCAATGCTGTAATGTTCACCATCAAACACTAAATTACTTGATAAAGCATGGCGCCCATTATTCAAAATAGAGTTGTAAAAAATATTGTAAACAGGTTCTTGAACTAGAACATTATCGCCAATATGCGAAACACGCCGCACAATCGATGAAATCGCGGGCACAACTCCCGTGGTAAAGATCATCCAATTGGTTTGCGGACGATATCCATGTTCTATTTCATACCAATCCGCTACCGCATTAAAATAATCAGCTTGTGGCCACTCATAGCCAAAGGCACCTAATGAAACTTTTTCTTTCATTGCCTTAATGATTTCCGGTGCTGTTTTAAAATCCATGTCGGCAATCCATATCGTTAATTCCACCTGGCTTAACATCCCACTTTACTGAATCCGTATGACTACGATCAGGTGCATTTTTAAAATCATATTCCATTATTATCACTAATCCTTTGGTTTTTGATTATTATCTGAATGCTTTACCTTTGAAATTATCTTTGGACAATTGATTTTCGTTTTTTCAGGATCAATCTTATTTGAATCCATAGTTAAAATTCCAATTTCTGGCGCTACAATTTTACCTGACACGGGATTTTTAACACTATCAATTTTACTAGTCACTTCTACATCCATATCTGAAACATATTCAAAATCTAAATCAGTATTAATAAGTGAACTATTTTTAATTTCAAGATGATCAATATAATTTAATCCTTGATCACTTTCGATTTTACAATTAATGAATTTAATATTCTCAGTATTCCAAGTTAGATACTCACCATCAATTGTTGAATCATAAATAGTCACATTTTTACAATTCCAAAAAGCAGCTTTAGAGACAAAAGTTGAATTGTGAACCTCAATATTTTCAGCACCATCAAAAACATAATTACCAACTACACTCACGTGATCTAGATATATATTCTTGCTATCCTTGCCAAAATAGTCGCCATTAATTTGTGAATTAGTAATTCTAATATCATTACAAGTTCACATCGTTTCTTCTGCATTGGCAAAATGAACATTGTCCAATCTAATATGACTTGCTCTTCTAAATAGTTTAGGCGCTTGTAAAGCACTATTCTTAATAGAAATGTTTTTAGTATACCAAATTCTACTCCTAGACATTATTTCAAAGGTAGTATTTTCTACTTCTACATGATCGTCATACCATAATGGATACTTCCATGTAAAAATTGAATCTTTTAATCTGACATTATTTACCTCCTTTAAAGGAGATTCACCATGACCAAAGGTAATGCATCATTAATGCCATAAAGTATCCTTTCCCCTTCAAAGTATTTATTTTTGTATTTAATCATTCGCTCACCTATTATCTGTAAAAACAGTTTTCTTTAGGTTCCATTATAAATAGCAGCTTTTATAATGTTTAATACTTATTTTTAGGGCAAAGCTATAACTAATTATTATTAATAAATAAAAATAAAAGTCTTGCTAGGAATCATATCCTAGCAAGACTTTTACTATTGTATGGAGATGAGGGGAATTGAACCCCTGTCCAAACGCATTCCGTCACTGACCTCTACGATCATAGTTATATTACTTGAACTTCACTAGCCCAAAACGCCATATAACAGGGCTAGGATGAGCTAGCTAACCTGTTAAGACTCTTTTCAACTATTCAGGTGAGGTAGTTAAACGTAACTCGTTAAAGTTGATACTCAGTGTCAGCCACGAGTAAACCGACAA
Organism: Lactobacillus gallinarum DSM 10532 = JCM 2011; assembly: GCF_001434975.1. GTDB lineage: Bacteria > Bacillota > Bacilli > Lactobacillales > Lactobacillaceae > Lactobacillus > Lactobacillus gallinarum. The sequence continues at coordinate 26,183 of NZ_AZEL01000005.1, forward strand.
AGAGCAACGCATGCGCTAAATTAAGCAGCTAATGCGTAAGAATTTTTGTTATTTGCAGTTATATTTAACTGTAACGTTTTTACGTAGACGTAACCTACGAATCGCAGTCAATGCGAATCTACGCCTGTCGAATCCCAAAACATCCCCTTGAGACTCTACTATTGTAGCATAGACAAATGAATCCTGCGAATAAAAAGCTTAATTAATATCAGTTAAACGAACTACATCACGTTCAATGATTAATTCTTCGTTAGTTGGAATAACCATTGCCTTTACCTTAGAATCTGGCTTAGTAATGAAATGTTCGCCGTTTTCTTCATTTGCTTCGTAATCTGGTTCAACGCCCATGTATTTGAAAGCATCCATTACTTCTTTGCGTACGCCCATATCATGTTCACCAATACCAGCAGTAAAGATAATAGCATCAACGCCGCCCATTTCAGCAATATATGAACCAACGTAACGCACAATTCTATTAATGAAGATTTTTCTAGCTAACTTAGCACGATCTGTGTCGCTTTCACGAACATCACGCATATCTGGAGAAATACCTGACAAACCAAGTAAACCAGATTTGTGATTCAAGATATGAATCATTTCATCCATTGATTTATGTTCAACATGCATTAAATGTTGGATAAGTGATGGATCGATATCACCTGAGCGTGTAGCCATAGTAATACCTGCAAGTGGACTAAAGCCCATTGAAGTATCATATGATTTTCCATCTTTAACGGCAGTAATTGAAGCACCTGAACCTAAGTGGCAAACAATCAATTTTAAGTCTTTAAGATCTTTGCCCATCATATCAGCTGCACGTGGAGCAACATAACGAACAGAAGTACCATGTGCACCATATTTACGTACACCGTACTTTTCATAATATTCATATGGAAGAGAATACAAGTAATGTACTGGATCAAGAGCGCGGTGGTAAGTAGTATCAAATACAGCTACTTGTGGCACCTCTGGCAATACGTTCATAAATGCTTCAATTCCACGGCCTTCAGCTGGGTTATGAAGTGGAGCGTAATCTTCTAATTCATAAATCTTAGGCAAGTTTTCCTTAGTGATAATAGTAGAATCAGTAAAGTATTCACCACCATTAACTACACGGTGACCCACACCAACGATTTCATGTAAATCATCTACTACATTGAATTGCTTCAAGAATTTAATTAATAAGTTAACTGCAGCTTCTTGATCGGCAATTTCTGTTTTTTCTACATGCTTATTGCCATCAGCCAATTTAATTTCAAAGGAAGCATTGTCTAATCCAACACGATCAGCCATACCACTTGCAATAACTTTTTCATCTGGCAATGAGAATAATTTATATTTAAAAGATGAACTACCAGAGTTAATTGCCAAAACCTTTTTCATAAAAATAATTTCCTCCTCTTTCAATAAAAGTTAAGTAATCCCGAATTAATGATTGATTTTAGTATACCACTCGTTCAATTTGACATTAAAACGAATCAAAGCCTCTTCTTTCTTCAAAGAATCTAGTTTAGTTAACAAAACTTCACTAGCCTTGGCATCTTCTCCATGATTTTGGAAAACAAGGATCGACTTTTGATTAAATTTATTTTTAAACATATCATCAGGCAATTCGACAATGGCTTTCAAATATACCTTTTTCGTTAACCATGGCATAAAATCAGCACCAATCTTGCCTGATAAAATTGATTTAGGAACAACTAAAAATGCATAACCCGCAGGTTTTAAGTTCTTAATTATTTGTTCAATTAATAGTAAGTGTGCAAATGAATGACCTTTTTCTGCTCGATTTTCAAATTTTTTAGCATTTTCATCAACTGGATAATAGCCAATCGGCAAATCGCTTACTACTACATCCGGATTAGAACACATCCATGGCATTAATGCATCTTGACAATAAAGTTCAATGTCAAAGTCATTCAAGTGTGCTGCCACATCTGCTAAGTTAAGCATTTCTTCATCATTATCAATTCCGACTAATTGATAGTTATCTTTAGAATGGTTTAAGGCCTTTAATTGTGAAATGATTGAAAACAGCAGAATTCCAGTACCAATTGTAGGATCAACTATTTCAACCTTTTCATTCTTCACCAATTTATGCATTAACATTGCAATTACAGTTGAAATTGCTGGTGGTGTTGGCATCTTATTAACATCAAAGCCATCATCATTAATTGCTTTTAAAGTTAAAAAAGTAAAAACTTGCGCCTTATCTTTTTGACTAATCTCATCATAATCAAGTGACTGATATTTTTCACTTAATTCTGCAACAGTTTGTTCATCTGGTGCACCATTTTCGACTTTGATTTTACCTTGCTCTAAATTATCAAATGTTTCAACTAAGGCTTCTGTAAATGAAACATTCAGGGCTTTTTGCAAAGTTTGTACGCAATCTAAAAATTGATTAAAAAGTTTCTCAAATTTTCCCATAACGTCCCTCCATTACCTTCATTATTTTAAAGAAAGGAAAGAAGAGGTGCAAGGAAAGTTATTTACCAGACAAATATTTGATAATCATCAAATTATTCTCCATGCTTGCGCAATAGACTTCTTGATACATTTTGATAAAAAGCAAAGTCGTAATTAAAACTAAAATGCTGCTAAGCAATGCGCTTCCTTTTATTTTTAACAATCTTTTTCTCTCTTTCTGGTTTAGGTTCTTCATCAAGCTTGAAAACTAAATCTGATTTTCCTTTATTTTCTTCTACTACATGAATGATAATTTGATCTTTTTTAGTGACAAACTGAGCCGATTTTATATTGAAAATAAGCGGCATATATCCGCCCCGCCCAGCTCCTGCTTTTGATACCTTTAAAACATGATTTTTTAAATAATATTCAATCGCATACTGTTCTTTTTCATCATTTTTATTAACTCGCATAAAAACTATCCTATTGCTTTTGGAATCTTTCACGATCGGATAAACAGTTTTCGTATCCTCAGTATGCATAAAATTATTCAACTGCACATATGCATAAGCAATATCATTTACATGCTGATTTTCATGCATGTTGGCTCTTTTAATACTTAACAGCAGATTTTGCAAAATGGAAAGGACCAGGATAGTAATAAAAAGAGAAAAGATGACTTCTGCTAACATGAATCCTTTAGTCTGCAATCTTGTATTTTTGGTTAGTATTTTTATCATTAAGATAATGCTGCCCTATCCTTTCATAAACGTGATCATGTACCGTTATCTGATCCAGATTGTTGGCCTTTAACACATGATAGGCATAGACACGATCAGTTTTTAATTCCATTTCACGACCATTTTTTTGACTTTCAGCAACAGTTAAGTAAAGGCAACTTACAGCAAATAGTGAAATGATAATGGCAATGGCGCTTTCGAATATAAAAAATCCCTTTACTTTTTTCATTTTGCCATTCGTCCCCATAGCATTTGATATTTCACAGCTTTTTTCATCCCATAACCGCTAAACGTTATTGTCCCAGGAACAGAGCGTCCAGTTTTAGTAAAAACAAATTTGTTCAAACCTTTAATATCAATATTTTTATCAATATTTACTTGCTTTTCATGACCACCACCGATTAATTTTATATAATGTTGATCCTCGGAAAAAATGACGGTAACGGCATGTCCCTTTATCGTGCTAATTCGAGATGCTTGATCAAGAGCAGCATTTACTTCTCTTACTGTATTATCAAAAATTAAACGGTGTTGATATTTTTGCAGTTGTAAACTGCCAATTAACAGCATCCCGCAACAAATAGCTAAAGTAATCATCGTTTCAATCAAAGTAAAAGCTCTATATTTATTTCTTATTAATATCAGTAACTTTGCCATTTTCTAATTTAAAACTCTTATTTGCCTTTTTTACTTGATCTTTAGTTAAAAATTCACCCTGTAAATCTTCAAATTTGCTAGGTGTATCGTGTCCATCATCTTTATACATTTCCACCTGTGTTTGCAAAGTAGTCTTAAAGGCATCTGAAGTTCTCGTTTCTGCCTTTTCCTTTTGATTCAACATATTTGGCACAATCAACACCATCAAAATGACGATAATAGCAATCACAACCACCATTTCAATTAGAGTAAAGCCTTCTTGTCTACGGCTTTTAGCTAAAATATTTAACAAATATTTCTTCATTTTCTTTTTCATATTTTTCTCCTTAAAGTCCTTGCATCATTGAATACATTGGCATTAATAATTTCAAATACATGCCAATCACGCAAAAGCCAATCAAGATAAAACAAAATGGCTGTACGTTAACAACTAATTTTTCTATTTTTTGAGTTAAATCAATAAATAAGCTACGCCCTAACATTAAGCAGCTTTGACTTAAGTTTTTTCTTTCCGAACCTGTTTTAAGCAAAACTAACAAGCTATTCGGTAAAAAGACTTCTTGTTCTACGATCTCTTCCAAATTTGTTCCTTCAGCTAATTGATGCCCTATTTTTTGTCCCAAGGCTTGCTGCAAGGATCCTTTTTCCTGCTTTGATGCGTATTCACACATTTTTTGCAATGAAAAACCACTGGCTAAAAGCATCCCAATGTCATACACGAGCAAATAATTCACATATAGCAAAATCACTGGTCCAATAATGGGATATTTAGTTAATCTTTGCATTGAGTCGTAATCCTGTTTGTTGAGTAAAACAATTATTCTTGCTAAAAAATATATTCCAGCAAGTACAACTCCAATCAATCCTAGCATTACCAAATCACCAGAATGCTCATTACCATCGCTAAATTGAGTAGAAATAAATGACTGCATAAAAGCAAGTAAAATCACCATCATAATTGCTAGGACAAATGGATAGGATAACTCTGCTCGCAATTTTTTAACTTGTTCTTGCTTGAGTCGACTAAGAATAGATAATTGATTCAAACATTCAATTAAGTTTCCTTGCTGCAATGCCAAATTAACCTGCGTCACCGTTGTTTTTGAGAAACCTAGTTGAATTAATTCAGCACTAAAACTATTCCCATCTTTCATTCGCTTAACCAGTTTTTGCATTAGTTTCTTTTTCTTTGGCCACAAAACAGGCATCAGCTCTATCGAATTAATCAATGAAAAACCATTTTCTAAACTATGTTTTAAATAATCTAAAAAAACGAGTTGTTCTTCGCTATTTAGCCTATCCTTCTTTGAATTGCTCATATATTTCATCATCGATTTTCCCTCCTTTCCGCAACAACTGCATATTCTCTTGCCAATTAACGAAGTCACTGCGCACGCTTAGCTGCAATTCCTGATTTAAAAGTTCGCCTTTAGCAATATCCATTAGACACTGCATCCCTACTGCACTAGGCAACAGCCTTTGGTAAGACACAGCAGTCAAGCAATTAGCTAATTCATCATTTTTGATGCCTAAACTCTCCAAACGTGAGATAGTCTGCAAAGTACTTTTAGCGTGAACCGTCGCAAAAACTAAGTGTCCACTCAAAGCTGCATCAACTGCTAATCTTGCCGTACCTTGATCACGAATTTCTCCAATAATCAAAATATCTGGACGGTGTCTCAAAGCTGCTTTTAATAAACTTTGATAGTCAATTCCGGCTTCATTATTGACCTGTGACTGCAAAAAAGTAGGTTCATGAACTTCAACTGGATCTTCAATAGTCATTACTACTTTATTGGGACTTAATTTTTTTGCGACTTCATACATCGTAGTTGTTTTGCCTGACCCAGTGGGTCCACTAGTCACGATCAATCCTCGATGCAAAGCTGATCTTTCTAACGATTCTATTTGCTGAGGAAAGAAATATTTACTTTGCTTAATCTCATAAATTATTCTAATGACCAGTGATTCTTGATCTGAAAAGTCACCCAAACTAGAAAGACGCAAATAATATTCTTTTTGATCAACCTCGTAAGCCATTGCTCCTACTTGAGGTCTACGATGTTCTGCAATGTCCATCTGAGCGCTATATTTAAAGAAGTTAATAGTTTCTTGTCCCTCATTCAAGGAAAGGTCGGTTTGGGTAATTACACCTTGGTTAGTTCGAAACTGTACAACCATCGTTTCTTTTTTCGGAAAAAAGAAAATATCACTCGCCTTACTTGAAATTGCGGAAGTGAGTAATTCATTGATAAATTCCTTTGTTTTCATAAAAATCCCCCTTTTTTGCCTCACACTATTTAATACGCAAAAAAAGGCGATTTTTTTCTGAGAAATTTAAAAAATTTTATTTTTTTAGAAAAAAGAGCAAAAAAATAACCCAACCAAATTGGTTGAGTCATTTATCTATTTAATAATTAGTCTTCATCAGCTGCTGCAGTGTAAACATTTTGAACATCGTCACTATCTTCAAGAGCATCAACTAAGTGTTCAAATTGTTCCTTCTTGTCTGCTGGAACTGGAGTGGTGTTTTGTGGAATCATAGTCAATTCAGCATCTGCAAGCTTGTAACCATCTTTAATAAGTGCGTCACGAACATCTGCAAATTGCTTTGGATCAGTGTAGATTTCAAATGCATCATCACTGGTTTGAAGATCTTCACCACCAGCATCCATTACATCAAGCAATACTTGATCTTCATCAGCATCAGTAGTTGAACGGTCAATTACGATGTAGCCTTTACGATCAAACATGTAGGCAACAGAACCAGTAGCGCCAAGTGAACCACCATTACGAGTGAAGGCAACACGAACATCTGAAGCAGTACGGTTCTTGTTATCAGTCAAAGCTTCTACAAAAACAGCAACACCACCTGGAGCGTAACCTTCATAAGTGATTTCATCGTAGTGTTCTTCTGAACCACCTTCAGCTTTTTTGATTGCCCGCTTGATGTTGTCCTTAGGCATGTTGTTTGAACGTGCCTTATCAATTACCATACGTAAGGTAGGATTCCCATCAGGATCAGGACCACCACTCTTTGCAGCCATATAAATTTCACGAGATAACTTTTGGAAAATTTTACCTCTCTTTGCGTCTTGCGCATTCTTGCGGCCTTGAATATTGTGCCATTTTGAATGTCCTGACATAAGGATCCTTCTTTCTTTTTTCTAATATTAATTAACGATATTATCTTAACTCACAGCACCTCAAAATTCAATGGTGTCAAATATTTAAAACTATTTTTTCTTCGTCGAATACTTATTTTTCAAAAATAGAATTAACATTACTAAAATAATCGCCGTTAAGGCACCAGATGCATCCAATATTACGTCATGTACGCTCGGTGTTCTATCTCCAGTCAAAAACTGATGATATTCATCAAAAGCCGCAAAAGCAATAGCCGCAAACCAGGTCAAAATTGGAGCTAGCCATTTAATTTTAAAAATGCGGCGCAAGCCTAAATAGCCAAAGCCACCTAATAAAAAGTATGAGCCAAAATGGGCCATCTTACGCAGAACAAATTGAGCAAGTCCTGCTCTACCATCTAGTTGTGCATTATGAAGGCGCCCACCATATGTAAAATTCCAGCCAGCTACAATATTTTCAAGCCAGCCAAAATATTTACTAACTGTGCCATCATGCAATTCCTGTTCATGATATGTCATTGAACTAGAAATAAATAAAAATACCAATACCAATAAAGCTAACAACAAAAAAAGCTTTTCTCGTTTCGTAAAATGAAATTTCTCCATAACTCTTTCCCTTAGTTTGATTTGAATAACTTCTTTTTACTTTAACAAAAAAAGCGGACTACGTTTAACTTTTTCATGTATTTTATAATTATTTTTACCAACTAGCTTTCTTTACGCCTGGAAGTTGACCTTGATGTGCTAAATCACGCATGCATTCTCTACAAAGTCCAAACTTCCGGTAAACAGAATGCGGACGTCCACAGCGTTCACAACGCGTATATTCTCTAGTTGAAAACTTTGCTACTTTTTTATTACGAATAATTTGTGATGTTTTTGCCATATATAAATTACCTATGCTTTCTAACTCTCTCAGGGACAGGCTTTTTTTCTCTGGTTAAAAAGTTCAATCCCAAAATAATAATTTCAATTGCTACAAGTTGTGCTGTCATTCAAATCACTCCTTTTTTTGTAGTGCTACTTACTTTTAATTAGTATTATACATACTTACATAAAATAAGTAAAGTGCTTTGTACAAAATAGTAACCGTTTTACTACTGGTCATGTTAAGTATCAACGGGTAGAATAAATAGGGATTGTATGAAAAGGATATTTATGAACGAGAAATGTAAAAATAAATCGCCAGGAATTCTACTTAACTTATGTAAACTATTTTATTAAGTAGAAAAGGATGAGAATTACTTGGACGATTTAACTTCAACTAAAAAAATGAAAGCCATCACATGGCCAGTTTTGACCTTGATGGCACTTTGTACTGTTATCGGCTTGGACGATATCATGTACAACTTCCAAAACCAAGGGATGCCAGTTATCACCTCTTGGATTATCATGTGTTTGCTTTATGTAACACCTTACTCATTAATGGTAGGACAATTAGGTTCTACGTTTAGTGAAGAAGGTGGTGGACTTTCATCATGGGTCCGCGGTACTGACGGAGAATTTTTAGGTTACTTCACTGCTTGGACATACTGGGCAGCCTCAATTCCTTATGCTGTAGACTCCGCTAACGAAATCATTGTCGACCTAGGTTGGGCATTGACCGGTTCAAAGGGATTCCAAGATAAAATTCCTACTACCATGTTTGCTGCTTTGACTTTCGTTGTGTTCATTGTTTTCATTGTCGTTGAACACCACTTTGCCAACTCAATGGAATTCCTTTCCAGTATTGGTGGTGGTTTGATGGTCATTATGACTGTCTTGTTTGTTTTCCTTGCCTTTGTTGGTTTGGCAAAATCAGGCGGTCACATGGCTACCCAACCATTTACTTGGCACACAATCATTCCTAAATTCGACTTGCACTACTGGTCAACCGTCGGAATGTTAATCTATGCCATGAACGGGTGTGAACTGGTTGCACCATATGTAACTAAGATGAAGAAACCTAAGTCAGACTTCCCTAAGGCAATGATTACTTTAGCTATCATGACTGCTTTCTTAACTATCCTTGGTTCATTTGCACTTGGTATCTACTTTGACGCATACCACATTCCAAACGACTTGAAGATGAACGGTGCTTACTACGTATTCGACATGGTTGGTAAACAATTCGGCATGGGTAAATTCTTGCTTTACCTCTGGGCTTGGACATCATTATTGTTCAACTGTGCCTTGGTTGCCGTATTGCTTGATGCCATGACTAGAATGCTTATCTCCGACACTGGTGATAAGTACATGCCTAAGTTCTTACGTAAGAAGGACAAAAACGGCTTACCAATTAACGGTTACATCTTAACTGTTGCCCTTTCATCATTCATCATGATCTTAGGTATCTTCTTACCTGACATGAACGATATCTTCAACTGGTTGCTTAACTTGAACTCAATCGTTTCACCAGGTGTTACCTGCTGGATCTTCTACTCATTCATGAGAGTAAGAAAGAACTCAAAGAAGTACCCATCAAAATATGTCTACATTAAAAACGATAAACTTGCTTGGATTGTTGGTCTTGCCTTGTTAGTTGTTACTGCCGTAGCAACCATCCTTGGTTTTGCACCACAAGATGTTAAACAAGGTACAGGGCTTTGGTGGTACGAATTAATCATCAACATTGTTGCCGTAGTCGTTTTGATCGGCTTAGGTGCAGTCTTACCAGGCATTAGACGACGTGAAGAAGAATACGGTATTGCCTTTGACAAATCTCAATGGATTTGGATGGGAATTATCATTATCGGTTCTATTATTCTTGACGTATGGCTTGGTAGTACCAAGATTCCAGCAAGAATCACAATGATTATAGTTGAAGCTATCGCTGCATTAATCATTACTTGGATTGTTGGACGCAGAAAACCTGCTAATGCGACAAAATAATACAACAAAAAGAAGCTAGAATTTGATCTAGCTTCTTTTTTTACAAATATTTACTTAAAAATTGATCTACACGTTTTTCATATTCTTTAGGGTAAGTTTCAAATGAACGAGCATGCGTTGCCTTTTTGGCTACCCACAGCTGCTTGGGTCCTTTGGCCGCAGCATAGTTTGCATAAACCATCTTGGTTGGTACAAATGGATCGTTGCCACCATGAATAAAGAACATCGGCTTATTATTCTTTTTCACTGATTTAACAGATGATGCATCCCCTAAATAAAAGCCTAGATTTGCCTTGCTAACAACGCTCAATAAGTCAACGGCTGCTGTAGCTACAGGTTTTGGCATATGGTATAGATCTTGTGCTTCATGCAAGAATTCATCTTTAACACTGGTATAACCACAATCTTCAATATAAGCCTTAACCTGCTTAGGCATCTTAATACCACTAGTCATCATAGTAGTAGCACCACCCATGCTGACGCCAAAGATTACTATTTTTTGATTCTTGCCTTCTTTAGCTATATCTTTTTCTACCCATTTACGAACGTCATACTTTTCAGGCCAGCCATAACCAATGTACTTACCTTGGCTTTGACCATGTGCACGAGCATCAGGAAGCAAAACGTTATAGCCTAATTCATGAAACATGCCTGCATATGGCCCCATGGTATCTTTATTGTTGCCCAAACCATGAAGAATCACTACAGTCTTATGCGAGTTCTTAGCTGGAATATAATTTGCATCTAAGCGATAATCACTTGTAGCCGACTTCATATACCAGTGTTGCTTCTTTACCTTGGCATACCATTTCTTTTTGGCAGCCAATGGATCTTTTTTCGTATTGTGCGAATATTTATTTAATACACTTTTTTCACCAGGCGTAAAAGCAACGTTAAAAAAGTATGCTTCACCTGCTCCAATTAGTGCTACAAGTACGGCTACTACTATCCCTATCGTTAGCCAAACTTTTTTGTGCTTTTTCTCATTCCTATTCAAAATGTCAACTCCTATACAAAATCGATAGAGTTTATTATACACTCTTTAGTTTTGTATGGAATATTGACATTTATTAAAAATAAGTACTCTGTCTATATATACAAAAAGAGAGATGAGCAAATCATCTCTCTTTCTTATACCCATATTTTATGCAATTAGCCTAAATCTTCACCGTTTGAAGCAATAACCTTCTTATACCAATCAAAGGAATCCTTAGGCATTCTCTTTAAAGTTCCTTCACCGTTATCATCACGATCAACATAGATAAAGCCGTAACGCTTAGACATTTGACCAGTACCAGCTGAGACTTCATCGATACAGCCCCAAGTAGTGTAAGCACGAACATCAACGCCATCTTCGATCGCACGATTCATGGCTTCAATATGCATTCTCAAGTAGTCGATTCTGTAATCATCATGAATCTTGCTGTCATCGCTAATCTTATCAACAGCGCCAAGACCATTTTCTACAACCATCAATGGCAATTCGTAATGATCGTACATTACTTCGAGGTAATATTGCAAACCATCTGGATCAGTTGCCCAGCCCCATTCAGAATACTTAAGGTATGGGTTCTTAGCACCGGCTGCGAAGTTACCACCAACTTTATCTTCAATCTTGTGCGTAGTCACCACATTACTCATGTAGTAAGAGAAGGTGTACATATCGACAGTACCTTCAAGCATATCTTTCTTGTCTTGTTCAGTAATATCAAGATGTACGTTATGTTCCTTCCAAAGACGCTTAGCGAACGTTGGATACTTACCCTTACATTGTGCATCCCCACAATAGAAGATATCTTGTTCCCACATATGACGGTTAAGCAAAATATCCTTTGGATCTGGAGTAAGTGGATAATCAACGATACCACAAATCATGTTACCTATTACATAGTTTGGATCAATTTCGTGAGCCAGCTTAACTGCACGAGCACTTGCTACAAATTGATAGTGCAACTTTTGATATGCGTGTTGGTAAACCTTATCATCATCTACTTTATTTCCGAATGAGTTAAGCATTAATAAAGTAGTATTAATTTCGTTGAAAGTTAACCAGTACTTAACCAATCCCTTGTATTCATTAAACAAAGTCTTGGCATATTTAACGTACATGTCGATCATCTTACGATCGCCCCAGTCATGGTACTTTTCACTGAGGTAAAGTGGATCTTCATAGTGAGAAATAGTAACTAATGGTTCAATGCCATACTTTTTACATTCTTCAAAGACATTACGATAAAAATCAAGTCCAGCTTGATTTGGCTTTTCTTCATCGCCCTTTGGGAAAATTCTAGTCCAAGCAATTGAAAGACGGAAAACTTTAAAACCCATGTCAGCAAACATCTTAATGTCTTCCTTATAGTGGTGGTAAAAATCAATCGCTACATGGTTAGGGTAATAACTATCAGGATCAATCGCACCAACAGCTCCTTCAGGCAACCCCGCACCTGGCATAGCTGGTGTTTTTTCTAACTTACCATTCAACTTATAAGTCAACATTCTTGGTGCATCAAGACTACCGGCAGTTGTTATATCAGTTACTGATAAACCCTTACCATCAACATCATATGCACCTTCAATTTGGTTAGCAGCGGTAGCACCACCCCATAAAAAATTCTTTGGAAATGACATCTTTATCTCTCTTTCTATTATTGTAAGCAGTTACAGTTCATTATAGCCTAATTAATTTGAACTTGACCAGATACTTTAGCTCCTTCATCTTCACCTTGCAAAGATAAGATTTCTTGACCAACTTTAACTGCACCGTTAGCAACTTGGTTAACACTTTCATATTTCTTTGAATTGGTTACTACAACTGGAGTAGTTACTTCATAACCAGCCGCCTTGATATCTTTAATATTAAATTCAACTAATGGATCGCCAGCCTTAACTTCTTGGCCTTTTTGTACAAGAGTCTTAAAGCCTTTTCCTTGTAAGTTAACTGTATCCATACCGATGTGCATCAAAACTTCTGCACCGTCAGTAGTGTTAATTCCAACAGCGTGACCAGTTGGGAAAACAAGAGCAATCTTACCATCAGCTGGGGCGTGAAGAACACCTTCGTTTGGTTCAATAGCTACACCTTGACCCATGGCACCACTTGAGAATACTTCGTCTTTAATTTCTGATAAAGGTTTTACGTCACCGTTTAATGGTGAAACTAATTTTGTAGATGGATTTAATTTTTCTTCATTTTCACTTGCAGCAACAATTGGATTATTAGCAACTTCTGTTGCTTCGTTAGCTGCTTCAGCAACCTTTTGAGCTTGTTTCTTGTTGTATTCAGCATCAACTGATTTCTTACCGAAGATTAATTGCAAAATAAAACCAACGATAAATGCTACGACTGCGGATACAATAACACCAATAACTGGGATCATTGAACCACCTTTTGGATTAATGTAGGCAGGAATTGCAAAGAATCCCATTGAAGGCATCATGTAAAGTACTGAATGGAAGATACCCATAATTGCACCAGAAACGGCACCACCAATACAACTTAAAACAAATGGAGTTTTTCTTGGTAAAGTTACACCATAAATTGCTGGTTCAGTAACACCGAAGAGTCCTGAGAAGAAGGCACCTATTGCTGTATCTTTTAACTTCTTGTCCTTAGTTTGTTTAATAATTGCCAATACAACACCAATCTGTGCGTAACAAACCATACAAGTAAGAGCCAAAATTGGATCATAGCCTAAAGCTGCAATATTAGTTGTTGATACAGCAACCAAGCCCCAGTGAACACCGAAGATAACAAGTACTTGCCACAATGCACCAACAACCACACCGGCAACAATTGGACTAAAGTTGTAGATACCGGCCATGACTGCACCAATGGCATCACCAACCCAAGTCATTACAGGACCGATAACAATAAATGCAACTGGTAAAGTAATAATAATAGTAAGCGCAGGTACAAGGAACATTTGCACAACCGTTGGAATCCATTTCTTTGCCCAGTGTTCGATAACGGAACCAAACCAAACAGCAAAGATAACTGGCAAAACAGTTGAAGTATAGTTCATAGTAACCACTGGAATGCCAAAGAAAGTTGTATGAATTTCAGAAGCAAATGGCGTACCTTGGAACAAAGTACCTAATACTGTTTTACTTGAAGCTAAACCAACCATCGTTGGGTAAGTTAATACAGCACCAATGGCTAAACCAATAAATTGATTCATGTGGAATCTTCTAGCAGTAGTTACACCCAAGAATATTGGTAAGAAGTAGAAGATACTATCACCAACGGCGTATAAAATTTGATATGCACCAGAAGTTTTTGAAAGCCAGCCCATTGCAGCTGCTAAAACAACTAAACCTTTGATAATACCGCCGGCACTAAGTGGTGCTAGGATATCAGTAAAGATTCCTGAAATTAAGGCAACAGCTTTATCAATGAAACTTGAATTATCATCTGCAACATCGTCATCAGGAACTTGACCACCGCCTGGGAAGCCTCCTTCCTTTAATACAGCATCGTAGACATCAGCAACCTCATTACCGATAACAACTTGATATTGTCCACCGGCCTTTACGACAGTAACAACACCGTCAGTATCTTTTAAGGCATCATCGTTTGCCTTTTTTTCATCCTTTAATTTAAAACGTAAACGTGTTGCACAGTGAACAACACTATTGACATTGTCTTTACTACCAACATCTTGAATGATGCTTTTGGCCAAATTGTCATAATTCTTAGCCATTAGTCTTTCCCCCCTCAAAATAAAAACCCAAGCTACTCAAAAACTAAAGAACATAAATCATGCTCAACGTCTTTCAGTAACTTGGGTTAATGCCTAATTCTCTTAGTAACATACCTAAGTAACTTAGATATTTAGTTTTCTTGGCGACTAGTTACTCGCCAAATATGTAAAACCAAGTAAAATTTGTCATCTGTATCTAATGTCCAATTCATCTTGGCTTGTAAGTAAGTTGCGATTCGTTCTGCGGTTTCATAAGCTCTGCTGTATTTGATCTTCATGAAACCAAGCATCGCTGGATCAAGCGGTGCCTCATCCTTATGCTTATTTCTTAAAAATCTAACCAATAGAATACGCAAATGTGAAATAAAGCGACTGTAATTAAAAGAACTTGTATCGAGCTGCATCGAATATTGCAGTTGAATAATATCAATAATTCCATTAATCAAATTAGTAATCTGAACAGTTTCCTGTACTTGTGCCACATCACTTTTAGCATTGACTAAGTGATATGTCATAAAAATAGATTCACTTTCAGGTAATTCAATTTGCATGTTTTGATTAATTAGCTTTACCACCTTTTTAGCTACCACATATTCTTTGGGGTATAAATTTTTAACTTCCCAATTATTATTGGCTGGATCAATATCGATATGATCCTTAACCCTGGTAGCTGCAAAGTCAATGTGATCTGCTAAAGCAAGGTATTGAAAGTCATTAAACTTAACCTGAAGCAGCGGCTCAACCAACTGAATTATTTTATCAGTGACTTCCATTGTCTTGGGGTTAAACCTCTTAACTTGGTCAACTTCGTCTTTAGTAACAAAACGACGCTCAATTTTACTTTCATCTATCGGATCGCCCTTCTTGAGGCCAAATCCCACGCCCTTGCCTAAAACAATCTCTTCTTGACCTTGATCATTCATGGCTAAAGCAGCACTATTATTAAATGTTTTAAGAAATTTCACGGATACTCCTCACCACCCTGATATAAACAAAAAAGCTACTACGAAAATAATATACTCTAAGTATACTATAACTATTCGTAGTAGCTAAGACCTGATCGTATCAGTAATCCGCTCACTTACAGTTATTATAATAGCCAAAATTGTAAGCGGTGTCAATAGAACTTTGTAAAAAAGGGCAAATTATTTTAAAATATATGAAAAGCGAGGTATTCAAATGAAATTTGTCTTAGCGCCTGACTCTTTCAAAGAAAGCATGACAGCTTCAGAAGTATGTCAGGCAATGAAAAAAGGAATAAAAAAAGCCATTCCCGATGCAGAAGTAGTTTCTGTACCAATGGCTGACGGCGGTGAAGGTACAACCGATTCTTTAATTGATGCAACTAATGGTCAAAAACATTTTCTTAATGTGACTGATCCATTAGGCAAAAAAGTTAATGCCTATTATGGCATTTTAGGTGATCAAAAAACTGCAATCATCGAAATGGCACAAGCTAGTGGCCTAACGTACGTTGACAAAAATAATAGAACTCCTGAAACTATTATGAAGACTACTACCTACGGTACTGGTGAATTAATTAATGATGCATTAAAGCATAACGTAAATAAAATTATCATTGGTTTAGGCGGCAGTAGTACTAATGATGGCGGCGCCGGCATGGCACAAGCAATTGGTGTAAAATTTTTTGATCAAAATAATCATGAAATAACTAAAAAACTTGGTGGTGGTGATTTAAACCAAATAGCTAAAATAGATCTTTCTGCCATTAATCCTCGACTAAAAGACGTTCAAGTTTTAATAGCTAGTGATGTTACTAATCCGCTTACCGGACAAAATGGTGCTTCTGCCGTCTTCGGTCCACAAAAAGGTGCAGATGCTCAGGCAGTGAAAAAATTAGATCAAAACTTATCACACTATGCCGCACTCATTCAACAAACCTGCAAAAAAGACGTTGCCGCAATTCCGGGAAGCGGAGCTGCGGGCGGCCTTGGTGCTGGTCTTCTCGCCTTTACAAATGCCACAATTCATCATGGTGTAGAGCTTATCGCTCACGAAACTCATTTAGCTGTCAAAATTAAAGGTGCAGATTTTGTTTTCACCGGTGAAGGTGGAACTGATTTTCAAACTAAATTTGGTAAGACCCCTTATGGTGTTGCTCAAATCGCTAAAAAAGATAATATTCCCGCTATTTCACTAGCAGGTTATTTGGGTGAAGGGATCGAACAACTATATGATGAAGGTTTTACCGCTATCTTCGGCATTCTTGATAAAGCTGAAGATATACGTCAAGCACTAAAAGACGGACCCAAAAATATTGAGCGTACTACCGAAAATATCGTGCGTTTAATCATAAGTACGAAAAAAGGATGAGCTTTTACTCATCCTTTTCATTTGCTAATTTTTTAACTAATGCGTCGCATCCCTTATAAATTTCATTATACGCAGTATCAAAATCATTCGTATACCATGGATCATCCACATCTTGGTACGAGCCTGCAAACTCTAGTAATTTATGTTCCTTATGTTGAGGATCCCCACCTGTAATGCGATTCATATCTGCAAAATTTTCTTCATCCATACAAATCAAATATTCATATTTATCATAATCAGCAGCAGTCATTTGACTTGCTCGATGACTACGATCGTATGGAATCCTATTCTTCTCTAATTCTCTTTGAGCTCTAGTATCAATTGATCTACCTAATGCATCTTGCGTTGTAGCTTTAGATTCTGCCAAATATGAATTTTCTAATCCATTTTCTTTAATTAAATGTTGCATAATTGCTTCCGCCATAGGTGAACGACAAATATTACCATGGCAAATAAACAAAATCTTTTTCATCTTTTATTTTATCCTTTTCATTAGACTAACGATAAATGACCATCCAATAGCAGTACCTATTGCAATTATTAGCCCTAACCATATATTAGAGGACAAGGTTACCAAAATACCACTATAAACTCTGCTTTGAAGTGATGTCATTGCTTCATTAGAGAAAATCCATAAAACGGCAAATGATCCTAGTGCTGCAATTGTCAACGGTATTGAGGCCCAAGCACGACCAAAAATAATTAGAATAGCTGCTAACAAAAATAATAAACCTACGCCAAAAATAGAATATTCATAAATAATGATAACATGAGAAATCTCTTCTGATTTTTCATCCAGTTTATTATTAATCTGTTTTACTAGATATTCATTAATTATTTCCTCTAATTTTGTTTTACTGGTCAATCCTAAATCTGTGGTTGATAATTTTCCTTTTTCATTATACTTTTCACATAATCGATATAAGTCAGCATAAGACATTTCAATTTGATATTTCTTAGGCAATTGATTTAATAAAGTTTGCTCTAGCCCTGTATCTTCTAGCAACTGCACACCGATTTTTAAGTTAGAATTATCAGACTCCTGAACAACTCGATTAATCACTTCTTTGCCCATTGCCTGCGTATCATTAATTTTTAAACTAACATTGCTTGTTAACAGTAGGAAAAAGGAAATCGCCGTACAAGCAGCCATGATTAGGCGCAATAGTATGTTTACTATACTTTTCATATCATATATCTACCTTTTTTCTGCTTTTTCAAAAATCAATTTATTAATTGCATATGCTATTCCAGCTTCGTCATTAGACTTGGTAACAAAATCGGCTTTATCTTTAATTGCATCGATGGCATTACCCATAGCTACTTTGTTAAAATCGGCAACTTCAAACATTGACATATCATTGCCTTGGTCACCGAAAATCATCACTTCATTATCGTTAATATTTAATTTTTGGGCTAATTCATGCACTGCATTACCTTTTGAAGCATCCTTTTTATTAATTTCCCAGATTTTTGGATCGCTTCGTGCCACATTATAATTTTGTTTAAAATCTGGTGTAAATTGCTGACCTAATCGATCCAGCTTGTCTTCTTCTCCAGTAAATTCAGCTTTAATAAACGTGAAATCACGAGGTATTTCAGCGAAATCTTTAACTACAAAAGGAGTAGCACTAACCGCCGACATCTTAGCCATTTGCGTAGAAATTAATCGATCTAAAGTCACATAATCATGCTTTCTCATAAAGTGAAGATTAATCCCAGGATTTTGTTCTTGAATGCTCAGCATTTTCTTAAATTCGGCATAATCAAATTGATGACTAATTAAAACTTTTCCAGAAACAGATTGAACTAACCCACCATTATATAAAACGGCATAATTATCTTGACCAATTATTCCCAAATCTTCCATATACGGAACTACACCTGGAAGTGGGCGACCTGATGCTGGCACAATTTTTATACCAAATTGATCTGCTTTTTTTAATACTTCTTTGGTCTCTTCACCAATTTGATTATTGGACTGCAAAAGAGTGCCATCCATATCAACTGCAATTAACTTAATCATTACTTATCCTTACAAAACAAACTTCTTCAAAGCCTTGGCAATACCATTGTGATCATTATCATCTGTCACATAGTCAGCTTTATCTTTAATTGTGCTGATCGCATTTCCCATTGCTATTTTCATAAAGTTAGGATTTGAAAACATAGAAATATCGTTTCCTTGGTCACCAAAGATCATCACATCTTTTTGATCAATCTTAAGTCTGCTTGCCAAATCCATCAAAGCATTCCCTTTAGAAGCACCTAACGCATTTAACTCGATAATACTATCAAAACTACGTACGATATCATATGTGTCAAAAGCCCAGGATGGCAAATTATTCCAAAGTTTTTCAACTTGATCACTGCCTTCCCACGAAGTAAACCCTACTTTATTAAAGGTAAAATCTTGTGGAATATCCTTACGTTCTCTTACTTTCATAATATTGTTAGTCAAGGCAGCGTTAATTTGCATTTGGACAGATAAATCGTGATCACAGGTCAAGAAATACTTAGTAGTCTCAAAGTGCACATTAACATGACTTAAACGTTGGAAGCGAAGCATGTTGTTAAAATCTTGATAATTAAGCTCCTGACTCATCAATACTTTACCAGCAATAGTTTGAATAACCGCTCCATTAAAAACAATTGCATATTGGTCATCACCTGATAATCCCAATTGCTTTGCAAATGATAAAACGCCTGAAAGTGGTCGACCTGTTGCTAGTACTACTTTTATTCCATTTTCAGAAGCGACCCTGAGCATTCTTTGCGTTTCCGGTAAAATTGTATTACTACTTGATAATAAAGTGCCGTCCAAATCAACTGCAATTAATTTTATCGCCATTTTTATTCCTCCCTTGACTAAAAAACAAAGCTATTTTTAATTATACAAAAAGCCGTGAGCCAACTCACGACTTTTAGTTTGAATAAATAATTATTACTTACCCATTTCCTTTTCAACTACTTTAACGATGCGGTCAACATATGCATCAGTTTCTTCTTGAGTAGGACCTTCTGCCATTACTCTAAGAAGATCTTGTGTACCTGAAGGACGAACAAGTACACGACCATTGCCGTTCATATCTTTTTCAACTTCAGCAATTACATCAAGAATTGGTTGATGTTCTTTCCAGCTCTTCTTATCCTTAACTGGAACATTTACTAAGCATTGTGGGTAATCCTTGAAGTCCTTTAAAAGTTCACTAAGTGACTTGCCAGTCTTCTTCATTACAAGCATTAAATGAAGACCACTAAGCATACCATCACCAGTATTGTGATAGTCGCTCATAATAATGTGACCTGATTGTTCACCACCAAGGTTGTAACCATGAGCACGCATTTCTTCAGAAACGTAACGGTCACCAACTTGAGTACGGATATTCTTTAAGCCTTCCTTTTCAAGAGCCTTAGTAAATCCGAGGTTACTCATTACAGTTGTAACGATAGTATCCTTCTTAAGACGTCCATGTTCAGCTAAATATGAACCGATAACGTACATAATGTGGTCACCGTCAACTTCATTACCGTTTTCGTCAACAGCAATACAACGATCGGCATCCCCATCAAATGCCAAGCCAAGTTGTGCACCTTGCTTAACAACTTCTTTTTGTAAGTTCTCAGTATGAGTTGCACCACAGTGATCATTGATGTTTAAACCATTTGGATGAGTGTAAATAGTAGTAAAGTCTACGCCACAGTCAGCAAACAATCTAGAAATAAGAGCACTTGAAGCACCATTAGCACCATCAATTACTACTTTAATACCACTTAAATCTTCTGGAATAGTATTTTCGATAAATTGTAAGTACTTAGCACTACCTTCATGGAAGTCAGTAACAGTACCTAAGCCTTCTGCAGAAGGACGTGGTAAAGTATCTTCCTTAGCATCAATTAACTTTTCAATTTCTTCTTCCATTTCGTCTGAAAGTTTCAAGCCATCGCTACCAAAGAATTTAATACCATTGTCTTCAACAGGGTTGTGAGATGCTGAAATTTGGACACCAGCATCTGCACCTTGTGCTCTAACCAAGTATGAAAGCCCTGGAGTAGTAATTACACCAACTTCAAGAACTTCAATACCCACTGAAAGAAGACCTGAAATAAGTGCATATTCAAGCATTTGACCAGAAATACGAGTATCGCGAGAAACTAAAACTTTAGCTTGTTCGCCTTCCTTTTTGTTCTTAGTCAAAACATATCCACCATCACGACCTAATTTAAAAGCCATTTCTGGAGTTAAGCCTTGATTAGCTACGCCACGAACACCATCAGTTCCGAAATATTTAAGCATTTAATAAACAACCTTTCTTGCTACCTAAATTTAATTATTTACGCTCTTCACTTTAATCACTATCTGTACATATGAAGGGTCAGCTCGAGCAACACCCTTAGGCAATACCAAAGGATAGTTCTTCACTGTTGAAGAATGAATCTCCTTCAAATCAACATCAACATCCAATTTCTTTATTTTAGCTAATGTTGACTCTTGCCCATAGAGAGTAACTTCATCATTCTTAGCTGTCACCGAATATACCTTATTCCTATCTTCGTTTTTAGGTTTCAAATTCAATTTGACCTTTTTATGTGATAAAGAAATAGGAAGTCTTGCTCTTACTGTAGATGGATTAATTACCACATTTAGCTGACGCCCCTTATTATCTTCAGCTACCAACATCACTTGTCTCTCATAGGAGTGATTAATGCCATTAGGCAAACCTAATTTAGCTACAATTTGATCAATTTGATTAACTTCGCCTTTTGCTCCTGTGACTTCAACTTTTTGTGGATCGACGCTGGCCGTTCCAATATCATATCCATCTGCAACAGCATTTTTATTATACTCTATTTGCACTGGCATGGTACTAGATTTTCGTCGTTCAATGTCTACATTAACGGTAGCCGGGTTAATCGTATACGAAAGTTGACTATTGAGTCCAGTAACTTGAACTTTAACCGTTTGTTTTCCTGTCTTTTTATGAGTTAAATCAATATATGCTCTAAAACTTTGAGTATTAACAGTTGAAGTCACCAATGCATTTGATCCCTCTAAAGTAATCTTAACTTTTTCGGGATAGCCAACTACGTAATACTTATCAGTATCTACAGATACTTGCAAGGGTACACTAATTGTCTGAGTTTCACTAGCTGTTTGCCGAGTTTTCTTTGGTTCACCTTGAGTGACAAAACCCGTTTGGGTTGAATCAATATAAACTACTAACAAAATAGCAAATAATAGCGAGACCACTCTGATAAACCAACGTTTATCCCAAAAATCTTTCATCGGCCCGCACCCCATTTCCAAACTTTGTTAATTACTCGACGAATCCAAGGAATTTTCTTTTCTTCTTTAGGTACCAGTTGCGCATTAAGATATTTAAGATACTCTTCTCTAGTTAAATCTAGTAAGAAGCGTCCATTTTTAGTAATTGTAACGCCACCGGTTTCTTCTGATACTACAATTGTCACAGCATCTGTAACTTCAGAAATTCCGACGGCTGCACGGTGTCTAGTTCCCAATCTTTTCGGAATCATGCTGCTATCAGATAAGGGCAAATAAGCTGCTGCTACTGCAATTCGGTTATTATTAATAATAACCGCACCGTCATGAAGTGGCGTATTAGGAATGAAAATATTGATTAATAATTCACCGGTAATGTCAGCATCAAGCTTAATCCCAGTTTCAATATAATCATCCAAACCCGTATCCTGCTGGATAGTAATCAATGCACCGATACGTCTTTTAGACATATACTGAATAGCCTTGTCCAATTCTTGCACCATCTTCACAGACTTAGCATGAGCACTTTCACCACGCCCACTAAAAATTGGTGTCCGACCTAATCTTTCTAGTCCACGTCTAATTTCTGGTTGGAATATTACAATAATTCCAATTACTGCCCAGGATACAATTTGATCGACTATATACGTTACGGCATGCAATTGTAATAAACCAGCGATAATTCTCACAATAAAGATAAAAACTATCCCTTTGGCTAATTGCACCGCTTTGGTACCCCGAATTAGCATAATCAAGCGATAAACTAAATACCAAATGATTAAAATATCGAGAGCAATCGAAAAATTATTCCATGTAAATAAGTTAGAGAAATTAAAATGCATTTACGACTCCTTTCTATCTTGATTATAACTGACCGGCTGTAAAAATATATCCACTTTTAACGGGCATACATCTTAAATTCTAAAAACAGGTCATTATATTCTTGCGTCTTCTTAGGACCTAAATCTTTAAAGACTTGCAAGTTTCGCAGCGTTTTTTCATCAGGATAAAATTGCTTATCTTCTCTTACTCTCTTTGGCAACAAATGCTGCGCCTTAATATTTGGCGTTGCATATCCTACATATTCCGCATTTTGTGCCGCATTTTCAGGTTTAAGCATAAAATTGATAAATTGAAGAGCCGCTTTTTTATTTTTGGCAGTTTTAGGAATAACAAAGTTATCAAACCACAAGTTGGAGCCTTGTTCTGGCACAATATAGTGTAGATGTGGATTATTTTCCATCATTTCATGTGCTTCCCCTGACCAGGTTAACCCAATAGCGGCTTCATTTTGAATCATATACATCTTCATCTCATCAGATATAATCGCTTTAATATTAGTACCTAAACTATCTAGCTTTGTTTGCGCTAGACGTAATCTTAAACTGCTCGTAGTATTCATAGAATAGCCTAATGAAACTAAAGATATTCCCATCGCATCCCTAGCAGAATCCACTAATAAGATCTGATTGCGATATTTTTTAGACCAAAGATCATTCCAATTTTTAATGGCACCTTTTTTGACAAATTTATCATTATAAACAATTCCCAACGTTCCCCAGAAATAAGGGACTGAGTAATCATTGTTTTGATCAAAAGATTTGTGCAAAAAACTCTTGCCGATATATTTCATATTAGGGATTTCTTTTTTATCCAGTTGATCTAGTAAATGAGCCTTGCGCATTTTGGTAACCATATATTCAGAAGGAATAGTTAGATCGTAAGCTGTTCCTCCCTGCTTAATCTTGGTATACATTGCTTCATTAGAATCAAAGGTTTCATATACCACATGATAACCAGTCTGCTTTTCAAACTTTTTTACTAATTGCGGATCTAAATAATCGCCCCAATTGTAAATGATTAAGTTTTGTCCGTTACCTGCAGCAGCCGGCTTTTCTAATTGATGAGCCCAAAACGCAAGTCCTAAACATGCTAGAAGAATTGCTCCAATGGCAATGATGATTTTTTTCATTTGACCAATCCTCCTATTACCCTATGATTCTTGCGTCTGCTCTTTTTAGTGGTAATAAAGTAATATATTCCTACTAAAAGTAAGACGAACAAAAACATCACTGTACTTAAGGCATTAACTTCTAGATCAATCCCTTGACGTGCTCTTGAATAGATTTCTACAGACAAAGTTGAAAAGCCATTTCCAGTAACAAAAAATGTCACGGCAAAATCATCTAGTGAATATGTTAATGCCATGAATAAACCGGAAAAAATGCCCGGCATGATCGTCGGAATCAATACGTGACTAAACACTTGCCATGAATTAGCACCTAAATCTCGTGCGGCATCGATCAGAGAGTAGTCCATTTCGTTAAGTCGCGGCAAGACCATCAAAACTACGATTGGAATAGAAAAAGCAATGTGACTAAGTAAAACGGAGCCGAAATTTAATCCTATTCCTAATGCAGTAAAGAAAATCAAAAAACTAGCACCAATAATCACGTCAGGTGAAACCATCAATACATTATTTAATGCTAAAGTAGTATTTTTATGTGCTTCTTTTTTCATGGCACTAATCGCAATCGCACCAAAAGTACCAATAATCGTCGCAATTAAACTAGAGAGAAGTGCCAATAAAATCGTCTCTAAAAATATTGCTAGTAAACGATTATCTTGAAATAAAGTTTGATAATGAGCAAAAGTAAAATGCTCAAACTTATTCATATTTTTTCCACTTGAAAAAGAGAAATAAATCAAATAAAAAATAGGCACATATAATAAAACCAATGTGAAAGAAAGATAGATTCTAGCTATTAAATGCTTGTTTCTCATAGATTAACCTTCTTTCTCTTAGTCTTCTTATTGGTAAGAAGCATTACCAATATCATCAATACGATCAAAACCACACCAATCGTGGCACCCATGTTCCAATTCATGGTTGTCATGAAATACTCTTCGATTGCGGTACCTAAAGTTATAACTTTGTTACCACCAATTAAACGCGTCAACATAAATAGTGATAACGATGGAATAAAGATCGCTTGCACACCACTTTCAACTCCAGGACGGGACAATGGCCATAATACATAGCGAAATGTTTGCCACTTGCTTGCTCCCAGATCTTCTGATGCTTGGATTACCGCTGGCGAGATTTCTTTAATTGCATTAAAAATTGGCAAAATCATGAATGGAATTTCAATGTAAGTTGCAACAAAAATAAAAGCGAAGTCGGTAAATAAAATATTTACGGGGCCGATGCCAAACAAGTGCAAAAACTTATTTACTAGACCGTTATTACCCAAAATCCCAATAAAAGCATATGCTTTCAATAATAAATTAATCCAAGTTGGCAAAATAATTAACAAAAGCCATAACTGTTGATTTTTCATCTTGGTTAAAAAATAAGCCGCAGGATACGAAATCAGTAGTGTAATTAAAGTAATTAAAAAGGCATACCAAAACGAATTAATCATCATTTTAAGAAAAGTACCGTTCTTAAAAAATGTAACGTAATTACTTAAAGTAAAGCTATGACTACTATCTGTGAACGAATACCATAAAATAAGCAAAATTGGCAAAATGACAAATAAAATAATCCAAGCCAAATATGGGACTAAAAAGAAAGCTTTTTTAGTTTTCATTTTCATCCCCCTCATACTTCTCTATCCGCGCATCAAAGTCTTCCTGACTTTCATTAAGCCGCATAACGTGAATATCTTCGGGATCAAAGAACAAGCCCACGCGTTCACCCAATTTCACTCCATTAGTTGAATGAATTAGCCACTCATTTTCATTAGCATCTACAGCTTTGATCTCAAAGTGATCACCTAAAAATAATTGTGTTTGCGCAGTAACTACAATATTGCCTTTTTCAGGTGCAACAATATCCAAATCTTCAGGCCGAATTACCACTTCAACCTTTTCGTTTGGTTTAATCCCACCATCCGCACATTTAAACTTATTATTAGCAAATTCAACTTCATAATCTTTAATCATTCGTCCTGATAAGATATTAGAATCGCCAATAAAACGCGCAACAAAATCATTAACCGGTTCATCGTAGATCGCAACAGGACTACCGCTTTGTTGGATCATGCCATCGTTTAAAACAAAAATTTCGTCACTCATCGAAAGAGCTTCCTCTTGATCATGAGTAACAAAAATAAAAGTAATCCCAAGCTTCTTTTGAATAGCTCTCAATTCAAATTGCATGTCTTTACGTAAACGCTTATCAAGAGCCGACAGCGATTCATCAAGTAGCAACACTTTTGGTTCATTAACAATTGCCCGGGCAATTGCGACACGCTGTTGTTGACCACCACTAAGTTCAGAAATCTCACGATTAGCATACCCATCCAGGCGCACCATATGGAGGGCCTCTTTAACAGCGGGCTTAATTTTATCCATCGGTTGCTTTTTAATCTTTAGCCCAAAAGCAACATTTTCAAAGACATTTAAATGCGGAAAAAGTGCATAATTCTGAAAGACAGTATTAATATGTCGCTTAGCTGCATCTAAATCTGTAATGTCTTTTCCATCGAAAAAGACTTGCCCACTACTTGGTTGTGAAAAGCCAGCAATAATACGCAAAATAGTTGATTTACCAGATCCACTTGGGCCAAGCAAAGAATAAAATTTTCCCGATTCAATTGTTAAATTAATATTCTTAAGCGCAACGAAACCATCATCATATTGCTTAGTAATGTGCTTTAACTTAATAATATCCATTTCCATCCCCACATGAAAAACAGCTACAAGTTTGATAGCCTGTAGTTTGTTTTAGTTAATCTATTCTATTTTTCTTTACCGATGATTCTTACTTCCGTATGTAAATCAATATCATATTTTTCTTTGATTACTTTTTGAATCAAATGAATCAAATTAAGATAATCTGTGGCAGTAGCTCCGCCCTTATTAACAATAAAGCCAGCGTGTTTGGTTGAATCTTGAGCACCACCAACTTGTTTACCTTGCAAACCTGCTTTAATAATCATTGGCCCTACGAAGTGACCTGTTGGTCGTTTAAATACACTACCACATGAAGGATACTCAAGCGGTTGCTTATAGCGACGCAATGCATTTAAATAATGCATATGATCTAAGATTTCCAACCTATCTCCTGGAGTTAATGAGAAGGTAGCGCTAAGTACGATGTCCCCATTATCCTGCACTAAAGAATGACGATAACTGAATTCCATTTCTTTATTGGAATAAGTCTTAAATTCTCCGGCTCTTGTTAAAACATTGACACTTTCTACTACTTCTTGCATTTCACCGCCATAGGCCCCGGCATTCATAAATACGCCACCGCCTATACTACCTGGAATTCCTGCAGCAAATTCCATGCCGCTTAGTCCATGATGGGCTGCTGTAAAAGCAGTATCAACAATTTTTGCGCCTGCATCAGCTGTTACTTTATTATCTTTTACTTTTATTTCTTTTAAATCCGTTAAAATAATAACTAAACCATCTATTCCGCCATCGCGAATAATCAGGTTTGAGGCATTACCAATAATCGTTAATGGAATCTTATTTTCACGAGTAACTTTCACTAATTTTTCTACTTCATCAGTGCTCTTAGGAAAGGCTAAGTATTCCGCTTCCCCACCAGTTTTAGTAAAAGTATATCTACTTAATGGAATTTGCTCTTTAATATTAATTCCTTGTTTTTTCAGATCAAGTAATTCCACAATTTTGCCCCCTTATAGTTTCTTGTTTTATTTTACATCATATAGAGCCTAGCTTCACCCATAATAATGTGATACTTTATTTTCAAAGGAGAAAATTATGAATTTTATTGCAATGGATTTTGAAACAGCTAATCATTTTCCTGAAAGTGCTTGTTCTTTAGCTTTAGTAATGGTTAGAGACAATAAGATTGTAGATCGTTTTTACACAGTGATTAATCCGCAAATGTCTTTTGATGCTCGCAATATTCAAGTACATCAAATTACTGCCGATGATGTCAAAAATGCACCGACCATGGCTGAGGTTTGGCCAAAAATAAAGGGGTTATATCAACCAGGTATGTTAGTCGCTGCTCATAATGCTAGATTTGATACCAACGTGATGCGTCAAAGCCTAGCTCGTTATAACATCGAAGAACCTCATTATTTGGTCATCGATACTTTAGCTACAAGCAAGTTATTTGAGCCTGAACTACCTAATCATAAGTTAGATACAGTTTCAGATGCTTTAGATGTAGAACTATGGCACCATCACAATGCTCTAAGTGATAGTGAAGCATGTGCAGGAATTTTAATTAATCAAAATAAAAAATTCGGTGACGAAGCAATTAAAAATTTGATTTATCAAATATAAAAAATGATCTAGGACATGAATAATCCTAGATCATTTTTTATATTATTTTTCGTATTCGGTTAAAGCATCCTTAACCCATTCTTCGTTGCGTTCACCATGTGCATTCAATTCAACTACACGCTTAGTTGAATCCCAACTATCATCTACTCGTGTAATAGTTAGTTGCAAATATTCATCAGGCAAATCGGTCATTACCAACTGAGGCCATTCAATTACTACCAAGCCAGGTTCAGCCAAATAGCCATCTAAGTCAATTGATGATAAATCATCATTCTCTAAACGATAAAAGTCCATATGGAAAAGCGGTAATTTAGCTTCACGGTATTCACGCACAATAGTAAAAGTTGGGCTTTTTACAGGTCGATGTACGCCTAGTGTGCGTCCTAAGCCCTGCGTAAGAGTGGTTTTCCCGGCACCCAAATCACCATTTAATAAGAGCAAATCATGCGGCTTAGCCGTTTTGGCCAAAGATGCACCTAACTTTTGCATCTCCTCTGCAGAATTAATTTCTAACTTAGTCATTATTTTTCATCCTTTGCTAAAGCTTGAGCAGCTGTAACAATTGCTAAATCATAAATATCTTGTTCACTACAGCCACGAGATAAGTCATTAACTGGTGCAGCCAAACCTTGTAAGATTGGACCTACAGCAGTGAAGCCGCCCAAACGTTGAACCATCTTGTATGCAATATTTCCTGATTGAAGCTCTGGGAAGACAAAGACATTTGCATGTCCTGCTACTTTAGAACCAGGTGCCTTCTTTTCACCAACAGCTGGAACAAATGCGGCATCAAATTGCAATTCACCATCTGCTGGAATTTCCGGATGACTCTTTTGGAACATTGCAGCTGCATCATGAGCCTTATCAACCATTGGTCCTTCAGCTGAACCTTTAGTAGAAAAGCTTAAAAAGGCTACTTTAGGATCAATTTCAGCCATCTTAGCTGTTTGTGCTGATTGATAACCAATTTCAGCCAAAGTCTCTTCATCAGGCTCAATATTAATTGCACAATCAGCAAAAATATATCTTTCATCACCTTTTTCCATTACAAAGGCGCCAGATACACGATGCATCCCTTCAGCAGCATGGATTAATTGCAAAGCCGGCAAAACAGTATTGGCGGTTGAATGAGCTGCACCGGATACCATTCCATCTGCTAAGTCCATCTTTACTAACATTGTACCGAAATAGTTTTCCTTAGCTAATTTGGCTTTAGCCTCGGCTGCACTAGTATCTTTTCTTCTAGCTGCTATAAATGCCTTTACCATTTTATCTAAATCCGCATAATTATTTGGATCATAAATCTTTACCCCGGTAAGATCCAAATTATTTTCTTCCGCTATTTTGGCGACATTTTCTTTTTTGCCAATTAAAATTGGCTCAACTATCCCGTCTTTATTCAAATTAGAAACGGCAGTCAAAATTCTTAAATCGTCACTTTCAGGAAAAACAATTCTTTTTTTGTCTTTTGCTGCTTCAACTTGCTTTTTAAATAATGAAAATACACTCATATATATACCTCTTATGCTAAATCAGATTTATTCACTGTTTCTGGCAATTGCCAATCAATAGGCGTCTCGCCAAAATCAAGCAATGCCGTATTACAACGTGAAAATGGTCGAGAACCAAAAAATCCTCGATCAGCTGAAAATGGACTCGGATGAGATGATTTTATAATAAAATTCTTACTTTGATCAATTAATGGGATTTTATTTTGAGCAAATCTACCCCATAAAATAAAAACAATCTTTCCACGTTCACTTAAAGCCTTAATCGCAGTGTCTGTTACATCTTCCCATCCCTTACCTTGATGGCCGTTAGCATGACCATAAGGAACAGTTAGCACAGCATTTAAAAGCAAGACGCCTTGGTCGGCCCATTTCTTTAAATAGCCATGGTTAACCGGACGAGCACCAACATCATCATAAAGTTCCTTATAAATATTTCTAAGTGATGGTGGCAATGGTGTACCTGGCATAACTGAAAAGCTCATGCCATTTGCTTGTCCCGGATTATGATATGGATCTTGGCCCAAAATCACTACTTTAGTTTTGTTAAACGGTGTTAATTTAAAAGCAGTAAAAATATGATACATATCTGGAAAAATACGTTTAGTAGAATATTCTTCTTTTAAAAAATTATGTAATTCGTGATACTTATCACTTGCAAAAACTGGATCTAAAATTTTATCCCAGTCATTACCGATTAATTCTTTAGCCAAGTCTTACACCCTCTTTTCTAATCTCCTTTATGGTATCATTAATTTAATAGTAATTGGGAGGAAATTTTATGATCAAATTGGTGGCTTGCGATCTTGATGGTACATTATTTAATTCTAATATGTCCGTTTCTGAAGCAAATATTCAAGCTGTGAAAAATGCACAAAATAACGGTACTGAATTTTTAATTGCTACCGGTCGAGCTCCACGTGAATCTCGCGCAGTTCTAAAAGATGCTGGTTTACATACTGGTTTTATCAATTTAAATGGAGCCCTAGTTTTCGATGAAGACGGCAAATTAATGGTCAAACATAAAATCCCAACTTCTAAGGCTTTAAAACTTGTTGAATTATTACATCAGGCAGGATTTTATTTTGAAATCATCACTGCTGATCAAGTTTATACTGAAGACCTTAACCAGCGTATTTCTAATGTAGCGCATTTAATGGTCGATCTAAATCCTTTACTTGATTTTAAACAAGCAGTCGCAATCTCTGCCGGAAATAAGACTATCATGAACATGAAACAAGTTGACCATTTTGAGGACCTATTACATGATCCTGATGTTGAAGTAATGAAAATCATTGCATTTGATTCACGTGGTCATGAAGCCTTTGATAATGTTAAAAAAGAAGTGGCAAAAATTGAGGATTTAGTTGTTACTTCTAGTTCATCATCTAATATTGAAATCAATGCTCACCAAGCACAAAAAGGGATCGCCCTTCTTGATTACGCCAAACTAAAAAATATTAAACGTGACGAAATTGCGGCTATCGGAGATAATTTAAATGATGAAAGCATGATTCGTGAAGCTGGAACAGGAGTAGCCATGGGTAATGCCATTCCAGCAATAAAAAAGTTAGCACAAATCACTACTAAAACTAATAACGAAGACGGCGTAGCTTATATCTTAAATCAGTTTATAAAGGAAAATAAACAAGATCAGAGGTGACAAAGTATGTTGTTTTGGCTGGAACTTAATCAAGAAAAAGATTATGGTCAAATTCCTGTGATCAATCCTAAAGGAAAAATTGAATTTATTATTCAAGGAAATCTCGATAACCCAAATCATACTTTATATTTATATGACACTAACAGAAACGAAATTGGACGCTTATTTACTGATGGTACTGGACTGATTGCATCCTTTACTATTGACGTAGTAGATCACTCTCTAGTTAGTGTCAAAAAGCTTAATACGCCTAATACTAATATATTTTATCTGACTCAACTAAAATATATCGTTACGGGAAGTATTAAACGAGGGACCTATACTTTTAGATCAGGCTTTAAAAGTATTGCTAACGTCAAGACAATCGTTGCAGAACATGGGGTTGTCCTAACATGCAATATCACCAAGCCAGAAGATATTCCATTTATTTTACTTACTTCAGTATTATTTACCCAATGGCACGTAACCCCATTAAAATTACCTACATTTCCGCCAATAGCAAAAAAATTAGAAATTAATCCTAATTAATCAGAAAAAGTGTCTGGGAAAAAACTAATTCCTAAGACATAAAAAAAGAACGATGATTTCCTATTCGATTTCATCGTTCTTTTTCTATACTTTTAGTTTCTGCCTTGATATTATTAAATCACCACAATATAAAAATAAGAAGGTGGAAACTATCATGTACAAGAATTATATCACAGGCCAAACGGCTTTAACACTTAATTTAGACTTTGCTATAACTAATAATCACTTAGCCAACGCCATTAGCTGGTTCGTCGATTCGATTCCAGAAGACGTCTTGTTTGGCGATACTGCCAAAACCGGGCGTCCTGCCTATCACCCAGCCATGATGCTCAAGATCTTGCTCTTTGCCTATTCTCGCAGAGTATTCTCAGGCAGAAAAATTGCGCTGATGCTAGAAGAAAAGCTGCCGATGATGGTACTGGCAGAGCATCAAAAGATCTCATACCATACTATCAATAATTTTAGATCGAGCGACTACGCCAACTAATTGATTAAGAAAAGCTTCCTTTACTTTACGAACCTATTAGAGCAGGAAGGTCTAATCAATGAAGGAGCTATCTTTATTGATGGCACCAAAATTGAAGCTGATGCCAATCGCTATACTTTCGTTTGGCGCAAGGCAGTTGAAAAGTATCATGAAAAGCTTAAAGCTCAAGCAGTTGAACTATATGATGAACTGATTGCCAAAGAAGTCGTCAAAGCAATGGCAAAAGAGCAAGTCCAGACCAGTCAAGGATTGGCAGAGCTAGCGCAAGAAACGGAAGCTGAAATTGAAAAGCTGACTGAAGAGATTGCCCGAGAGCCTAAAGCCATTCCTGGTGGATCGCCTAGAAAAGCAAGAAGGCGCGGTCTTAAGAAGCTGCTTCATAAACTCAGAAAAGACTATGTTCCTAGAATGAAGAAATACGAAGAGGCAAAAGCAATCTTTGCTGGGCGCAATAGCTATTCCAAGACCGACCACGACGCGACTTTCATGCATATGAAAGAAGATCACATGAGAAATGGTCAGCTTAAGCCAGGCTATAATATTCAAGTCGCTACGACGGATCAGTATGTAGTTGATTTCGCCTTGTATCCTAATCCGACTGACTTTAAGCAGTACTATATCCCTTATACCATGTATGAAAAGGAACAAACCAGAAAGTACAAAAACGATCCATCTAAGCTAGCTAACTGGTTCTATGATGAACAAGACGATTACTACCTTGATCAAAACGGCGTTAGATTTAGCTTCAAATATTATAGTCGGGGTAAAGATAAAACGACTGGTCAGGGTCGCTATAATCCTAACTGGCAATACTTAAAAGAAAAAGTCAAAGCAGTTCTCCAAAGTCCTGAAGGCAGTCACATCTACAGAATGAGAAAGTATGATGTGGAGCCGATTTTTGGACATTTGAAGAATGTTTTTGGCATGCGTCGAACTCATTTAAGAGGCAAAAAGAAGGTTGAAACCGATGTGGGAATAGCCTTCATGATGATGAATTTAAGCAAATATTGGAACAGAAGGTGGTCAAAGGACCAATTTTGTTTAAGCGAAAAGAAAAAGACGGTCAAGCAACTCAAATTAAGAGTTAGTTGATCGTCTTTTTGTATCTGAGAGTTAGTTTTTTCCCAGACACTTTCTAGAAAGTGATATAGATATAGATGTATCTTCTGCCATAAAGTTTGTATTTATTAAGTAATAAGGAATTATTAGGCAGAGACTGAATAATGAAGGTTTACTCTGTAATATTTCAACCTCCATTACTTATTATAATTTTTTAGGTAAAAAATACAAGGGGCTA
>NZ_AZEL01000060.1 GCF_001434975.1 Lactobacillus gallinarum DSM 10532 = JCM 2011
ATTATAAATACGCGTGGTGCTAGTTAAATCGTTCTAGACAATATGCCATATTATAAGCTAAAATGGCAACTTCGAGTCTCTCTTGAAAACCTGCTAAACTTCTAGCTCGATTATTTTCAGCGTTGTAGTAAGACAAAAGCGAAAAATCACTCTCGATGGTCCTTCTGAGTGCCATTAAATAGTGCTTATTGTGCTTTTGATCATTCTTCATGTTTTTAAGATATGGTGTCCAAAGCGTATAGCCCATTTGCTCTAAGCGTTGATGCAGGTTTTTGCCCAAATATCCTTCATCGCCCAAAAGGTAAC
>NZ_AZEL01000061.1 GCF_001434975.1 Lactobacillus gallinarum DSM 10532 = JCM 2011
TTATGGCCAATTTGATAAAACTTCTTACCATTGATAGTAATTAGTCTACCACTATATCTTACTTTAACAAATCGATCATTCTTAAGTACAAGCTTTTTACCATTCTCAGTTACAATATTGCCATTAATATCATAAACATATGCATTATGTACTAATAACTTAGTAATATCCTTAAGAATATTGGCTACCTTAACATATTGATTTTCACCAATACGATAGAATTCTTTATTCTTAATGGTTGTTGTTTGACCGTTATCAAGAATCTTTACGGAACTTCCCTTTATTAAATCAATATTTGATCCGTCAGTCTTCTTCACTACATCACCATTTGAATCATAAACATATGCATTATGTGTCAATTCAATTGTATCGGCACTAACTTCTGTCGAAGTATTAACATTTGAAATGGTATCCTCAGATGACTCTGAATTATTAGCATCTACATTTGAAGGAATTTGAACAGGTTGAGTTTCATCCTGGTTTCCAATATTTGTTGTTGGAGTTTCATTTACCCCTTCTACAACCAAAGTGCTCAACGGCATCAAAATTGTATTTTGACCTAAAGAT
>NZ_AZEL01000006.1 GCF_001434975.1 Lactobacillus gallinarum DSM 10532 = JCM 2011
GAGACTGTCAAATCTTTTGTGTAAATAGTTCTTTCTCGCAAATTGATTTTTTAATTATTTATTCAAAATAAGATTCTAAGGTATCCTGAACCTGACCAAAGCCTTTATGAATTCGGTTGAAATAGCGGTCATTGTAGCTCATTGCCTGGATGCCAATAAATGCATCAAGCGACTGTTCAGTTGGAAATTCTGCCTTAGGCTTAGCTTTACGCTTGATGACGTTGTTAAAGGATTCAATCATATTGGTTGAATAAATTGAAGCTCTGATTTGTTTGGGATAATTGTAGAAGACTAGCAGATCGGGCTCAATTTCCTTCAAACCTTTGATGACATGGCTATAAGCTTTATTCCATTTGGCATAGAATTTGTGCAAGACAGCTGCAGCTTCTTTTTTGCTTGTCTGTTGATGTATCTGCTTGAATTCGTTCATGATCTTTTCGCGGTCATCCACCCGGACTTTAGCACAGATATTGCGCATGACATGAACCAGGCAGCGTTGAAAATGAGCTTTAGGATAAGTCCTGGCCAAGGCTGTTTTCATGCCAACAACACCATCAGAAAGAAAGAGTTCAACTTGCTTCAAGCCTCTGGACTTCATGTTTTGAAGCATCTCTGTCCAAACTTCAATGTTCTCACTAGGAGCAATGCAGTAGTCAATGACTTCCTTATGTCCATTAGGTTTAATGCCAATGGCAATATATACTGCTTCACGCTCAAACGTTTCTCGGCGCAAAGGAAGGTATGTCGCATCCAAATAGACACAGAAAAACTTGTCGCTTAGCTTGCGCTTGTGATAAGCCTCAATCTTGGGGAGCATCTGCTTGGAAATATTTGATACTTGAGCTGGACTATAATGACTGCCATACATTTTCTCAATCAAGTCAGCGATTTCTCTGGTAGTTACGCCTTTGGAGTAGAGCTTGATAATCGTGCTTTCCAAAACATCAGAGTGCTGCTTGTAGTCAGGCAGCGTGTGCTGATGAAACTGACCGTTGCGGTCTCGAGGCACTTGCACTTCAATTGGTCCAAACTGGGTATCAACCTTGCGGAAATAAGCACCATTTCTAGAATTGCCAGTATTCCAGCCATTTCTGGCATAGGGATCATAGCCCAGAAAGGCAGTCAACTCAGCTTCTAGCAAGTCATTAACAGCCTGTTGTAGCTCTTTGCGCAATAAATCATTTATTTTGTCTGGATTGAATAGAGCTTGAGCAAAATCTTTGGTAAAATCATTCATGAAGGAGTTCTTCTTTCTGTATGTGTTTTTTTGTTCAAACCAATCATACGAGAAAGGAACTCCTTTTTCTAATGTTTAAAGAAATAAATTTAAGGAATCATTCATCCTTACACAAACTATTTTACAGTCTC
>NZ_AZEL01000062.1 GCF_001434975.1 Lactobacillus gallinarum DSM 10532 = JCM 2011
ATTGATAGAATATCATAGAAATCTATCAACAGGATTTATCATAGAGCCATTTTTATTAAGACTTTGTGCGTGGCACTCAAAAAATTATTTAAATTATTTATACAAATAATTATGAAGCGCTGCCTGATTTAGCCTTTGAAGAGGCATTGGTCTACCTGCTTATCGCTCTTAAAGAAGTAAAAGCAGAGATCTCCGCCACAGTGGAACAAATATTAGACAACTTTATTAAGTTATTGCCGGTTTTCATGCAAAAGCAGCAGCTGCGGACAGCTTAAAAACTAATTTAAGAGACAAAAAGCCAGATCCAATATGGATCCGGCTAGTTTTAGTGCTTTCAAGTTTCAGTTATGGATTAAAAGTAAAAGCAGTGAAAGCGATTACTTATTTATTTCGATAAGAAATACCCCATGCGAAGATCAAAATTAAAATAAAGTTCAATAATAAAGTAAATCCGGTTACCCAGAAAACAGTCGCATAGTTTGAAAAACCAGAAATGGCAGAACCCATTAATGATCCAAGTACTGCACCTACTGCTTGGAAAGACTGATTATAACTAAAAATTCGACCGAAACTTTCCTTAGGTGTATTCAAAGTTAAAACAGTTTGAGCTGCAGGCAACATCCCCGCACTGGCAATACCTAATAAGAAACGTAAGAAGGCAAGCATCCACGGATTATTAGTTAAAGCCATTGGTGCAAATAAAATGAAGCCGATGACTAAACCTACACGCAAAACGCGTAACGGCCCAATTTCATCCATCTTATGGCCAATCTTAGATGCAGCAAGCAAAGTACCAAGTCCTGGCGTTGCTGCTACGATACCAGCAACAAATGCAACATCAGAACCATGAGGCATCATTGATTTTACGTATAATGAAACGATAGGATCAATTGACATAGTTGAAGATTGAACCAACATCGTAGTGATGAACATAACGATAATTAATTTAACACTTGGCAAACTCTTCATGATTTCGCCCATTGGCTTCATCTTTTCGCGAGAAATTGGAGTAAAGTCTTCATGAACTAGGAATGTTGTTCCTAAAAATACGATGAACATCAAGACACCGGTAATAAAGAACGGAATACGATAGCCCCATGCACCGCCAAAGATATTGCCAAAGAAACTAGAAAGGGCACCACCTAATAATGGACCAACCAAGTTGCCAGCAGTACCAGCGGTCATCATCTGACTCATTACCCATCCACTACGTTCGTGCGGCGTTTCGCTGGCCATCAATGCCGTAGCGTTGTTGATATAACCAGAAAATGACCCTTGAATGAAGCGCATGACAACGATATAAATCGCATTTGGTGCAAAACCAGTCAAGGTAATAGTAATTGCCATAACGCCGGATGCACGCATACACATTAGTTTTCTTCCTTTACGGTCAGCCAAGCTGCCCCAGTATGGAGAAACTATTGCCTGGGCAATAAAGGTCATAGCGAATGCCAGCCCAGAGTATAAGTTGATTTGCAGCTTAGAATAATTACCTAAATCAGAAATAAACAGTGAGATAAAGGGCATAGTCATTGAGTAGCCCATCCCAGTGATGAAGCAACCTAACCACAGAGTATAAAAAGCCTTATGCCAACCTGCAGGCAGATTGCGTGATTTAATAGTAGTCAAAGTGTCATCTCTTTCAAAAATAAGAATAAGTTTTAATGTTTATTTTAGCACATACAAAAAATTAAATATTTTTCCAATTTTTTATAATAAAAAGATTATTAATGAAATAATGTGCTACGATAATGGTTCTAGAAGGGAGTTATCTTTATGGCACACATGTCGCGGCGAGAATATCGTATGAAGAAGGAACATGGACAAGATGGTGCTGATCGATCACGAATCAATTATTCTAAAAGTAGAGTAAATAGTCGTGAAGAATTTAGAAGCAAAAAAATTAGCAATCCTAAACCTGCTGCTAATACCAAAATCGATCTTTCACGTGAAAATTATAATCACGTAAAGCTCAATTTCTGGACAATCTTTTCTGATCGACCATATATTTCAGTTGCAATTATTGTCTTGGCACTATTTCTTGCCATGATCAAATTATGGTGGGGATTATTAATCTTATTGGCAGTCGTAATTGTTGGAATATACGTCATCGGCCACAGTCATCATCCCCATCAAGTACTTAGTCTTGAATTTCATCTAAAAGCTTCAAGAAAATTAAGTATGCTGAGAGCTTTAGAATTAGGTGGCTCAGTTACTATGTTTTTAGCTACCTATATGAAGCAAGTGGTAACTGTCGACTTTTCATCGGCAGGGTCAACCGATAGTTTCCAAATTATTCAAGGAGTATTGTCTAATAATGGTGGCTATTATGGTCAACAAGGATCATACTTTTTGAGTTTACTAAATACAGTCACTGGTGGTCAGCTCTGGAGTTCATACCGTTATGCCACAAATAGTGCGCAAATGATGAATAGTAGTTCTGGTCGCTGGATTATTATGTGGATCATGCTTTTGATGATTGCTCCAGCTTTTTGTGTATTAGCACAATTTTTTAAAGAACCATATTCTAGAAATGTGACTTTGATTACTTCATTGATTACCACATTTAGTTTTATCTTAACTCCTGTTTTAATGCGTAAATGGGTAGTTGGTTATGCTATGGAAAACCAACTGGCAAGAGAAGCGGCTAATAATGCTGTTCACATTGGGACGATGGCCTACGTAGGAATGGCTTGCTCGATCCTGGTATTAATAATTGCAACCTACCGGGTAATTAAACAAGATCATTTTGAATGAACTACACCGGCACTGAAGTGCCGGATTTCTGGGAACACTGAGTAGTGTTTAGGATCTTACATTGAATTATTCAAATACCTAACTCACGGAACTCAGCTTGTTACCGTGGCCAGTCCCTGACCATTTAGCTTTGCTTTATGCAAGATATTAACTGCCGCATTAATATCTCGGTCATGCTTAGTTTGACACTTAGAACAGGTCCATTCACGAATCTCTAATGGCTTAGCACCACTGTTATAGCCACATTTTGAACAAATTCTGGAAGTATTCTTAGGATCAACTGCAACTAGCTTTTTCCCATACCATTCACACTTATACTCCAGCATTTGTCTAAACATTCGCCATGAAGCATTGGCAATTGATTTGGCTAAGTGATGATTTTTCTGAAGATTCTTGGTTTTCAAATCTTCAATTGCAATTACATCATATTGCTTAACTAAATGCGTAGTTAATTTATGCAGGTAATCTCTGCGCTGATTAGCTATTTTTGCTTGGCATCTGGCTTTTGACTTTTGTGCTTTTTGCCAATTAGTGCAACTCTCTAAGCTTCTAGGACAAAGTACCCTTTTATTCTTATCTTGTAAAACTAGTAATTTAGCTAAATGTCTACGTCGAGAATACTTTTTCTGCCAAATTCTAGCTTTCTTTTCAAAATAAGAACTGTCAAAACTAGAGTACTTTAAACCATTAGATAGAATTGCTAAATCAGCTACCCCAACATCAATTCCAACTTGTTTGTCAGTTAAGCTGTACTTCTCTGGTTCAGATATTTCTACCTGTAGAGACAAATAATATTTTCCTGTTGGTTCAAGCAGAACAGTGTAGCGCTTAATCTTAACATCTTGCAAAACTCCAGTCTTGCTGGTTTTGACACAGCCTAATTTAGGAATCTTTAAATATCTTTTACCTGCAATTCTGATAGTCGATTTACCAGTATAAGACCTTTTCAGATACTTGCGTGAATGAAAACGAGGCTTGTCAATTTGACCACTTTTATCTTGAAAGAAGTTCTTCCAAGACTGAGTTAGAAATTCATTAACTACCTGCAAGCTTGAAGAATCGCTGTTTTTCAAAAAAGGATATTCTTTTTTAAGCGGCTTAAGCAGATAATTCAGCTTAAATTTACCCAAGAAAGGCAAATCCTTATTATTCTGATAGCGCTCATTCATCATAGCCAGCATTTGATTCCAAACAAAACGGTCATTGTCAAACATCTGCTCAAGCTGGTTTTGTTGAGTTTTATTAGGATAGAGTCTTAACTTGATCCCTGTTAGCACATTTGTTCCCTCCTTTCTTTTTAAGATTACACCAAACATATGTTTAAGAAAGAAGGAGGAACAAGCAAAAAACTAAAAAGGCCGGATTCATCAATAAAGAAAAAACAGCTTAGTCAACTTGACTAGACTGTTTTTTTGGAAATTAAGGAATAAATTAATTTTAGTACCAGTTATGTGCTAACCAAAATCTCTTAGCGTTAACCCATGAACCGTAACGACCGTAAACGTATCTATCAGCAGTACGTTCTTGGTTCTTTGGTGATAAGTCACCGTGTAAGTAGCCGATGCTTAATTGGTACTTACCGTAACATGAACCGTTTCTAGCAGTGTAGCTACCGCCTGATTCACGCATTGCGATCCATCTCTTAGCTGCTTTTTCTTTTTTAGACATTTTCTTCTTCTTAGCAGCTTGAACATTTTGGCTAGTAGAATTGTTAGCGAAAGTTTGTGCAACTGCAACACATGCAAAGGCAAGTGCTAATGCAGCAAAAATTTTAACTAAAGTAGATTTAACTTGTTTACTCATTGATTTCATTCCTTATTAAAACTTATTTTTAAAAAATTTATATATTTCTTAATGACTATACTTATATATTACAAGGTCTATATGACAGCAATGTTACAAAACGAAAACGTCACTCTTACAATCAGGAAGAAATTGCCTTTTTTGAGCGCTTTTACTGATATTTTGGTAAAATTTAGAGTGAATTATGCTAATAGGAGGCAAAATAAATGGCAGTTAAACGTTTTTATGAAATTTTCCACCCAGAACATTACGATTTACGCATTAACGTAAACCGTAAGAATAAGACTATTAATGGTACTTCAACGATTACTGGTGATGTAATTGAAAACCCAGTATTCATTAATCAAAAGTTTATGACCATCGACAGCGTTAAGGTTGATGGCAAGGACGTTGATTTTGAAGTAGTTGAAAAAGACGAAGCAATCAAGATTGAAACTGGCGTAACTGGCAGAGCCGTAATCGAAATTGCTTATAGCGCACCACTTACCGACACTATGATGGGTATTTACCCTTCATACTACGAATTAGAAGGCAAGAAGAAGCAAATTATCGGTACGCAATTTGAAACTACTTTTGCTCGTCAAGCATTTCCATGTGTTGATGAACCAGAAGCTAAGGCTACCTTCACCCTTGCCCTTAAGTGGGATGAAGAAGATGGTGAAGTTGCACTTGCCAACATGCCAGAAGTTGAAGTTGATCAAGATGGCTACCACCACTTTGAAGAAACTGTTCGTATGTCAAGCTACCTTGTCGCATTTGCCTTTGGTGACTTACAATCAAAGACTACTCACACTAAGGATGGCGTTTTGATTGGTGTTTACGCAACTAAGGCTCACAAACCTAAGGAATTGGACTTTGGACTAGATATTGCTAAGCGCGCAATTGAATTTTACGAAGACTTTTACCAAACTAAGTACCCACTTCCACAATCATTACAACTTGCATTACCAGACTTCTCAGCTGGTGCCATGGAAAACTGGGGTCTTGTAACTTACCGTGAAGCTTACTTACTCCTTGATCCAGACAACACTAGCTTAGAAATGAAGAAGTTAGTTGCTACAGTTATTACCCACGAATTAGCTCACCAATGGTTCGGTGACTTAGTAACCATGAAGTGGTGGGACAACTTATGGCTTAACGAAAGTTTTGCCAACATGATGGAATACTTATCAGTTGATGGTTTGGAACCTGACTGGCACATCTGGGAAATGTTCCAAACTAGTGAAGCTGCATCTGCATTGAACAGAGATGCTACTGATGGTGTTCAACCAATTCAAATGGAAATTAATGACCCAGCAGATATTGACTCAGTCTTTGACGGTGCCATCGTTTACGCTAAGGGTTCAAGAATGTTAGTCATGGTTCGTTCACTTCTTGGTGACGACGCACTTCGCAAGGGTCTTAAGTACTACTTCGACCATCACAAGTTTGGCAATGCTACTGGTGATGATCTTTGGGATGCACTTTCAACTGCAACTGATCTTGATATTGGTAAGATCATGCACTCATGGCTTAAGCAACCAGGTTACCCAGTAGTTAATGCCTTTGTTGATGAAGACGGTCACTTGAAGCTTACTCAAAAGCAATTCTTTATCGGTGAAGGTGAAGACAAGGGTAGACAATGGCAAATTCCATTGAATGCTAACTTTGACGCACCTAAGATTATGTCTGAAAAGGAAATCGACTTAGGCAACTATAAGGTACTTCGTGAAGAAGCAGGGCACCCACTTAGACTTAATGTTAGCAACAACTCACACTTCATCGTTAAGTATGATAAGACTTTGCTTGATGATATCTTGGCAGATGTTAATGAATTGGACCCAATTGACAAGTTGCAATTGCTCCAAGACTTACGTCTCTTGGCAGAAGGTAAGCAAATTTCTTACGCTTCAATTGTTCCACTTTTGGTTAAATTTGCTGATTCTAAGTCAAGTTTGGTAATTAACGCACTTTACACTACTGCAGCTAAGCTTCGTCAATTCGTTGAACCAGAATCAGATGAAGAAAAGAACTTGAAGAAACTTTATGACCTCTTATCAAAGGATCAAGTTGCACGTTTAGGCTGGGAAGTAAAGCCAGGCGAAAGCGATGAAGATGTTCAAATTCGTCCATACGAATTGAGTGCCAGCCTTTACGCTGAAAATGCAGACTCAATTAAGGCAGCTCACCAAATCTTTACTGAAAATGAAGATAACTTAGAAGCATTGAATGCAGATGTTCGTCCATACGTTTTGATTAACGAAGTAAAGAACTTTGGCAATGCTGAATTAGTTGATAAGTTAATCAAGGAATACCAAAGAACAGCTGATCCATCATACAAGGTTGACTTACGCAGCGCTGTAACCAGCACCCAAGATCCTGCAGCTATCAAGACTATTGTTGGCGACTTTGAAAATGCTGACGTAGTTAAGCCACAAGACTTACGTGGT
Organism: Lactobacillus gallinarum DSM 10532 = JCM 2011; assembly: GCF_001434975.1. GTDB lineage: Bacteria > Bacillota > Bacilli > Lactobacillales > Lactobacillaceae > Lactobacillus > Lactobacillus gallinarum. The sequence continues at coordinate 6,990 of NZ_AZEL01000062.1, forward strand.
TGGTACCGTGGTTTACTTGCTAACCATCATGGTCAACAAGCAGCTTGGGACTGGATCAGAGAAGACTGGGATTGGCTTGACAAGACTGTTGGTGGTGACATGGAATTTGCTACATTTATCACTGTTACTACAGGTGTCTTCCACACTCCAGCAAGACTTAAGGAATTCAAGGAATTCTTTGAACCAAAGATTAATGTTCCACTTCTTAGTCGTGAAATTAAGATGGATGTTAAGGTTATCGAAAGTAAGGTTAACTTGATCGAAGCTGAAAAAGATGCTGTTAATGATGCAGTTGCTAAGGCAATTGATTAGGTAATATAATTGTAAGTGTTCATGAAGAACTAAATGCAATTCATGCAGAAGAACACAAATGAGAAAAAGAGTATGCTAAACGTGACTTTAGTCATGCAAAGCGTGGGCGGTCGTATGACCGCTTTTTTTGTAAAGAAATAAGGATCTATCTGTAAATAGGATAGGTCCTTATTTTTCGTGGTATAATTATTTTTATTGCTTACCTTAGATTAAGAAGGGAGTTTTTCTTTGGGTAAACGAGATTCAAATACAGCATTCTTTGGACAGCCAAAGGGCTTGTCCACTTTATTCTTTACTGAGATGTGGGAGCGTTTCAGTTACTACGGCATGCGGGCTATCTTATTGTTCTACATGTACTACGCAGTTACCAAAGGTGGTTTGGGAATGTCTCAAACTACTGCTGCTTCAATCATGTCAATCTATGGTTCGCTTGTTTACTTATCAACGTTAGTCGGAGGCTGGCTTTCTGACAGAGTATGGGGCTCTAGAAAAACAGTCTTTTACGGCGGTGTGCTTATTATGTTGGGACACATCGTTTTAGCTTTGCCAGCTGGTGTAGCGGCGTTATACAGTTCGATCGCTTTAATTGTTGTGGGAACTGGATTGTTAAAGCCAAATGTGTCTGATATGGTTGGTGGTCTTTATTCTGTTGAAGATCGCCGTCGTGACGCCGGCTTTAGTATTTTTGTTTTCGGAATTAACTTAGGTTCCTTCATCGCTCCATGGCTTGTTCCATGGGCAGCTGAAGGTTTTGGCTTCCATATCTTTGGTAGCCAGTTGAACTTCCATGCAGGATTTTCATTAGCTGCAGTTGGTATGTTCTTTGGTTTAGTACAATATGTACTTGGCGGAAAGAAATATCTATCAACTGAAAGTTTGACACCTAATGATCCTATTGATAAAGGCGATTTGCTTAACGTAATCAAGTGGGGTGTCATTATTATCGTTGCAATTGCTGCAGTTTTAGCCGTTATGGCTGGAGTAGGACAATTAAATGTTGATAATGTAATTACCTTATTAACTATCTTGGCTATTGCATTGCCAATTTACTACTTCGTAATGATGCTTCGCAGTTCAAAGGTTACTAAGATTGAACGTTCGAGAGTTAAGGCATATATTCCATTATTCTTCGCCGCAGCTATTTTCTGGGGAATAGAAGAATCAGGTTCAGTTGTTTTAGCATTATTTGCGGAACAAAGAACTGTTTTACATATCGGCGGTTGGCACTTTACTGCGGCTAACTTCCAATCTCTTAACCCATTATTTATCATGATTTTGACACCAGTATTTGTATGGCTATGGGAACACTGGAAGAAGCAGCCAACTGCACCGGGGAAATTTGCGGCAGGTCTTGTCTTTGCCGGGCTTTCATACATGTGGATGGCTCTTCCAGGTATGCTTTTTGGTACAAGTGGTAGAGTAAGTCCATTCTGGCTTGTAGGTTCATGGTTTATCGTTGTAATTGCCGAAATGTTGATTTCACCAATTGGCTTGTCAATTACAACCAAACTTGCTCCAAATGCATTCCGCTCACAGATGATGAGTATGTGGTTTATGGCCGATGCGACAGGACAAGCAATTAATGCCCAAATCGTTAAGTTTTATTCAACTAAAACAGAAGTGCCATACTTCATGGCTGTTGGTGTAGTCAGTGTAGTATTCGGGATTATTATGTTTGTTTTAATTAAGAAGATTAACGTCTTAATGGAAGGCGTACATTAGAATATGAAAAATGACGTGGGAATAATCTCACGTCATTTTTAAAATCTACGTAAATAGATGCTATAAACTACTAGTAAAATACCAAAGATTAAGAAAATAATTGCCAAACTACGTTGCCATTTAGCTTCATTAGTTTTAGTATTATCTTTTTTCGTGTTATTGTTCTTAATACTTAAACATCTTAAATATGAAATTGCCGCCATAACTAAGCAAATGATTCCGATTATTAACATAAAAACCTCTCAAAAATCTATATCTTTATGTCTAATTTTACGCAAAAAAATAATGCCATTCAAATTTGAATAGCATTATTTTTATTTTCTTAGTAAACAATTACGGCATCATTAGTAGAAACATTGTTCCATACGCTTCTAATTTCAGCAGGACGAATGTTAACACATCCATGTGAGCCGCCTTGAAGGTATGCAGTCTTACTCCAATCATTTCTCCAGCTAGCGTCGTGCAAGCCACAGCCGCTTAAAGTAAATGGCATCCAGTATTGAACTTTAGATGCGTATTTGGAGCCGTCGTCATTGAAACCGCGTAAAACGCTAGGTGACTCTTTATACATGATGTACCAAACACCCTTTGGAGTTTGGTTGCCTTTTCCACCCTCTAAAGTACCAGTAACTACATCGTTTAAATGAACAACAACGCGTCCTTTGCGAACGACCCATAATTCTTGGTTTTTAATCGAAACGACAACATAATTATTCCCGATACCGTTGTTGCTCTTGCCATAACCATGAGCATAAGTACTGTAGCCATCGCCATAAATGTATTTGCTGCCATCAAGTTCTGTAGTACCATCGATAAATGCCTTTTCTATAGCAGCTTGGGCTTTCTTTACATAAACGCCCCAACCATAACTTTCGTTAGTTACAGTGACCGTTTTGCCTTTAGCCTTATTGCCTACAGGTACCATAAATTTATAGCTCTTTTTCAACGTTTGGACTTCTTTATTGATGTCATGAAGTTTGTTAGTTAAGTTTTTGACATCAGTGAACTTATACTTACCATCCTTATAAGTAACTTCACCAATTAAGTCTTCAGCTTTTAAGGTGTATTTTTTACCAGCGATATTATAAGTTACAGAAGCGCTTTGCATCTTCTTCAGTTTTTCTTTTGCTTCGCTTAGAGCTGTAGAATTATAAGTATATTTTTGATTATTAATCAAATCTGTATGTTGCTTGTCAAAATATTCTTTAACAGTTTGCTTATCAACAGTTTGAATATTTGCATCCCTTTCAGAAACTATTTTTTTATTTCTTAAAAAGATGACATTATCAGCTTTTTCGTTAATCTTCGCTGTAGCTTTGAGACTGTAAAATAGTTTGTGTAAGGATGAATGATTCCTTAAATTTATTTCTTTA
>NZ_AZEL01000063.1:0-26930 GCF_001434975.1 Lactobacillus gallinarum DSM 10532 = JCM 2011
TTGCCAAAAATTTTAGCTTTGATTGCTTGGCCGGTTGGAGTGCCAGCTAAGCCGCCAATTCCGGTTTCGCGGAGGGATGCTGGCATTTGATGACCAATTTTTTTCATGGCGTCGATACATTCGTCGGCCAGAATTACACTGGTGCATCCCGCAAGCGCCATGTCTGCCGAAATTAAAGCATTGCCTGCACCGATTGCATTCCTCTTAACGCAAGGAACTTCAACCAAGCCAGCGATTGGGTCGCAGACTAGACCGAGCAAGTTAGACATTGCAATCGACATTGCTTGTGCGCTCTGCTCAGCACTGCCACTAGCTGCCTCAACTGCAGCAGCGGCGCCCATGGCAGATGCACTACCAACTTCGGCTTGGCAGCCACCGGTTGCGCCGGCAATTTCTGCGTTATTGGCAATAACAAGGCCGAATCCACCAGCAGTAAAAAGAAAGCGAATCATTTGCTCTTCACTAAGATCCATTCTTTTTTCTAATAAAAACAAGACACCAGGCAAGGTACCAGAAGAACCCGCAGTTGGAGTGGCACAAATTACGCCCATTGAAGCATTGACTTCGTTGGTGGCAACCGCATTTTGCACTGAGGCCATGATAGTGTCACCAGATAAAGTATGGTGAGTTTGACGATACTTTTTAATTTTGACAGCTTCACCACCAGTTAAACCTGTTTTAGAAAATACGCCATCACCACTTTTTCCACGCTCCACTGCGGCACGCATTGTAGCCAAATTATGTTTCATTCGGTTCCAGATTATTTGCCGCGGCAGACCAGATAGCTCGCATTCTTGTTCAATAATTAACTCCGAAATAGGTTTATGTTGCTTTTCAGAATCAGCAACAATTTCTTTAATATGGTTATACATAATCTTGTTCCGTTTTAAAGACAAATAATGTTTTCAAACTTTTCTTTTAACTCTTTTACTAAGGCAGGCTTGAGATAGTTGTCGATATCGTATTCGTAGATATTGCAATCTTTGGTGTAAAAAATTCGCTTCTTACTAAAAGGAGCTTTTTCCTGTAATAAGGAAGTCAAATTTTGCTCGTTAAGAATATCTTTTTCATAATCAAGCCAAATAATAATTGGCAACGAACCCGTTGGGGTGATTTCGGTGTCGTGAATTATTAAATGACGAATTTCGATCGATCCACCGCCGATAGAACAGCCCGATATCTGTTCCTTTTTGGTTCCGCTAGACATGTCTAAAATTGCTGTATTGGGATGATCGATTGGACTAGGTCCATCTTCTTCGACAAAGCGAATATCGACGCCACGTTTTTTAGCAATTTCAGGTGCGTTAGGTACACGCAGATCATCTGTGTCAAAGCCTAAAATTCCCGCGGCGATGGCGTAGTCTGTCCCGTGGCCGCGATGAGTTTGGGCGAAAGAGCCATAGTAATGGACTGTTACTTTTCTAGGAACTCCTCCAAAAAGTTTGTTTCCAGCTCGGCCGATTGCAACGGCACCAGCTGTATGTGAACTAGATGGACCTACCATGATGGGCCCGATAATATCAAATACACTTTTGTAACGATTCGTCATTTCTGTATCTCCAAGTAAGTATTCTGCTTTCATTATAGCTAATATTTACTAATCAATGTATTATTTTAATAGGAATTAAAAATTAATTAGGAGACTAGAAAAATGACTAAAGAAAAAGATGAATTGAAGAAAAATTTGGAAAAGGTAGCAGAAGAACAGGGCGGACAACAAGCAGTATCTTATCAAGACTTGTTTAATCCAAGATTCATGCAAAAGAATACGCATTTTACTACGATTGATGTTTTTGTAAGAGAGTTGGGCGCAAGAAGTTTTCCTGAGATTGAACAATTAGGTCAAAAAGTGGTAGATGATTTTGTTAAGAAGGAAACTAATTTTAATAGCTGGGAAGAAATGCAACAGCGTGCAGTTAGCGAATATATGACTAGCTTGTTTTAGTAAAGAATAAATTACTAAACATAGAATAATAGTTTTTATTCTTATTTTGTAAGCGCTGTAACTTAATATGCTATCATAGATATGAAGAGTAATTAAAAAACTATTGATAGTTATGAACTTATATTCATAAGTTCGGAGGAAGTTATATGACAGACAAAGAAATTTTGCAAAAGATTGAACAAGGCGTTAAAAATTCAGGAAATTGGGAAGTATATCATCATTTAACAGATAACCTAGGTTCACCTGCATTAATGCTTCGTAAAACTAATACTAATGCAGATAGATTAGGTGTTAACATTGATGTCTTCAAAGGATATGCTTATTTGTTCTTAGACAACGGAACGCCAGCAGAACCAGGCAAACCATTTTCTGTTCAAACCTTAACTAGCTTGAATGCATTGACAGAATTGCTTGACATAGTAAAGCCTTACATTAAAAGAGATTAAATTCATTAGATCATTAAAATGCCTCACTGTTGTGGGGCATTTTTTCATGACTAATTTTAAATTTTCTTAAAACATTAAGTGATATTTTTCACATATAATAGTAAAAGACAATTTTTTAGAAAGTTGGAAAAGAAGTGACACATAAAAAATCATTTTTTCCTTGGTGGATATTTATCGTTTGTTGTTTTATCTCAATGATTGGATTTGGCTTGTTGGTTAATACAATTGGATTATTCTTCGGGCCAATCAGTCAAGAGTTTAATGTAGGACGTGCTAATGTTGCACTAATGACGACATTTCAGAATGCGGCTGCCGCAATTGCCTTGCTTTTTGCTGGTAAAATCATGGAAAAGGTAAATTTACGCTGGCTTTTAACCGCTTGCTTTGTCTTAATTGCCGTTAGCATGCTTAGCTTAACTTTTGCCAATTCATTAGTTCATTTTTATCTTGCATGGACAATCATTGGGATTTGTCAGCCGATCGCAATTACTTTGTCAATTCCTGTTTTGCTTAGCAAGTGGTTTAACCAAAAGCTCGGCACAGTGATGGGAATCTCGCTCGGACTTTCTGCTTTAGGTGGAACGATTTTTAATCCGATTATTGCCGAAGTAATTAAGCAATTTGGTTGGCGTGGCGGCTTTGTTGGTGAAGCTCTATTGATTGGACTGATTTTAGTTCCTTTAGCTATTTCAATTAAGCCTGAACCAACGATGCAATATCCTGCATATGGCAAAGCAATGCAATCAAGCAAAAAGGTGGCTTTAACAGGTTTAAGCCTGAAGCAAGCTTTGAAGATGCCAGTATTTTACGCTGTAGCTTTCGCCATGCTTGCACTGCAATTTGTTTCCGGTTCTGTCCAACATATTTCAGGACATATTACTAATATCGGAATTTCACCAATCACTGCCGCAACTGTTGTATCAGGAGTAATGATTGGTGCCGCAATTGGTAAGATTTCTATCGGTTATTTCCTTGATAAGTTTAATGCCAAGTTAGTTTTAGCCGTTTATTCTTTATTCGGTGTAATCGGTTGGGGCGGCCAGGCAATGCTTAGAGAAAGCAATTTATTGATTTTAGCTGCCGTAATTCTCGGTCTTGGTCAGGGAGTTTGTTTAGTTGCATTGCCATATTTAATTCGTCAAATTTTTGGTGAAAAAGACTATAGTAACATTCTTTCGGTCGTCAATATGATTGGTGCATTTGCCATGTCAGCTTCGGTTTACTTGATCGGTTTATTCTTCGATCAAACTGGATCTTACAACTTAGGATGGATGATTAATGTTTCAGCATTTGCACTTAGCTTCATTGTGATCATGATTACACTAGGTAAAAAAGAAAGTGTAAATTCTGATTTAGAAATAGTTGAGTAAAAAAGGAAGATATGAAGTACAATTTGTACTAATATCTCCCTTTTTATTAGGCTTGATGCCAGAGAATCAAACATGAAAAAATAGTACTAGTATTATTATTGTTAAAAGTTCCATTGATGTTTGTATTCTCATTATCATTATATGAAGCTGTATTGGTAATATTGTTTAAAATTGTTCCAGTTCTATTACCATTTAAATTTAAATTAATATTTCCACTATTAGAATATGGTGAAGTAGAGAATTGAATATTATCTATAATCCCTGATGATTTATTAATTTCATTTATATGGTTATTTAAAATATTTGAAAATTCTTCAAAATTAGCGCTATAAAAGGTATAAGTTTGATATTTCATAACATACTCCTTAGAAATATATTAAAAGATTAATAGAATTATACCACGCCTAAGGTTAGCAAAAAAGCTTCGTCTCATGAAGAAACGAAGCTTTTTTGCTTGTCTAAAATTATTATTTATTTTCATTAACTATTTTAACGATTTGAATCAACACAGTTGGCATTACTGCAAGACCAATAATCCAAAAAAGTTGATTGCCAGTTAAAGGAGTTACGGCAAACAAACCGTGCAATGCTGGTACAAACAAGATTAATGCTAAAAGCAATGTACCTACAGCAAATGCAGCTAAGCTGTACCAGTTGTTCTTAAAGCCAATCTTGAAAATGCTGTGTTGTGAACGACAGTTGAAACCGTGAAGCAATCTAGCAAATGTCAAAGTAGAGAAGGCCATCGTACATGCAACAGCTGGACTAGTTTGACGACCAATCATGAAGGCGGTAATTACGCCGACTGCAATGATCAAGCCTTGAAGTCCTACCTTGGTAACTAATGATTTATCCAAAATACCAACCTTAGGATCACGTGGCTTTCTGTCCAATACATCTGGAGCACCTGGTTCCACACCGATTGCTAAAGCTGGAAGAGAGTCAGTAACTAAGTTAATGAACAGTAATTGTACAGCGATAAATGGTACTGAAAAACCACCAATTGAAGCAAATAATACCGTAATAATAGCTGACAAGTTACCTGAAAGCAGGTACATAATAGCATTTTTAATGTTTTCAAAAACAGTTCTACCATTAGCAACAGCCTTGATGATGGTTGCGAAATTATCATCAGCCAAGATCATGCTGGCAGCGTCCTTAGATACTTCCGTGCCAGTGATTCCCATGGCAACACCAATGTCGGCTTTCTTTAAAGCAGGGGCATCGTTAACACCGTCACCAGTCATAGAAACGATATGATCCTTCTTTTGCCATGCGTTAACAATTCTGATCTTGTTTTCAGGAGATACACGAGCATAAACAGAAATCTTCTCAATCTTTTGTTCAAGCTCTTCATCGCTCATCTTATCAAGTTCAAGACCAGTAACAGCTAAGTCACCATCGTTGAAGATACCAATCTTTTTAGCAATAGCAACTGCAGTAACCTTGTGGTCACCGGTGATCATTACAGTACGGATACCAGCTTTTTTAGCTCTGGCAACAGCTGCAATACTTTCTTCACGAGGTGGGTCAATTTCAGAAACCAAGCCAATGAAGGTAAAGCCATTTTCTGTTTCAGGTGTTAAGTCCTCATCGCTTTCTTTATAAGCGAAAGTTAACACACGCAAACCATTTTCGGAGAAGTGTTGGTTTTGAGCTAAGATTTGCTTCTTATCTTCTTTCGTGATTGGACGAACTTCGTCATCTAATCTAATGTTAACGCAGCGATCAAGCAAGACATCGATGGCACCCTTAACAAAGATAGTAGGAACTGTATGAATCAAGTGCTTAGTACTCATCAATTTTCTATCAGAGTCAAAAGGTACTTCTTGCTTACGAGTTAAAAGCCCTCTTAAATCTTCTTCAGTTAAGCCTAAGCCTTTATCACCTAAGTCGATACCAGGTACTTGGCGGTACATTTCTAATAATGCGTATTCCGTTGGGTCACCGATACCCTTGCCATCAACTAAGCTAGAATCGTTGTTTAATACTGCATCATATAGTAAGTAACGATGTAATTGATTATCTAGGTCAAGTTGATTTGGCTTAAGAGTTTTACCACCGATATAAATATCTTGGACAGTCATCTTATTTTGGGTTAAAGTACCGGTCTTATCAGAACAAATAACTGATACTGAACCAAGCGATTCAACGGCAGCCAAGTTTTTAATAATGGCATTTTCTTTAGCCATTTTTTGTGTACCCATGGCTTGAACGATGGTTACGATTGAACTTAAAGCTTCAGGAATTGCAGCTACGGCCAATGCTACTGCGAAGAGCAAAGCATCCATAATTGGTTGACCACGCCATATTTGCAAACCAAGCACAATAGCACAGATAATTAAAATTGCTGTGGCAAGTTTTGACGAGAACTTATCAAGTGAGATTTGCAATGGGGTACGACGTTCCTTGGTTTCGTTCATTAAGGAAGCAATCTTACCGATCTCTGTGTTCATCCCTGTGGCCGTAACTACTACATTAGCACGACCATAAGTTACAAGAGAACTAGAGTAGACCATGTTGATACGATCACCAAGTGGCATTTCATGATCAAATTCTACATCCGCTTTATCAATGTTAGTTGATTCACCAGTTAAAGAACTTTCATTAACTTGCAGTGAGAAGTTCTCCAAGATACGTCCATCGGCAGTTACCATGTCACCAGCTTCAAGTAACATAATATCGCCGGGAACAACATCTTTTGAATCAATTTCAATCTTTTTGCCATCACGCAAAACTTTAGCACTAGGTGAAGACAGTGATTTTAATGATTCAAGTGACTTCTCAGCTTTGATGTGCTGCACAGTACCTAAAATTGCGTTCAGGACTAAGACCGCGATAATTACTAAAGTACTTTCACGTTCACCAGTAAAGGCAGAAATCACGGCAGCGATAATTAAGATAATTACCATCAAGTCTTTAAATTGTTCTAAAAAGACCTGCAATGTCGTTTTCTTTTTGCCTTCAATCAAGGTGTTCTTGCCATACTTAGTTAGGTTAGCCTTAGCCTGCTGAGATGATAAACCACCGCTACCTGTCTTTAATTCTTCTAAGACTTTAGCTTTGGTCTGTAAATAATATTGTTTCAATATAAGACCCTCCAATAAACTTCAGTAAGTCCCAAACAAAAAAGAGACTACTGCATAAACTTAAGAGCGTTTATGTAATAGTCTCACCATTTAAACTCACAGCGGAAATTTCTTTCGTGACTTGACGCCATGAGTACAATTATTTGTCGGTTACTCCCTATATGTATATTAAATTTATATCATACATGTATCTTTTTTTCAACTGCTTGGTAAATTATTTTGATTTGATGTAATTTACGCCAGCAGCTGCAGGAGCAACAGATTTTCCAAGGAAGACGACTAGGACAACGATTGTGATGACATATGGAGCGATTTGCATATAAACCGTTGGGATTTTTTCAAAGCCTGGAAGTTGATTACCGATGATGCTTAGACTTTGAGCAAAACCAAAGAAAAGGGATGAAAGCATTGCGCCAATTGGATTCCATTTACCAAAAATTACAGCAGCTAAAGCCATAAAACCTTGACCAACGATAGTTGAGATAGAGAAGTTACCGGAGATTGATTGAGCAAAGACTGCGCCGCCCAAACCGGCCATAAAGCCTGAAGTAAGGACTCCGATGTAGCGCATTTTATAAACATTTACGCCAAGGGTATCAGCGGCTTGCGGATTTTCACCAGTTGACCGAAGACGCAGACCAATTCTAGTTTTGTAAAGAATCCACCAGAGCAAGACCGTGATGATAATTGCAAGCCATGCAGGAGCAGAAGTATTAGTAAAAAAGACTTTACCAATGACAGGAATGTCAGCTAATCCCGGAATATTGGTGTAACCAAAGTTGGCAGTAATGTTAGGAGTTTGACCTTTCTCATAGATAGCTTTTATTAAAAATACACCTAAAGGCGGAGCTAATAAATTTAATACCGTACCACTGATGATGTGGTCAGCATGAAGGTTAATAGTAGCGAATGCGTGTAATAGAGAAAAAATTAAGCCGAAGATTGCACCAACTAGTGCGCCTAGCCATGGAGTAGCGGCGCCAAAATCTTGGGCAAAAGTAAGGTTGAAGATAATGGAGGTAAAAGCACCAATGGTCATGATACCTTCAAGACCAATATTGACAATACCCGAATTTTCACTGTATACGCCGCCTAGGGATGCAAGAATTAATGGAGCAGAATACACCAAGGTTGAGGAAACGATTAATGCTAGAAGAGATGTGAGATTCATAGTACTGGTCCTTCTTTTTGTAATTTGATATTTGGTCCATCGACACCGTTGTTCGGACCAATTTCTGTACCTTTCTTTAAAGGATGCTTATAGCTAGCTGTTTTGTTTACTGCAAAGAGCAATTCAAAGACATATTTGATAGCAATGAAGAAAATGATAGCGGCAATTACAATTGAAACAATTTCGTAAGGTACGCCGGCTACCGTTTGCATACCAAGACCACCAATTTTAAGGATAGAAAACAGGAGAGAAGCAATTAAAATCCCAATTGCTGTACTATTTCCTAATAAAGCTACTGAAAGTCCATCCCAACCGATGTTAATACTGCTAGTTTGAGTAAAGTAGTTTTGGTAAGTTCCTAAACCTTGCACTACACCGCCGATTCCTGCAAAACCACCAGAAAGAAGCATGGAAAGGATGATGTTCTTTTTAGCAGAAATTCCAGCGTAACGGCTGGCAAATGGATTAAGACCTACAGCTTTGATTTCAAAGCCGACAGTTGTTTTCTTCATGAGGAACCAATAAATTAAGATGGCACCAATTCCCAAGAAAATACCGGCGTTGATACGAGAATCACCGAAAAGATGGCTCAGCCAATCTAAGTGTAAGCTGCCATTGGCGGGAATGTCTTTAGTAGTGTCCGCACCATTGCGCAGACTTTCTGGCATAACTTGCTGCATTAAATATTGGCAAAGGTAAAGCACGATATAGTTGAGCATGATGGTTGTAATTACTTCATTAGTGCCAAAATATGCTCGTAAAAATCCTGCTATCCCAGCTACAATTGCTCCGGCTAGAGCACCTGCTAAGATTGCCAATGGCAACAAGATGTATTTAGGTAAAGTTGGATTGGCTAAAACGATCCAAACAGAGGTAAGCCAACCGGCTTGAGCTTGTCCTGGCAATCCAATGTTAAAAAATCCTGCTTTTGATGCAATGGCAAAGCCAACTGCAGTAAAAATCAACGGGGTGGCTTCACGGATGGTTTCGCCTAAGCCATTCATGTTGCCAAGAGCACTAGCAAACATGGAAGAATAAGCGGTGATTGGATTGTAGCTCCAAATGAGCATGATAATTGCTCCGATTAAAAATCCGGCAATTACCGAAATAATAGGTACTAAATAACGTTTTGTTTTAGCTGAAACTTTGATCAAGGTCTTGTCCTTCTTTCTGTATACCGGTCATTAATAAACCTAATTCGGTTTCATTAGTTTGGTCTGGCTTGACTACGCCAGATTTTTGACCATCATGCAGTACTAAAATGCGGTCAGATAACTGCATGATTTCGTTTAGTTCGTATGAGACAAGGAGGATCGCCTTACCTCTGTCACGTTCTTTTAGCAATTGTTTATGAATATATTCAATAGCCCCAACGTCTAGTCCGCGAGTTGGTTGAAAGGCAATGATCAAATCACTGCCTCGTTCAAGTTCGCGGGCAATAATGACTTTCTGCTGATTACCACCTGAGAGTTCTCCCGTAGGTAAATCGCTGCTGGCGGTTCTGATATCAAACTTTTTAACTGCCGCTTTAGCATGCTTCTTGATTGCATCGAAGTTGATAATTCCGTGATGAGAAAAAGGTTGCTGGTAGTAGCTTTGCAAAATAAGGTTATCTGCTACCGACATCTGCAGAATTAAGCCATATTTTTGTCGATCGGCAGGGATGCTGGCTACTCCTTGCTCCGTGATCTTTCTCGTAGGCTTGTTGGTCATATCTTGACCATTGATGATGACGGATCCCTGATCAACGTGACGTAAACCGGTAATTGCTTCAACTAGTTCATCTTGACCGTTGCCGTCAATTCCGGCAATGCCTAGAATTTCGCCGGCGCGAAGTGAGAGTGAGAGTCCTTTAATGGCTAAATTGCCACGATTTTCTTTGACTTGCAGGTCTTTAACCTCAAGAATATTTTGCCCAAAATTTTCGGCTCTTTTGGTCAATTTCATTTCTACCGCATGCCCAACCATTAATTCTGCCATGCGCTTGTTGCTAATGTCTTTGACTTGATAAGTACCAACATCCTGACCAGTACGGATGATCGTAACTTCATCTGCGACCGCCTTAATTTCTTCTAATTTATGAGTAATTAAAATAATGGATTTACCTTCATGAGCTAATCCTTTAAGAATGTTCATAAATTCTTTAATTTCTTGTGGGGTTAAAACAGCGGTAGGTTCATCAAAGATAAGGATATTTGCGCCGCGGTAGAGGATCTTAAGGATTTCAACCCTTTGTTGCTGTGCGACTGTGATATCGGCAACTTTTTTATCGGGATCAATGGCTAGATGATAACGTTCAGATAAAGCTAAAACTTTTTCTTTTGCTTTTTTAATATCTAAGACAGGTCCTTTAGTAGTCTCATGACCCAAAATAATGTTTTCTAAAACTGTGAAAGAATTAGCTAGCATGAAGTGTTGATGCACCATCCCGATACCTAGTTTTTTGGCAGCCGTGGGACTAGCGATATTAGTTTTTTCACCGTTAACAAATATTTCGCCAGAAGTGGGTTCAAGTAAACCTGAGAGAATACTCATTAAAGTTGATTTTCCTGCACCATTTTCGCCGAGTAGTGCTAGGATTTCGCCTTTATGCAATTTGAGATTGATATCGTTATTAGCTTTAAAACCATTAAAGTCTTTAACGATATGTTTCATTTCAATAACTGTATTTTTATTTTCCATAGCTTGATATTTCCTATAAAAAAACTCTCCATCAAGACGAAGAGTTTTTGACTGTTAAATTAGAAATTATTTACTTGGTTTAGTAGCAACGTTAATCTTACCGTCAATGATTTGCGTACGTGCCTTTTGAACTGCTTGCCAAGCCTTGTCGCTAAGTTGTCCCTTAGTAATTGAAACGCCATTGCCCTTCAAGCCGTAGACAAGGTGCTTGCCACCTGGGAACTTGTTGTTGTATGCATCGTTAGCAATACTCTTAGTAGCCACGTTTAAGCCTTTTAAGACAGAAGTTAAAGTAAAGTTAGCTTTCTTACCGTTCTTAGCAGTGTAGTTACCTAATCCGGATTGATCAACATCAACCCCAATTACCCAAACTTTCTTGTCGGCTGGTAATGTTTGGTTGTAATCCTTAGCTTCTTGGAAGACACCGTTACCAGCATTACCGGCTGCTTGGTAAATAATGTCGGCCTTGTTAGCGTACATTGATTGAGCAATTGATTTCGCTTTATCAGTAGCAGTGAAGTTACCGATGTATTGAGTTTGAACGGTGATCTTCTTATGAAGCGCCTTAGCACCATCGGCTACACCTTGCTTAAAGCCAGCTTCAAATAAATCAATGATAGCTGATTTAGCACCGCCGATAAAGCCAACTTTATTGGTCTTAGTTGTGTAAGCTGCAGCTAAACCGCCGAGATAGGAAGCTTCATTACTCTTGAAGGTGACAGAAGCAACATTCTTTTGACCATTAACTACACTGTCGACGATTACGAAGTTCTTCTTAGGATTCTTCTTGGCAGCCTGACTAACTGCTTGTTGTAATTCGAAACCGACACCGAAGATGGTTTGATAACCAGCCTTAGAAGCTTGGTCGAAGTTGGGAACGAAATCGGAAGGACCACTTGATTGGAAGTATTGATAACCGCCCTTGCCTTGCTTTAAGCCATGTTCTTTACCGTAAGCTTTAAATCCAGCCCACGCAGCTTGGTTAAAGGAATGGTCGTCAACACCGTTTTGGTCGGTGATTAAGGCAATACCGTGTTTGGTATCCTTGTTAGTTGAAGCACCTTGCTTCTTGCCCGAACAAGCGGTTAAGGCTAAACCTGCCGCAAATACAATCGCACCAACTGATAAAATCTTTTTGAACTTTGAGTTCATTTCTACCTCCAGAATTGATATTATTTTGAGAATGATTTTATTAAAATAATAAATTAATGTACGTGTTATGTCAATATGGAATTTAAAATAAGCAAATTATGTCTATATATAGTGTGAAAAACGAATAATGTGTGATATACTGCTTTTAAAATTAATATTCTGAGAGGAAAAACTAAATGCAAAAGAAAATCGCAACCGGTAAGATCTATTTAGGTGGATCATTCAATCGAGAGATAGATCATGAACGAGTGGAAAGGGCAAAAGAAATATTGGCTGAGAATCCAACCATTGCCAAAGTACATTTTCCATTCGATTATGATTTTGTTGATCCGGAAGAGAAGAATCCAGAAATTGGTGGCCAAAGAAGCATGACCTGGCGAGTGGGTACTTTTCAAAATGATCTTAATGGGATCAACAGTGCTACTTGTGGCGTGTTTTTGTATGATATGGATGTTTTAGATGATGGTTGTGCGTTTGAAATTGGCTTCATGCGTGCAAATCATAAGCCAGTAGTGTTGGTGCCATTTACTGAACATCCAGAGAGACCGAAGAAGATGAACCTGATGATTGCGCAAGGCGTTACTGCGATTATTGATGGTAATACGGAGTTGGAAAAACTAGCTGAGTATGATTTCAATTGGATGCCTTATATTCCTGTGACAGGTTATGGCATTTATTAGAGAAAGTAAAAAGCATCCCGATGGGGATGCTTTTTTTATTAGATAAAAATTAAATTCATGATTTGCTCCTGCAATATTGCAGATATGCCTGTTTTTGAGTCTTGAGATATTAAAATATAAAAGAGAAAATCTTTTAGTAATAAGGAGTTAGAAAATGGATTAAAAAAAGACTTTGTTTACTAGCATGGCTACAATTACCTTGCTATCAGTTGGTACAACTGCAATTGCTGCTAATAGCAATGCAGAGGTGGTTGAAGCAAAAACTGTTTCTAGAAAGTTGAAACGTAATGCTGCTATTTACACTAGCCATGGTAAACGCACTCATAAGAAGTATTTGAAGAAGGGCATGAAAATCAAGATTTACGGTTATAAGACCATCAGGGGTAAGAAATATGCGCGTATTGGCAAGAACAAGTACGTTTTAGTTTCTAACTTGGCTTCGGCAAAGAAAAAAGCCGTGAAAAAAACTGATCAAAGTACTTCTACCAATTCTTCAGATACTACTGATGCCGATATTACACCAGTAGATAAAGCTAAGCTTGCTGTATACAAGGGCTGGTTGAAGAATAGAAAGAGTGGTAACTTGGTTGCTATTCGTGATACCAAAGCATATGACGATGATGGAGATTCTAAAGTTCTTAAGGGCTAAGCTATCAAAATTCCAAGTGAAGATGATGAAATAGATGTTTCTGTTCATGGTGGTAATAATGGCCCTGAAATTGAATTCGGTGGTAACGAAGGTAGTACCAAATTCAATTGACTTAGACTTTAAGACTTATGATGGCACTTATAAAGATAAGTTAGCAAATATCAAGAAATACACTAATTCTAAGGGAAAGATTTCATTAGTCCCAACAGTTAATGTGGTTTCCATTCCTGATCTTGATTATCCTAGAATGATTTTGAAGGCAGGTAAAGAAGTAACTCTTAATTATCCAGATTTGATGATCAATGGTGAATATGTAGTTGAAGTTGAAGGTAATAACGGCCATGTATTCCAAGTTCCATATAACCAAAGTACTGGTTGGAAGAGACCTTAATTTGAACTAGATATGAAAAAGCTCCGTGTAAAGCGGAGCTTTTTTATGGTATAAACTTAACTTTCTTATACTTGTCTTACATTAAGGAGTTAGAATAAAATAATTCTATTATTACATTCAGTATTAAAACTGAATACTCTTGATAAGATGCAACGCGAAGGTAAATGTTATGCGAAGCCTAACACAATTTGACTATATGCTAGATTCCTATGATTCTCAGGATCAAATTTTAGAAGATTTAAGAAGCAATTTTATTAATACTTTTCCAGTAGACTACATCAGAAGCAAGATGACTGTAGCTGAATATATTGAAGGAAAAGGTAACAAAGATAGTTTTTGTAATCGTCTTGAAAGAGAACTTAGTGGATTAGGAAGCATTAAAGGCGCAACGGCTTCAAAATTTGGTATTTATTATAGTCAGAAATATCAAAAATACTTAATTAATAAAGTATGGCAGACCCCTAAAGATAATCCAAATTTAAAATTGTCCTTTAAAAAATTAAGAGAATCAATTGCAGATTTGATTGAAGCTGGGAATTCAAATAATCAGAAAGTAATTGAAACTCATCCTCTTGCACCTATGGTTAAAATGAAAATTCTGTCGATATATTATCCAGAAAAGTACTTAAATATTTTTTCTAAAAGAATGTTGGATTATTTTGTATTTCAATTCTATGGGAATTCAGTTTCAAGAAATATCTCACTTTTTGAAAAACAACGACTCCTTTTAAAATTGAAGTATGAAGATAATGCTACTAAAAATTGGAATAATATCAAATTTGGTAATTACTTTTATCACCTTTTTCCAGCTGCATATAAATTAGGTGAAGAAAATCAGTTTAATGGTAGCAAGAACAATAAAGCAGTCAAACTTGAACAAATAGTACCATTGCCTCCTAGAGAAGATAGTCCAGAGTTTCCAGTTGCTTTTAATAAAACAGCTGTAAAATATAAAGCTAAAAATCCACAATCTCAAAAGAGATTCATTTCTAAAGTAGACTATGTAACCAAACAGAAAGCTAACCTAGATGTAGGAGAATTGGGTGATAAAGAAGTATTTGAATACGAAAAGAAAAGGCTAGCAGAATTTGGCAATCTTCAAAGGCAGATTCAATGGCAATCAAAGAAATCTGATGCTATTGGGTATGATATTCTTTCTTTTGAAAAAGATGGTACTCCGAGACAAATTGAAGTTAAAAGTACCACTGATAAAGTAAGTAATAAATTTAGTTTTATTATGACTGAAAATGAAAGACAACATGCATTATCTCTTTCTAATTATTGGATTTATCGAGTATTTGATGTAAAAAAGCAACCTATATTTACAAGATAAAAAATCCTTTGAAGGATAACTTGGCCGAGATAATTCCTGTAAAGTATCAGGTTAATGTGAAAATAAAAAAATAAAAATAGCATTCCCATTTTAGTTAATGGAGATGCTATTTGTTTAACGACGTTGTAAAGTCATTGTCCATGTATCAACACGAAATTTTAATTTAGATCCACTACGATAGACATTACTTTCTTCACCACCTGGACAACAGAACCAAAGATTTTTTCCACCTCGCCAAGCTAAATAGTAATGTGTAGATGGTTTCATTCTCATGTTCAAAGCATTAGAACCATGATAAGTAGTCATTGGATGCTTTGACAGATATTCACCACAAATAGTATGTTTAGTGATATTTATCCATTGCCATTTGTGTTTTTTATTCTGCCAATGTCCACGATAACGTGCAGGTATGGTATAACGATGAAGCCGAGTTGCTTCAACCTTTTTATTATTAAGACCGTTGTTGAATATAGTGATAAAACTAATAGCTGCGAGTATGCTTAAAACTACAGTAATAATTTTTCTCTTTATTTTTACGTCCTCCTAAAATGACTATGTATTAGTATATAGTCTATTTTGTGAGTACAGAAAGAGTATATGTGAAATTACTTTAAAGTCTCATTTTTTATCTGTGAAATTAATCACCTTAGAAGGATCAATTTTAGTTCTACTCTTATCCTTTTCCGCTATTTCAGAATCAATTTTAGGAAAGAGAGCATTCCAGAAATCCGTAACAGCATCATTTTCATATTTTTCTTTGGGATCTTCTTTCGTATGACCGTTCTCATCAATGGCTTGTGGACCTTTGTACTTATCTTGTTCAGCCTTAGCCAACATTGCCGTTGCAAAACTATTAACTTTAATCTGTTTTCGCGGTTTATTCTTTGGTCGTTTATTTTTATCAGGTAAGTCTGTTACTTTTTTCATGAGTTCTCCTTAAATTATAATATAATCTTGAATCATTTGATGAAAGGTATCAACCTGTCATTTTAGTAAAAATATGTATAATAAGAGGCACTGCATTTAAGTGGTGCCTTTTTGCTTAAGCAAATAGTCTAAGATTTACATCGTGAGCATATTCTTTTAGTTCCCACAAGCTGTATTTTTTCCCGAAGATGGTGTGTTTGTCGGGAACCAAACGATAGGAGTTCTTCAATCTCTTCATAAACTTGTTAGTGAATAATTTTTTCTTTTGCCCATAAAGCGTATGTTGATGCAGCCATTGTTCTGCTTGATTTCTTGATAGATATTTCATGAAATCATCCTTTCTGTTATTCAGAGTGCGAGTGCTTTGGCTGTACCTCTATACATCACTATTGTAGTTCTTTAGGTATTGAATGTATAAAAATTTATAGAGGGCATAAAGATAGACTATCTTCATAAGAAAAACTAAAATAAGAATTAAAGGTATATATTTACGAGGTAAAATTATGAAACTCAATAAAAAAATCATCTTAGTTTCAGCTGCAGCTTTAATGGCATTGAGTCCGGCTATCGCTTTGACTCAAAACAATGAGCCGGTTTTTGCAGCTAGTAAGAAAGCTACCAAAAAAACAATTAAAACTAGTGCAAATGGTATTACGCTTTATAACAAAAAAGGTAATTTTTATACTGGCAAGAAAAAAGTTAAGAGTAATAGCACAATTAAGACCTATGGCAATCCAGTTTGGATTACTAGTCGCATTTCACTTCTGTCAAGCGATAGTTTTCCAATAATCAGAATTAATAATGGTCAAAATTACGTGTGGCTTGGTGACAATGGTTATATTAAGTCTAATTGCTTAGGCAGTATTAGCAACAAGGGTGTAATTAATATTGCTCGTAAAGGTTACGTTTATGACAAAAACGGCAAGCGTTTGAAATCATATCGTGGTGGCAAGGCAACTGTAACTCGTAATCAAAAGATTAAATATGCTGGCAAATTGACAGAAACTTCACGTGAACTTTACTATTACGTTGGCAGCGGTGCTTATGTTAAGGCAAAGGATGTAAGCCAAGTTGCCGGTAAAAATGTAATGTTCTTGAAAACCAACACTTATGTCTACAACAAGAAGGGTCAACGTATCAAGAAACAAGGTACTTTAAGAAAAGGTACTTTAGTGACATACAGTGGTAGTGTCAAAGCAGCTAGTTCATCAGATGATTTCTTCTTTTACCCAAGTGAATCTTCTAATAAAGATCCACAAGCTTTGAAACAATACAAGATTAAAGGGAAAGTTTACTACGCTTTAGGTGGCGGTCGCTACGTTAAGGCACTGAATGTAAGTAAAATCAATGGTCAATATGTCTTCACGAAGCAACCAACTTATGTAATCCCCCGTGCTGATATGTATGTTTTGAACAAAGATTTAAAGGAAACTTCTAAAGTTGTTCGTGCTGGTAGCAAAGTTAAGATTGATCAGGTTTTGATCGATACTGACTACACTGACCCACAATTGTACGTTAGAATAGCTGGCACCAAGGATCAATTCTTGTACTGGACTGATGCAGGTGATTATCCAGATGAAGATGAGGGTAATTTTAGCTTTAGATTCTTCATGGATGATAATCATAATTTTGCGGAATCAACTCAATCGTTGGTTACTTTTAAACCAGGCCTAGAAAAGACTACACCACTTTACAATGATCAAGGTCAGCTAGTTGATTTAGGTGGCAAATATTTGGAAAAGGCAGCTCGTGGCAACTTTTTGCCTGAGAACAACTATCAGGTTGATTATGCTCGTTACATTTGGGTACCTAGTGAAAAGAAAGCAGAACTTTTCTATCACTTAATTGGTACTACTTTTTCAATGCGTGATCCACATAGTAAATATGAATACACTTGGGTTAAGCAAAATGTTGGTAGTGTCTATGTAAAGGCTAGTGATGTTACTTTCAAAGGTTTGAAAGTTAAGACTCAAAATACTGCAGAAGAGGCTACCAAGTTAGCTGAAAAGTAGAAAAATATTGAAGTGCTGTCATTTGACGGTGCTTTTTATGTAAATAAGAAATTCTAAAATATTTATTGACAATAGCTAAAAGAAAGATTAATATAACATTAAATTAATTTAAGAAAGGAGTCACATATCATGTTAGAATCACAAAGCGCATTAACAGTAGAATTACGACGCCGCCACCAAAATGATGGTTTATTTGTGATCCTAAATTATGGTGTGCGGCGATCCTAATCTCAGATAATTGATTTACTAATTATTCTATGAAGGTTCACATTCCTTAATTGGGATGTGGGCCTTTTTTTATTTTTTAGAAAAGAGAAACGACTATGAAAGCTATTAAATTTATCAGTACTACCGGTTTACTTATTGGTGCAGCTTTAAGTTTAACTGCATGTGGTCAGAATAATAAGAATGCAGCCAAGACTGCGAATAAGTTTCCTGAACAAACCCCACAAAAAACAGCAAAACAGGGCGGGACTTTAACCTATGCTATTGAAACTGATACTCCTTTTAAAGGGATTTTTGATAGTCAGTTATCAGTTGATCAAGTGGATTCAGACGTAATGCAATTTGGTAATGAGGCTTTGTTCGATACTGATAATCAATATAAGATTACTAATAAAGGCCCAGCTACTTTTAAATTAGACAAGAAAGCCAAGACAGTAACCATTACTGTTAAGAAAGGAGTTAAGTGGTCTGATGGCAAGCAAGTGGTTGCTAAGGATTTGGAATATCCATATGAAATGACTGCCAATAAAGCTACCAACAGTCTACGGTACTCAGATTCTCTAGCTAATATCGTGGGAATGAAAGCCTATCACAATGGCAAAGCGAAAACTATTTCAGGCATAACTTATCCTGATGGTGAAAATGGCAGAACTATTGTCATTCATTTTTTAGCAATGAAGCCAGGGATGTTGCAATCTGGTAATGACTATTTTATTGAAACGGCAGCTCCATATCATCATTTAAAGGATGTACCTTTCAGTAAATTAGTTTCATCAGATCAAATCAGAAAAGATCCATTATTCTTTGGACCATATAAAGTTAGCAAAGTTGTCAGAGGTCAGTCAGTAACTTGGGTTCCCAATAAATATTATTGGAGGGGTAAACCAAAGTTGAATAAGATTGTGGCGCAAGTTGTTTCGACTAAATCAGCCAGTCAAGCGATTAAGAGTCACAAGTTTGATATTGCAGATGTAGTTAACTCTGATTGGCAAGCCGTTAAGAACGCTAAGAATACTAACTTTATTGCTAAGATTCCTCTTGCATATAGTTACTTAGGCTTCAAAGTCGGGAAGTGGGAGAATGGCAAGAATGTCATGGATAAGAATGCCAAGATGAACAATAAATCTTTGCGTCAGGCAATTGCCTATGCCATGAATATTAATCAAGTTGAAAAGAGATACACGCAAGGTTTGACTTTCAGAGTGCCAACTTTGATTCCTGCTCAATTTGGCGATTACTTCGATAAGAATGCTAAAGGTTTTCCATACAATTTAAAGAAAGCCAACCAATTATTGGATAAAGCTGGCTACAAGAAGAAAGGCAAATGGAGGGTTCAACCTAATGGCAAGCCTTTGAGTATTCACTTGGCCGCAATGACAGGTTCCGCAGTGCAAGAGCCGATTATTCAGAATTATATTCAACAGTGGCATAAAATCGGCTTGCATGTCAGCTTAACTGGTGGCAGATTAATTGAGTTCAATTCCTTCTACGACAAACTGGACCACGATGATAAAAATGTCGATATGTTTATGGCAGCTTGGTCATTGTCATCAGAGCCTTCACCAAGAGGGATGTACAGCGAAACTAACCCAATGAATGACTCTAGATTCGTTACCAAGGAAAACAATAAATTGCTTGATGAAATTGATTCTACTAAGGCATTCAATCACAAGTACCGGGTAGCAGCTTTTCATAAATGGCAACAATATATGAACGATGAAGCTTATATTGTACCAATGACTAACTCTTATGCGATTCAAGCTGTTAATAATAAGATCGTGAACTACTCGTTAAAACCAGCAGCTGCAAATAATGTTTGGTACAAGGTAGGCTTTAGTAAGTAGTTAATTTCTTAACGTTAAAGATGGTGTTCGTTTGAATTATGAGACTGGTAATAGTCGAATAGAATAAAAAGAAAATGATTCAATACCACTCAAGGTACTGAATCATTTTTAATTTGCAATCAAAATTTTCCAAAGTGAACTGCTAGTGTACCAGTTCTGGGGCTGAATAGCCGCTAAGCTAGCTACAATGATGAAGATGCCACCAATGGTAATAGATAAGGCAAAGATGTAATTAACCATGGTGAACTGCGAACTTTCATTAATAGATTGGCGCAAAATATGGATAGCAAGTGCAACTAAAATCATCCCTATTGAGATACCGATTTGGTAAAAGACATACATCAACTTTTCCCCAGTCTTTTTAAATCTGTTAAATATTATATGATTTTTTGAATAATAAACAAAAATTAAAGTTAAATTTGACTTATATTAATAAGTCTATTATTATTCACACTAAAGTATTATGTTTCATGAATGAGAGGTATATAAATGGACTGGACCATTATACAGCAGGCATTGCCAGCATATGGGCATGGCTTCGTTCTTACTGTTTGGCTCTCATTGGTTGGGATTATTGGCTCAATCATTGTTGGAGTCATTGCAAGTTTGCTGCAATACTTTAAGACCCCGATCTTAAGTCAGATTGCAACAGCTTATGTCGAATTGGCACGCAATACACCACTTTTAATTCAACTTTTCTTTTTGTATTATGCATTTCCAGTAATTGGTTGGCGAATGTCATCAATTACTGCCGGAATTATCGGTTTGATTTTCCTTGGGGGAGGCTACATGGCTGAAGGGTTCACCGGTGGCTTCCAAGGGGTAACGGATAGTCAAATCAATTCTGGCGAAGCTTTAGGAATGAATCGCTTTCAATTAGCAAGATACGTTGTGTTCCCGCAAGGATTTGCCTTAAGTATGCCAGCTTTGGCAGCTAATGTGATTTTTCTTATTAAGGAAACATCTATCTTTACAGTGATTGCGATTCCAGAATTGACTAATACCGCATTGGACCTAATAGGAATGTATTACCGGTCTAACGAATATCTTTTAATGTTGGTTATCGGCTATGCGATTATTATGATTCCAGTAATTTTGCTTTTAAACTGGCTAGAAAGGAAAGTTCGTTATGGCGCATTCGGGGATTAATGTCTTATTTAGCGGCAGCAACTTTGATCGGCTATTAGTTGGTTTATGGACCTCTATTTGGATTGCTGCTTTGTCAATTATCATTGGATTGCTTATCGGAACTATATTCGGTGTTCTTCGGACAATGCCGAATAAAATAATTCGTTGCATTTTAAGAGTCTACATGGAGATCTTTAGGATTTTACCTAGTGTAGTTCTACTTTATTTGGTTTATTATATTTTGCCTCGTAGCTTGCATATTAATTGGCCGGGTACTTGGATGGCAGTCTTAGCTTTTTCGCTTTGGGTAGCAGCAGAGTTCAGCGATATTGTTCGTGGGGCTTTGCAATCCGTGCCATTAGCTCAAAAGGAAAGTGGCTTGGCATTGGGTTTGAGTAAGATGCAGCTTTTCTTGTATGTTTTGTTGCCTCAAGCATTCAAATTAGAGTTACCAGCTACGATCAACTTAGCAACAAGAGTAATTAAAACAACTTCTATTTTAATGTTGATCAGTGTAATGGATGTTATCAATGTGGGACAACAAATTATTGAAGCAAATAATCAAAAATTCCCAACAGGTGTTTTCTGGGTTTATGGTTTGATTTTCTTCTTTTACTTTATCCTGGATTATCCTTTATCAGTATGGGCAAAGAGTTTAATGGCAAAGCAAAAATAGGTGAGAAAAATGACTGAAGAAATTTTAAAAGTGGAACATCTAAACAAGTTTTATGGTGACTGGCAAGCACTTCACGATATTAGCTTTAATTTGAAAAAGGGTGAAGTTTTGGCGATTCTGGGTCCCTCAGGTTCAGGTAAATCAACACTCTTAAGAACACTGAATGGTTTAGAAAATTATAAAAATGGTGAGATTGTCTTTCATGGTAAAAAGGTCCAGCCCTCTCCAAAAGAATGGCAAGCTATTCGACAAAAGATTGGCATGGTTTTTCAATCATATGATCTTTTTCCAAACCTAACAGTAATGCAAAATATTCTTTTGGCACCTACAAAGGTCCAAAAACGGGATCGAGCAGAAGTAGAACAAGAAGCACATCATTTGTTAAAACGGGTAAATATGGATCAATATGCTGACACGTATCCTCGAGAATTATCTGGTGGTCAACAACAAAGAGTGGCAATTGTCCGTACTTTAGCTATGAAGCCTGAAGTTATTCTACTTGATGAAATTACTGCATCTCTTGACCCTGAAATGGTTCGTGGTATTGAAGATATTGTTAAAAAACTTTCAGAAAATGATCATATGACAATGATTTTAGTTACTCACCAAATGAACTTTGCTAAACGTGTCGCTGATCAAGTCCTCTTTTTGGAAAAAGGCAGGATTATTGAAAAAACTCCTTGTGAACAGTTCTTTACTGAACCACAATCTGAAAGAGCTCAGCAATTCCTCACTGATATGGACTTCTAGGGGGATGAAACTATGAGTGGACGAAAGATATTCAACACTATTATTAGTGTAATTGCCGCTGTCGTAGTGTTAGCTTCAGCTTATATGGGTTTAACTAAACCATATCTAGCTCGTTCTGCTGGTGGTAGCGGTTGGAGTAACAATAATAGTGTGACCCAAATTAAGCGTCGAGGTTATATTCGAATTGGTGTTTATGGCGACTTACCACCATATGGTTGGGTTAACTCTCAAGGTAAACGGGTTGGTTTTGATTTGCGACTTGCACGAGAATTAGCTAAAGAATTGGGTGTGAAACCACGATTTACCCAACTTAACGGAAATAACCGGGTTGACGCATTGAATTCTAATAAAGTAGATATGGTCTTAGCCAACTTTACCAAGACTCCAGAAAGAGCAGAAGTAGTAGATTTTGCCCATCCTTACATGAAAGTATCAACTGGTGTCGTTTCACCTAAGAGTCACCCGATTACCAGTGAAAAGCAATTGCGAGGGAAACAATTGATTCTTTTGAAAGGATCAACGGGTGAAAACTACTTTGCTAACCGTCCTGGAATAAAGCTTTTACGTTTTGATTCAGAAACCCAGCAATTTAATGCAATGAAAAATAAGCGAGGAGCTGCATTAGCTGATGATAACTCCTACTTATATGCCTGGATTAAAAAGAATCCGCAATATGTAGTAGGAATTAGATCAATTGGTCCTCACCAATTTATTGCACCTGCTGTTAAGAAGGGTAACAAATCTTTATTGAAGTGGACTAATAAACAAATCAATCGTTTGACTGCCGAAGGTTTCTTCAAGAAAGATTACCAAATTGAACTTAAACCATACTTTGGTAAAGGAATTGTGCCTAGCGATATTTTATTAAAGTAAATCAAAAATGAAAAGAGAAGTAATTCAAACTTGGAATTACTTCTCTTTATTCTATGCCAAAGTATTTTTTAGCTGCGTCGTTCATCTTATTTGGTGACCAAACAGGGTACCAGACAAATTCTACGTCAACATTTTTAACTTCCTCGACTTGTCCAACTTCTTTTCAAAGATTTCATCTGGGGTATGATATGCTAAGATCTTTCTCGGCAGTGAATTGCACCAGGTTTCAATATTAATGATGTCTTGAAGAGAATAGTTATTGATGTAATCACCTTTAGGTATGAATCTACGAATAAGGCCGTTATGTCTTTCAACAGTGCCTTTATCGCAAGAAGTATATGGATGAGCATAGTAAACAAGCGTTTTAGAGACTTGCTCTAAATTAGCTAAATCCGCGAACTCCGAGCCATTATCAGTAGTGATTGTCTTGAAGATGTTGTTCCAGTGCTCGCTGTATTGTTTTTGAAGCGTTCTAAAAGCATGCATGACACTGGTAGCGGTCTTATCGGGAATCCGCAAGATTAAAAACTCGCGACTCATTCGCTCAGACAAAGTCAGCAGTACTTGATCATCTCTAGTCTTATGTCCTAAAACCAGGTCGCATTCTCAATGGCCGAACTCTTTTCGATCGTTGATCTCTTGTGGACGTTCTTCAATGCTTCAGCCAGGCTTTCTCTTATTTTTGCGGATGCGATGAATTTTAGTGTTGCGTTTTAACTTTTCGGGCAAATCACAGTTTCTGCTATCCATTAATCCTTGATCGACATAGTTATACAGGGTTCTAGTACAAACCGTTTGATTACTAGAAAATTCTCCTATAGCCAAACTGCGATTGGCACATACATCAAGCGACCAGTCGTCTTCAGAGAAATGCTTGTTAACATATTCGATAAAATCAGATTTCTTCAAGAGGTCTGATTTGCGGCCACAATGGTATCGATTAGCCTGATAAACGCTTTGACCGTGATCAGCCTTGTACCGCCTCTGTTTGCCATGATAAAGAGAAACAGTACCGCGTTTGACTTCATATCTGATGGTAGACGGGGAACAACCAAGTTCACGTGCAATAAGCCGTCTTTGATACGAGTTTGGATAATAACCCGCTCTTCGAATGATAAGTGTTTGCCTTTAATGCGCTGATTCATAGTAGAATATAAAGAGTCCATTTGTGACCTCCAATAGAAGTTTTTGTGGTTATTAACATTCTATCAAACAGGCCCAGATGGGCTTTTATTTTTTTACAAAGTGTTCAATTTAATTTTACAGTCGGCCTTTTTTTAAAATTCATTATTAGGTATAAACCAATAATATAAGTTTATCTTTATAACTTGAAAGTGAGGGTATTTTTATGAAAAAGGGTAAGAAATTAGTATTGTTGCTAACAACGATCTTGATGCTGTTAGGTGAAGTAGGAATTAGTTCTAGCGTAAGTAATCCAACTACCTCAGTTGTGGCAGCGACTCGTAAGCCTAAACGTTCTACTAAAAAATATAGTAAAGCTAAAATTTGGACAGGCGATTACAAGATCGTTGGTAATAAAAAAAGCAAAATCTTTCATGTAATTTATGGTCATAGTTATCGCATGAACCATGAAAATGCTGTCTTTTTTAAGAGTAAGGCTGCTGCACGTGCTGCCGGTTATCGTGAATCAAAGAGATAAAATATGGATACGTTAAAAAAGTGGGAAAGGTAATACTTTGGATATTATTCTGGTATTATCTAATTCCATATTATTTGTTAAAGAAATATGCTTTTAAACAAGTTAAGCATAGAGTATTTTGGTCTATTCTAAGTTCATTAGTTGTGGTCTTTGTATTGTTCTGCTGGTGGGGAAGTACCCTGCCAGATGATGACTCTACACAGGCGGAGACGACTAAGCCTAAAATACATTATGTTGTTAAAAAAGTTGGACGAAAAGAATTAGCACAAGCTAAAGCAAAAGAAAAAGTCCTAAATAAGGAAGAGAAAAAAGAAGAAGTAGACTATGAAAAGTTATCAGCTGCACTAGCTGTTGCCAAAGCTAAGGATAAAAAAGCCAAAGCTGCAAAAATCAAAGCTGAAAAGAAGGCCAATGAGGAAGCAGCGCAACAAAATAATGCTGCTTCTAAATCCCACTCTTCTATTCAGACTAATACTAGCCGTTCTCATCATACTACTGGTGCAGCAGCTGGTAATCATGGTGATATGAATACTGCTCAAACTGGTAAGATTGTTGGTAATCATAATTCCAAAATTTATCATGTCCCAGGTCAAGCCGGTTACCGCATGAATTCCGCCAATACCGTTTACTTTAATTCAGAAGCTGAAGCAAAAGCAGCGGGTTATAGAAAGTCGTTAAGATAATGAATAAACATAAAGCAATAACTTTGTTTTCAAGTTTTTTGTTGCTTTTTACTTTATCAGGTTGTTCTAATACTCAAAGAGCCAAGGAACTGTTTTAGCTAAAACTCCTAAAACGGTGATTAGATATAATCGAACAGCTCAACAAAAAGCTAAGAAAATCGAAGCTAAAAATCATAAGACTGAAAAGAAAATACAGGTACTCGATAAAAAGATCGCTAAATTAAGAAAAGAACTTAAGAAATATTCTGACGCACATGCAGTTGAATCGGTTAGTGCAGCTAAGCTCGCTAATTTAACCTATAAAGGGCAAGATATTATTACAGTCAATAATAATGATCCCAATTTTTCTCAAAGTGATTTAAATACAGCTAATGGTGCTTGGCAACGTTATGGTAATTTAGATGGTTTAAATCGAGTAACTGCAGCTAACGCATTACTTAATAAATCATTGATGCCTACTGGTCCATGTGAGCCTTTGCATGTAGATCCGACAGGATGGCATAATAAGAGAATTGCTAGTGGATGGTTGTATAATCGCTGTCACTTGATTGGCTACCAATTGACTGGTCAAAATAATAATTTAAAGAATTTGATGACTGGAGCAAGACAGCTTAATGATCCGGATATGCTTCGTTATGAAGATGAAGTTGCAGATTATCTTAAGGAATCAAACAGTAATTATGTGCGTTATAGAGTGACTCCCGTCTTTCGTGGTAATGAACTTCTGGCACGTGGGGTTGAAATGGAAGGACAGTCGGTCAAATCTAATTCAGTTCATTTCAACGTTTATATCTTTAATGTCCAAGAAGGAGTTAGTTTGAATTACGCCACAGGTACAAGTAAAGTAGAATAAATCAAAAAATGACTCAATACCTTGATTGGTATTGGGCCATTTTTACTATCCGGCAATTAACATTTTCCAAAGTAAGCTACTAGTATACCAATTGTGTGGTTGAATTGCGGCTAAGCTAGCAACGATGATGCATATTCCAGCTGTTGAAATAGTGATTGAAAATATGCAGTTGACTAAATTCGATGGATAGCCACTTTTATGCGCTTGACGAAAAATATTGATAGCAAGCGCCACAAACACTAAACCGACAAATATTCCAATTTGATAATATATGTACAAATTAAATTTCTCCCGTTAGTAAGATTTCATTCTGGGAATATTATAATACTTGATCTTAGAATAGAAAATTACAAATTAAATAGGGATGCATTTTTGCATCCCTATTTAATTT
>NZ_AZEL01000063.1:26940-29184 GCF_001434975.1 Lactobacillus gallinarum DSM 10532 = JCM 2011
ATGAATTTTGAACTTAGTTATGCGAATCTTGCGCTTGGTGCCGGTCCACGGATCATTGTAGTAAAGAGTATTGCCGTGATAACCGGTTAGAGTAATAGCATGGTTAGAAATACTATCAAACATACCAACCCAAACAACTACTAGGTGAGACCGCAACAACTTTTGCTTAATTGCATTGATGCTGCAATTAGTCATAATTTTTGACTTGCCTAAATAGTGTTGAACGACTGGTTTAACGCCACCAGGTGCAACCCAAAAGCCAAGGGGAAACTTTTTATAAGGTGAACCCACAAAGCCTTTATTTGGATTGGAACTACGTGGCATAACTTTAGCAGCTTGATACTTGCTTACTTTTTTACCAGCAAAGTTAAGCATCATAGTCACCGCAGTAATTTCACAGCCAGTAGGCATTTGAGGACGTTGGCAAATTACTTTAGCATTATTTTTAATACCTGTAATTTGCCCTTTTTTGTTGATCCAGTAATATGCCTTTTTAGCTGCAGTATTCTTCATGCGGCGTCTACCTAATTGATCAAAGTAGCTGTAATGCTTAGTGTGAGGAACTTTACGCACATTTTTAAGCATTGCGCCGTTTTTGTTAAAAAGGTACCAGTAACCATTAATTTTTTTTAAACCTTTGGTTGCTGAACCATTTTTTAGGTAGTAGGTATTGCCGTTAACCGTTTTCCAGCCATTATTATTTTTAACTGGAGTATTATTGGAATTTTGATTAGTCTGATTTTGCTTATTTCTTGAATCTTGAGTAGAGTCAGACTTATTTATTTGAGTATTGCTACCGGTTTGACTATTTATTTGGCTAGTCTGAGATTGATTAGTTTCATCAGCTTTAACTGTAGTAGAAAAGTCAGTGAACAAGAAGCAGGAAATAATACTAATGAATAAAATTTTGCCTTTCATAATTTACCTTAGATAAATGGACGTTTAATGCCGGCAATAACGTTATGTTGACTGTTTGAAATTGGTGCAACCATTACACATGGTGGCCAACTTTCGATAACGCGGTTGTGGCCTAAGTAAATAGCAACGTGCCAAATGGTGTGAGTACCTAGTTGATAGTAGAATACCAAGTCGCCACGTCTTCTTTGAGAATATGCCACACGCTTAAGGTGTTTATCTGCCCCAAGATTGCGTGAGTTCCATTCGTTGCCTGGGTGAGCGTGACCGATTGAGCTAGTTGAGTTGGAACAGGGCTAATTCCACCAGCATAGAGTCCTTGCATTACTAGACCCGAGTAATTTACACCATAAGCTGGACTTGAAGAGCAACCTGTAAGCCATGGCTTACCCATATATTTGTAAGCTTGGCTAATCATTGCTTCGACGTGAGCTTTTCTGCCCTGCCAAGCCTTAGCATTTAATGAGGCAACATAACTATCAATGCCATACCAAGTACCCATGCGGTGCATTACTTTCCAAGTTTTAATACCTTCATATTCGCGATAAAGGTTGTAGCCGGCATGACCGTAAGGCTTGACTTGTGTGTAAGATAACCCTTAGGGTTTTGATAGCCTTTAACTTTGGCAATCAATGATTTCTTAGCACTGATGTACTTGCCGTTGCTTAATTTTAAGACTGGAGCACTATCAGTGGGAGTGACCAACTTGCTAGTTAAGTAGTGATATTCCTTTTTAGCATGATGATCAACTTGAGTTAAAGCAGCATACTTATAGATAGTAGCATTTTGCTTTAAGCGAATGATCTTAGGATTAGATGAGAGATAATCGCTCTTATTGAAAGCTGGAGCTTTCTTTTCTGTAGTAGAACCTTTGAGACTAATTAGAGTTCTGTACTACTTGAGTATTTGATTGAGCATCGCTAACAGCATCGGCTTGAACGTGATTAGTAGAAACAAATCCTGCAGCACGTAAACTGCCACGATAGCTGTGTTCCACTTTGTCTTTTTCAACATATATTTCTCCTCCATAATTTTTGGAAATTCATTTGCTATTTTACTCACGTTTTAAAAATTTTCAAATGGGAAGGAAGAATTAAAAAGTTGGAATAGATTTATTCAGTAATAATTTGTAACATATTATGTTTTTATTCAAAAGTAATTATTATTTTGTGAACTAGAATGAAAAATGTATAGGCAATAGCCATGTTAACGATAACAAAAAATTAATGCATATTGTAAATGTAATCGCTTACACTTAGAATGGACGTGTTGATAAAATTATTCAGATTTAAAAATGAGGTTTAGAAATGAATAGGTATCATTATAATT
>NZ_AZEL01000063.1:29307-29946 GCF_001434975.1 Lactobacillus gallinarum DSM 10532 = JCM 2011
GACTAAAGTAATTGTGCATTATCAAGGTGACGGAGATAAATGGAAACCTTATATTTGGGGAGCTGATCCTGGTAGTAATGGACAAGAACATGAATGGACCGGTAAAGATTCATATGGTAAATATGCATCGATTACTTTGAATGGCAATTATAAAAGACTAGGTCTTTTAATGAAAGATAAAAATTGGAGCAAAGATGGTAGTGGTAATGATCGTTCTTTAACTGTGCCTGATAATGGTAGAGCAGAAGTATGGTATAAAGCAAAGAGTGATGATCAGCAAAAAGTAACACCTACCTATGACCATGCAAATATCAAATTACATTATTATGAAGATAAGAAATCAGATAATCAGGTAAAGAATATTAATTATTGGACTGATACTGATAACACAAAACAAACTACAAGTTTAGATAAAAATAATGAGGCAGATTTTAATTTCACTGATACTAAAACAGGTTTTCATGAAATTTATGTTGAACCAGTGGAAGCTGATAAAATTATTCGAACATTTAAGCCAATACCAGGTAGTGAAGTTACAAATATTTATGTAGTCAACAAAGACAATACAGCTTATTATTCTAAGAGTTTCGCACCAATACCTAAAGAACAAACTCAAAAGCCTGATCAACATGTAATTAG
>NZ_AZEL01000064.1 GCF_001434975.1 Lactobacillus gallinarum DSM 10532 = JCM 2011
TAAGGCCATGTCGAATTAAATAGATCAATGGCAAAAGCATGCGTGCTCTGCGATTAAAGCGAGAGTGAGATAAATTAACAAGCTTTTCACAAAATCTTCTTTGAGATTCAACGCCCAATGAGGCCTGCCAAATAAGCAAGGCCAGAATAGAACTGGCAGATATTTTACATCGATTGATATTCCGTCTTTGCTTTAATGCATCTGGGGCATAAAGTTTGTACAAACAGCGACAAATTATATTTAAACGACTAAAACTAACTTGTGTTAGGATGAGAAAAACGCTTAAGCTTAGGGTAGTTCAATCTAGTCAGACTCTTTTCTATTAATATGTTTACAAGTCGAGTCTAAC
Organism: Lactobacillus gallinarum DSM 10532 = JCM 2011; assembly: GCF_001434975.1. GTDB lineage: Bacteria > Bacillota > Bacilli > Lactobacillales > Lactobacillaceae > Lactobacillus > Lactobacillus gallinarum. The sequence continues at coordinate 350 of NZ_AZEL01000064.1, forward strand.
AAGATTGGACTTTTTTTGTTAACTAAAACGATTTAACTAGCACCACGCGTA
>NZ_AZEL01000065.1 GCF_001434975.1 Lactobacillus gallinarum DSM 10532 = JCM 2011
ACCATTATTATGAAACGTGGAGATAAAGGTGTCTGGTCTAGTGTCCTAGAAGGTGATATGAAAGGTAAAGCATATGACTATAGTTTGACTTTTGTTAATGGTCTTAAGACGCAAACCGATGATCCATATTCTAAAGCTGTAACTGTTAATGGCGACCGTACAGTAATTGAAGATTATGACAATATAAAGCCTAATAACTTTAATAGAATGCCCGAATTCTCGAGTCCAACTCAAGCAATTATTTATGAAACTTCTATTCGTGATTTTTCAAGTGACCCTAATTCAGGAATTAAGGATAAAGGTAAATATTTAGGCATGATTGAATCAGGTAAAACACCAACTGGACAAGTAACAGGTCTAGCTTACCTTAAGGCACTTGGAATTACGCACGTTCAAATTATGCCATCATTTGATTATGCAAGTGTAGATGAAACAAAACCATTAGCTGATCAGTACAACTGGGGCTACGATCCTAAGAATTATGATGTACCAGAAGGTTCATATTCAAGTGATCCAAAGAATCCGACTGCTAGAATTAAAGAAATGAAGGAAATGATTAATGGACTTCATAAAGCAGGGATTAGAGTAGTAATGGATGTGGTTTACAATCACGTGTTTGATCCAAAGGATCAAGCCTTTGAATTAACGGTTCCTGGATACTATTTCCACTATGATAAAGACAATAATCCAACTGGCATTAGTGGATGCGGTAATGATATTCGTAGTACGGGAAAAATGGTTCGTAAATACATTGTTGACTCAGTAACGTATTGGGCTAAGCAATATAAAGTGGATGGTTTCCGCTTTGATATTATGTCGTTACTTGATACTGATACTATGAATGCTGTCAGAGCAGCTTTAGATAAAATTGATCCCGGAATAATAACTTATGGTGAAGGCTGGGATATGAATCCATACTGTAAAGAAGTAGGTACAAGTCAACCTAATGCTCCAAAAGTACCAGATGTAGGCTTCTTTAGTGATGATATTAGAAATACAGTTAAAGGTGA
>NZ_AZEL01000066.1 GCF_001434975.1 Lactobacillus gallinarum DSM 10532 = JCM 2011
GCTCAAATATTGATTTATTTGATCTTCTGTATAGAATCTGCGATTAGTAGGAGAGCGCTTAGCTTTAAAAATACCCTTTCGATCCCATGTTTGGAGGGTTCTAGTGGTTATTCCTAAACGATCAGCGACATCTTTAGGTTTTAAAATTGTCATAATATTCACTTCCATGTTTAACTTTCTAATGAATATTATGGCAAATATTTCTATAAT
>NZ_AZEL01000007.1 GCF_001434975.1 Lactobacillus gallinarum DSM 10532 = JCM 2011
CTCTGGAAAAGGGATTGTTTTAAATGAACCATCTGTAGTTGCTGTTAATACTGATACAAATAAAGTAGTAGCAGTTGGCTCAGAGGCATATGAAATGGTAGGAAGAACCCCAGGTAATATTCGCGTAATTCGCCCCTTGAAGAACGGTGTAATTGCGGACTTCGATATTACAGAGGAAATGCTGTCATACTTTATTGAAAAATTAAATGTAAAAGGTTTTATGTCTAAGCCTAATATTTTAATCTGTGCTCCTACAGGAGTTACTTCGATTGAACAAAAGGCTATTATTCAAGCAGCAGAAAAATCAGGTGGCGGTAAGGTTTACCTTGATTTCGAACCTAAGGTAGCTGCAGTAGGTGCAGGACTTGATATTTTTAAACCACAAGGTAATATGGTTATTGATATCGGTGGTGGTACTACTGATATTGCTGTCTTGTCCATGGGGGAAATCGTTACCTCACGTTCACTTCGCTACGCTGGTGATCGTATGAATCAAGCGGTTATTAGCTATATTAAGAATAAACATAATTTATTGATCGGTTCAAGAACTGCTGAACAAATCAAGATTGAAATCGGTAGTGCATTTGAACCTGATGAAGATCAACAAATTAAGGTTCGTGGTCGTGATGTAGTTGATGGCTTACCTAGACAAACTACAGTTACTGCCCCTGAAATTCAGCATGCTTTGCAAGATGGTCTTATGTCAATCATTGCAGCAGCTAAAGAAGTATTGGAAACTACGCCACCAGAACTTTCAGCTGATATCATTGATCGTGGTATCATGCTTACTGGTGGTGGAGCATTATTGAAGAATATTGATAAGTTGATATCATATTACTTGCAGGTCCCAGTTTTAACAGCTGACCATCCCTTGGAAGCTGTAGCCTTAGGTACTGGTACTTTGCTTAAGAATATTGAAAAACATCAACGACATTAAGTGAGGAGATTACTTGCGAAAGATTTTGATTTTTATCGTACGTATTTATCAGACTCTAATTTCGCCATTATTTCCACCGAGTTGTAGGTATTATCCTACGTGCTCTAGTTATATGATTGATGCTTTGAAAAAACATGGACCAATTTTAGGGCTAATTATGGGAATTAGTCGTATACTAAGATGTAACCCATTTATACGCGGTGGGGTGGACCCAGTTCCTGATAATTTTACTGTTTTTCGAAATCCACATCCTGAAAGATACGAAGATGAGATTATAGCATCTAAGTTTCACCCGGATAGCAAGTAGGAGGATTTATGTCTAAAAAGTTAGAAAATATTGATATTGAAGTTAATGAACTTAAGGGTAAGAATTTACCAACTTGGGAAGTTATTATTCCTAACAAGAAGTCCATTGGTTTAATCGAAAAAGTTGAAGGTCGTTATCGCGCTACTACGACTAAGAGTAGCAATGTATTATTTGCTAACAGTCTAGAAAGCAGTATTAATGACTTACTTTCATACTTTACATTGCATGAAAAATAAAATATAAGTAGTGATTATTTAATGGCAAAAGTTGAAAACAAAACAAGTCTAATTGACCGATTAGCATGGAATATAATTATTCCTGTGGCGTTATTGGCATTAATCAGTCTATATTGTATCTATATAGCTGCACTTGGAGATCCAAGTCACATTGGTTCACCTGTTAAAGCTGTAGTTATGCAAGCATTATGGTATTTGATTTCTATTGTAATTGTTGTAATTGTAATGCAGTTTGATGCAGAGCAATTATTTAAGATAGCACCAATATTTTTCGGAATAGGAATATTCTTGTTAATAGCGGTTTTGTTCTTCTATAATCGTAGTGTTGCAGCGGATACTGGGGCAAAGAGTTGGTTCAAGTTAGGACCTGTTACTTTTCAGCCATCTGAAATAATGAAGCCAGCATTTATCTTGATGTTGGCACGCGTAGTTAAGGATCATAACGATAAATATGGTCATACCATTAAATCAGATTGGCTATTGTTAGGTAAAATAGTTGCATGGCTTGCACCCGTAGCGATTTTATTAAAGTTGCAGAACGACTTTGGTACTATGCTAGTATTTATCGCAATTGTTGGTGGTGTAGTTTTAGTTTCTGGTATATCGTGGAAGATTATTGTTCCCCTATATGGAATAGTCATCATTGGAGCAATTGCAGTTATTCTAATGGTGGTAACGCCAGGTGGGCAAGCGTTTTTAAGTCATTTCTTTCAAGCATATCAGTTTGAAAGAATTAAGTCTTGGCTTAATCCATCAGGTGATACATCATCAGGTGCCTACCAGTTATGGCAAAGTATGAAGGCAATTGGGTCAGGACAACTTTTTGGTAATGGCTTTGGTAAAGCAAGCGTATATGTGCCAGTTCGTGGGTCTGACATGGTTTTCTCCGTAATTGGAGAGAATTTTGGCTTTGTAGGCTGTGTAAGTTTGATTTTAATTTATTTATACCTGATTATTCAAATGGTTAAAATTTCATTTAATACTAGAAATGCATTTTATTCATACATTTCTACGGGTGTTATTATGATGATTTTATTCCACGTATTTGAAAATATTGGTATGAACATTGATTTATTACCATTGACTGGTATTCCCTTACCATTTGTTTCTCAAGGTGGTTCAGCCTTGGTAGGGAACATGATTGGTATTGGTTTGATTTTATCAATGAAATTCCATAATCGAGACTACATGTTTAGCACCGCTGGTGATTTCTAGAATATAAATAAAAGAGGTATTTAAGCTTAAAAACTTAAATACCTTTTTTGATTAATAATATAAAAATTAGCCTTCTAACGCATTAGCAATTTCTTTGGCACGACATACTAAAACATCACATTTAGCAGTTCTAGTTACGTATTCTGTAACACTACCAATTAATAAACGTTCTACTGCGTTTAAACCAGTTGCACCAACAACGATTAAGTCAATATTGTGTTTCTTAGGGAAATCATGACCAATGATTGTCTTAGGTGAACCAAATTCGATTGAATAATGAGAATCAGTAACACCGGCCTTGTTAGCACGTGCTTGGTAATCCTTCATTCTCTTTTCAGCATCTTTAGAAACTTGTTCTACCATTGCTGAGTCAAAACTTGAAACATTTTGGAAAGAACGAGTATCGATGACATGTAAGATCTCTAATGTAGCATGATTGCGTTTGGCAATAGCAACTGCCTTGCTGAAAGCTAAATCGGCTTCTTTAGAACCATCAACGGAAACTTGAATATTCTTATATTGTGAAAGCATTGTCTAAACACCTCTTCCTGATATCTATTTTACCAAAATTTCATCTATTATTAGAAGGTTTATATTTTTATTTTTTGGAATCTGTAATTAAAAGACTAAAGGTCAAAATGGTTAGAGAGGCAAGGAATAGTGTGATCAAGTTAAGATATTTATTATCCATAAATAAAATGATAATTCCGATTGCGCTCTCTGCGATCAAAGCAATAGAAGTCCATTTTAAAATGTTGGTTAGGTGAGGATTACCGCCTACGTCATAGATTAAAAAATGTCCATTTCGTCTGTGCCACATATACCAAGCAGTTAAAAGCAAGAGTAGAATAAAAACAATCATTACAATTTTAATTATCATTTATTTTAACCTCATTACATAAAAAGACGGCCATTTAAGACCGCCTTTCCTGATATTCAAAAGAAATCCGAGTTGACTAAACAAAGCATAATGACGCTTGTTGAACCCGCAGTGTTCAAAATTTGAGCTAACATCGCAGCGAATATGGATCCTGTGACAAGACAGTATTCCGATTCGGTAGTTATTTGCTAACTCCCACGTCTTCTAGTTTGATCGGTCAACTTTATACATTTAAGCTTGTCGATCAACTCAGATCACTTATTATAATACGCAATCAGATTAGGTTTGTCAATAATATTGAATGCGCTATCTATTGTGATGTTTGCTCAAATTATCGCGTTGCATCTTCTTTAATTTTTGATAAATTAGCTTATACCTTTCTTCGACTTTAGAATTTCCTTTCGGGGTAAAGTAACTTGCAGTCAGAAGATTGTCTGGCAAGTATTGTTGGGCGACCCAATCATTTTCAAAATCATGAGGGTAAATATAATTAACTCCATGACCTAACTTTTTAGCACCAGCATAATGCGCATCCTTTAAATTAGCGGGAATAGAGCCAATATTTTTGTTTTTAACGTCATCAATTGCCCGATCTATGGCAGTAATAGCACTATTGCTTTTAGGAGAAAGAGTCAGCTCAATTACGGCATTAGCGAGCGGAATACGCGCCTCTGGAAAGCCCAGCGTTTGAGCAGCTTGAATAGCTAATATAGCATGTTCTGCAGCGCTAGGATTGGCTAGTCCCACATCTTCGTAAGCAATGACGGAGAGACGCCGACAAATTGAAATTAAGTCGCCAGACTCGATTAATCTTGCCAAGTAATGCAATGCTGCGTCTGTATCTGAACCGCGAATTGATTTTTGAAAAGCAGATACCAAATCATAGTGTCCGTCTCCAGAAGAATCAAAATTCTGCACCTTCATTTGAATAGAATCAGCCATTTCTTGCTGAGTAATTACAATAGAGTCTGTATCTTGATGATTATCTTTTAATTCTTGTTTGGTAGACAAAACCGCAAGTTCCAATGAATTTAAAGTAGATCTCAAATCTCCATTGCCTTTTTCGATTAAAAGGGCACGTGCATCATCCGTCAGCTCGACATGATAATTGCCTAAGCCATTTTCTTTATCCGTTAAAGCGCGGTCAATGGCATTCGATGCATCTTGAGCAGATAAAGGCTTTAGCTCAAAAATTTGGCAACGTGAACGAATAGCAGGGGAAATTGAAATATATGGATTCTCCGTTGTAGCCCCAATTAAAATGACTTGTCCTGACTCAAGCAAAGGCAATAAAAAGTCTTGTTTTGTCTTATCGAGTCTGTGAATTTCATCTAATAATAAAATGACGGTGCCACTCATTTTCCCTTCTGCGGCTACTTGCTGTAATTGCTTCTTTCCGTCAGTAGCTGCGTTCAACTTTCGAAAAGCATATTTAGTAGAACCAGCGATAGCACTCGCAATACTGGTCTTGCCAATGCCAGGAGGGCCATAAAGAATCATTGATGATAGAAGACGAGCCTCAACCATTCGGCGAATAATTTTACCAGGTCCAATTAGATGTTGCTGTCCGACAACTTGATCAAGAGTCTGTGGACGCATACGATAAGCTAATGGTTTCATTATTTTTCTCCGTGAAAAAGTTTATGCCAAAAGCTTTCTTTCTTTTTAGGCGCTTCTAATTCAGTTTTTGGCAACTCAGGAGCATAGACTTGTCCAATTTCAATTCTTTGACGATTAATAGCATTTTTGGAGACTACTAAAACAGCAGAATCTTCGGGTCCGGTTTTTGCAGTTTCATTGTTAACTAATGTAAATGGAATATTTTTCTTGCTGCAGGCTGCCTCGACATCACCTAGAAAACCATCATCAGTAATATTGCCGTTAATCAAAATAGTGTAGCCTTTAAAATCATCAATGTGTTGTAAGAAAAGACTAGTGAGTTTGGAATCTTTTACTTCAGCATTATTCATGCGTACATACACACGCTCACGCAGTGAACCTAAATATCGCCGGCGTTCATCCGGTTTAGTCTGTGGGGTTATTCCTTGCGCAGCTTGTTCTACGCGCTTACTTAAATCATCACTCATAAAATCATCCTTTCTTTATTACTATTAATTGTAACAAAAAAACCTTCCCCGATATTGGGAAAGGTTTTTGACAAAATAAAATGTAAAAATTAAAGTAACTTGTTGTACCATTCAACAACGAGTGATTCATCAATTTCTGGTTCCATTTCGTCACGTTCTGGTAAACGTACAAGAGTACCTTCCATCTTGTTGTCGTCAAATGAAACGAATGATGGACGTGCAGTAACTGCGTCTAAGGCATCCTTAACTTGTTGTAAGTTCTTTGACTTTTCCTTCAAGCCAACAGTTTGACCAACGCTGACTTCGTATGAAGGAATGTCAACACGCTTGCCATCAACAGTGATGTGACCGTGGTTAACTAATTGTCTAGCTTGTTCTCTAGTAGTAGCTAAACCGAGACGGTAAACAATACTGTCCAAACGACGTTCAAGCAAAATCATGAAGTTGGTACCGTGTTCACCTTCACGGATCTTACCAGCGCGAGTGAACAAAGTTCTAAATTGACGTTCGTTCAAACCGTACATCCAACGTAACTTTTGCTTTTCGTGTAATTGTTGGCCATATTCTGACAAACGACCACGGCCGTTAGGACCGTGTTGACCTGGAGCGTAGTTACGACGTGCGATTTCCTTACCAGTACCTGAAAGTGAGATACCTAATCTTCTTGAACGTTTCCAACTTGGACCTGTATATCTTGACATAAAAATCCTCCATAAAATTTAAAATAATAATTTCTGGAGTAAAATATTACAAATAAGTTCAACATTCGTGCATCTTGGATTTACATTTTCGCCCAATGCAGCGCGGGTTACTCGTTCACTTAAGCGTTTCAAGATGTTGACGTTCTTGTCACTTATTGCTGCAAATATTTTACACGAATAGTATTATATAGAGTTCAGAATAATAAATCAAGAAATACATCAGCTTTTGCACATCTTTAGGCTATGTTTTGTTATAATTATTGTAGTTTTGGAGGATAAACAATGTCATCAATTCAAACTATTATTATTGTCGCCGTTGTAATCCTTATTATTGTAGTCGTTGCTTTAATGTTGCTCATTAATCGTAAGCAATTGCGAGAAGTCGAGGTAATCGATGCAGCTCTTAATGAAATCGAAGAGATGCACCTTGAAGATGATATCAAACGACTGAATAAAATGGATTTGGCGGGCGAAAGTCTAACCACATTAAATACTTGGCGTAAGAGTTATAAAGAAGCTTCAACTAAAAAATTGCCACGCGTAAAGAAGTTAGTTGAAGAAGCGGCAAATGAAAATGCAACTTACAAACTTTTTAAAGCCAGAAAGAAAATAAAAGAAGCACAGCAAATAATTAAACCGACTTTAGAAGATGCTCGCAATACTAAGGCAGTGTTTACTGAATTGCTTGAATCCAATAAAGAAAATCAAATTCAGTATGATGCTTTAATTAAAGTCTATCGTGAATTGAGAAAAGATGTTTTAGCTAATTCATTTGAATATGGTACAGCAATTGATCAAATTGAAGATCAACTTGCTTCAATGGAGAGCGATTTTGAAGAAGCTAAGAATCTTTCATCTCAAGGGGATCACGTAGAGGCTAAGCGAGTTTTATCTAAGATTCGCATGTCTTTAGCAGCTTTACAAAAACAACTGCCTAAAATCAAAGATAGCTATCATCAATTAGAAGTAGTTTTCCAAGATCAGCTTAAGGAATTATCTAATGTTTATAAGAAGATGATTTCAGAAAAGTACTATATTACTAAGGTTGATGTTTTAAGCAGAATTAAAGACATTCATGATCAGATTGATAGTGCTCGTAAATTATTGGCAGAACTAAAAGTCGATGAATTAGCTAACGAAAATAAAAAGATATCTAGTGAAATCGATGGCCTTTATGACATTTTAGCTAAGGAATATAAAGCTCGTCCTTTTGTCGAAAAGAATCAAAGCAAGATGCTAGCTTTAATTTCTCACCAGCAAACGGCATCTAAAAAGTTAGTTGAGAAATTGCAACATATTGATGAGAGTTATGAATTAACTCATGGCGAACTTGAAAAAAGCAAAGAGCTTGAAAAAGAAGTTAATAACATGAATCGCCAATATACAGTTGATACGCAAAATATAGCTGATGGCAAGGGCGTCTATTCTGCAATTCAAGATTCATGGTTAGAAATGTTAGATCGCTTGCGTGAGATTGATGCTGAGCAAATTAAAATGTCGACAGATGTTGATGGCCTATACGATTCAGAAAATGTTGCTAATGATTCAATTAAGCACTTTAAGCAAGAGGTTTCATTAGTTTATCGCCGTCTTGAAAGACGTAGTTTGCCAGGGAATCCAGATAGCTTTATTCAAATGTATACTTTAGTCGTTAACGAAATTGGTCATGTTAGTGATGAATTAAGTCAAGTCAGAATTAATATGGAAAAGATTTCTAACGAATTAATTCAAATTTCTGATGATGTTGAACGACTTAAGCGTGAAGCAGACGATATTATCAATTCTGCTAACTTAGTTGAGTTAACGATGCAGTATTCAAATAAATATGCTGATAAGGATACGGTTAAGCAAGCACAAAAGAAGTCGATGCAACTTTACGATGAATATAATTATAAGGAAGCATTGGATACCATTGCTACTGCAATTGAAAAAGTAGAGCCAGGTAGCTATCAACGACTTGAAAATGCATATTATTCTGAACAAAAAGAATAAATAATTGAAGCTTTTCATTATTTAAGCTAAAATCTAATAGTCACTAAACGGTCAAGTAGTTGACCGTTTTTTATTAGGGGAGTTTTGAACGTGATTTATTTTGATAATAGTGCAACAACAAAAATAGATCCTCAAGTTTTAGATACCTATAATAAGGTAGCAACTAATATTTGGGGCAATCCTTCAAGTTTGCATAAGATGGGTGACCGTGCGCATCAAATGCTTGAAGCTTCACGCAAACAAATTGCAGACTTGTTGGGCGTTAAACAACATGAGATTTTCTTTACCTCAGGTGGTACAGAATCAAATAATACTGCAATTAAAGGAACAGCAATTCAAAAGCGTGAATTTGGTAAGCATATTATTACTTCCAGCGTAGAACATGCTTCTGTAGCTAATAGCTTTAATACTTTAGAAAATTTGGGTTGGCGCGTTACACGTTTGCCAGTTGATAAAGAGGGTAGAGTTAATGTCAACGATTTGAGAAATGCCATTGACTCAGATACTACTCTGGTTTCAATTATGGGTGTCAATAATGAGATCGGCACGATTCAACCAATTGATGAAATCAGTGATTTGCTTGAAAATTATCCAACTATTCAATTCCACGTTGATAATGTTCAAGCTTTAGGTAAGAATATTTGGGATAGGGTCTTTACACCACGAGTTGATTTATCAAGTTTATCAGCGCATAAGTTCCATGCACCACGAGGCATTGGTATCCTTTACAAAAAAGAAGGCAAAATGCTTACTCCGCTTCATGATGGAGGTGGCCAAGAAAAGGGACTTCGTTCCGGTACCGAAAACTTACCAGCTATCGCAGGTATGGCTAAGGCTATTCGTTTGCTTTTAGAAAACGAACCTGAAAAGGCAAGCCGTGAAGCAGCAATTAAGGCTAAGATCGTTGACTATTTGAAAGATAAACCGGGTATCGATATCTTTTCACCAGTAAGCGACGGTTTTGCACCACATATTCTTTGCTTTGCATTAGAAGGAATTCGTGGTGAAACCTTAGTTCATACTTTAGAAGATCAAGACATTTATACCTCAACTACTTCTGCTTGTGCATCAAAGACTGCAGATGAAGCCAGCACCTTGGTTTCTATGCGAATTGATGATAAGATTGCTACTAGCGCAATTCGTTTGAGTTTTGATGAAACAAATACGCTTGAGCAGGCAGATGAGTTTATCAAGGTCTTTGATAAGATTTATAATCATTTTGCTAAAATTAATCACTTGGGAGAAAATTAATGGAATATACAGAAGTTATGGTCCGTTACGGGGAACTCTCAACTAAGGGAAAGAACAGAAAGGACTTCATCAATCGTTTAGCTAGCAACGTTGAAAAGGTCTTAAAAGATTTCCCTCAGATTGACTTCCATCCTCGTCACGACCGGATGCATATTGTTTTAAATGGCGCACCTTTTGCGGAAGTAGATAAGCGCTTGAAGAAAGTGTTTGGTATTCAAACCTATTCACCAGCTATTAAGATTCCTAAAGCTTTAGAAGATATTGAAAAGACTTCTTTAGAATTAATGCAGGAAACTTTTAAGCCGGGCATGACCTTTAAGGTTAATACTAAGCGTAGTGATCACAAGTTTGAATATGATACTAATCAACTTAATAACTTGGTTGGTGATTACTTATTTGATCATATCGATCACTTGAAGGCTGAAATGAAGCACCCTGATTTAGTACTTAGAATCGAAGTGCGTCAAGATGCCGTTTATATTTCTAACCAATTGCTTCATGGTATTGGCGGGATGCCTGTTGGTACTGCTGGCAAGGCCGTAATGATGCTTAGTGGTGGTATTGATTCACCAGTTGCTTCATACCTTGCAATGAAGCGTGGAGTTGATATCGAAATGGTGCACTTCTTTAGTCCTCCTTACACTACTGAAAAGGCTTTGGCTAAGGCTAAGGAATTGACTGGTATTTTGGCAAATTATGCAGGTAAGATTAACTTTATCGCTGTGCCATTTGCTGAAATTCAAGAAACTATCAAGGAAAAGTTGCCAGAAGGTTACTTGATGACTGTGCAACGTCGTTTCATGTTGCAACTTGCAGACCGTATTCGTGCTAAGCGCGGTGGTCTGGCAATCTTTAACGGTGAATCTGTTGGTCAAGTTGCTTCACAAACTTTGCAATCAATGGTTGCTATTAACGATGTGACAACTACACCAGTTATTCGTCCAGTTGCTACAATGGATAAGACTGAAATTATTAAATTGGCAGAAGATATTGGTACTTTTGATCTTTCAATTCAACCATTTGAAGATTGTTGTACTATCTTTGCTCCACCACGTCCTAAGACTAAGCCAAAGCTTGATAAGGCTCGTGAATATGAAGCTCGTCTTGATGTTGAAGGCTTGATTCAAAGAGCGATGGACGGAATTGAAGTAATGCCAATTTATCCAAACGAAAAATTTATCAACGATAAGATCGAAGAAGATCAAGACTTGTTGTAAAAAATTATGCCGACAGAATGATCTGTTGGCATTTTTTGTATAAAAGGAAAAATAATGAGGATTGGAAAATTACTAAGAGAAAGTAGATTGGCAGCTGGACTTACTCAAACTGAAATGGTGGCAGGAGTTGTTTCAGAATCGTTTTATTCAAAAGTTGAACGTGGGATTCATAGTATTGATGCTGATACCTTAATTGAAATTTTGAAAGCAAATCATATTAATCCAGTTCAATTCTTCTCCAAAACGCTGGATGGTCCAATCCAGGAATCACCGCATAAAAAGAGTCTACAGGATGCTAGCTTTATGGCGAATAAAATAGCAAATAGTGCTAATAAACGAGATTTAGAGAAACTAGGTCAACTAAAAAAGGAGATTGATCAAGCTGAAGAACAAGGTAAACCATATTATATTTGGATCCCTTATATATTGGAGTTAATGACTGCCTGGATAACTCATTCAACTGATGATATATCAGAACCGGTTAAAAAGAAGATACAACATTTATCTAAAGGAAATAATTGGGGATTCCTCAACTATGAATATTTAGGGATGGCTTTTATTGCCCTAACTCCAGAACAAGTACTCAATTTTTCTCATACTGCTTATCAAAGCTATGTAAAAAATTCAGAAAACATCTTAAGTTATACAAATACAGTTGGAATTGCTAATTTAGTGATTGATTTCTTAATGTATGCGTATATACACAATTTTAATAAAGAATTATGCGCAGAAACATTTGCTTTTTTTGATAAAAATATTCCATATGAAGCAAGCTTTTATCAACATAGAGTAATAGTCAGACTTTATAAGACCTTGTTTGATAATGATACTGAGAAAGTAGATTTCTATACCCGCTTGTTGGAGGAAGATAATTTTACTTTTTGTTTGGAGAATGTACCAGTTGCTAAAAAGGATGGTTCTCATGCGCATTGATAAATATTTAGCTAATATGAACGTCGGCTCTAGAAAAGGAGTGCACGTTTTAATTAAAAAAGGCATTATCACTGTAAATGGTGATGTGGTAAAAACACCGAAACAGCAGGTTAAGGAATCCGATGAAGTATTGGTAGATGGACAAGAGGTTAATTATCAAAAATATCATTATTTCTTGATGAACAAGCCCAAGGGCGTACTTTCGGCAACTGAAGACCGTAGTCAAAGAACAGTAATTTCATTGCTCAAGCCGCAGGATCAATATCAAGGAATTACGCCAGTAGGGCGACTAGATAAAGATACAACTGGCTTGCTTTTGCTTATTAATGATGGCCAACTAAATCATGAATTGCTTGCTCCTAATAAGCACGTTGATAAGATTTACCGCGCGAAAATTGCAGGCGTAGCTGATGACGAAACTGTGAAAACTTTTGCTAGTGGAATGACTTTAGGGGATGGAACTAAGCTTAAGCCAGCAGAGTTGAAGATTCTGGCGCAGGATGAAGAACATGATAGTTCTGAAATTGAAATCAAAATTCGTGAAGGAAAATATCATCAGATTAAGCGCATGTTTGGTGCGGTAGGGATGAAAGTGGTTGAACTTGAACGAATTTCGATGGGAAATTTGAAATTGCCGGAGGATTTAAAGCGCGGTAATTATATTGAATTGAGTTTAGATGAAGTAAACAAAATTAAATAGGACGGAATAAATAGATGACAATCGGTGAAGCATTAAAAAGCCGGCGTTTGCATGCGAGAATGAGTCAGACAGAAATGGCGGCAGGAATTGTAAGTGAATCTTTTTATTCTAAAGTTGAACGTGGTGTGCATGCAATTGATGCAGAAACTTTAATTAAAATTTTGTCGGTTCATCATTTTGATGTTACTGGATTTTTTGCACAAATTAATAATCAGTCGTCTGCTGGACCTTTTTTTGAATTAACTAGTGAGATTACTTTTGCTCAAAATAAAAGAGATGTAAAAGAGATGTAAAAGCGCTGGATAAAATTAAGCGAAAAATTGAAAATGGGGAGGTACAGGCTCCGTTATGGCTTAAATTCAAGTTGGAATTAGCTTATGCTCGGGCATTACGCTCAAATGATCAAATTTCTCCTGAAATGAAGAAAAAAATAAAGAAACTGGTTTTGAATGAAAATTGGGATCGGACATCTTATCATTTTTTGAGTCAAGCAGTAATTTTCCTGGATGTTGATGATTCAAAGCAGTTAGTGGAGGCTGCTTATGCTGCATATCGTAAACATCCAGCTACCGATACCTTTACTTTGCAGTTTATGGCTTTTATTACGATAAATTATTTGAATTGTTGCTATCATCAACATGCTAATAAGAGTTATACGGAAAGTACATTTAAGTTTTTGCAAGAATTGCCGGTAGATCCTGCAATTGGATTGGAAAAGTTGATAGGCAAGTTCTATCAAGCTGTTTTTAGTGGTGATGAACAGAAAGCCAGATCTTTAAAATCAATTATTCAAGACTGTGGTTATGCGTCAATAATTGATGATGTTGAAATTGATGAATAAATAATAATCGCATCCTTTAATCTTTTTTAGCTTGAGGGGTGTGATTTTTTTAATAAAAATAGTCGTTTTGGAAGATTTCGAGACTTTTATCTCAAGTGTTTATATATTAAAAATATGAAACAAATGAGGAAAAAAGTATGACTATTGGAGAACAACTAAGAGAAATACGAGATTCCTTAAATTTAACGCAGACACAAATGTGCGCTGGCGCGGTAACAGAATCTTTTTATTCTCGAGTAGAAAATGGAAAAAGTGAAATTAATATTGATGACCTGTTAGCGATTTTGAAGCAAAATCATGTTTCTGTGCGTGATTTTTTTAGTGTGTTTGATCAGTCAATGCAACGCAAAATTCAATATCATTGTATTCGATCGGCTATTAATAATCGCAATGTAGCCTGGTTGAAAAAAGAACAGAAAGATGAGCCGATTTTTAAGACAGAATTGACAGCAGTTATAGCTACTTTGACAAATAAGAAAGCTGATCTTTCTGATGATGCCCAGAGAAAAATAAAAAGCAATTTTGGAAGATTAGGTAAATGGGATGAAACTGCATTATGGAATTTGGCTAGTTTTATGTCTTTATACGATACAAGTGAGATAAAGATTTTAATTACAGATATCTATGAAAACAAAAATAGTATCAGTCTAAATGATTCTTTAACATTGGTTGCCTTGGTGAATGTAATGATGAGTTACTTGGGGCGTTCGTATCAAGAAAATGATCTCGGCTCAGTTTTGCAAACTATCCAGTTTATAAAAGAACTGCCAACGAATCCCGTTATTATGTTTCATAAATTGGTGACTATATACTATCAAGCTTTAATTAACCATGATCAGAAACGGTTAGATTTGATAACTAAAGTATTACAGAAGAACGGCTACGATAATTATCTAGCCTGGCTTCCGCAAAGGTGATGAATTATGAAAATTGGTGAGAGATTACATCGAGTGCGAAACTTGCATGGATTGACGCAAGAACAAATGGCTGCTGGAATAATTAGCAAGTCGCAATATTGGCGAATAGAAAAAGAGTCCAATGCAATTAGGGCTAGCAGTTTAATCAAAATTCTGAATCAAAACAAGATTTCAGTACTTAAGTTTTTTAAAGATGTTGACGATTCAGGAATTAAAAGAAGAGAATTGCAGGATTTAATTACTAATGCATATTTTGCACGCGATCATAAAAAATTAGAGAAAATAAAAAAGCAGTCGACTAATTTGCAAATGAAGCGATTGATAGATTGGTTATTGGCTGAGCTTAAAGGTGAAAGTCAGGATTTTCCCGATGAAGATAAAAGAAAACTAAGATATAACGTTTGGCAAGTTGAAAGATGGAACGATGATATCTTGTGGTTTTTCTTTCATACCTTGTATTTGTATAAGTATTCCAATTTGGAAGGAATAATCAATGCGCTCATTTCAAAGTTTACTAAGAATGAGAAGATCGAGGATCGTCAGCTGCAGTTAATTGCCAGTATCGCCGTGCGTTATTTGAATATTTGTTATAAGCAGAATAACAGGTATGAGGCCAAAAAGGTAATCCGATTTTTGCGAAAGATACCAGATAAGATTGAATTTGGATTAGCAAAAATGATTGCAGATTATTATGAAGCCTTGCTAAATAAGAAAAAGGTAGATGCTGAAGAGATTTTGGATTTGATTAAGGCGTGTGGTTATGAGAACTATTTGAGCTTAAATTAGGGAGATGAGATTAGTAAAAAATTAAATTTGTACTTTTTAATTTCAATTTTGCAGATAAGATTGTGCGATTGAAATTTCGAAACTAAGATAAAGATGTCAATATTTGTTATTTATTTTTTTGATAAGTGGAGACATTAAAATGAATAAGAAGATTAAAGTTACAAGTGCTGCAGCAGCAGTATTAGCAAGTTTAGTATTGGCAAATGCCAATGTGAATAATGAAGTTAAGGCTGATACTAAGGCGGTTAATGATACTAAGACTACTCAAAAAGCACAAACACCAGAAGAGGCTGCTAGGGCTAATGTTGCTAGTGCAAAAAAGAAAGTTGAGACTGAACAAGGCAACGTAGACAAAGCTCAAGGCGATTTGGATCAAGCTAAAAAAGATGCCGAAAAGCCAGACGCTGACTACAAAACGCAAAGCAACAAGGTCGATGGATTAAAGAAGACTGTTGACCAAAAGAATGAGGCATTGACTGACGCCAAAAATAAAGAAAAGGATGCCCAAGCTTTGGCTGATGAAGCTAACAATTCAGCTAAGGTTGACGCTGCTAAAGATGCTGTTACTAAGCAAAACGGCGTAGTAAAGAACGCAAACGATGCAAAAACTAATGCAGAAAAAGCAGTAACAGATAAGCAAAATGAAATTGATAAACTTGGTAAAGATGTTAAGACTGACACTCAAGATGTAAATGATAAGACTGCTGCTAAGAACAAAGCAGATCAAGCTGTTAAGGATGCTGAAGATGCTTTAAAGGGTACGGGTATTACTGAAGCTAAAAAAGAATTGGCTGCTGCTAATGAAGCTGTCGCCAAGACTCAAAAGGCATTAAAGGAAGCCAATGATGCTATCAATCAAGCTAATGGTGATAAGACTGCAGCTCAAAAAGCTTTGGCTACGGCGCAAACTGCACACGATACAGCTGTTACTAATCAAAAGATTGCTCAAAAGGCATATGATGATGCAAAGGCTGAATCAGATGCAGCAGATAAGAATTTAGTTGGTAAGAAGGATGAAATTAAAAATATTAATGAAAATATTTCACGTTTAAACGTTTTAACTCAAAATAATATTAACGTTGGGGATGCTGATAAATATAAGAAAGCTTATGCTGATTATATTAGCAGTAATCCTAATTTTAGTGAAAGAGTATTACCAGAAGAAGATGCTAATTATTTAACTGTTATTCGTAATAATAATCACTTTATCGGTTCAAAGGAAGATAAAGATACTGTAGTAGATGTCAATAATCTTTCAGATGATCAAATTAAGGAATTATCATTATTTACTGCTGACCTATTAAATAAAGTAAGATCACAATTGGGTGAAAATAGTACTGATGAAGTGACTCCAGGTGCAATTGATTTTACTAAACAAATAATTAAAAAGGGTAAAGAGGACTATAAGAACGGTAACTGGGATGGTAATTGGCACGATGCAACAGGAATTAATGAACTATCTAAAGAGAATGGCTTAGATTATAATTCTCAGTCTGATAGTAATGTATGGCAAAACTATGAAGACAAAGCACCCTTCTATTCAGATGCTATTACAAATATGAACGATTTGAAGAGAAATATTTATAATAGTTTGAATTCGATGATTCTTGGTAATAAAGGATACAATAATAAGTCACAAGCTGATGCCGAAACTGATGGTGTATACGAAATGGCACATGCTGCAGGTTTATTAAATCTAATGGCTTATACAGAGGATGAAATTAATAGTATTAAGCAATTCACGGAATTTCTTGAGAATGATATTAAATCCGATAAAGAAATATTAGCTCATAATCCAGATGCTACAGTAATGGAGTCTGTTAACGGTGGTCCACTTCATAAAGTTCCATTGAAGCAAGTTGTTGAAGAAAATGAAAAAGATCTTTCAGAAGCAATTGCACAACTTGAAAAAGGAACATCATGTACAACTATAAATAATAAAAAGTATACGGTAACACTTGGTAAAGCTCAATATGTTGCAGTAATTCCTGCAGTGAGTGAAAGAAAATCTAATCTAATCGATGCGCATTTTATTAATATAGCTCCAAGTCAAATTCATTCTGGTGCTAAATTTGATAAAACAATTATTCCATCATATGCATCACAAATTAAAGAAGTAAATAGTAAATTAAATCAAGCAAATAATGAACTTCCTAGTTTGAAATCAGAAGCTGAGAGATTAGGTGGCATTACAAGTGGAAAATTGACAGATTTAAAGAATAAAAATACAGCTGTTAAAGGTGCTCAAGATTCAATTGATAAAGCGAACAAAGATATTAAAAAAGCCAATGATGCTTTAGATACTGCCCAAAGAAAGAAGATTGCTCAGGAAGCACAACTTAAAAAAGATAAAAATGCTCAAAAAGATGCCCAAACACGTTATGGTAATTTAACAGCCGATAATAAAACTAAGGCTAATAATTTAGAAGCCGCTAAGAAGGCTCAAGAAAAAGCTAAGAATGCATTGTCAACTGCTAATAATACATTAACCAAAGCGAAAAACGCTCTTGATCAAGCTCAAAATGTAGATCTTCCAAAATTACAAAAAGTTGCTGATCAAAAAGCTAAAGATGCTACACAAGCTCAAACAAAGTTAGATCAATTAAAGCAACACGTTGAAGACTTAAAGAATGCAGCAACAATTTTAGCCAATGCTAAGAAAGCATTAACTGATGCTCAAACTGCATATGATACTGCTAAAAAGAATTATGACGATGCAAATGAAGTCTTGAATGGCGACTTGAAGACCAACAAAGATAAGGCCGACGCCAAAGTAGTCGCAGCACAAAAAGCATACGATGAAGCAGTTGCTAAATTGCAAGCAGCTAAAGATGCACTTGCCAAGGCTCAACAAAAGTTGCAAGATATTTTGGATGCTGAATATGCTCAATCAATCATTACTTCAGGTCTAACAGAGACTAAGAAGACAGATAAGCAAGAACCTGTTAAGATCCCAGAAGCAACCCCAGAGACTAAGACTGATGACATTTCTACTACTCCTAAGAAGATCCGCTTAACTCACAATGCCTTTGTTTACAACAAGCACGGTAAATTGATCAGAAAAGGTTTGCACATTAAATGGATTAAGCGCGATAAGCTGGTTAAAGTTTTGAAGAATGCCAAGATCGTTAAGATTAATGGCAAGAGATACTACCAGATCGGCAGAAACAAGTTCGTTAAGGTAGCAAACTTTGAAATTACTACTCATGCAGTCCACTTCAAAGCTAGACTCAAGGGCAACAAGAAGGTCAGAGCTTACAATCGTTCAGGTAAGTTTAACAAGCATTACGCACGTCCAAACCATACTTATACTTTCAACGAAAAGGTTAAGATCAATGGTAAGACCTACTACAAGATTGCTGGTACTAATAACTGGATTCCAGCTAAGAAATTAGCTTTGAAGAAATAGTTGAATTTTAGCTAATAAAGCAAGAGAACATTAACCGAAATTGGTTAATGTTCTTTTTGTATATTTATTATGGTATCTATTTTAAATAAATTTGATTTGAATTTGTTTCCCCATTGAATGAGCAATTTCGGCTAATTTATCAAAAGTTACATTATCTCCTCGTTCAATTCGTGCAATAGTAGATTGTGAAAACCCCTGTTCGCTCAGCTGAATTGGTCTGCGTTAATCTTGCTTCTTCACGGGCTTTATATAGTGCAATCGCACTAGCAGATTTTTCTTTGTCAGCGTAAGATTCTTTTGCAAACTCAGAATTTTTTAATTCTTGATCTAAAATATCATTGATTTTCATAACGATCCCACCATTCTTTTTTGTCCTTTTTAAGTTCCCTAATTATAGCATGTGAGAATAAAGTGCAGGATGAATTTGCTATACTATAAAAGAGTTATGACAATTATTTCTTCACGAAAGAGCATACTAAAATGACAACACAAGAAATCGAAAAACTCAAAAAAGTTGACGAAATCATGTTTAATCTTCAAGATTCTGTCGATCCTCTCAAAAAATTGTTGCAAGCAGGAAAGTTATTGAAAGAATTAAAACTGATTGATAATCCAACTGATACTGATGAAATCATTCAAGCTTATACTCAAAATGTGTATGAGCAATTAAACAAAATTATTGAACGCAAAAATGTTTCATTTAATCAAGCTACCTTAGATTATTTGCAAAAAGATCCCGACAATAATGAACCGGTAATTGTGCCAGCTAGAGAACATTTCAAAGAATATGCTTTAATTGTGTTGCGCTTCAATGATCAATTGGCCGCTTGGCGTAATGAAATGGACGGTCAAGATTACCGTGTTTTAGCAGAAAACTTGGATCAGCATCGCACCAATATTCATAATTTTTGTTTGTCCGACATCAAGATCATGAATCGTTTAGCTGAAAAAGCGCACCAAGCTCCATTTTCAGTCAGTTCAAAAGATGATCCTGATCGTACTGATTATGGTCAAGCAATCGTGAAGTTTTGTTGTGAGGATGTTTGTGGGGTTGTTAAGTCTAGTAAATAATCAAGTAACTGAGAATTTGTTTTCATGACAGATTCTCAGTTTTTTGCGCTTTCATGGAAAAATCTTCTATACAGAAGATTTCAAGCTTTTTATAGAAAAACCAAATACTATATAAAGTAAGAAAATGAGGTGCAAATATGACGATCGGACAACAACTTAAGAAAACACGACTTTTATTTGGTTTAACACAGGAAGAAATGAGTGCGGGAATTGTCAGTGAATCTTTTTATTCTAAGGTTGAAAGAGACAAGAATGCCATCACTATCAACAAACTAATCGCAATGTTGAATGCTAATAATATCTCTTTGAATGATTTCTTTAAGACTTTTGATAATGAAGGGATGCCAGAACTTAAGCTGCAAAGACAAATTTATTCGGCATTTAATGATCGCGATCTTGATCAGCTTCATCAGATAGAAAAAACTCTGTCTTCTAAAAATGATGTATTGTATTTTAAAACTAAGTTGATAATCGCAACATTAGAACATCGTTCAATTAAAATGCCAGATTCAATTCGTAAGCAATTAAAAACTAATTTAATAGATCTTGATCTAAAAGAGCAGGACTTTTGGGATTTGGCAATTAGCGTTCCTTTGTATCAATTTAGTGAATTTACTCCGTTGATGAGTTATATTATTGCTCATTTTTCAAAGCTGGATCTAGATAATCCTCAGGTAGTTATATCACTAATGAACTTATTGATTGGTTATCTTGACCGTGCTTATAGAGAAAAACATCTTGCGGAAGCAAAAAAGACTTTGAATTTTGCTAATAAAATACCTAATGACTTTGAAATTATGTTTCATAAATTAATCATTAAATATTATTCGGCTTTGATAGACAAAAATCTTGAAATGGCTAAAGGCATAACAGATCTTTTACAAATTTGTGGTTATCAAAGATACATTGATATGTTGCCGCAAGCTAATAGAGGATCAAAATGATTGGCGCGCATCTAAAAGAAGTGCGGAAGTCATTACATTTTTCGCAAGAATAGATGACTGAGGGAATATTGGATCGCTCATTTTATTCTCGAGTAGAAAATGATTGTAGTGAAATTAACGTTAATGATTTAGTCAAATTGCTGCATTATCATCGAATTCCGGTAGCAGATTTTTTACGAGGATTTGGGACGACATCAACTGATATTGAAATTTTGCAGAATCGGATTACTACGGCGTATTTAAATGAAGATGTGGTTACTCTGCAAGATCTTTATATTAATACTAAATTCGCTGATGTGAGAATGAAGAAAGTAGTACGGATATTAATTAATCGGTTGAACGGCGTCAACAATTTAGATGAAAGAGATAGAGAATTTAGCTATAGTTTTTTGAACGAAGATAACTGAAATTCTGAGAATCTTTGGTTAGTACTTCATATGCTAGATTTGTATGAATTATCTGATTTAAAGATATTGGTCGAAACTATTTTTCATAAAGTAATTCGTAAAAAAACAAATGAACGATCTATGCAACTGGCGGCACAGATCGCTCTTAAGTATTTGGAGATTTGCTGCAAGCGTCAAACTAAAAACAGTGAAATTAAGAATGCAATTGCTTTTTTGCAAAAACTGCCTAAAACAACTAATTTTGCAATTCATAGAATAGCAGCGGAGTATTATAATAGATTAGTTAACCATGATCAAGAAGGTGCTGATAAAATAGCAAACTTATTAGTTAGAAATTAGAGGCAGAAAATGACAATTGGTGAGGCGTTAAAACAAACCCGTTTGCATGCTGGATTGACGCAAGAAGAGATGGC
The DNA here is from genome assembly GCF_001434975.1 of Lactobacillus gallinarum DSM 10532 = JCM 2011. Lineage (GTDB taxonomy): Bacteria > Bacillota > Bacilli > Lactobacillales > Lactobacillaceae > Lactobacillus > Lactobacillus gallinarum. The sequence continues at coordinate 21,245 of NZ_AZEL01000007.1, forward strand.
TGCTGGAATTATCTCAGAATCATTTTATTCTAAGGTAGAAAGAGATATTCATGAAATTGATGCGAATTTGTTGATCAGAATTTTATCAAAGCATCATTTTGATGTTGGAAGTTTTTTTAGCCAAGTTAATAATTCTGATAATACAACTGATCCTGATTTTGATTTGATAAATCAAATTAGTTTTGCTCAAAATCGCAAAGATCTGAAAAAGCTGGATGAAATTGCGGCCAAAATAGCAAATCGAGGAGGTACATGTCCGCCTAGTTTCTGGCTTAAGTTTAGACTAGAGAATGCCTATGCCTGGGTACTTCATTCAGACAAACGGATTAGTCCCGAACTGAAGAGAAAGGTAAAGGCAGTCATCATGGATGAAGATTGGAACAGGACGGCTTATCATTATTTGAGTCAAGCTGTGATCTTTTTAGATATTGATGATGCCTATCAATTAGTTGATTCCGCATTTCGTTCATATGAGAAAAATCCGGCCACCGATACGTTCACTTTACAGTTTGTTGCGATAATTGTCGTTAATTTCTTGAATTGTTGTTTTCATAAGAATGCTAGTAAAAAATATACCGATCGCGCGATTCAATTTTTACGCGAATTGCCGGTTGATGGAGCTATTGGGATTAATAGTGTGCTCGGCACATATTATGAGGCGGTCTTTGACGGGGATGCCAAAACTGCGAAGGAAGTTATTGATGTCCTAAAAAAGAGTGGTTGTGTCTCGTTAATTGAAGATACTTTTAAAAAGTAGTGCAAACTGTCTAGGTCAAATTTAGGCAGTTTTTTCAATGCACACAAAAAATAAAATCTTCAATTTGGAAGATTTTATGATTAATTGCGTTTCTTTTAGTATCATAGAAATGTTTGTGCTTTAAATTAAGAAAAAGCCCGGTATTCAAAGATAGAAGTAGTATAACTATCCTTTGTCACTTTGGATACTGAAAATAGGAAAATGAGTTTAGAGAATGAAAAAAATAATCTATTCAGAGAGTTTCATCCAATTAGTCAAATACGTTTTAATTGGGGGGTTAGGGCTAGTTGTTGACTTTGGAGTCTACACGATTTTGACGCATTTCAAGATGAATGTAGAAATTGCTAATATTATTTCCTCAACTTGCGGAATAATTAATAATTTCTTTTGGAATTCGTATACTAATTTCAAGGTACACGACCGACTTTTATTACGGTTCATTTCGTATTTTTTTGTCGGTCAAATCACCACTGTTTTTACCACAGTTTCCTTATTTATCTTTGTTACACAACTAGGTTACCCTCACTTAATCGTGAAGGCGGTAGCGACTTTTGTTGCTACACTAATTCAGTTTATTATTAATAAAATAATTACTTTTAGAAAAGTCGGGAAGTAGAATGAAAAAATTGTCAATTGTGGTGCCGTGCTATAACGAGCAGGAGTCATTACTCCTGTTTTATCCAGCGGTGCAAAAAGTATTGCATGATATGCCAGTCAAAGCCGAGTATTGGTTTGTCGATGATGGTTCTCGTGATCATACCTTGCAGGAGATGCAAAAGCTGCACCAAGAAAATGAAGCCGTACATTATATTTCTTTTTCAAGAAATTTTGGCAAAGAAGCAGCAATTTATGCAGGTCTTAAAGCTGCTAAGGGAGATTATGTAGTCTTAATAGACGTAGATCTACAAGATCCGCCTGAGTTTTTACCGAAAATGTACCAGCTGCTTGAATCTGGTGAGTATGATGCGGTAGGGTGTCGTCGAATTGATCGCACGGGGGAGAGTAAATTTAAATCATTTTTGAGCGATCAATTTTATAAGGTGATTAATAAAATGTCTAAAACCGAGATCGTTTCAGGTGCACGGGATTATCGCATGATGACACGACAGATGGTTAATGCCGTTTTGTCAATACCCGAGTATAGTCGCTTTTCTAAGGGAATTTTTTCCTGGGTTGGTTTTAAAACTAAATATCTTGAATACCATAATGTAAAGCGTGTTGCTGGCGATACTGATTGGACGACCAAGAAGCTATTCAAGTATGCATTAAGTGGAATCGCCGACTTTTCACAAGCACCTTTAAATTTATCAGTTTGGATTGGGATAATTTCCTTTATATTGTCGATTTCTGGTATGATTTTTGTCATTGTCAGAAAAATTATCAATCCAGGATCTAGTATCTTTGGTTGGGCTAGTTTGGTTTCCGTGATTTTATTAATTGGTGGTTTGCAGCTGCTTTGTATCGGAATTATTGGACGCTATATTGGTAAAATTTATTTACAAGTGAAGAATCGACCAATTTACATTATTAAGGAAGAAAAGTAAGAAAAGGGAAAATAAAAGTAGAAGTCAATATAAAAAAGATAGATTGGGATAAAGTAGGCTGGCGTGTTTGCCCTTATATCATTATTTTGCTTGTAATTTATATGATGATCAGGAGTCAAATTTTAACGCATTCAGTTCTTTTAACCAGCGATGCGTTGCTACATTTCCAGAGACTCTACGATACGAGCATGCAGATTAAGACTGGAAATTTCTCATATTTTCAAACTAATTTTGCCTTTGGTCATTCTGGGAGAATTTTTAATGCCGTATATGGACCGTTTTTAGCCTATGCGGGTGGATTGTTATTGCTTTTAGTTCGTAATTGGTTTAATTTCCAGATTCTAGTAATTTTTATCGTATTTTTAATCACCGGAATTGGAATGTATCGATTGGCTTTGAAGGCAAAGGTCAATGAAGTTATCGCCATTTTACTTGCTGTATTGTATTTGCAATTTGGGATTGTTGCGAGAATTCTGCGTTTCAACTTTATGGCGTGGGGTGCAGCACTTGCTCCGTATGCTATGATGCAAGTACTTTATATGATTGAAGATAAAAAACGACCAATTCATTGGTTGAGTTTAGCTTTAATCATGGCATTGATTGCTCAAGTACACTTGCTATCGACTATTTTCATAGCTTGTCCCTTTTGCCATTTATGCTCTAGTTAAAACTGCTGAAAAGAAGCAGATGATTATTGATTTCTTCAAGGCAGTTGGCACAACGCCGGTATTAACAGCTAATATCTGGGGCGCGTTGTTAGTCTTATTTTGGAATAATAAGATTTCAATGCCCAATAGATATAACTTGTATTATCATGTCATTAAGTATAAGAAATTCACTAATATTCATGGATTTCTTTTATTCTCGCTGATTTTACTTCTTGTCTTTCAACTGATCTATGTATTGACGCATTTGCGAGAATCGGTTGTTAATACGTTGACTACCGTTGTTGGATTATTCATCTTGTTGATTTCATCGTATCTGATGCCATGGGCTAAGATCCAAGCAGTTTTTCCTAAGTTAACTTCTTCACTGCAGTTTCCTTACCGATTAACAGTGGGTGCATGGCCATTGCTTTTACTGGGAATAGGAATTTCAATGATTAATTTGATGAAGAAAAATATCAAGTTAGTTAACATGTTGGTGATTATGGGATTAGTTTTAGCATTTGCTCAAAACTTTGCCGCTAATTATACGACTAATAGAACTAGAGCATTAGAATTCTTGGATCCACATCACGTAGTAATTATTCAAACTTACAGCAAAATTACGAAACACCGCAAAAAGTTGCAACACATTTTGCGTTATACCAATAATGATCAGCTCTTTGAGGCCATTAACCATACTGAGCCAGATTATATGCCATATACTAAGCATGCTTCAAATGCGACATATCAAAAGAAGATTTTGAATCAAGCTAAGCATTATCATTACTAAGTTCAAGGCAGTAAGCTGATCCTTACTTGGCATAGTAAAAAAGCAAAGCTGAAAACTTTGCCAATTGTGATGTATCATCAATCTCGCTTAACTTTGAATGGGGAGCTCCAAACTAAGATGAAGCAAAATACTATTACGCAGTCAATTATCAAAGCAAGGAAAGGCAAGAATGCCGCTAGTTTGCAGTTTATGACGCCGATTTGGTTTAAAGTATTGCTAGTGATCAGTATTTTGGGTTGGATCGAACTGATTGTGTATGGTATTTTTGTAAAACAAAGAAAAATTAGCTTAAGATAAACGATTAACAGAATCTATGTACTATTGAAATTTTAGTACATAGGTCTTTTTAATTCACCGTAATAACAACTTTGTTATTTTTCAATTGTTAAATAAGTATTTGATTTATGAGCCATGAAAACGCTATTCTAAATATATAGAGAAAAAGAAAGGCGGAAGTTAAATAATGAAGAACGGTAAATATCAAGTACGCGCACAAGGTCATGGTTCAGAATCAATGCCAATGGCTGTTACTATCGAAGATGATAAGATCAAAAATATTGAAATTGATTCATCCGGCGAAACTAAAGGCGTTGCCGATGAAGTCTTCAACCGCTTGCCCAAGCAAATTATTGATAATCAAACTTTAAATGTTGATGCTGTTAGTGGTGCAACTATTTCAAGTCACGGCGTTGTAGATGGAATCGCACAAGCAATTACTGAAGCTGGTGGGGATGCTACAGAATGGAAGAAGCGTAATAAGCCGGTAGCTGCCAAAGCAACAGATGAAGAAATAACAGTCGACGTAGCAGTTGTCGGTGCTGGTGGTGCCGGTTTGGCTGCTGCAGTTCGCTCAATCCAACATGGTGAAAAAGTTGCTATTTTAGAAAAGTACCCACAAATTGGTGGTAATACTAGTCGTGCCGGTGGTCCAATGAACGCTGCCGAACCTGACTGGCAAAAGAATTTTAAGGCACTTCCAGGTGAAAAGGATACTTTGAAGGAATTAGCTGCAACTCCAATTGATCAAATTGATCCTGAATATCAAGATGACTTTAAGGAATTACAAAAGCAAATTAAAGAATACGTTGATTCAGGTGCAGATTACTTATTTGATTCAACTTTACTTCACGAAATCCAAACTTACTTGGGTGGTAAGAGAACTGACCTTAAAGGAAATGAAATTCACGGTAAGTATGCTTTAGTTCATGAATTAGTAACAAATGCATTGAACTCAGTTAAATGGTTAGCTGATTTAGGCGTTAAGTTCGACAATAGTGATGTAACTGAACCAGTTGGTGGTTTATGGCGTCGTGGTCACAAACCAGTTGAACCGATGGGTTATGCTTACATCCATATTTTAGGTGACTGGGTAAGAGACCACGGTGTTGATCCATATCTTGAAACTCGTGCTGAAAAATTAATCATCGAAGATGGCAAGGTTCGCGGTATAGTTGCTACTCGCGCCGATGGCAGCAAGTTGACTGTTCACTCAAAGGCTGTCATCTTAACTGCCGGTGGTTTTGGTGCCAACACTAAGATGGTCCAAAAGTACAATACTTATTGGCAAAAGATTGATGATGATATTGCTACAACTAACTCACCATCAATTACTGGTGACGGGATTAACTTGGGTCTTGAAGCTGGTGCCGACTTGTTCGGTATGGGCTTTATCCAATTGATGCCAGTAGCTGATCCAAAAACTGGTGAATTATTCACTGGTGTTGTTACTCCTCCGGCAAACTATATTATGGTTAATAAGGAAGGTAAACGTTTCGTTAACGAATTTGCGGAACGGGATGTGTTGGCTAAGGCAGTCATTGCTAATGGTGGATTAATCTATCAAATTGCTGATGATAAGATTAAGGAAACAGCCTACAATACTACTCAAGAATCACTTGATGCTCAAGTTAAAGCTGGTACTTTGTTTAGAGATGATACTTTGGAAGGTTTAGCTAAGCAAATTGGGATGGATCCAGATGTCTTAGTTGAAACTATTAAGAAGTACAACTCATATGTTGATGCAGGAAAAGATCCAGAATTCCATAAGAATGTATTGGGCTTGAAATGTGAAGTTGCTCCATTCTACGCAACCCCTCGTAAGCCTGCAATTCACCATACTATGGGTGGCTTGGTTATCGATACTAAGGCTCATGTTCTTAACAAAGACGGCAAGATCATTGATGGCTTGTACTCAGCTGGTGAAAATGCTGGTGGTATTCACGCAGGCAACCGTTTGGGTGGTAACTCATTGGCTGATATCTTTACCTTCGGCCGCATCGCTGCTAATACTGCTTATGAAGATATGCCAACGGAGCCAGACGCTACTTCTGGAGCTTCACAGAATTAATTGAGAAAGAAATAATATCAAAACTAAAAGAGTGAGATTTGATTCTTGCTCTTTTTGCGTTTAAAAATCAAATTTTGTGTAAAATAAAGAAGATGAAACGCAGAAGGGATAGATCAATGAAAAAGCTCATCACATTAATATTTCTAGCAATATTTCCATTCACTTGTGGGTTCATGAACATCGCTCACCGCGGCGATAACGAGCAGGGGAAATACGCTGAACACAGCTTTGCAGCATATGATCGTGTCGTTTGCGCACAAGTTGATTATTTAGAATTGGATTTGCAAGAAAGTGCCGACCATGTTTTAGTCGTTAGTCATGATAACAACTTGAGTCGCGTTTTTGGCGTGGATCAATCAATTGAAGAAAATACTTTTAAGAAGTTAACTAATTATCGTAATCAAAGCGGGGAAAGCATTCATTCACTCGAAGAGGTTTTTCAACGCTATCAAAATAACCCGCAAGTGAAGTTTATGCTAGAGCCAAAAGGCAATGGGGAAAATGCCAAAAGAATAGTTAAATTAGTTAATAAGTATCATTTGCAAAAGCGGGTTTTATTTGAATCATTTTCTGATTCAGCACTCAGTAAGCTAGCTCGCTTAGCACCCGAAATTCCGCGCACGCAATTAGCCGGCTCATATAAAGCGATCGGACGCAGTCAGGATTTTGCTGCTAGTTTTTATCTAGTGGCGCTGCCAATTATTTACGTGATAAAAACAAGAAATACATGCTATGGGGCGTAAACAGTAGTAAGCAAATGTATAAATTTTTAAATCCTGATAAGGGCGTTACCGGTTTATTGACTGATTTCCCGATTCGTTTAGCCAAAATTCTGCAAGAGAATAATCATTTTCGCATTCACTATCAATCGATAATTTTTCCGACTGAAAAGCTTGCTGCTAATCTTAAGTTAAAGAATGGTAATCAAGTGCAGGCTGACCAAGTTAAGTTGGTAAATAATCAATTGTGGTATCATGTTCAACCCAACATGTGGGTGAGTGAGAAAAATCTGTTTCACCATGAGTCTTCAGCTCCTCGTGCTCAAGTAGGTTTGGTTAAAGTTGACAAAGCAACACCGGTTTGGACAGATCTTTCGTTTAAAAAGTCAGCCGGCAAAACCTTGCGTGCCCACAGCCATTGGAACTACTTTGCTATAGCTAAATATCATGGCAAACGTGTTTATAATTTAGGTGGCAATCAGTGGATTAAGTGATGAATACAATACATCTATCTCTTTTTTCTAAAATAAATTCATGTTATAATCGTAACCAAAGCAAGAATCAAGAGGGATCGACTTTATTTACAGAGAAAAGCCAAACAGCTGAGAGGCCAGAAGTTGATTAGTAGCTTGATTAGCTGATTAATTGAAATTAAGTAGGTTAATCCGGACACTTCAGCGCCGTTATCGCTTATAAGAGAAGTACATTTTTGTACTTAACCATAGGTGGTACCGCGGTTAGTAAATCGTCCTAGACAACATTGTCTAGGACTTTTTTATTGGAGGATTTTTAATGACAGATTTAGCACCTAAATACAACCCTAATGAGGTTGAAAAAGGCAGATATCAAACTTGGCTTGATGAAGATTTATTCAAGCCATCCGGTGACAAGAAAGCTCACCCATATTCAATTGTTATCCCACCACCAAACGTAACTGGTAAATTACACTTAGGTCACGCATGGGATACCGCAATTCAAGATACTTTAATTCGTTTCAAGCGTATGCAAGGCTACGACACTCTTTACCTTCCAGGTATGGACCATGCCGGTATTGCTACCCAGGCTAAGGTTGAAGCTAAGCTTCGCAAGCAAGGCAAAGATCGTCACCAAATGGGTCGTGAAGCTTTTGTTAAGCAAGTTTGGGACTGGAAAGACGAATATGCTTCAATTATCAAGGGCCAATGGGCTAAGATGGGTCTTTCACTTGACTACTCAAGAGAAAGATTTACTTTAGACAAGGGTCTTTCAAAGGCAGTTAAGAAGGTCTTCGTCCAACTTTACAAAGAAGGTCTTATTTACCGTGGTGAATACATCATTAACTGGGACCCAGCACTTCAAACTGCTTTGAGTGATATCGAAGTTATTCACAAGGATGACAAGGGTGCCTTTTACCATGTTAAGTATCCATTCGCAGATGGCTCAGGCTATGTAGAAATTGCTACTACTCGTCCTGAAACCATGTTTGGTGATACTGCTGTTGCGGTTGCACCAGGGGATGAAAGATACAAAGATATCGTTGGTAAGGAATTAGTATTACCACTTGTTGGTCGTCATATTCCAATTATCGAAGACCAACACGTAGATCCAGAATTCGGTACTGGTTTAGTTAAGATTACTCCAGCCCATGACCCTAACGACTTCCAAGTAGGTAACCGTCATAATTTGAAGAGAATCAACGTTATGAACGACGATGGTACTATGAATGAAGAATGCGGCAAGTACGCTGGCATGGATCGTTTTGACTGTCGTGAAGCTTTAGTTAAGGACCTTAAAGAAGAAGGCTACTTAATTGAGGTTGAACCAATCGTTCACTCAGTAGGTCACTCAGAACGTTCAGGCGTTCAAGTTGAACCACGTCTTTCAAAGCAATGGTTCGTTAAGATGAAGCCACTTGCTGACAAGGTTCTTGAAAACCAAAAGACTGATGGCAAGGTAAACTTTGTTCCAGATCGTTTCGAAGGTACTTTGGACCACTGGATGGAAGATGTTCATGATTGGTGTATTTCACGTCAATTATGGTGGGGTCACCGTATTCCAGCTTGGTACAACAAGAAGACTGGCGAAACTTACGTAGGTGAAGAAGCTCCTAAGGATATCGAAAACTGGGAGCAAGATCCAGACGTACTTGATACTTGGTTCTCAAGTGCATTATGGCCATTCTCAACTCTTGGCTGGCCTGATACTAATTCAGAAGACTTCAAGCGTTACTTCCCAACTAATGCGTTAGTAACTGGTTACGACATCATTTTCTTCTGGGTATCAAGAATGATGTTCCAAAGTCTTCACTTCACTGGCAAGCGTCCATTTAATGATGTTGTTTTGCACGGTTTAATGCGTGACGAACAAGGACGCAAGATGAGTAAGTCACTTGGTAATGGTGTTGACCCAATGGACGTAGTAGACAAGTATGGTGCTGACGCTCTTCGTTGGTTCCTTCTTAACGGTACTGCTCCTGGTCAAGATACTCGTTATGATCCTAAGAAGTTGTCAGCAGCTTGGAACTTCATTAATAAGATTTGGAACGCAAGCCGTTTCGTAATTATGAACTTGCCTGCTGATGCTAAGCCTGCACACATGCCAGATGTAAGCAAGTTTGACTTGTCAGATAGATGGATCTTTGATCGTTTGAACCACACTGTTAGTGAAGTAACTCGTTTATTTGATGAATATCAATTTGGTGAAGCAGGCCGTGAAGCTTACAACTTTATCTGGAATGACTTCTGTGACTGGTACATCGAAATTTCTAAGGTCGCTTTGAATGGTGACGATGAAGAATTAAAGGCAAGAAAGCAAGAAAACTTGATTTGGATTCTTGATCAAATCTTACGTTTGATGCACCCAATTATGCCATTTGTTACTGAAAAGCTTTGGCTTTCAATGCCTCATGAAGGCAAGTCAATTATGGTAGCTGAATACCCAACTACTCATAAGGAATTTGAAAACAAGCAAGCAGATAGTGACATGGCCTTCTTAATTGAAATTATTAAGGCTGTACGTAACATTCGCATGGAAGTTAATGCTCCAATGTCTAGCCAAATTGATATTATGATTCAATTAGATGATGAAGCTAACAAGCATGTTTTGGATGAAAATGCTGACTACGTTGAGAACTTCTTACATCCAAAGGAATTAACTGTAGCTGCAGAAATCGAAGCTCCAAAACTTGCTAAGACTGCCGTTATTCCAGGTGCACAAATCTTTGTTCCATTAACTGAATTAGTTAACGTTGATGACGAATTGGCTAAAATGGAAAAAGAAGAAAAGCGTCTTGAAGACGAAGTTCAACGTGCCGAAAAGAAACTTGCAAACAAGGGCTTTGTTGACCATGCTCCAGAAGCTGTTGTAAACAAGGAAAAGGAAAAGAAGGCAGATTACGAAAGCCAATTGGCTGGTGTTCGTGAACGAATTCAAGATTTGAAAGAGAGTAAATAATTGAAATTTACCAATGCTGAAGAGGTAATCCATTATGTATATTCATTGCCTCATTTGCATCCTAAGAATGATTTATCTTTTATCAAGAAGTTGCTCCAGCAATTAGGTAATCCGCAGGATCAGGTAAAAACGATTCATATTACGGGAACCAACGGTAAAGGTTCAACATCATACTACTTAGCAAATCTATTAAAAAAGGCCGGTCAAAAGACTGGCCTTTTTGTCTCACCTTATGTTTATCAATTTAATGAACGAATTCAATTAAATAATCAAGATATAAGCGATGAAGATTTAGTTAATGTGGCTAATAAGGTTCAAGCTGCCTTTGAAGAAATTAAGCAAGAAGATAAAGAATTTTCGTTAGTTACATTTGAGTATGAAGTTGCGATGGCCTTTGTTTATTTTGAACAAGAGCATTGTGATTATGCCGTGATTGAAGTCGGAATTGGCGGCGAGCATGATAAAACTAATGTGATTGTCCCAGAGGCAAGCATCATTACTACGGTAGGATTAGATCATGAGAAGATTATTGGACCGACAATTCAAGATATTGCGCGAGAAAAGAGTGGCATTATCAAGAAAAATCGTCCAGTAGTATTAGGGAATGTTCCTGATGATGTTCTGCCTATTTTGGTGAAAAAGGCAGATATAGAGCATGCACCACTTTTCCGATTAAAGCATGATTTTGCAATTACAACGCAAGATGGAGCGTTGAAGTATACAGATGATAAACGCAGTATTTCTTTTGATTTTCGTCCGCAGGTAGAGGCCTATGATATTGCTGTAGCCGTTAAGACCTTTTTACTTCTTAAATTGAAGCTAGATAATCAAGAGATAGCAGCTGCAATTGATCAAACTCAGATTCCTGGACGTTATCATATTTTGCAAAAAGAACCATTAATCATTTTGGATGGAGCTCATAATATTCAAGCAATGTCCAATTTGCTGGAAGTAATTCATGCCGAAGCAAAAAAACGGCATAGCCATGTTTATGCTTTAGTGACCATGATGAAAGATAAAGACTTAGAGCAAGTTTTTAATTTATTTAACCAAGATGATCAAGTGTTATTAACAACATTAGATTATCCTCGTGTTGCTAAAGAAAATGATTTTCCCATTGATGTCCAAAGACGATATAATTATGAAGGAGATTATCGGGAAGGCTTTGCTAAATTAAAAGAGAAGATGAATGCCAGCGATATTCTGCTGGTGACCGGATCGTTTTATTTAGTAAGTGCAATTTTAAATTGGAAAGGAAAAGGCAATGCAGGTTAAAGGGATAAACGATGATATTCAAGGCATTATCTTTGATATGGATGGTCTATTGGTTAATTCTGAAGAATTGTATTGGAAGGCTAATATCCAAGCTGCAGAAGAAGAAAAACTTGGGACGCCTAGGGATGCATATTTAAAGTTAACTGGTGCAACTGTTAAAGAAATGCAGGATTTTTATCATAAATATTTCAAAACTGATGCTGATCGTGACCGATTTATTAAAAGAACCGATGATTTGGTTTGGCAGTGGACCGATGAAGGAAAATTAAAGTTACGTCCTGGTGTTCAAGAAGCATTAGATGAATTTAAAAATCGTGGCTTGAAAATGGCAATTGCTTCAAGCAACTACGAAGATGTGTTGCAACACTTTTTGTGGGCAACAGGGATTAGAAATTATTTTGATTTTCATCTAAGTTATTTAGATGTGCAAAAGGGACACATTAAAGCTAAACCGGCACCAGATATTTATTTAGCAGCTACTAAAAAAATGAATCTAGCAAAAGAAAATATTTTGGTTTTTGAAGATTCATCAACTGGTGTCCAAGCTGCGAAAAATGCAGTCTTAAAATGTGTAATGGTGCCAGATCTAATGGCTCCGACTGACCAAGACAAACAGAATGCTATAATGATTTGTCAAAACTTTTTTGATTTTCTTAAAAAAATTTAGCTCTTTTTTGCGTATTAAGTAATGAAGGGAGAAATTTTTATGATAGAAATAAACTCAAATCATTACTTTGTAAATACAGACCTAGAATTACTAGCTAAGTTATTTGAGCAGTTCAAGGATAAAGGAATTAGAACTTTTGAAGAGTTAGAGTCTTTTTTAAGAAAAAGAGATTTTAATTCCTTCGATGATATAGTTCAATTCATAACAGGTTCAAGTTGCCCCAGCAATTTGGCGATTACGGCTGAAGAGGTAATGGATCGCCTGCGAATGGCGTCATCTAAACGCAAACCTGTTTTAACCTCAAGTGTTGAAGTTGGGACATATTTAGCTGATAAATTAGTAGGTCACAAGCAAGAAGAGCTTTGGGCATTATATGTCGATAATGGAAATCGAATTGTAGCTGAGAAAAAGATTTTTCAAGGCACGTTAAATAAATCAGTCGCACATCCGCGAGAAATTTTTCGCTGGGCCGTAATCTATGACTGTTCGGGGATTTTTATTGCTCATAATCATCCTAGTGGTAAATTAATGCCGTCTTCCAACGACTTTGAATTAACTAAAGATCTATATCGGGCGGCAAAAATGATGAAAATTGATCTTTTAGACCATTTTATTGTGGGACAAGGACAATATTTGAGCATGCGTGAAAAAGAATTGTTTTAAACTTCTTTAAAATTTGCGTGAAAATCACCTTTAAAGTTATAGTATGCTATAATTATTCAAGATTTAGAGACCGCAACAATTAAGGAGAGATTTTTGTGTTTGGATTAGGTACAAAGAATATTGGTATCGATTTAGGTACAGCCAATACACTTGTTTACATGGAGGGTAAAGGAATTGTTTTAAGAGAACCTTCTGTAGTAGCAAAGAATACACATACAGGTGAAGTAATCGCAGTTGGTTCAGAAGCCAAGGAAATGATTGGTAGAACCCCAGGTAGTATTGTAGCTATCCGTCCAATGAAGGATGGGGTTATTGCTGATTACGACACTACTGCTGCTATGCTTAAGTACTTTATGGAAAAGACTGTTGGCAATTCTAAGCCTTCAGTAATGATTTGTGTTCCTTCAGGTGTTACTGAAGTTGAAAAGCGTGCTGTAATTGATGCAGCTAGAGTAGCTGGTGCTCGCGAAGCTTTCGTGATTGAAGAACCATTTGCTGCAGCTATTGGTGCAGGCCTTCCAGTTATGGATCCTACTGGTTCAATGGTTGTTGATATCGGTGGTGGTACTACTGATGTTGCTACTATTTCATTAGGTGGTATTGTTTCATCAACTTCAATTCGTCAAGCTGGAGATAAGTTTAACAATGCAATTATTAATTACATTCACTCCAACTTTAATTTATTGATTGGTGAAAGAACTGCTGAAGATATTAAGATTCAAGTAGGTTCTGCTTCAATTGAAAAAGCTAAGGAAATTGAAGCTATGAATATTCGTGGTCGTGATTTGGTTACTGGTTTGCCAAAGTCAATTGATATCAACGCTGAAGATATCGCTAAGGCTATTCAAGATGTTGTTCAAGACATCATCGTTGCAATTAAGGAAACTTTAGAACAAACCTCTCCTGAAATTGCTGCCGATGTTATCGACCACGGTATCGTTTTAACCGGTGGTGGTGCATTGCTTAAGAACTTGCCAGAAGTAATTTCTGAAGCAACTAAGGTTCCAGTATTTATTGCACAAGATCCACTTGATTGTGTGGCAATTGGTACTGGTGAATCACTCAAGAATATTGAAGTAATGCGTAGAAGTCGCAAATAATAAAAAAGCCGGCTATGGCCGGTTTTTCTTTAGGATCAATTCTTAATGAAAAAATTTCTACAAAATAAAAAGTTATTATCAACATTTATTGTAATTATTGTCATTTTTGCCGTTTTAGGTGGGAGTGTTAGTTTACGTAATAAACGTAATGCTCCATTGCTTGTTCAAAGCTTAGGAAATGATATTGTAGCCTTAGGATCTAGAATTATTGATGTTCCGGTAGGTTTTATTTCTGGTGGTTTGAATAATGCACATGAGATTTTAAATGCACAAGATGAGAATAACCATCTGAAGCGCCAAATTACTAATTTAGGTCAAACTAAGGTCCGTAATGCCAGCTTAGAGAAAGAAAATCGGCAGTTAAAAGCAGCATTGAATTTGAAAGATACTTTAAGTGGTTATATTTTGATCAATGCTTCAGTTATTTCTCGTGCTCCAGATACCTGGTCAGATCTACTTACAATTAATAAAGGTAGTTCTTCAGGTATTAAGAAGAATATGGCTGTAATGTGTGGTGGTGGAGTTATTGGACGAATTGTTGAAGCTAATGCCGCTTCTTCAAAAGTCGAATTGATCACTACTACAGATGAATCGGCTAACCGTTTTTCTGTTCAAGCAGATGTTGCTAATGGCAAGACCGTTCACGGGATCATTACTGTTACAGCTAATAACCAATTAGCCTTTACTCAGGTAGTTGATGGCCGCAAGTTAAAGGCCGGCACTAGAGTTTACACGAGTGGTATGGGTGGTAATTCGCCTAAAGGACTTTTAATTGGTACTGTTACTCAGACTACCCGTGATTCATTTGGTTTATCTGATCAAATTAGAATTAAACCAGCAGGTGATATTAGCGATCCGTCAGTTGTTACAGTTATTGAAAGACAGGTGGCTAACTAATGTCTATTTTTCGTAAATGGGTTTTAGCAATTGGACTTTTTGTTGCCATTGTTGTAGATGGTGTTTGTTCATTTTATTTGCATCAATTTATGGATTATGGAAGTTTTGGTGCCGCTAGTCTAATTTTACCGATTAGTGTAATGCTGATTGGACTTTTTGATGACACCAATGAAAATGAAATTTGGCTGGCCTTAGGCACGGGAATAGTTGCTGACATTTACTTTTATGGCTTTATTGGAGTTTATGCAGTTTTCTTACCTCTCAGCTGTTGGATTTGTCAAAAAATTGCTCGCTTTTTACCAGAAATATTTTGGGCAAGACTAATTGTAGTTTTATTAGGAACGACAATTTTTGTAGCATATAGTTGGCTGATCTTTAACATGATAGGAATAGCTACGACGTCGATTCATGGCTTATTAATGAGTCTATTAGTGAATCAAGGATGGACGGCAGGATTCTTCGTTTGTTTATACTGGATTTGGGGTAACCTAGCACAAGATTATCCGTTCTTAATTGATTTAAATGCTTATCGTGTGTAAAAATAAAAAGAGACGAGAAAAATTTTTCTCGTCTCTTTTTTTAAAACATTCCTGCTCCGGCCATTGCACCGACAGCACCAGCAACAACTGCGGCTAATGTAATAACTGCCATTAACCAAGCCATTACAATTGTCAATTTTTGAAAACCAGATTTCTTCTTCTTTTTTCGTGCCATAAAAAGCCCTCCTACTTGAACAATATTTTATGCTTATTAATAGTTTTTTTCAAATGAATTGTAGTTTAGAATAAAAAGGATGGAGGATCTTTTATGCTTTTTATTTTCTTAATACCAATTATCGGTTTGGTAGCAGCTTTTTTAATTAATAAAATTTTCCCACATGCTCAGTTTAGAGGCTATGATGTTTTGCCTTTTTTCTTGCTTGCCGCATGCAATTTAGCCACTACACATGCTAACTTGCCTTCTTTTTTACCATATGGATTTTTATTTTATTTTATCTTAGTTATTATTGTGTCTTTAAACGATGCAATTAAAAATAAAAATATTTCATTAGGTAAAACGATTCGCAAGTTATGGGATTATTTAGCTGCTTGCAGTTGTTTTTGGTATCTTGGTTCGTTAATTTTAATGTTTGCTTATTAATTTAGTTACTAATTTTTTAATAAAGTAAAAATCATTTGTATATGCAAAAGCCGCAAAATTATAATATTTTGCAGCTTTTTTAAATTTTATAAAATAAAAAGATAAATAAGCATAAAAATATGTATTTTTTTCCAGAGTTTGTGGTAGAGAGTGGTGAATTGTGGTAAATTATTTAGTGGAAGGGGGCTAGACCATGTTCATGGGTGAATATCACCACAATCTTGATAGCAAGGGTCGCCTAATTATACCAGCGAAACTTCGCGATCAAATTGGGAATAAGATGGTATTTACTCGAGGAATGGAAGGCTGTATTTTTGGTTATTCGATGGAAGAATGGCAAAAGATAGAAGCCAAATTAGCAAAACTTCCGTTGACTAAGAGGAATACGCGTAAATTTATGCGTTTATTCTACTCTGGTGCGATGGAAAGTGAGTTCGATAAGCAGGGGCGTGTCAATTTTACATCGACATTAAAAGCTCATGCTGGACTTACTAAAGAATGTGTCATTGTAGGAGTTTCTGACCGAATTGAAATTTGGGCTAAGGAACGTTGGGATAGCTTTGAGGAAGAAGCTAACGAAGACTATGATGATATTGCTGAAAATTTGGACGACATTGAACTATAAAACTATGAAATTCAAACACACCAGTGTACTCTTACACGAAACTATAGATAATTTAAAACCAAAAAACGGTGGTCTTTATGTAGATGCAACTTTTGGCGGCGGTGGGCATGCCAAGTATTTGTTAAGTAAAATTGAAACTGGTACGTTAATCGGTTTTGACCAAGATGAATATGCGATAAAATCGGCAGAGTTGAACTTCGCTGATTTATTGCAGCCAGATAGTGAACCTAAATTGAAATTAGTACATGACAACTTTAGTAATCTGGAGCAGGATCTAGTTAAGCTGGGTTACGCAGATGGAATAGATGGCATATATTACGATTTAGGTGTTTCATCACCTCAGTTTGATCAAGCTGATCGTGGCTTCTCATATCGTTATAATGCAAGGTTAGATATGAGAATGGATCAAAGTCAAGATACGGATGCATATCAGTTAGTTAATACTTTAAGTCAAAAAGAGCTAGCAGATATTTTATATCAATATGGAGATGAAAAATTCTCCCGGCAGATTGCTCATAGGATCGTAGAAAGACGTAAGGATAAGCCAATTGTGACAACCTTTGAATTGGTTGACATTATTAAAGAGGCGATTCCCGCGTATACACGAAGGACTGGAGGACATCCAGCTAAGAAAAGCTTTCAAGCTTTACGAGTTGCTGTTAATCACGAACTTGATGTTTTACAGGCTTCACTTGAAGAAGCTATTAAGATTTTAAGACCTGGTGGCAGAATTAGCGTGATTACCTTTCAGTCCCATGAAGATAAAATCGTTAAAAAGATTTTTAAGAAGTATTCAGAGGTTGAGGTTCCAAGAGGAATGCCCTTTGTGCCAGACGATATGAAACCAACACTTCGTTTGGTAAATCGCAAACCGATTACTGCTTCAACTTCCGAGTTAGAAAACAATAACCGCTCACACAGTGCAAAACTACGGGTTGCAGAGAAGTTATAAAGAGGAAAATGCTATGGCTGACAGCTCAGCAAGAAAAATTGAATATGAACCTAGAAAACAGAATGGTTCGCAGAAACGTCAACGAATTATCCTTGATCCGCGTAAAGTTCCTTACAATATTTTAGAGAAGACTTTACTAGCAATAGGAAGTATCGTCACCTTGGGAATGATGATCTTCTTGGTTTCTTCTAGTATTTCTGCAACTTCGGCTCAACATGAGCTAAGTCAAACTCAGCAGACAGTTGCTAAGGAACAGAATAGGATCACCGATTTACGTCAAGAAATTGGTGAGTTAACTTCTACTTCACGCTTAAACAAGATTGCGCGTGAAAAAGGATTAACTCTGATTAATAAAAACATTAGGACAATTCGCTAATGAAAAAAAATAGTAATTTAAAATTACAAAAATCCAAAGCTCACAGCTACCGCTTCACAGTGGGGAGAGTTCTCCAAGTAGCTGTGGCTTTGGTTTTTCTTGTATTTACAGCTAGATTTTTATATATAGGAATTTCTAAAACTGTCAGTGGACAGAACTTGTCGCAGAGAACTAAGCAGCTTTATAGGCGCAATGAGATTATTAAGGCGTCGCGGGGAACAATTTATGATTGTAATGGCTTAGCGATCGCAGAGGATTCGCATTTGTATACTATTTATGCAATTTTGGATAAGTCGTCAATTAATTACAAAAATAAACCAGAATATGTGGTTAATAAAACTGAAACTGCAGAGAAGCTATCAAAGGTTTTACCACTATCTGCGGATAAGATTTACCAATATTTGAATCCCAAGCATAAAGCTTTCCAAGTTCAATTTGGTAGCGGCGGTAGCGGCCTAACTTTAAAGCAGAAGAAACAGATTGAAGCCATGAAATTGCCTGGTATTAAATTTGTAGAGACGCCTTCTCGTTTATATCCAAATGGTAATTTTGCTTCGCATATTGTGGGATTAGCTCAACCAGAGTATGACAAAAAGACTAATAGTGAAGCATTAGTTGGTACTATGGGGTTAGAAGCCTACTTTAACAATACTTTGACTGGTAAAGATGGTTATCGCATTTCAACAGTAGATGCTACTGAAAATCAATCACCTAACCAAAGTCAGGTTTATAAACCAGTTGAAAATGGTAATAACTTGTATTTGACATTAAATTCACAATTACAAAGTTATTTGGAGACAAAACTAACTGAAGTTCAGAAGGCTTATGATCCTACTTCTATTACCGCAGTAGTTGAGGATATGAAGACAGGAAAAATTTTAGCTGCTTCACAGCGTCCAACTTTTAATCCTCAAACTAAGAAGGGCTTAACTAAGTCATATCGAAATATTTTAGTTCAAGATACATACGAACCAGGTTCTGCATTTAAGGTGTTGTCATTTGCGGCTGCAGTAAACAGTGGTAATTACAATCCTAATGAATATTATCGTTCAGGTTCAGTAAGTATTGGTGGCTCGACAATTCATGACTGGCTTACTTCGGGTTGGGGTACCATTCCTTTTTCACAAGCTTTTGAAAGATCAAGTAATACCGGTTTCGTTAAGTTGGAACAAAAGATGGGCTCAAAAACTTGGAAAAAGTACCTTAAGAGGTTCCATATTGGTGAAAAAACTGGTATAACTCTTCCAGGTGAACAACCAGGCTTCATTTCATTTAAGACTTCAGTTGACCAAGCGGTAACTGCATTTGGTCAGGGGGTTAGCGTAAATGTAATGCAAATGATGCAGGCCTACAGTTCCTTGGGGAACAATGGTCAAATGGTTAAACCACAATTAGTTGATAAAGTTACTGATTTTAATGGTAAAACAATAAAGGGTTACCAAATTAAAAAAGTCGGTACGCCAATTTATTCTGCTAAAACTAAACGAGTTGTTTTGGCTAATATGAGAAAAGTTTTGAATAAACAGTCAGGTACTGGTTCAGCCTACAAGATGGGGAATGCTGATATTGGAGTTAAAACTGGTACAGCACAGATTGCCAATCCTAAAGGTGGCGGCTATCTTAAGGGCGATAGTAATTACATCTTCTCGGTTGTAGGTGTTTACCCTACCAAGAATCCTAGATATTGTATTTACCTAACTATCAAGCAACCTCATTTGGCTGGGACAACAGCTGAAAAGATTTTAGCTTCTATCTTTAAACCAATGATGAGTCGAATTATTACAATGGCTAAAAGTGATAATTCAACCACGACTGTTAGTGTTCCTAATTTCAAGAATATGACAGTTGCTCAAGCTTCAGCTAAAGCTAAGCAAGTTGGTCTTAACTTAGTTAAAATAGGTGAAAAAGATAGAATTACTGCTCAAGGAATTAAGAGCAGTGAGAAATTGGAGTCTGGGGACAAGATCTTTGTATATACCTCAGGTAAAATAAATTGTCCTGATATGAAGGGGTGGAGTTTTAATGATTTACATCAATTCTCTAATGTATCAGGTATTAAATTAAGCATAAAGGGAACCGGAACTGTTACCAGCCAAAGTGTGGCCAAGGGAGCAGAGTTAAAATCTGGAGAAAAAATAAAAGTTAATTTAAAGGAGTAGCATAGGATGAGTATTATGCAAGCAAGTTTTGTTGCTTTAATTAGTTCATTAATTTTGACGGTAATTTTTTTACCGTTGTTAATTAAGTTTATGCATTCGCATCATGAAGGACAGGAAATTCGTGATGAAGGGCCAAAATGGCACCAAAAGAAATCAGGAACTCCTACAATGGGAGGAACAATTTTTGTTATTGCAGCAGTAATTTCTGTTATCTGGGTTGCTGCATGGCAACATAGCTTGAACAAAGTTGTTTGGATTTTAGTAATCAGTCTTTTAGGTTACGGTATCATTGGTTTCCTTGATGATGGAATCAAGCTGTATTACAAAAGAAATTTGGGTTTAAGAGCATGGCAAAAACTTGCTTTACAAATTATTATTGCCATTGTGATTGTATTAATTGCTTCAAGCGATCACTTTAATTTTGGTTTATACATTCCATTTGCTGGAGTTGTTCATAGCGTAGCATTATTTGTAATCTTCATTATTTTCTGGTTGGTTGGCTTTTCTAATGCTGTTAACCTTTCAGACGGTTTGGATGGCTTAGCTACCGGGTTATCTGTAGTAGCCTATGGTACATATGCTTATATCGCATTTAAACAAAAGAATTTGGCTATTTTAGCCTTTTGCATGAGTGTAATTGGCGGTTTGATTGCTTTCTTTATTTTCAACCATAAGCCTGCCAAAATCTTCATGGGGGATGCAGGCTCACTTGCATTAGGTGGTGGTCTTGCTACAGTAAGTATTATGCTTAATAGACCATGGTCACTTTTGTTAGTGGGTATTGTATTTGTATGTGAAACTGCTAGTGTAATTATGCAGGTTATTTCTTTCCAAACTACTGGTAAGAGAATTTTTAAGATGACTCCTATTCACCATCATTTTGAAATGTTAGGCTGGTCAGAATGGAAAGTAGACATTGTTTTTTGGATTGTTGGTTTAGTAGGTAGTATTTTATATTTAGCAATTTGGGGATAAAAATAAAAAATGAAGGATATTAAAACTTATAGTAATAAGAATATTTTAGTTTTAGGTTTAGGTAAAAGTGGATTTGCAGTTAGCGAATTACTTTTAAAATTAGGTGCTAAATTAACCTTGAATGACAAGGCTGATCTTGATAAAAATGAAAAAGCACAAGAGCTAAAGGCTAAAGGCGTTCGTGTAATTGGCGGACATCACCCAGTTGATTTACTTGAAAAAGAACATTTTGATTATTTAGTTAAAAATCCAGGTATTCCATATGAGAATCCAATGGTTAAAAAAGCTGAAGAACTAAATATTCCAATTATTACAGAGCCTGAAATTGCTTTAAGTTGTAGTGATGCTCCTTATGTTTGTGTCACAGGTTCAAATGGTAAAACTACCACTGTGATGCTCACTCAAAGAATTTTGGATCATCATTTACAAAAATCAGGTCATCATGCCTATGCAGTAGGTAATATTGGTGTGCCAATTTCTGAAGTAGTACCTAAGGCAACTAAGGATGATATCTTGGTAGTAGAAATTTCTAGTTTCCAATTACTTGGCGTAACAGATATTGATCCTAAGGTGGCTGCTATTGTCGACATTTATAATAATGTTCACTTGGACTATCACAAGACCTTTGAAAATTATGTAAATGCTAAGTTGAACGTTACTAGAACTCAAAATAGTGATGACTACTTTATTGCTAACTTTGATCAAAAAGATATTTTAGCTAAAGAAAAAGAAGTAACACCTGCTAAGATGCAAACTTTCTCAGAAACAGATTCTAATGCAGATTACTTTATTGGTGATGAATATCTTGAGAGTCACAATGAAAAGATCATGAAGATTGCAGATATCAAATTACCAGGTATTCATAATTTACAAAATAGCTTGGTTGCAATTGCAATTTCAAAGATTATGGGTGCAGATAATGATGATATTGCAGCGGTTTTGAGTACTTTCACTGGTGCTAAGCACCGTTTGCAATATGTAACAACTCTTGATGGACGCAAGGTTTATAATGATTCTAAGTCAACTAATATTGAAGCAGCTACAGTTGCTATTCCTGCATTCAAAGAACCAGAAGTTTTAATTGCAGGTGGTCTTGATAGAGGATTCTTGTTTGATGATTTAGTACCATTGTTCAAGAAGCATGTTAAATCTATTGTTCTTTATGGAGAAACAAAATATCTATTAGCTGATGCTGCTAGAAAAGCTGGCATTAAAGATATTGTAATTGTTAATACTCTTCAAGAAGCTGTTCCAAGAGCATATGAGTTAAGTGAACCTGGAGATGTAATCTTGTTCTCACCAGTTTGTGCTTCATGGGATCAATTCAGAACCTTTGAAGATCGTGGCGATTACTTTGTAAAATTTATTAAGGAATTGAAGACTAAATAAAATGAGAGTTATATTTACCGGCGGTGGCACAGGTGGTCACATTTACCCAATTATGGCAATTATTGAACGTTTGAAAGAACGTGGAATTAGCAAAAATGATGAAATTCTATTTGTCGGAACTAAAAAAGGATTGGAATCTAAAATTGTTCCTGCAGCTGGTGTTAATTTCAAAACAATTAACATTCAAGGATTTAATCGGAAGCATCCGTTGAAAAACTTTGAAACCATTAAATTGTTTTTACAAGCTACCAAGAGTGCACGGAAGATTTTAAAAGAATTTAAGCCTGATGTCGTTTTGGGTACAGGTGGTTATGTTAGTGGAGCTATGGTTTATGAAGCAGCTAAAATGCATATTCCAACTATGATCCATGAATCCAATTCAGTTGTTGGTTTAGCTAACAAGTTTTTAGGCCACTATGTTGATCGCATTTGTTACACTTTTGACGATGCTGCAAAAGAATTCCCTGAAAAAAAGAAGCTAGTTAAAACAGGTAATCCAAGATCACAACAGGTTTTGAGCTTACATGAAGAAAAGATTGATATAAAGAAGAAGTGGGGACTTAGTTCAGAAATGCCAACTGTTTTAGTTTTTGGTGGTTCCCGTGGTGCTTTAGCTATCAATCGAATTATGCTTAAGTCATTAATGAATTTAAAGACTAAGCCATACCAAATTATTTGGGCTACAGGTACTTACTATTTTGATTCAGTTCAAAAGAAGTTAGAGAACGTAGATATTGGTAATAATATTAAGGTTTTGCCATACATCAAGAACATGCCCGGTTTATTACCAGAAATGACTTGTGTTGTTTCAAGATCTGGAGCAACAAGTATTGCGGAGTTCACTGCATTAGGTGTACCTGTAATTTTGATTCCAAGTCCTAATGTAACGCACAATCACCAAATGAAGAATGCATTAGATTTAGAGAAGGCTGGCGCAGCCTTGGTCATCCCAGAAGATGATCTTAACCCTAATAATTTTGTTTCTTCAATTGATCATATTTTGCTTGATGAAAAATACGCTAAAGAAATGAGTCAGGCTTCAAAGGCATTAGGTGTACCTGATGCATCTGATCAAGTGATTAAAGTGATGGAAGAGATTTCACGCTAGGAGGCCGGTGAGGCAGATGGCAAAGAAACCAGTAACGAGGATTGATCCAAGAAAGGAATTATCTCCTTATTTGAATCATGAATTCAATCAACAAAAAAATAGTCGTAAATCGCAAGCCAAGATTTCTGCCTCACTTTCTAGTTTACAGGCGGAAAGACGACGGTCACTAAGACGGCGGCTTGGTTTAATAATGTCAGTTTCAGTTTTGGCGATTGCTGGGCTAGGCTATTATATTTCTCCCTTGGCCAATATAAGTACGGTTAAGGTGATTGGTGCTTCGGATTTACCAATTAAAGGAATCGTGAAGGCATCTAAGATCAAAGCCAGTGATAAGGTTTTTGATTATTTGTTTCAACAAAAAGATTTGAGCCAAAAATTATCTAAGAAGTATCCTGAAATAGAAAGTGCCCAAGCACATTTAGGTCATGTTAACCAGCTCATATTGCAAATTAATGAACGTAAAACCGTAGGCTATTTAAAAGATGGCGATGATTATCGTAAGATTTTAAGTAATGGCAAGTTAGGCAGTACTGCAATTACTTGGGCAAAAGTCGATCAAGATAAACCTATTTTTGTTGGCTATAATAAAGCAACTTCTTTAAAAGAAGATTTAAACTTATTTAATAGTTTGCCCAAATCATTCCAAAACCAGGTAAAATTATTAAGTGGGAACACTAGACGAAAGTCACAAGTAATTTTAGTTATGAAAGATGGCAATGTAATTATTGGCAGTACCGTAACGTTAAAGAGCAAACTAAAATATTATGACGAAATTAAAGTTAAAGCTGGAAAAAATAGCTTAATTGATTTAGAAATAGGTGCGTTTAGCAGGCCATTAACTTCAAGTGAAAAGAAAGCCTACGGGGTATCGTAGCTGTTTTACTTGTTTATTTATGTTAGAATTTTTTCAAGGCAAATATTAATGGGGGCTTAATTTTGGAGAATTCAAATCTTTTAGTGGGTCTTGATATAGGAACCACAAGCGTGAAAGCAGTTGTGGCAGATTCGGGGAAAGTCATTGGTGCAGTTACTACGCCCAATTCAGGCATGAGACATGGTCAAATTGTTGATATTGATCAGACTGCAGCAGCTATCAGCCGTGCTTTAAAAGGCGTGGCAGAAAAGACTAATGCAAAAATTTATAGTGTCGTAGCCGGAATTCCAGTAGGAATGTTGCAATTAGAGACAGCAACTGGATTTGCTAATGTCGGTGAAGAAGGACAAGAAGTAAATAATGAAGATGTCAAAAGAACGATTCGCTCTGCGATTCATGCTGCTGCAAAAGATGATCGTGAAGCAATTGCTTTTTTGCCTAGTCGATTCTTAATTGATGGAAAAACTGAGGTTGATGATCCTCGTAAGATGATTGCTCGTTCACTTGGAGTAACTGGTATTTTGTTAACAGCTCCAACAGGTTCTTTGCATAACATTAAAAAAGCAATTGAACGTGCAGGCTATCACAACAATTTCTTTGTTCCAACGCCATTGGCAATTTCTAGTGTTGCATTAAATGAAAGTGAAAAGACTTTCGGTTCTGTAATTATTGACCTCGGTGGTGGAGTAAGTACAGCAACAGTAATTAAGGAAGGCCAAATCAAATACGCTAATATTGATTTGGAAGGTGGTAGCGATATCACTAATGATATTTCTGCTGTTTTAAGTATTTCTAAACGTGATGCTGAACAAATTAAATTAGATTATGGCTTTGCTGATCCGCAATTTGCTTCTAAGAATGATAAATTTGCAATTAATAGTGTAGGCTCAAATGGACAGCAAATGATTGATGAAGTTTACCTGAGTGAAATCATTAATGCACGTCTTGAGCAAATTCTAACTCGTCTTGGCAAGGGTTTAGCCAAGCATAATGCTTTGAAGCAACCGGGTGGTATTGTTATCACTGGTGGAACTAGTTTACTTCAAGGAATTGATAGTTTGACAGCCAATGGTTTAAACGTTAAAGCACGTATTTATCAGCCAGATCAAATTGGTATGCGCAACCCAATTTATACAGCTGCATATGGAATAGTAAATTATTCTTACAAGATGTCAGAAGTAGACTATCTTGTTAACAGTGTAATTTACGGTTTTGGTGAAAATGTAGTTGAAGAACCAGTTTCACAACCAAAAACTTCCAAGAATTCTAAAAGAACTGTTTCTACTAGTGAAAGTGAAGCCAAAGAAGCTTATAATAGAAACAAAATGTCCGCAAGAGATGATTCTTCAGTGGACGAAGAAAATAATAATCAAGAAAAATCTAATGGCTTGAAGAGTTTCTTTAAGAAATTCTTTGATTAAAGGTGGTTAATTTAATGGATTTTACATTCGATTCAGACGACAATAAGAATGCTGTCATCAAAGTTATTGGTGTTGGCGGTGCCGGAGGCAATGCTGTTAACCGAATGATTGATGACGGTGTACAAGGTGTTTCATTTATTGCAGCAAACACTGATGTTCAAGCTTTAAACAGTAATAAAGCTGAAAACAAGATTCAATTAGGGCCTAAGTTAACAAGAGGTTTAGGTGCTGGTTCACATCCTGAAGTAGGCCAAAAGGCTGCTGAAGAAAGTGAACAAACAATTGAAGATGCACTTAAGGGTGCTGATATGATCTTTATCACTGCTGGTATGGGTGGTGGTACCGGTACTGGTGCAGCTCCTGTAGTAGCTAAAATTGCTCGTGAGACCGGTGCTTTAACTGTTGGTGTAGTTACACGCCCATTCAGTTTTGAAGGCCCTAAGCGCTCTAAGAACGCAGCAGAAGGAATTACCCAATTAAAGCAATACGTTGATACTTTAGTTATTATTGCTAATAATCGTTTGCTTGAAATGGTTGATAAGAAGACCCCAATGATGGATGCCTTCAAAGAAGCTGATAATGTCTTGAAGCAAGGTGTACAAGGTATTTCAGACTTGATTACTTCAACTGACTACGTAAACTTAGACTTTGCTGATGTTAAGACTGTTATGGAAAACCAAGGTGCAGCCTTGATGGGTATTGGTCGTGCTAGTGGTGAAAATAGAACTGTAGAAGCTACTAAGCTTGCTATTTCTTCACCACTTCTTGAAGTATCAATTGATGGTGCTAAGCAAGTATTGCTTAACATTACTGGTGGTCCTGACCTTACTTTGTTTGAAGCTCAAGATGCTTCAGAAATTGTTTCTAAGGCTGCTGGTGATGATGTCAACATTATCTTCGGTACATCAATTAACCCCAACTTAGGTGATGAAGTGGTAGTTACTGTAATTGCTACTGGTATTGATTCTAAAGCCGAAGAAGCCGCATCAAAGCAATTACCAGGACGTAGCCACCAAATTAAGGCTCAACCTAAGAAGGAAGCAGAACCTGTTGCTAATAATACTGTTCAACCAGAAAAGCAAACTGTTGACCGTCCACAAACTGTTCAACCATCTAATAATGCAGATGCGGATCATGAAGCGAAAAAGCCAAAGCAAACAATGGTTGATCCAACCAGTGTTTGGGGATTGAACGATAATCAAGATAATCAAAGAAGAAATACTAAGCCTGCTGAGCCAAAGGGTGATCATGAAAGCTTCGATACTTTTAGCAATGATGATCAAGATAGTATTTCTCAAATTGAAACTAGTGCTCAAGACGATAGTGATGATAGTGATGATATTCCATTCTTCAAACATCGTGGTGAAAACTAGTTTGGAGGTAGATACAGATGGCTTTTGATAAATTGGGTAGATTTTTCGGCATTTCCAATGATGATGAAGATGAATTGGAAAAAGAAGAATATGCTACTTCAAACAAAGATGATAATGAAAACTTACCTCTGAATTCTGTTAGTCGAGACAATGTTGTTTCGATTAAATCAGGATTAAATTCAGCCAAAAGTAAAATTGTGTTGTATGAGCCGCGTGTTTATTCTGATGCTAAAGATGTTGCACAAAACTTGTTGAATAATAAGGCAGTAGTAATTAACTTTAGCAGAATGGAAGATAGTTCCGCTCGACGAATCGTTGATTTTATCACAGGAACAGTTTATGCATTAAACGGTGAAATTCAACGCATCGGTGACAAGATCTTTTTAGCCACTCCACCTAAATTTGTGACAGATGGCAAAATTAGTGACTTAATTGATAAGAAGGATAATTTAAGTTAATGTTAAACGTAATACATTTTATTTACGTAGCTCTTACTTGGATCTTATGGCTTTACAGTCTATTTATTGTTATTGATGCAATTTTAAGTTGGATACCAATGTTAAGTAATTCTGTAATTGGTCGCTTTTTAGATAAGATTGTAAATCCATACTTGAACTTGTTCAGAAAAGGTCCGTTTGCTAAGTTGGCCTATTCTACTGGAATTGATATTTCTCCAATTATTGGATTATTCATTTTGTACTTTGTACAGAATTATGTTCTATTTTGGATTTTTAATATTTTATTGAGGGTGTTAGGTTAATGCAAAAGCGACAAGCAAGTAAGTTTTACCCACATTTTAATCAAGAAGAAAGACCAGTAATTGATTATTTTACTGGTCTTTTTAATCAAATAATTTTTAAACATGAACCAATTTTAACCGATTTTTTAGATCCGGGTAAAAGAGCAATTCTAAAAACCATCGTGGGTAATGATGTTTTTATACAAGAGTATGGCGGATATTCGAATGCGGAGAAAAAACGTGTTTATTTAAGCGAGGAATGGGTTAATTTGCAACCCAGCGATTATTTAATTCAGCCATATGAAATTGAATATCCACAAAAATTTATCAAAATTAATCATGGTGCGATTTTAGGTACCCTGGCTAATTCTGGAATTGAGACTGATACTTTTGGCGATATAATTACTGATGAAAATGGTAAATGGCAATTTTTTGCTAAAAAAGAATTAGTGGATTTTTTTGAAGAGCAGGTTACTCGGATTGGAAGAGCACAAGTAAAATTAAGAGAGATTTCTTTTAAAGATGTTCTAGTGCCGAAGGCTGATTCAACGGAAAAGATAGAAATTGTTGCTTCAATGAGAATTGATGCAGTACTATCTGGAATTAGCAAACAAAGTCGTGGTCAGATTCAAAAAATGATTGAAAACCATTTAATCAAATTAAATTGGCATGACATAGCAGATTCTAATATAATGGTTAAAGAGAATGATATTTTGAGTTTGAGGCATTTTGGGCGTGTTTTGATTGAAAATGTTTCGGCTACAAGAAAAGGAAAATATAAGGTGGTGCTCAAACTTTGGCAGACAAAGAAACGAAATTGACGCCGATGGATATTCATAATAAGGAATTTAAGCATCGAGGTCGTAATGGATATGATCGCTATGAAGTGGATAGTTTTTTAGATGATGTTGTTGATAATTATGGGGATGCACTTGATCAAGTAGTAGATTTAAAGAACGAAGTAGTATCTTTAAATAAAAAAGTAGAAGATATGCAGGCTCAAGTAGATGAGTATAGTAATATGAAGAAGTCGCTTATTTCTGCTCAAAAAACTGTAGATCAATTAAAAGAAAATGCGGAAGCAGAAGCCAAACGTATTCTGGATGATGCTAAAAAGGAAGCTCAAACAGAAGTTGGCTATCAAAAACAACAGCAAGAAGTTATCTCTAATGATTACAAGCGTTTAAAGAAACAAATAGGCGAATTTCGTAGTCATATGCAAGCAATGCTCCAAAATGAGATAAATAATTTAAATGATGAAACTTGGCAGCATGCTTTAGATGAATATTTCCATACGGAACGATTTTATCCGGGTAATGGTGCAGAACCAATCGGTGAAGAAGAAATCGCAAATGAAACTGCAATCGATGATGAAGATATTGACAACGATGATGTAAATGACGTAAACTCTTCTCAAGAACCTGATGATTTGGATGAGGAGTTGTCAGATGATTCTGATGATGATGAAGAAACTACTCCTAAGCCAATGACAGGTGATAGTCCGCATCATGAGACAATTAATTTAAAACCTGAAGTACCTAAGAGTTCATCAGGTCCAACAATTGTTTTCCCGGATGATTACAAAAAATAAAAATTAGATTGGCAGTAAAACTTGAGGGCAATTCAGCGAGCTAATGTTGGTGGAAGATTAGCATAAGAGCCTAAAGGTTGATCAGCTGTCTGAATGATCTAAACGTTTTTTGCACGTTACGCAAATTAAGTGGAACTTTTTTAAGTTCAATTTAGGTGGTACCACGGTTAACCTCGTCCTAATTAGGGCGAGGTTTTCTTTTTTAGAAAGGAATTTGTTAATGAGAATTAAAGACACTCTTAATTTAGGTAAAACTAAATTTAAAATGCGCGGTAATTTGCCAGTTCGTGAAGCAGAATGGCAAAAGCAATGGCGTGAAAATAAATTATATGAACAAAGATTAAAGCTTAATGAAGGTAAGCCTCGTTTTGACTTACACGATGGCCCTCCATTTGCCAATGGTAATATCCACATGGGACATGCTTTGAACAAGATCTCAAAGGATATCATTGTTCGCTACAAGAACATGAATGGTTACTATGCACCATACGTACCAGGTTGGGATACTCACGGTCTTCCAGTAGAACAACAACTTGCTAAAAAAGGCGTAGACCGTAAGAGTATGGATCGTGCTAAGTACCGTGAACTTTGTCGTCAATATGCTGAAGAACAAATTCAAAAGCAAATGAATGACTTTAAGCGTCTTGGTGTGATGGCAGATTGGGATCATCCTTATGTTACCTTGCAACATGACTTCGAAGCACAAGAAATTCGTGTCTTTGGTGAAATGTACAAGAAGGGTTACATTTACAAGGGTAAGAAGCCTGTTTACTGGTCATGGTCAAGTGAATCTACTTTAGCTGAAGCTGAAGTTGAATATAAAGATGTTGAAGCAAATTCAATTTTCGTTGCTTTCCCAGTAACTGACGGTAAAGGCATCATCGATCCTAAGGATACTTATTTCGTAATCTGGACTACTACTCCTTGGACTATTCCAGCAAACGAAGCAATCTGTGTAAATCCTAAGTTTGATTACTCAGTAGTTCAAGTTGGAGATAAACGTTACGTTGTTGCTACTGGCTTGCTTGATAAAGTAGCTGAAGAAATCGGTTGGGATGACTATAAGGTTGTTCAAACAGTTAAGGGTGCCGACATGGAATACATGAAGGCTAAGCACCCAATTTACGACAAGGAAAGTCTTGTAATTGAAGGCTTCCACGTAACTTTGGATGATGGTACTGGTTTAGTTCATACTGCACCTGGCTTTGGTGAAGACGACTTTAACGTTGGTCAAAAATATAACTTGCCAATCTTCAGTCCAGTAGATGCTCACGGTTGCTACACTGATGAAGTACCTGAACTTAAGGGCATGTTTTACCAAGACGTAGATAAGTTAATGATCGAAAAGTTAAAGGATGCTAGTGCACTTCTTAAGCTTAAGGTCTTTACTCACTCATACCCACACGATTGGCGTACTAAGAAGCCAGTTATCTTTAGAGCAACTACTCAATGGTTTGCTTCAATCGCTAAGTTTAGAGATCAAATTCTTGATCAAATTGAAAAAGCGAGCTTCATCCCTTCATGGGGTAAGACTCGTCTTTACAACATGATTAAAGATCGTGGTGACTGGGTAATCTCACGTCAACGTGCATGGGGTGTTCCACTTCCAATTTTCTACGCTGAAGATGACACACCAATCGTTACTCCAGAAACAATTGAACATGTTGCTAAGATCTTCGAAAAAGAAGGTTCAAACGCTTGGTACACTCATACTGCTAAGGAATTATTGCCAGAAGGCTTTACTTCAGAACACTCACCAAATGGTGAATTCACTAAGGAAAAGGATATTCTTGATGTTTGGTTTGACTCTGGGTCATCATGGTCAGGTGTCATGGAAAAACGTGATGGCTTACATTACCCAGCTGATCTTTACCTTGAAGGTAGTGACCAATACCGTGGTTGGTTTAACTCAAGTTTGATTACTTCAGTTGCTGTCACTGGTCAAGCTCCATACAAGCAAGTTCTTTCTCAAGGATTCGTTTTGGATGATAAGGGCCACAAGATGTCTAAGTCACTTGGTAACGTTATTTCACCTAATGACGTAATCAAGCAAATGGGTGCAGAAATTATTCGTCTTTGGGTAGCTCAAGCTGATACTACGTCAGACGTTGCTGTTTCAATGGGAATCTTGCAACAATCTGCAGAAAGCTACAGAAAGATCAGAAATACTTTCCGTTACATGCTTGCTAATACTAGCGACTTTGATCCTAAGAAAAATCGTGTTGCTTACGATGATCTTCGTTCAGTAGACCAATACATGGAAGTTAAGTTAAATGACTTAATCAAAGAATGCTTAGCAGCTTACGATAAGTTTGACTTTACTACTGTCTTCAAGAAGGTCTTTAACTTCATTTCTAATGATCTTTCAGCATTCTATCTTGATTTTGCCAAGGACGTTCTTTACATTGAAGCTGAAAACAGTCGTGCACGTCGTTCAATGCAAACAGTTATCTATGATGCTGCAGTTAAGTTGGCTAAGATTTTAACTCCAATTTTGCCACACACTATGGAAGAAATTTGGGGCTTCTTGAAGGAAGACGAAGATTACGTTCAACTTGCAAATATGCCAAAAGTAGAAAACTATGCAAATCGCGATGAATTGCTTGAAAACTGGGCTAAATTCATGAAGTTGCGTGATGATGTTTTGAAGGCACTTGAAGATGCAAGAAACAAGAAGTTGATTGGTAAGTCATTTGAAGCAGCCGTAACAATTTACCCAGATAAAGAAACTAAGGCCATGCTTGATGAATTAGATGCTGACTTCAGAGAAATTTTAATTGTTTCTAAGTTAACTATTTCAGATGATCCAGCTCCAGCTGACGCTGAACAACTTGCTAATGCTGCTGTTGTAGTTAAGCATGCTGAAGGTGAAGCTTGCCCACGTTGTAGAATGATTAGAACTGATATTGGTGCAGATCCTAAGTTACCAATGCTTTGTGGTCGTTGTGCAGAAATTGTTGAAGCAAACTACCCTGAAGCAGTACAAGAAGGATTAGAAAAATAATGCGTTTAGGTACTGTTAAACAATTTGATGAAGGAAGCAGTTATGGCTTTATTGAAGACGATCGCAACCACAAATCGTACTTCGTTTTCTATAAAGCTATTAAGGAAGAAGGCTATAAATCATTACGAGTAGGCGATCGAGTACAATATCAATTAGCTCAAGGAAAAAATGGCCTACAATGTGTTAATGTATATTTAGCTTAAAAAAGGAGGATGAGACTTAGTGGATTTAGAAGAAACAGAAATCTCATCGCAACAGATTTTTCAAGGTAGAATCTTGGATTTATCTGTTCGAAAAATCAAATTACCTAATGGCGATACTGCGACTAGAGAAATAGTTAAGCATCGCCCTGCATCTTGTGTTATTGCAATTAATGATCAACAAGAAATGCTTTTGGTAAAACAATGGCGTGAAGCTATCAAGCAAGTCACTTTAGAAATTCCAGCTGGAATTGTTGACCCAACTGACACTAGTCCTCTTGATGCTATGAAGCGTGAATTGAATGAAGAAGGCGGCTACAAGGCAGAATATTGGGAAAAAGTTAGTGAATTTTATTCTACACCAGGCTTTTGTGATGAAAAAATGCATCTTTTCTATTGTGATACGTTAACTAAGTTGACTGAAAAGAGATCATTAGATGCAGATGAATTTTTAACTTCTGATTGGTATAGTTTAGATGAATTAAAGAATTTATTAGCAGAAGGAAAAATTGTCGATGCTAAGACAATTTATGCCATTTCTGTTTGGGAAAATATGCTATTGCGCAATGCTCAAGCTGAAAGTAATAAGTAATCATGACAGAAAAGCGTTCTGATTATCGTAAAAGACAGAAAAAAAGTTTAGTAGACAAAGTTAAATCTGTTTTTACTGATAATGATGCAACAGAAGAAGTTAATGTTAATCCTGATTTTCAAAGGGATGATTCTGAAAGAAGACGTCCTTTGGAAGGCGATGGAGAGGAGTTTTATCAAGCACAGCAGCCTATCGATAAAGAAAAGATGCGCGAAGAAAAGTCTTTAAAACTGAAAAAAAGACTGAACAGTGCTATTCTGATAGTGTTTGTTTTAATTATTTTAGTGCTTTTAGCATTATTTCATTTATAATTTGAAACGAGGAAATTTATGAAGATTGCGATTATTGTTCCAATGGCTGAAGAAGCCGAATTTTATCGTAATCATTTCCACGCAGAAAAAAAAGAAATGTTCGGATCAACTGAATTCGAACATTTTTCTGTTAACGGAAATGATGTTTATTTAGGTTTGAGTGGTATTGGTAAAGTTCAAGCTGCGATGAACCTAGCTAGTTTGTTAAGCAATGTAGATATTGATGTTATCTTTATGACTGGTTCTGCCGGTACTTTACATAAGGATATTCATCAAGAAGATTTAGTTTTGCCTAATGCCTTCATGTATTATGATGCTCATAATACTGCTGCAGGTGATTATGTAGAAGGCCAAATCCCACAACAACCAGCTCAATTTGTACTTGATTCACCAGAAAGAGCTGCATTCGCTGAATATCTTGAAAAGCAAAATGTTGCTTTTAGTGAAGGATTAGTGGTTACTGGAGATTCATTTGTAGCTTCAACTAAGCAAAAGGATGAAATAAAAGAGAACTTCCCTGATGCATTAGCTTGTGAAATGGAAGGTGCTGCTTTTGCTCAAGTTGCTCATGCTTTTAATAAGCCATTAGTTGCAATGCGGGCAATCTCTGACAATGGTGATGGCAGTGCAAGTGAAGACTTTGATGTATTTGTTAAAAAGGTTGGAGCTAAGGCTGCTAAATTAATTAGTGATTACGTAGAAAAGATGAATTAACGTGCGTGAAATTTATTTGGATAACGCTGCGACTACTCCTATGTCTCCTAAGGTAATTGATGTAATTACTGATGAAATGAAAAATGATTTTGGTAATGCATCAAGTACTTATGAGTTGGGACGTCAAGCAAGAAATGTGATTGATCGAGCTCGTCATCAAATTGCTGCAAGTATTAATGCTAAAGATAATGAAATTATCTTTACATCCGGTGGCTCAGAAAGTAATAATACTGCCATTTTTGGTACAGCATACAGTCGAAAAAATATTGGTAAGAAGATTATTACCACGCAAATTGAACATCCTTCAGTTTTAAATCCTATGAAGCGATTAGAAGATGAAGGCTACAACGTTGTCTATTTAAATGTTGATGAGACGGGACATATTTCTTTAGATGAACTGAAAAAAGAATTAACGCCAGATACAATTTTAGTATCGATTATGGCCGTAAATAATGAAGTAGGTTCCATTATGCCACTTAAAGAAATTGGCGAATTGGTCAAAGAGAGCAATGCATATTTCCATGTCGATAATGTTCAAGGCATGGGAACGATTGATATTGATGTCAAAGCAATGAATATTGATTTATTATCAGTATCTGCTCATAAAATTAATGGACCAAAATTCTTAGGATTTTTGTATGAGAATTCTGATATTGATTTGCCAAATTTGGTTTTAGGCGGTGAACAGGAGACTAAACGTCGTGCTGGAACTGAAAATGTACCCGGTATTGCTGGCTTTGGCGAAGCAGTTAAAGAACTGACCAATATTGGTCATGATGATCTTCAGGCAAAATATGCGCATTTCCAAGATCTTATTTTGAACCAACTTGATCAAAATAAGATTGATTATAAAATCAATGGAGGTCATGGTCCTGGATATTCTCACCATGTCTTAAATCTATGGTTTAAGGGTATTTCTACTACTTCATTACAAACTAATTTAGATTTAAACGGTTATGCTGTCTCAGGTGGTTCCGCATGTACCGCAGGGTCACTTGAACCTTCACATGTATTAATTGCATGTTTTGGTGCAGATTCTCCTCGAATTAATGAATCAATTCGTATTTCGTTTGGGCGGTATAATACAGATGAAGAAGTAGAATCATTTGCTGAAAATCTGGTAAAAATTGTTCAAAGAATTCAATCTAAAAGAAAATAGTTGCTTTTAAAAAGAAAGTAACTTATTATAAATAAGTGAGGAAAAATATGGCAAATATAGTTGTGATTAATGGTGATAAACGTAAGTTTACTTTAAATCCAGAGTTAAAACTTTATGCTTTAATTGATGCTGGTTTTGTGAAGACTGCTAAGGGTAATTTTAATTATGAACATCCTTTGTATAATGATTCACCTTATAATGCACCAACTAAGTTAAAGATGACTGTTAATAAGGATTTATCTCATTTAACGATGGTTGTTACTGATCGCAATGGTTTGCAAAAGGTTAATATTTTTAAAAACAAGCAATTAGCGCCAACTGTAGATCTTTTAGATTACATTTTGAAGGATCTTGAAGAGCGTAAGATATTGCTTGAGGTAAAGGATTGATTGAATAATGGTTGACAATAGCAAGACTAGAGTAGTTGTAGGTATGAGTGGTGGTGTAGATTCATCAGTATCAGCATTATTACTCAAACAACAAGGCTATGATGTTGTCGGTGTTTTCATGAAAAATTGGGATGATACTGATGATTCTGGTGTTTGTACCGCTACTGAAGATTACGAAGATGTAAAGAAAGTTGCCGATAAAATTGGTATTCCATACTATTCAATTAATTTTGAAAAAGAATACTGGCATCGTGTTTTCGAATACTTTTTAAATGAGTACAAAAAGGGAAGAACGCCTAATCCTGACGTAATGTGCAATAGTCAAATTAAGTTCAAGTCATTTTTAGATTTTGCGATGGATCTAGATGCTGAT
Source organism: Lactobacillus gallinarum DSM 10532 = JCM 2011 (assembly GCF_001434975.1). Taxonomy (GTDB): domain Bacteria; phylum Bacillota; class Bacilli; order Lactobacillales; family Lactobacillaceae; genus Lactobacillus; species Lactobacillus gallinarum. Next base: position 57,547 of record NZ_AZEL01000007.1, read on the forward strand.
TATATTGCAATGGGACATTATGCTAAAACTGTTAAAGATGCAAATGGTCTTACTCATATGATGCGTCCGAAGGATGGGAATAAGGATCAAACTTACTTCTTAAGTCAATTAAATCAAGATCAGATTAAGAAGGTTATTTTCCCACTTGCTAACTTAACTAAACCTCAAGTGCGTGAAATTGCCTTAGCTAATGGTTTGGCTACTGCTAAGAAGAAAGATTCTACTGGTATTTGTTTTATCGGTGAAAGAAACTTTAGAAAGTTCTTGAGCGAATTTTTACCAGCTAAGTCAGGTAAGATGGTTACCCCTGATGGCAAAGTGGTTGGTGAACATGCCGGCTTAATGTACTACACTATTGGTCAAAGACAAGGTTTAGGTTTAGGTTCAACTAAGGAATCAACAGATCCATGGTTTGTTGTTGGTAAGGACTTAAAGAAGAACGAATTAATCGTAGAACAGGGTTATGATAGTAAGCTTCTTTACGCAAGTCGCTTGAAGGCTAGTGATATGTCATTCTTTACTGGTAAGCCAGATCATGATGTGGAATTTCACTGCAGCGCTAAGTTCCGCTATCGTCAATGTGATGTTGGTGTAACTGTTAAGTATCATGCAGATGATAATACTGCTGACGTTTACTTTGATGAACCAGCTCGTGCAGTTACTCCTGGTCAAGCTCTTGTTTTGTACCAAGGTGAAGAATGTCTTGGTGGTGGAAATATTGATGCTGCTTACCAAGAAGACAAGCAATTGCAATTAGTATAAAATGAATTTTAAAAAAGGACGTTCGAATTTTCGAACGCCCTTTTCTTTGTGCTAAACTAGTTATATCAATTAAACATGTTTGGGGGATAAAAATGCAAATTTATTTTGTTCGTCATGGTAAAACTGAATGGAATTTAGCAAGTCGTTTTCAAGGTGGACATGGTGATTCACCACTCTTGCCACAAAGCTTAAAAGATATAAAGAAGTTAGGTGAACATTTAAAAGGAACTAAGTTTAGAGGTATTTTTGCTAGTCCTTTAGATCGTGCCTTTAATACTGCTCAAGGTATTGATAATGCTATGAATGCCAACTTGCCAGTAGTGATTGATGAACGATTACGTGAATTTAACTTAGGTGATATGGAAGGAATGAAATTTGCGGAAGCAGAAAAGAAGTTTCCTGAGCAAATGAACAACTTTTGGCATCATCCGGATAAGTATGATCCCACCGAATTACATGGTGAAGATTATGAACATGTAATTGCTCGTGGCAAGTCTTTTGCTAAAGAAATGGCTGAAAGATTCCCGAATGATGATGATAAAGTATTAGCAGTCAGTCATGGAGCAGCTTTATCAGCAATTATGGGTGGTTTGTTAGGCTATCCTTTAAAAGATATTCGTAAAAATGGCGGTTTAAGCAATACCAGTTTAACAGTACTTGAAACGCTTGATGGTGGTAAGACTTTTAAACCAGTTGTTTGGAACGAAACTAGTTATTTAGGCAGAAAGTTATCAAAGACGGATTCACTGTAATGGATAAAAAAATTGCACAGCTTTATGATAATGGCAAGGTTGATCAGGCGATTCATTTATTAGTTCAAAAAATTGATCAAAAACCACAGAATATTGAAAACTATTTGCAATTATCAACTTATTTAATTGAACAAGGTAGTGTAGATCAGGCACAGCAGCTGTTGGAACAAGCGCAGCACTTAGTTAAAAAGCCGCAAAAGTTAAATTACAATTTAGCTGTTAGCTACTATATGCAGGGTGATTTTGATAAAGCTTTGGCATTATTGGACCAAATTCCTAATGACGATTTGACTTTATATCAGAAGGCATTAACTTATTTAAAATTAGGTCAGAGCCAAAAAGCTCTTGCGTATGCTTTAACAATCAAAAAAGTTGATGATAAGGTGCAAGAATTATTAGGGGATATTTGGATGAGCTTAGGCGAAAATGCTCAAGCCCAGCAAGCCTATCTCATGATTCCTAAAGATAGGCGAACAGCTAAGATATATTTCTTGCTTGGTGTTTCTACCATGGAAAAAGATCGAACTCAGGCAGAAGCATATTTTGCAAAAGCGAAAGCAATGGATGAAAAATACTATAAGCGGGCAATGGATCAATATGCTTCAATTATGAAAATGCTGAATGATAAGGAAAAGAAAAAGTAATGAGCGAATTCACCGGTAAAATTAACGGGATTGTTTTTGAAAATGATAAAGATTTATATAAAATCCTCGATGTTGAAATCATTGGTTCACTCGAAAATTATTCACGTAGCGAAATTAAGGTAACTGGTAATTTTGGTGATGTGCAAATTGGTAGTAGCTATCGCTTCGATGGTAAACTGGTTATGCATGAAAAATTCGGTTTACAATTTCGCGCTAATAGCTATAAGCCGATCATGCCTCATGAAGAAGGCTCACTCACTAATTATTTGAGTTCTAATAAATTCCCAGGTATTGGTAAAAAAACAGCGGGTACCATTATTGAAGAATTGGGATTAAATGCTTTAGATGTTTTAAAAGAAAATCCTGCTAAAATCGACACGTTATCTTTAACTAAAAAGCAAAAAGATAGCTTATTGTCGGGTCTAAATTCGATGGATTCTTATTCTGAAATCGTCTTAAAACTAGCTCAATATGGAATAAGGAAACAGGTAGCCGCTAGGATTTACCAATGTTATCATGGAGCAGCTCTAGATAAATTAAAAGAGGATCCTTATGCTGCCGTTAATGAAATTACAGGTTATGCATTTAAAACAGCAGATACCATCGGCAAGCAATTGGAGATACCCAATGATGATCCAAGAAGAATAAATGGGGCCATTTATCAGGTTCTGCTAGACGCTTTGAGTGGTGAAGGCAATACTTATGTTCCACTATCCGATTTACTGACTGGTGCTAAAGAATTATTGCAAATCCCACAATTTGATCCAATTGCGATTTGTGTAAATGAATTGCAGAAAAAGGGCAAAGTAATAGTTGATGGTGAAAATGCTTTTTTACAAAATATTTATCAAACAGAGGTCGATATTGCCCGTTCTATGAAGAGTTTGGTGGAAAGTAGAAAAGCACAGGATGATGAACAGTATAGCGATAAGAAAATTGAACAAGCTATCGAGGATGCGGAGCAAGAATTAAAAATTAAGTATGATGACACACAGAAGCTTGCTATCAAGAATGCTTTGAACAATCCTATTTCAATTTTGACAGGTGGTCCTGGGACAGGTAAAACCACTATTATCAATGGGATATTGCTAGCATTAAGAAAATTGGCAGAAATACCTGCTTCATCGCTATATAGTGAAGATCCACCATTTTTATTAGCAGCGCCAACTGGTAGAGCTGCTAAGAGAATGGGAGAAATAACCGGAATTAGTGCCAAAACGATTCATCGACTTCTAGGGTTAGGCATTGGAGACGCAAATGCTGAAGATCTAAATGAGCTAAATGGTGAAATTTTGATCATCGATGAGATGTCTATGGTTGACATGTTCTTGTTTAAGCAGCTTCTTTCTAGCATTAACCAAACTCGTCATATTGTGTTTGTAGGAGATAAGGATCAGTTACCTTCTGTCGGTGCGGGGAACGTATTTAGCGATTTAATTAAGTCACATGCTTTTCCGACTACAGTTTTAAAGCAAATTCACCGACAAGGGGATGAGTCAACGATTATTACGCTGGCTCACGATGTAAATGAGGGCAGAGACCAACAAGCTTTATTTAAGAAGACTAAGAATTATTCATTTATTAGCTGTAGACCTGAGTTGGTGGGGGATGCAGTAGGACAAATTGTCAAATTAGCTTTAAAACGTGGCTTTGATAAGGATGATGTCCAAGTATTGAGTGCCATGTATCATGGTAGCGGCGGAGTAAACAATTTAAATGATGTTATTCAAGAAATAATGAATCCGCCTAAAGCTAAGAGTAAATTTTTAGAAGTACGCAATGAAATTTTCAGAATTGGCGATCGAATTTTACAATTGCAAAATAATCCTGAAAAAGATATCTATAATGGCCAAATTGGTAAAATAATTAGTATCGATGAAGATAATTCTAAAGAATGCATGGTTGCTAATTTTGATGACCGGGAAGTAAGTTTTGGTAAAAAAGATTTAACTGATTTAACCAGAGCGTATGCGATTACTATTCATAAGTCACAAGGTTCAGAATTTCCATTAGTTATCTTGAATTTGACTATGCAGAACTATGTGATGCTTAAACGAAATTTGCTTTATACGGCGGTTACTCGAGCTGAGAAAAATTTGGTTTTAGTAGGAGATCCACGAGCCTTTGCAGCAGCTTTTAATACGCCAGGAAATGATCGAAAAACTGGATTGTCAGATAAAATCTGTGCTCAATTGGGTATTAAAGTTACTGAAACTAGTGAAGAAAAAACAAAAGATGAAGTTGCAGCACCTGAATCTGAAAAACAAGAACCAGAGGATTATATTTTGACGCCTGAAAAGATTTATTCAGGTGAGATAGATCCAATGATTGGAATGGAAAATATTAAATTATAAAAAGAAGCTAAGATAATCATTCATCTGAATGAAAACCTTAGCTTTTTTGCTTATTTCAACAAATTAAAGTGATCTATTTTAAATGTTAATTTAAAATCTTGGGCGTCATAATCTTCACCGTCAATTTGTGCAAACTCTGGCTTTTGAGTTGTAACTTGAATCTCTTTAGCCTCTATATAGTGAAATTGGGGAGCATTTACATGTGATCCATCTTTTAATAATTTGTCAAAAAGATGGATAAATTTGAATAAGTTGGGCTTTTCTACGATCACAGTATCTAAATGATGACTGTAAATGTCAGCTTTGGGTAAAATCGCAATTCCACCACCAAAATATGGATGATTGGTAGTAGTCACGAAATAAGCATCCCCGTAGCGCACAGTTTCATTTGCCGTTTTGATCGTAACCGTAAATGTATTCTGTTTTGCAAGAGCTTTAATAATATTTAAGCCATAAATCAAATTACCAAAATTAACATGATTTAACTTTTTCTTTAGTTTCTCATTATTGCTTTCATGAACCACAAATGCGTCAAAGCCGATTCCAAAATTATTAACAAAATAACCATGCGGCATTTTAGCTATATTTGAAGTAAAGAATCCGCAATCAACGCGTTCCGGCTCGGGATCTTGCAATAAATTATTAACTAGTTGCAAAGGATCGTTAGTTAATCCAGCTCCTTGCGCAAAATCATTGCCAGTTCCAGCAGGTAAATATGTTATGGGTGTTTCAGGGAAATTTGATCTTTTAATACCATTTAAAGCCTCATTGAAAGATCCATCACCACCCACAACGATTAAAATATCATTTGAGTTAGGATTTTTATTGGCATAATCTTCAGCCAACTTAATGAGTTCGCCAGGATAATTGCTCTTTTTATGACTAAATGGAATATTTAGATTATTTAATACCTTTTGCAAGGAATGGTCAGCTGCAACAGCATTTCCATTTCCAGCTACTTCATTAACTAATAAATGTACTTTAATTTTTTTATTCATATATCTTATATTCAAAATAAAAGACTCCCGAAGGAGTCTAATTTTTTATTTCTTTTCAATAATAATTGGCAAAATCATTGGTCGCCGTTCAGTCTTAGAGTAAAGGAAATCAGAAAGATTTTCAGAAATTGCCTTCTTGATATCACTTTCTTTAGGCTTGTCTGATTTAGCCATTTCATTTCGAAGAACGTGGTAGACGTGCTTTTGTGCTTGGTTAATCAGTTCAGTTGATTCACGCATGTAGACGAAACCACGACTGAGAATATCAGGACCAGCTAAGACACGTTTATATTTGTAATCAACAGTTGCTACAGCGACAACCAAACCTTCTTCTGAAAGAATTTGACGATCGTGTACGACAACATTACCAACATCTGCAGTACCCGAAGTATCAACATAAACATCGCCTGCAGGGATTCTACCAGCAATTCTAGCTCCATTTGGCCCAAAACAAACAACTTCACCGTTGGACAACACGAAAGTATTTTCAGCAGGTACACCAGCTTCTTGTGCTAACTGTGTATGAATAACCTGCATTCTGTACTCACCGTGAACTGGAATCATGTACTTAGGCTTAGATAAGCGAACCATCATCTTTAATTCTTCTTGACCACCGTGACCAGAAGTGTGGACGTTGTTAACACGACCATGAATGACATTAGCGCCGCCTTCCATTAATTTGTTAATTAAGTGGTTAACGCTCAATGTGTTTCCTGGAATAGGGTTAGAAGAGAAGATAACTGTATCGCCAGGCTGTAAAGTTATTTGTCTGTGAGTACCATTGGCAATTCTTGAAAGAGCTGCTAATGGTTCACCTTGTGATCCAGTACATAGAATCATAACTTTGTCAGGTGGCAGCTTGTTAATCTCTTCTGCATCAACAATTAAATCCTTTGGAACATTTAAGTATCCTAAATCGATTCCGTTATCTACACCATTTTCCATACTACGTCCAAAAATGGCAACTTTTCTACCTGTATCGATAGCTGCTTGTATAGCTGTAGAAACACGATAAAGGTTAGAGGCAAATGTAGCGAAAATAATTCGCCCATGAATACCAGTAATAATATTATGAAGCGACTGTGCAACGAATCTTTCAGATTTAGTAAATTGACTAACTTCAGCGTTAGTAGAATCTGAAAGAAGGGCAAGTACACCTTCTTTACCTAATTGAGCCATTTTTTGGAAATCTGGTGCAGGTTGATTCATAACAGGAGTTAAGTCAAACTTAAAGTCACCGGTAAAGACAACAGCACCAAGCGGTGTATGAACAGCAATTCCTAAAGTATCAGGAATGGAGTGTGTGGTTCTGAAGAAAGAAACAGATAATTTCTTAAATTTTAAAACCGTATCTTCATGTTCTTCATGCAGTTCGGTAGTCTTCAAAATACCATGTTCTTCCAATTTGCCTCTGATTAATGAGAGGGCAAATGGAGTTGCATAAACAGGAATTTCAGGAATCTTTTCCAATAAAAATGGAATACCACCAATGTGGTCTTCATGTCCGTGACTAACTACAAGAGCCTTAATCTTCTTACGGTTTTTGAGTAGGTATGAATAATCTGAAATAACGTAGTTAATACCTAATAAATCGTCTTCGGGGAATTTAATACCACAGTCCATGATGATAATTTCATCCTGATACTGGACACAATACATATTTTTACCGATTTCATGCAAACCCCCGATTGCATAAACGGCTACTTCATTATTTTTAATTCGCACTCTTTATTACTTCTTATCGAACGTAGTTAACTTAAAGTCAGCGTGTTCTTTTTCGTAAGCCAAAGAATTGCCTGTTAATTCTTGGATGAGTTCAATGTTATAGGGGGTGTTGTCCTCAACCGTACTTCTTGCTTCGACCATGTTGTCAGCTTCCATGTAAAGAGTTTGAGTAGTTTCTCTACGTGGGTTGACAATTTTGTCTTTTTGATACAAAACTTTGTAAATCATAAATGATTCTCCTTAATTAATGTATAAACGTTCAATTTAGAGTGAAATCACTCTATAGCTAATAAAAATTTTATCATATTTGTAAAGGTAAGTATATAAATATGTTTAGATCTATATTCATTTGAAAATTATTAAGAAATTCTCTTGATAATTATTGACGTAAAATAACATTAGTTGTACTATGAATTTGTGGTGAATGATGAATAAACTCATCTACTCGCTATAAGAAGTCTCTTCAATCTTCTTAATTCCCAATGTATGAACCACTGGTCCAGTCGCCCAGTGGTTTTTTATTATATAAAAAGAGCCTGCTTATGCAGACTCTTTTTTTTGGTTAAATAACAATTAAGAAATAACCACAGTATCTTCTTTAAGTGCAAATGGATCTTTTTTATTAATTCTGTCATAGAAAAGATGACCATTAAGGTGATCGATTTCATGAGAAGATACAATAGCTGGATAATCTTTCAAGCGAATAGTTTTTTCTTCTCCATCAACAGTGTAGTAATGAATAGTTAACTTGTCTGGACGTGGTACGTAACCATTAATTACTTTGTCAACGCTAAGGCAACCTTCACCTTCGCTAAGGCAAGCTTGACGTACGGATTCAGAAACGATTTCTGGGTTAACGTAAACTTCCTTAAAGATGATTTCACCTTTATCATCAGGAACTAAAAGCGCAGCCATTTGAACGCCTTCGCCAACTTGTGGAGCAGCTAATCCAACACCTGCTCTAAGTTGATGTTTTTCAGCGATCTTTGGATCTTGTGAATTAACTAAATATTCCATCATATCTTCTGCTAATTGCTTGTAGTGGTCGCTAAGCGGAAAAGTTAAAGGCTTAGCAACTTGGCGTAAAACGGGATCACCGTCACGCACGATATCTTTCATTAAGATCAAAATAATTACTCCTTTTTAAAAAACTTATCTAATATATTTTTACCATATTTTAAGCGATTTTGCTTGATTTTAGATGAAAACAATTAAAAGTTAACTTATTGGTAAGCGTTGACCCGCGTGCAGTTAGGTGGTAAAATTCACTAACGTAACTATACAGATCAAAAATAGAAGCACTTCGATAAGGCGCTACTGCGTTACCGAAACTGTGACAGAGTCACAGTTTTTTTATTGAAGAGTGGGGAGGAATACTTTTGTCAGAAAAAAGAAGAGACGATCTTAGAAATATTGCTATCATTGCCCACGTTGACCACGGTAAAACTACTTTGGTTAACCAATTATTGAAGCAATCTGATACTTTACCAGAACATATGAATCTGGAAGATCGTGCTATGGACTCAAACGCTATTGAACGTGAACGTGGTATTACTATTTTATCTAAGAATACTGCTGTTCGATACAAGGATACTACTATCAACATCTTGGATACACCAGGTCACGCCGACTTTGGTGGGGAAGTTGAACGTGTTATGCACATGGTAGACGGAGCATTACTTTTGGTTGATGCTTATGAAGGTCCAATGCCACAGACTCGTTTTGTTTTGAAGAAGGCTTTGGAAGCCGGTGTAAAGCCAATTGTTGTTTTGAACAAGATTGATCGTCCAGGTGCTCGTCCTAAGAAGGTTTTGGATGATGTGCTTGAACTCTTCATCGAATTAGGTGCTAACGATGAACAGCTTGACTTCCCAGTTGTTTACGCATCAGCATTGAATGGTACTTCATCATATGATGCAGATCCAAGTACTCAAAAAGAAACTATGGATCCTATCTTTGATACTATTATTAAGAATATTCCTGCTCCAATCGACAATTCAGATGAGCCTTTACAATTCCAAATCACAATGCTTGACTGGGATGACTACGTTGGCCGTATTGGTGTTGGTAGAATTTACCGCGGTAAGGTTAAAGTTGGAGATAATATCACTGTTATGAAGCGTGATGGCTCTACTCAAAACTTCCGTGTTACTAAATTATTTGGTTACTTCGGTTTGAAGCGTAACGAAATTAAAGAAGCTAAGGCCGGCGATATCATTGCTATTAGTGGTATTAATGATATTTACGTTGGTGAAACAATTGCTTCAGCAGAACATCCAGAAGCATTGCCACTTCTTAAGATTGATCCACCAACCCTTCAAATGGACTTTGTTGCTAACGACTCACCATTTGCAGGTCGTGAAGGTGACCAAGTAACTCCTAAGAAGCTTGAAGATCGTTTGATCCGTCAAACTCGTACTGATGTTTCATTAAAGGTTGAACCTACTGATCAATTAAACGCATGGACTGTTTCTGGTCGTGGTGAACTTCACCTTTCAATCTTGGTTGAAGAACTTCGTCGTGAAGGCTTCGAATTACAACTTTCACGTCCTAAGGTTATTTACCGTGAAATTGATGGTACTATGTGTGAACCATTCGAATCTGTTCAAATTGATACTCCAGATGAATACGTTGGTTCAGTTATCGATTCACTTTCACAAAGAAAAGGTGAAATGAAGAACATGGAATCAACTGGTAACGGCCAAACTCGTCTTGAATTCTTAGTTCCATCACGTGGTTTGATTGGTTACAATAATGAATTCATGTCACAAACTGGTGGTTACGGTATCATGAACCATACCTTTGAAGCATACAAGCCAGTTGTTAAGAACTGGAACCCAGGCCGTCGTAATGGTGCTTTGGTATCAATTAACCAAGGTCAATCAACTACTTACTCACTTCAATCAGTTGAGCAACGTGGTGAATTATTCATCGGTGCTGGTGTTGAAGTTTACGAAGGTATGATTGTTGGTCAATCATCACGTGAACGTGATATTGCAGTTAATGTAACTAAGGGTAAGAACTTAACTAACACTCGTGCTGCAGGTAAAGACCACGCAGCTGCAATTAAGACCCCTAGAACTTTGACTCTTGAGGAAGCTATTGAATTCTTGAACGATGATGAATACTGTGAAGTAACTCCAGAATCAATTCGTTTACGTAAGAAGATCTTGAATACTTCAGAGCGTCAAAAGGCTGATAAGAAGCGTGCTCGTGCTAATGGTTAATTTTAGATAACCTTAAAAAGGTCATCACTTAATAGAAGTGGTGTCCTTTTTGTTTTATAATGAAAAAGTATTATTTCATAAAAGGGGCAACGCTCGTGCGTCGAAAATTAAGATACCTTAACTATCGTATATTTATCCCATATCTAATTTTGGTAGTTATGGGGATAGTTTTGGTCTATTCAGCAAGTTCAGATATTTTATTAGTTAATGGTTTTAAGCCAAGTGTTTATGGTATTAGACAAGCGATTTATGCTTTAGTAGCATTTTTATTTTTTTGTATTCCATTTTTTGCACTAAAAATAAAGGTATTTAAAAGTCCTAAATTTGTGGCGGGCTTTTTAATTATTTGTATTTTAATGCTGTTATGGTTAGTCTTTTTGCGCTTCTTCCATAGTTCGGCAGCGGTTAATGGTGCTGTAGGTTGGATTAATTTAGGTTTTATTAATTTACAGCCACTAGAGGTCACTAAATTAGCTTTAGTTATTTACTTGGCTTATGTTTTAGACCATAGGGATGGTAAATTGGTTAAAGGTAAGATTAAGGATAATTTATCACACCCTGCTATTTTAGCTGCATTTTTAATGTGCTTAGTTATTGTTGAGCCAGACTTAGGTGGTACTGCAATTCTGTTTATGATTACTCTAGTAATGTTTTCAGTATCCGGTATACCAGCTAGATTAGCTTTAACTTGGCTAATCGGTATAGCACTTGTTATTGGCTTGGTGGTTCTTATAATCATTATTTGGAGTCCTGAGTTTTTGCAAAAGAGTTACCAATTTCAACGATTAATGTCGTTTTTGCATCCCTTTGAATTAGAAAGAAAAGGTGGAGCTCAGTTAGTTAACTCGTACTATGCCATTCATAATGGTGGCGTATTAGGAGTAGGGCTAGGCAATAGTATGCAAAAAAGAGGCTATTTGCCAGAGCCATATACTGATTTTATTTTGTCAATTACAGCTGAAGAAGTTGGAGTAATTTTAACTATTTTGTTAGTTGGCTTATTATTTTACTTAATGCTGGAAATCATGAATGTGGGAATTCATTCTGTTTCTCAATTTGATGCTCTAATTTGTTTTGGCGTTGCCACAATTATTTTTACTGAAGCATTTTTTAATATCGGAGCTGTATTGGGATTATTACCAATTACCGGGGTAACTTTACCATTTATTTCTTATGGTGGTTCTTCTATGATTGTCTTAACGGCCGCAATTGGGCTAGTTTTAAATGTATCTGCTAATGAAAAAATGCTCAAAGAAAAGGATGAAACAATAGCGTGAGTATCAATCAAGAGATAGAAAATACTCGTTTAACCAAACGAGTAGCACTAATTATTTATCTAAGATCTGTTAGTGATCAATACAAACTGCGTCATTATGGTGACATCGTTTATTTCTCTAAGAATATGAAATACTGTGTTCTGTATGTGAATCGCAAAGAAGCTAAAGAGTTAAAAAATGAAATAGCACAATTAGATTTTGTAAATCACGTAGAAATTTCTCCAGAAGAAAAAGTCAATTTAGATAGCCAACATATTGAGGGACAGTTGGTTGAAATGGCTAAAGAAGCGGAGAAAAAGTTACAACTTGAACAAGAAAAGAATGAGGATCAAATGCAATGAGAATCATTTCAGGAAAATATGCTAAAAGAAATTTATTTACTTTAAAAAGCAATAAAACTCGGCCTACTAGTGATAAAGTTAAAGAATCGCTTTTTAACTCATTAGGACAATTTTTTAATGGTGGTAATGTTTTAGATTTATATGCTGGTAGCGGTGCTTTAGGAATAGAATCCGTGTCAAGAGGATACGACCATGCCAGTTTGGTGGATATAAATCATGCCGCCTGTTCTATTATTAAAAAGAATGTAGCTTTAACTAAAGAAGAAAATCGTTTTAGCGTTTATAATATGCGCAGCAATGCTGCATTAAAATTGTTTGCAGAAAATCAAGAGAAATTTGATTTAGTATTTTTGGATCCACCATATGCTAAAGAAAAAATTGCTAAAGATATGTTGCAAATGGATAAGTTGGGATTGTTGAATGCAAATGCAACTGTGGTAGCAGAGACTGATGATCACACTGAATTGGGTGATATCAGTGGCTTTTCCTTAATTAAGGAACACCATTTGGGTAAAACGATTGTGAGAATTTATCGAAAGGATTAGAAATGACTATTGCACTTTTTCCAGGGAGTTTTGATCCTATCACAAATGGACATATTGAAACGGCAAAAAAAGCAGCTCAAATTTTTGAAAAAGTTTATTTAGTAGCAATGACTAATACTTCTAAGCATTATCTGTTTTCTCCAGCAGAAAGAGCTGATTTTGCGAGGGATGCATTAAAAGATATTGCTAACATCGAAGTTTTAGAAAAGCCAGATGAGATTACAGTTGATTTGGCTCATGAATTAAAAGCTAAAGCAATAGTACGTGGAGTCCGTAATAGTGCTGATTTTCGATATGAACAAGAAATTGCGGGAATTAATAAACGCTTGGCTCCGGATATTAACACAGTTTTATTGTTTAGCAGTCCAGAAAATTCGTTTGTAGCTTCCAGCATGATCAAGGAATTGGCTAGATTTGACAAAGACGTTAGTCAATTTTTACCTGAAAAAGCTGCTAAGGCTTTAAGAAAGAAATTAAACAATGAATACGCAGAATAAGAAGCATCAATTACGAAATTGGCTGCTTGCACTTATTGCTATTTTAGTTGTTGGTATATTAATATTTTGGCCAACGGATTATTTTATTGAATCTCCGGGTGAAGCGGTTCCGGTGAGTCAGTTTATTAAATCCAAAAATAAAAAGCCGGATAATTTTTACTTAGTCACCGTTAGCGTAACTAGTCGGCCGGCATCTATTTTGCAATACTTGTGGAGTTACACTAAGCCGTATGATGAACGAGTTCCTAGCAAGGAATTACTCGGTGGTCAGACTAGTGTGCAATATAATGAGTTGCAAGATTGGTATATGGAAACTAGTCAACAAAATGCGATTTATTATGCAGCTAAAAAGGCCGGTAAAAAGCATAGTTTGCAGTATTTAGGCGTTTATGTAATGGAAGTTCAAAAGAATTCTAGCTTTAAGCATAAACTCAGAATCGGAGATACTGTTTTAGGTGCAAATGGTCATCGTTTTCATTCAACAGAAGAAATGATGACATATTTACGTAAGCAAAAAATTGGTTCCAAAATAACTATTTCAGTTTTAAGAGAAAAACAAACGAAGAAGATCAGCGGTAAAGTTGTTAAAGTTAAGGGAACCAATAAACCGGGAATTGGTATTCAGCTAGTTGAACATGTTGAAGTTAAAACTAAGCCTAAACTAGCAATTAATGCTGGCGAAATCGGTGGTCCATCTGCTGGTTTAATGTTTACTTTGGAAAGTTACGAAGTATTCAGCAAGCAAAATCTTAGTCATGGACATAAAATTGCCGGTACAGGCACAATTTCACCAACAGGTAAGGTCGGCATTATCGGTGGGGTCGATAAAAAGGTAGTAGCAGCCAGCCGAGAAGGAGCAGAAGTCTTCTTTGCCCCAACTGATTCATCAAGCGTGAAAAAGAGTGAAACTAATTATGCTGTAGCTAAAAGAACCGCTAAAAAAATCCATACAAAGATGAAAATAGTTCCAGTAGATACTTTTGATGATGCTCTGAACTATTTGAAATCACATTACTAAAAATTTTTGCAAAAAAATTAAAGTCCAGAAAAAATTCTGGGCTTTTTTTGCGTATTAAATAGTAGAGGTGAAATTTTATGGATTTTGAAAAAATTAAAGAATTTGTGTTGGAAAAGAAATTATATTTCATTGTAGCGGTTGTATTGCTACTAGGTGGACTATGGCTTAAAAAAGGAGATGGGGCAGAGGAGCCTTCATTTGATAATAATCAGAAAGTAAGTCAGTCCAGTAATATGAGCTCAAATAATAATTCTGCGGCTAATGCTAGTTCAGCAAGCAACGCGTCTAATGTTGCTTCTTCTGAGTCTAAAACAGTAACTTGCGATATTTCAGGTGCCGTTAAGCATCAGGGAGTTTATACGTTAAAAAATGGGGCTAGATTGCAAGAGTTAATTGAAGCCGCTGGTGGAACTACGGATAAAGCGCAATTAAAGACGATTAATCGGGCTATTTTATTAAAGGATCAAGACAAGATTCATATTCCGTATAAAGGCGAAAAAGTAGATAGTGCATTAACTGCTGGTACGGGCAATAATCCAGCTTCAGCGGCTGCTAATAGCTCCTCTGAAAATCAAGGAAGTGGGGAAAAGGTTAATTTAAATACAGCAGATGTAGCTGGCTTACAGAAATTAACGGGAATAGGAGAAAAGAAAGCAGAGCAAATTATTGCCTACCGTGAACAAAATGGCTCATTTAAAAAAGTGGAGGATTTAATGCAGGTATCAGGAATAGGAGAGAAGACTTTTGCCAGTCTCAAGGATCAACTCACTGTTTAAAAATGATGTTGGATTTTATTTATTAACAGCTTTATTATTGATTGCAATCTCTTTTTTAGCATTTATTTGTGACTCATTCAGTCAAAAAATAGTTTGCATTTCTGCTGCTGGTTATTTTTCCTTTTTATTGTTAAAAAAATATGCTGCTAGCCTGAAATTGGTTTTAGTACTAGTCACTCTATTTATTGGTTCGATTATTTTGAATAAAAAAGAAGTGCATTTTGAATTATCTGAGCAAAGTCAAATACAGATTTATCCCGATCAAGTTCGTGTTAAAGATAATTATTTAACGGGCGTAGGTCATTTTAAGCAGGGGAAAATCTTAATAAGTGGCAAAGTACCAACTGAACAAGAAAATAATTTAAAGCAAGGACTGCCATTGATAGTTAGCCAGATTAAAGGTGAATGCGGAATTATTGAACCTGCAACTAATATTGGCGAATTTGATTATCAAACTTATTACGCGGCAAAAGGAATCACTCAAAAGATAAAATATTTTAGCTGCGAGATGAAGGCTGTCAAATCAAATGGCGTAATTACTGGTTTGCATAAATTGCGCTTTAATTTGCAAAAATATTTTCAAAAAATGCCACAATTATTAGGCTTGTTTGCCAGTGAATTACTTTTAGGTGAAAATAATGCGCAAGAAAATCAAAAAATTCTGAATAATTATCGTGATTTGGGAGTTATTCACTTATTAAGCATTTCTGGTTTGCACGTTGGATTATACGTCTTAATAATTAGTACAATCTGTTTTTACTTAAAAATGACAGATGAAGAAGCATTTATTTGTTGTTGCGTAGTGCTATTGTTGGGTATCTTTTTAAGCTATGGGCAAGCAGGATTTGTTAGGGCCAGCTTAACGTACTTTCTAGGTAAAATTTGCAAATTCAAAGGATATCGAGTAGCGGCAATTGATATATTGGGATTAGCTTGCATTTTGCATATTATGATTGTGCCACGTCTGTTTATGATGGCTGGAGCAATTTTGAGTTATTTGTTGGCTTTAGGCTTACAGCTGACAAATAAATTTGGCAAAATGCAACAATCGATTTTATTGAATGTGCTATTAACGCCATTATTACTGTTTTATTTTTACCAGGTTAATTTCCTGACTGTTTTATTTAATTTGATGGTGGTCCCTTATTTTAATTGGGTTGTTATGCCTGTAACGTTTACCAATATCGTATTATTTAGCTTTACTAAAAAATTGGCTCCATTATTTGAACAGATTTTGGAATTGGGTGAAAAAGCAATTGGTAGTTTATCTAATACCCAATTAGGGTTATTAACATTTGGCAAAATAAATTGGTGGCAGTGTTTAATTTTAATATTGATAACAATGTTGCTGATAATTGCTTTAAGAGAACGTCCGGAATGGAAATTTAATAAAAAAGAATTAAGCATGGTTTTAATTAGCACTTATCTAATATTTTTCGGCATGATACATTTTCCGTTGCGAGGACAAGTAACCTTCATTGATGTAGGACAAGGAGATAGTATTTTGATTACTACTCCGTTTCCGCGCAAGGCATATATGATTGACACAGGGGGAAAGCTGAATTTTTCGGGTAAAAAAGTAACACCCCAAGTCAATCGTATTACTATTCCTTTTCTAAAAAGTTTGGGGATTAGTACACTTGATGGAGTATTTGTTTCGCATCAGGATGCAGACCATGTTGGTGATTTAGGGCCGCTACTTGAGCAAGTTAATGTGAAAAGAATTTTTATGGCTAAAGGTTTGATTAATAATCCTTCTTTTCAAAAAAGATTAAATGGTCGAATTAAACATACTAAATTAGTTGAACTACTGGCAGGGATGCAAGTAAAAGAGCCTAAAATTACGTTTAATGTGGTTTATCCGTACCAACCTGGAGAAGGAAAGAATGAGGATTCTTTGAGTTTGTTCTTTAGAGTCGCCAATAAGAATTGGCTTTTTACAGGAGATTTAGGCCAGGAAGGAGAAAAAGAGATTATGCAGAAATCCAATTTATCTGTTGATTATTTCAAATTGGGACATCATGGCAGTAAAACTTCATCCAATCCGGATTTTCTACGAGTGATTCATCCGCAAAAAGTTTTTATTTCAGCAGGACGAAAGAACCGTTTTGGTCACCCACATCAAGAGACGCTAACCACGCTTAGTGAACAACAGATACCATGGGTTTCAACCCAAGACTGTGGTATGATTAGCTGGTATTATGGTGGAATGCAAAAATCAGAATTTAATTACTTTTTGAAGCGGGGTAAAAAATGACCTTACTTTCTTTATTTAAAAATACGAATAATAATAACCCCCATACTTTGATTTGGGGTGGAGATGATTTTCTTAATGATTATCTAGCTAATTCATATATTAAAGAAGATCAATTTAAGGACTTAGAGCATGTCAGTGTAGATTGTGAAAATGATGGTTTGGATGAATTAATTGCTAATTTGACAGAATCAAGTTTATTTAGTGAAAATAAATTAATCCTTATAAAGAATCCATTTTTCTTAACGGCAAAGGTACCAAAAAAGCTAAAGAAACAGATGGATGATTTACAGAAAATTTTTGATAATCTAAATGAATTAGAAGATGTAGTGGTAATTGTTGCTTCATATGATAAACTTGATCGTCGTAAAAAGCTGACTAAGACGGTCTTAAAGCAGTTTAATGTGGTTGAGCCAACTATTCGTTCTTATGAAGTAGGGGCAGTAGTAAAATCGCTTATTAAAGCTGAAGGATATACTATTACGCAATCTGCTTTGCAACTATTAATTGAACGCAGCGATCAAGTTATTGATACTATTTTAAGTAATTATCAGAAATTAAAGATGGCAGCTAGTGATAATAAGATCACTGAAAAATCCGTTATGCAGAACGTGGATTTATCATTAGCGCAAAATATTTTTGCTATTTTAGAGGCTGCATTAAATAAAAATTATCAAGAAGCCATAGAGCGTCTTGATAATCAATTAAGAGAAGGTACAAATCCGATTCAACTGCTAGCAGTTTTTGAAAACCAATTAGAATTAATATTAGTGGTAAAAATTCTAGCTAAAAGGGGTAGAAGCGAAGTACAAATTGTGAAAGAACTCGGCGTCCATCCCTATAGAGTAAAATTGGCTTTAAAAAATAAGTTAAATGTGTCTAAATTAGAGCAGTTATTGCAAAAAGCAATTCAACTGGAGTTTAATTACAAAAATGGAACATATCATGAAGACAATTTCTTAAAGTTGTTTGTATTATCTGTTTAAAGCAAAAAAAGAGAGAAGAAATCAAATTTCTTCTCTCTTTTTGATTAGTAATAAGTAAAATTACTTGTTTGCTAATTTAGTTAAACGACTCTTGTCACGAGCAGCCTTGTTCTTGTGGATTAAGCCCTTTGAAGCAGCCTTGTCCAAAGCGCGAACAGCTTCTAAATGCAATTTGGAGACGTCTTCTTTACTATCACTTTCAACAGCGTTCTTGAACTTCTTAACAGCAGTTCTTAACTTGCTCAATTCAGAAGCGTTGCGTTTGTTAGTAGCGTTTTGCGTCTTAACACGTTTGATAGCTGATTTGATTTGTGGCATGAAATTCACCTCCAATGATTTAGAAATTTACTTCATCCATTATACTTAAGAACCACTTGGGATGCAAGATAATTTGAGCTTGCTTTTTTAAAAAATATTGTGTAATATAGTTCGAGTGAACCGTTAACGCTGTTTACCCGCTCACACCGACGGTAAACGTTGTTAATGGCAATTATTTATGAAAGGTGAAATTTTTATGGCAATTTCAAAAACTGAAAAAGACAACATTATTAAAGAATACGCAACTCACGAAGGCGACACTGGTTCTGTAGAAGTTCAAGTTGCTCTTTTAACTGCAGACATCAACAACTTGACTGACCACATGAAGAGCCACAAGCACGACCACCACTCATACGTTGGTTTGCTTAAGAAGATCGGTCACCGTCGTAACTTGCTTCGTTACTTAGAAAACAACGACATTAACCGTTACCGTGAATTGATCAAGAAGCTAGGTCTTCGTCGTTAATTTCTTAATCATAACGAAAGAAAAGTCAACCATAGGGTTGGCTTTTTTTGCATCTGTCATATTTTCCTCCTTTATGCTAAAATTGAAACAGATATTTTTACGTTGTGATCTTTTAGATCCATAAAAAATTAAAAATTTTAATATAGAAAAGGAAATATAATGGCTAATCAACTAAAGATTATGGTCTTGAGCGGTGTACGTGAACAGGGTAAAGACATGTTTGCCGTTCAGGTTAATGATGAAATTTTTGTTCTTGATGCCGGACTGAAGTATCCTGATAGTTCTTTATTCGGTATCGATGTAGTAATTCCTGATCTTGATTTCTTTGAACAATATGGAGACCGAGTAGCAGGAATCTTTTTAACGCACGGGCATGCTGATTCAATTGGTGCATTGCCATATATTTTGCGTAAGTATGATATTCCAGTATTTGGTTCTCAATTAAGTATTGAACTTGCCAAGATAGAAGTTCAACGTGAAAATAAGCATCGCAAAAATAGTTTATTCCACGTAATTGATGCAGATACCGAAATCGATTTTAAGAATGCAAGTATCTCATTCTTCCATACTACCCACTCAATTCCTGATTCATTAGGTATTGATGTTCATACTCCAGCAGGTGAGATCGTTTATACTGGTGATTTCAAGTTTGATCCAACTGCTGCCGACAACTACCGGACTGATATGGATCGCTTAGCTAAAATTGAACAAAAAGGAGTTCTTGCTCTTTTAAGTGATTCATCAAATGCGGAAGCTTCATATCCTAATGTTTCAGAACAAGATATTGGTAACTTTGTAACTAATGTTTTTAGAAATGCAACTGGTCGAATTATCGTTGCAGCTAAGGCATCTAATTTGAATCGCGTGCAAGAAGTTTTAAACGCAGCTAAAGCTACTGGAAAGAGAGTACTTTTAACTGGTCGTGATTTGGCTAAAATTGTTAGAACTTCAATGAAATTAGGCTATTTAGATGTGCCAGATGGCCTTTTAATGCGAGTTAAGGATTTAAAGACCGTGCCAGATAATCAAACAGTTATTTTGGAAACTGGTCGAATGGGTGAACCACTTAACTCATTACAAAAAATGGCTAAGAATCGCCATAGTATGATTACTATTCATGATGGTGATTTAGTCTTTATTGCTACAACTCCATCTCATGCCGTTGAAACTATGGTGGCTGAAACCAGTGACCTTGTCTATAAAGCAGGCGGAACAGTTATTCAATTGGGCCGCAACATGCATACTAGTGGGCATGCAACCGGTCGTGATATTCAATTATTGATTGATACTTTAAAGCCTAAGTTCTTAATCCCAGTTATTGGTGAGTATAGATTATTAGAAATTGTTCGTAGCTTGGCTATTAAGACTGGTATGAGTCCTAAGAATATCTATATTACTAAAAATGGTGATTGCTTAGACTACGACTTTAAGAAGAAACGCTTCTACTTATCTGATCCTGTCCCTGGTGAAGACACTATGATCGATGGCTCAGGTGTTGGTGATGTAGGTAACATTGTTTTGCGCGATCGAGAAGTGCTTTCTGATGATGGTATTTTCATTGCTGTAGTTACAATTGATCGTAAAAAGAAAAAGATTATCGCAGAACCTAAAGTAACTAGCCGTGGATTTGTCTACATTAAAGCCAATAGACAGTTGATGAATGATTCAATTGATGTGATTAAAAAGGCAATTAACAGCAACTTCGAGCACAAGAAGTTTGATTGGACAGAATTAAAGCAAGATATTCGCAGCGATTTGGAGAAATTCTTATATAAGAAAACAAATCGTCGTCCCGTTATTTTGCCAGTTGTGATGGAAGTAAACCAAAACCGTCATCGTGCTATGCAAAAGCGTAATGAGAAAAAGCAAGAAAATAACAAATCACATTCATCAAACAATAAAACAAGAAATAATAAAGAAAAGAAAGAATAATTATGACATCAGTAAGTCAAAAGAATTTATTGAAACTTGCTGAAGAAAATAAGCACAGGGGAGATCTTGCTGCGGCAATTCAAAATTTAGAAGAAGCATTGCGAGGAGAGCATTCATTAGATGTGATCTTGGAGCTTTGTGATCTCTATTGTGCAAATAAACAAGAAGATCAGGCCTATGCTTTAATTAAAGAAGAGCCTGATCTTTTTTCTAATAAGCAAGTATATCGGATGTATTGTAAAGTTTTAAAGGAAAATAACTTTTTAATAGAAGCTTTACAGTTAAAAGAAATTACAGGGTTAGAATTACCTTTTAAGGTGCAGCCTGTTTCTGAAGAAAAGCAACAGCAAATTATGCAGTCTTTTAAGGCAAAAAAGCAGGTTAACCAAATGGATTATGAAAGCTTGCATAAATTAAATTTGGTTAATTTTACAACTTTTGCTCAAAGTATTTTATTAGAACCTATTTCAGAATTCGCTGTGCGCTTATCTCTTTGTGAAGATCTTATTAGACTAAAGTTGAAAGATAAATTTAAAGTGTGGGTTTTGGATGATTTAACCGAATTTATTCCTGCAGATACTTTGCTTTTAGAAAAAGCCCCTAAATACAAAGAGATAATTTCAGCTATTGGGGCTAAATTTAGTCATAATCCTAGTCAATTACCGCTTATGATTGGTGAAACCAATTTAGTATTAGGTAGTTTGTATCCTAAGCTAGATGATTATGTAGATGAACCTGATAGTTTTGCTAGCGATTTGGTAGCTTATTTGCAACAAAGAAATGGCAGAACTCATCAAGATTTATTTGAAAAAATTTATCGAAAATTTCCAAATTAAAAAATAGGTAAAAAAGGTTTACATTTTCAAAGTATTTAGTATAATTAGCAAAGGATATTTTCGTTAGGCAATTTAGCTTAAGCTTTTTTACTAGGCAATTGCCGAAGAAAGTAGTACAATATTCAACAGAGAATTATCCGTTAACTTATCTCAACGGACTTCTTGCAAATTTACAGGAGGGTCATTTTAATGGCAGAAAAAGAACATTACGTTAGAACTAAGCCACACGTAAACATTGGTACTATCGGTCACGTTGACCACGGTAAGACCACTTTAACTGCGGCTATTACTACTGTTTTAGCTGACAAGGGTTTGGCTAAGGCTGAAGATTACTCACAAATCGATGCTGCACCAGAAGAAAAGGAACGTGGTATCACTATTAACACCGCCCACGTAGAATACGAAACTGAAAATCGTCACTACGCTCACATGGACGCTCCAGGCCACGCCGACTACATCAAGAACATGATTACCGGTGCTGCACAAATGGATGGTGCTATCTTAGTTGTTGCTGCAACTGATGGTCCTATGCCACAAACTCGTGAACACATTTTGCTTGCTCGTCAAGTTGGTGTTAACTACATCGTAGTATTCTTAAACAAGTGCGATTTAGTTGACGACCCAGAATTGATCGACTTGGTTGAAATGGAAGTTCGTGACTTGTTAACTGAATACGATTACCCTGGTGACGATATTCCAGTTGTTCGTGGTTCAGCTTTGAAGGCTTTACAAGGCGACAAGGAAGCTCAAGAACAAATTCTTAAGTTGATGGACGTCGTTGATGAATACATCCCAACTCCAGAACGTCAAACTGACAAGCCATTCTTAATGCCAGTTGAAGACGTATTCACTATCACTGGTCGTGGTACTGTTGCTTCAGGTCGTATCGACCGTGGTACTGTTAAGGTCGGCGATGAAGTCGAAATCGTTGGTTTGGTAGACAAGGTTCTTAAGTCAGTTGTTACTGGTTTGGAAATGTTCCACAAGACTTTGGACTTAGGTGAAGCCGGCGATAACGTTGGTGTATTGCTCCGTGGTATTGACCGTGACCAAGTTGTTCGTGGTCAAGTATTGGCTGCTCCAGGCTCAATCCAAACCCACAAGGAATTCAAGGCTCAAGTTTATGTCTTGAAGAAAGAAGAAGGTGGACGTCACACTCCATTCTTCTCAGACTACCGTCCACAATTCTACTTCCACACCACTGATATTACTGGTGAAATTGAATTGCCAGAAGGTACTGAAATGGTTATGCCTGGTGATAACACTGAATTCACTGTTACTTTGATTAAGCCAGCTGCCATCGAAAAGGGTACTAAGTTCACCATCCGTGAAGGTGGTCGTACCGTTGGTGCCGGTCAGGTTACTGAAATCCTTGACTAATTTCTAACGATATAGCAAAAAAGATGCACTTCTTCACAGGAGCGCATCTTTTTTCTTTTAGATTTGTTTTTTGTGCCAGTTTAAGGTAAGATAACTTAGTATGCAAGAAGCAAACTCAAACTTGACATTGGAGGTATTTTATTAATGTCTGTAAAATGGGAAAAGACCGGTAAAACAACCGGTGAACTTACTTTTGATATTTCAAAAGATGAAATTAAATTAGGTTTGGATCAAGCTTTTAGAAGAGTTAAGAAAAACTTACGTGTTCCTGGTTTTAGAAAGGGTCACGTTTCTCGTGTTATTTTTGATCAATACTATGGTGAAGAAGCATTATATGAAGATGCTTTAAACATTGTATTGCCAAATGCATATTCTGCTGCTGTTAAGGAAGCAGGTATTGCTGCAGTTGGTCAACCACAAATTGTTCCAGTATCAATGGACAAAGATAAAGACTGGACTATGAAGGCTACTGTTACTGTAGAACCAGAAGTTAAGTTAGGCGACTACAAGGGTATCGAAGTTCCAAAGCAAAATACTCGTGTATACCAAAAAGACGTTGATGCTGAACTTGATAAGCGCCGTGAACAAAATGCTGAACTTGTACTTAAGAAGGGTAAGTCAGCTAAGGGCGACACCGTAACCATCGATTACAAGGGTACTATTGATGGCAAGGAATTTGAAGGCGGCTCAGCTGAAAACTACTCACTTGAATTAGGTTCAGGCGCATTCATTCCTGGCTTTGAAGATCAACTTATCGGTCACGAAGCAGGCGATGATGTTGATGTTGTTGTAACCTTCCCTAAGGATTACGGTGCAAAGGATTTAGCAGGTAAAGAAGCACACTT
This sequence comes from Lactobacillus gallinarum DSM 10532 = JCM 2011, assembly GCF_001434975.1. Taxonomy (GTDB): domain Bacteria; phylum Bacillota; class Bacilli; order Lactobacillales; family Lactobacillaceae; genus Lactobacillus; species Lactobacillus gallinarum. The sequence continues at coordinate 81,480 of NZ_AZEL01000007.1, forward strand.
TGCAACTAAGATTCACGAAGTTAAGTCAAAGCAACTTCCTAAGTTAGACGACGAGTTTGCTAAGGATGTTGATGATTCAGTAGATACTCTTGATGAATTAAAAGACAAGATCAAGAAGCAATTGAAGGATCAAAAGGAACAAGCTGCAAACGATGCTATTCAAGAAGCAGCTATTGAAAGTGCAGTAAAGAACGCTACTGTTGATGAAATTCCTGATGCAATGATTCAAGACGACGTTAATACTCAATTGAACCAATACTTAGGTAACATGCAACGTCAAGGTATTGATCCACAAACTTACTACAAGTTGACCAATACTAATGAACAACAATTACGTTCACAATTTGCTAAGAACGCTGCTGAAAGAGTTAAGACTAACTTAGTTCTTGAAGCTATTGTTGAAAAAGAAGGCCTTAAGGCAACCAAGGAAGAAATTGATAAGGAAATCAAGGACCTTGCTGCTGAATACAACATGGATGAAAAGACTGTACGTAACACTTTGTCAGACGACATGTTAAGTCACGACATCACTGTACGTAAGGCTATGGATCTTGTTACTGATAATGCTAAGCAAGTTGCTAAGGCAAAGCTTGAAGCAAAAGAAGCAGAAGACAAGAAGGAAAGTAAGTAATAAATAAATTATTACTGATTTCTCATTAAAAAGCGGCTTTAGGCCGCTTTTTTTGATATTTAAGCTTAATATTTATCAAAATATGTTAATTTATGATAATCTATTTTGGTAGGTATAGGGAGGAAATATAATGGCAAATCAGTTTACAGATCAAGAAGAGATTAAATGTTCTTTTTGTGGTAAAACTCAAGACCAAGTCAAAAAAATGATCGCTGGTAATGGCGTTTATATTTGCAATGAATGCGTTGACTTATCTAAAAAAATCATTGATGATGAATTACGTGCAGATTCTGTTAAAACTGCAAGTGAATTACCAAAACCAATGGAAATTAAAAAACAACTTGATCAATACGTAATTGGCCAAAATCGTGCTAAAAAGGTATTATCTGTTGCTGTTTATAATCATTACAAGAGAATCAGTCAAATGGATGTTGATTCTTCTACAGAATTACAGAAGTCTAATATTGCAATGATTGGTCCTACTGGATCAGGTAAGACTTATTTAGCTCAAACTTTAGCTCGAATCTTAAATGTACCTTTTGCAATTGCAGATGCAACCACATTAACCGAGGCTGGTTATGTTGGGGAAGATGTAGAAAATATCTTGCTAAAATTATTGCAAAATGCAGATTACGATTTGGAACGTGCTCAACGCGGCATTATTTATATCGATGAAATTGACAAAATTTCTAAGAAATCTGAGAATGTTTCAATTACTCGTGATGTTTCAGGTGAAGGTGTACAACAATCATTACTGAAGATCTTAGAAGGTACTATTGCTTCAGTTCCGCCTCAAGGTGGTCGTAAGCACCCACAACAAGAAATGATCAAGATGGACACCACTAACATTCTGTTTATTGTTGGTGGGGCTTTTGATGGTATTGAACAAATCGTTAAGAATAGATTAGGTAAAAAGACGATTGGTTTCGGTGCTGAAAATGAAGTTGATAAAATTGATGCAGATGATTGGACTCGTCATTTAACTACAGCAGATTTAGTTAAATTTGGAATGATTCCTGAATTTATTGGTAGAATTCCAATTATCACAACTTTAGATAAGCTTAACAGTGAAGATTTGGTAAGAGTATTAACTGAGCCAAAGAATGCTTTGGTTAAGCAATATAAGAAGCTACTTTCACTTGATGGTGTTGACCTTAAGTTTACTGATGGTGCGCTTAAAGCAATTGCTGATTTGGCAATTCAAAGAAATATGGGGGCACGTGGTTTAAGAACTATAATTGAAAATTCAATTATGGATATCATGTACAAGACTCCAAGTGAAAAAGACATTGAAGCCGTTGAGGTAACCAAAGATGTAATTACGCGTCATGCTGAACCTAAGGTTATTCGTAAAAAGGATAAAAAAGAAAGTAGTAAAGCACAGGTAGGCGCTAATGATAATTAAAAGTAGTAGTTATGCTGTCAGTGCAGTTAGAGAAGATCAATATCCTAAGGACGATTTGCCTGAGATTGCATTATCAGGCCGCTCAAACGTTGGAAAGTCAAGTCTGATTAACACTCTACTTAATCGAAAAAACTTGGCTAGAACCTCTTCACAGCCTGGTAAAACGCAAACCTTGAATTTCTATCTAGTAAATGATGAGTTTTATCTTGTAGACGTACCAGGGTATGGTTATGCAAGAGTTTCGCAAAAGAAACGCCAAGAATTTGGTGAGATGATTCAAGATTACTTGGAAACAAGACCCAACTTAAAGGGATTAGTAATTTTAATTGATTCGCGTCATGAACCAACTAAAGATGATATTGCAATGTATAATTATGCTCAATATCTGAATTTACCTATTTTAGTTGTATGTACGAAGATTGATAAAATAAAAAAGAGCCAAGTAAATAAAGTAATGTCCCGTTTGAAAAAGAACATAGATCTTAATTATGATCATGTAACGGTTTTGACATTCAGTTCCGTAACTAAATTGCATGTTGCAGAACTGGGCAAATGGATTGAAGAAAAAATTAGTAAATAAAGAATGAGAAAGCTGTTAACTGGGGTTAGCAGCTTTTTCTTATGAGATGATTATTAGAATAAATTTACTTAAAAGAAAGGGTGCTAAAATTGAAAGTGTAGTAAAGAAAGTAGAGGCTTCATCTTGGATGATAATAAAACACAGAAAAAGACATTAACTACTTTAAGCCTGGTTTTAATGATCATAACTACGGTTTATGGTTTCGGTAATGTCTCGGTTTCATACCGGCAAATGACTTATGCCGGAATTATTTGGTTTATTTTAGCCGGAATTTGTTTTTTCTTTCCAGCTGGATTAATGATGGCAGAATATGGTTCAGCCTTTCACGATGCAAAAGGTGGAATTTACTCCTGGCTTGCGGGCTCTATTGGCGAAAAATGGGCCTTTATCGGGACTTTTGTTTGGCTGGCTAACTGGGTACTTTGGCTAGTATCTAGTACCTCAAGACTCTGGATTTCGATTTCAGCGCTAATTTTTGGTAAAGATACAACTCAGAGTTGGAATTTATTTGGTTTACATGGAACACAGCTAATGGGTGTATTGGCAATTCTATTCATGATTGTATCTACATACTTGTCTTCAAGAGGGATGACTGGAATTAAGATCATGTCCTCAATTGGTGGCTGGTTTATGATCGGGATGAACTTGATTTTTATCTTATCTAGTTTGTTAGTCATCATTATGAATCATGGACAATTAGCACAGCCAATCACTGGTTGGCAGAGTTTTATTATTTCACCTAATAAGGATTTCCAAACTCCAATTACTATTATTTCCTTTGTTGTCTATGCAGTATTTGCATATGGTGGTATGGAGACCGTAGGTGGGGTAATTGACAGTATGAAGCATCCCGAAAAAGATTTCCCTAAGGGCTTAATTATCGGTAGTTTGTTTACGATTATTTCTTATGTTTTAATGATCTTTATGACCGGTTTTTCGGTTAATTATCAAAAGGATATCGTTCAAACCGGTGCTAACACAGGTAATATTACTTATGTGGTTTACGGGACTTTGGGTAAAGCGTTCGGTACCGCCTTACATTTGGATCCGCAGACTAGTTTAATGATTGGTAAAATCTTTACGAGAGCAATTGCCTTATCAGGATTAATGGGAATGATGGGTGCTTTCTTCGTATTACTATATTCACCCGTTAAGTCCTTTATCATGGGATCTGATCCACGTCTTTGGCCGAAGGCTGCAACTAAATTAAACAAACATGGCATTCCTGCTAATGCAATGTGGGCTCAAACTGTTTTCGTCTGCTTGTTAATTGCGGTCGTTTCCTTCGGTGGTAGTGCAGCTACAAGCTTTTATCAAATTTTGACCGATATGGGTAATGTTGCTGCAACTGCACCATATATCTTTTTGATAGGTGCATTTCCATTTTTCTTAAAGAAAGATTATCCGCGTAAATTTAGAGTATTTACGAATTATAAATGGACAGTAGCGCTGGTAGTATTTGTTGAAATAATTGTTTGCACGGGTATTATATTTACAGTTTTACAACCAATTTTGGAATACAGATATGCGACAGCTTTCTGGACTGGATTTTGACCTATTTTCTTTGGTTTAATAGCTTATATTTTTTATCGTACTTCAAAGAAAAAACATGGTTTAACCGATTTAAATTAAATCGCCGATTGTAAAATCAAATTGAACACTTTAGAAAAATAAAAAGTCCATCTGGAC
>NZ_AZEL01000067.1 GCF_001434975.1 Lactobacillus gallinarum DSM 10532 = JCM 2011
AGATGTCGAGTTTAGAAAATTAGATCTGATTTCTTAAGTAAATACGTTTTACTACTAAGTTTTGGAGGTTTTTATTATGCAAGTTACTTTTGGAATTGATGTAAGCAAGTCTACTTCTACTGTTTGTGAACTAATTGGTGAAAGCAAAAATGAACTAACCATTACTAATAATCGTCCTGGTTTTATTCAATTGCTTCATGAATTAACCGCTTTTTCTAAACATCCACAAATTATTTTTGAAGCTACCGGTGTTTATTCACGCAG
>NZ_AZEL01000068.1 GCF_001434975.1 Lactobacillus gallinarum DSM 10532 = JCM 2011
GTAAGCGTCAAATAAAATAGTGTACTTAAAAACCGTCCCAGTTACTGTTATACTGAGACGGTTATTTAAGTTCTTTTATTTACAATTCTTCTGGATCTTCTCTTGCCACGGTAAATAAGCTTCAAGGGTTTCCGAATCCAGAATCTCTTCATTCGGTAATTTCTGAAGCAAATAATTCAAGTACTTTTCAGGATCAAGGCCATTTCTCTTGGCAGTTTCAATTAAGCTTAGAATAAAGCCACTTACAGTAGCGCCTCTAAAGCTTTGTGAAAATAACCAATTTTTGCGGCCCATTATTAGTGATTTGACAGCTCGTTCAGCTTTATTATTAGATAATTCTAAATTACCATCAAGCAAGATATGTTCAAAAGTCTCTTGATGCTTGAGTGTATAATTAATAGCTTTTCCCAACTTAGAACCTGGTAAAACGGTTGTCTTATTTTTCTCGCACCAGTTGAAGAACTCTTGCATCAATGGCTTAAGTTTTTCTTGTCTTAGCTGGTAACGCTCTTGTTTGCTTAAATTCTCCCAGGT
>NZ_AZEL01000069.1:0-9355 GCF_001434975.1 Lactobacillus gallinarum DSM 10532 = JCM 2011
TAAAAAATCAATTTGCGAGAAAGAACTATTTACACAAAAGATTTGACAGTCTCAAATTTCTTCTTAAAGAAAGGATCCTATATTTATCCTTTAAACAATGCAAAAAAAGTAACCATTAACAAACACGAATACTATCAAATTGGTGAAAACGAATTTGTCAAAGTAGCAAATACTGTTGAAAGAAACACAAAAGTTTTACGTTTAAAGCATAATGCATTTGTATATTCTAAATCAGGAAAAGCAATCAAAAATGGAAAGAAAAAGCTTCTATTGAAGAAAGGTAAACAAGTCAAAGTTAAAGCCAATTTTATTGTAAAAATTGGTCATAGTAAATTTTATCAAATTGGAAAAAATCAATTTGTCAAAGTAGCAAACTTTTAATAAGTAAAATTTTAAAGCGAGAAATGACACTAAAAAGTGTTGTTTCTCGCTTTTTTCATGGACAATTTTAGTTTATTGGTATTAATTTGATCCTGATATCAGCATCAATTTGATCAAAAAGATTTACATACTCAGGGCTTACAAAACCTATAACATTACTTCTCACCTCAAATGGTAGGTCATGTTTAACCAAATATACTTCCCCACTGTAGCGAGCTGCAAGTCTATTTTGCATCACTATACTCCCTCGATGTCTAACGATATTATGTCGGATTCCAACGTTGGGCTTACATGGTAACAATAGACGGATTATATTTTCAGGTTGATCAGGCCTTATGTTAATTTCTTTATTATATAAGTGTTTATATTCAGATAATAAGTTACATAGAATTGTAATTATATGGTTCTGTAGATACTCATTAATATATTTTAAAGTTTCAACAGTGCTTCGCTGTCACCTATAAATACGTTATCAACTTTAGCTTCATGTAATAATTCAATTGCAGCAATATATGGATTCATACCTCGATGTCGTTCTACTGTTGGTAATCCTTCATATATCGGAAATCGTTTAACTAAATCACCGACTACAAAAGCGCTTGTATGTAGTCCTTCCTTTTTTAATAAGTTATTTTTTTTGAAACTTTCCCATCCAAGTCCATAAATAGGTGTATTATGACTTTAAAATTTGAAAAGATGGAAAGTAATAAAGGAAAAGAATTAATTAATCTCTTGCACAGATTTTATCTAAATAGAGTAGAGAATTATTATAATTTTAAAGGCGAGCAACTTACAAGATTTGCATGGGCAAATAATAAAAAAGTAAGAATTTATGGAATAGAAGTTTATATTGATGTAGTGGGAGGACACAAAGGTTTTGTATCATTTGCCACAACTTCAGATACTAGAAATGAGGTACTTCTAGCAAATGGATATTTAGAAACAAATAACCCAAGTTTTTCAAGATATGTTAATGAAAAAGACAGAATAAATTGGCTGGTTTCAAAACAATTAATTTCAAAGAAATTATCTAAAAATATTCTTCCTGCTTCGCTTAAGGTAACTTTTGGTGTTTTTGATGGTGTTGATGCTGTACAAAGTGAAGCTTGGATGAATCAGTGGGTAGATAAGGAATATGATAGTACGTTATCTGTAGAGAGTATGCCGAAACCTATAGCGTCTTTTCCATTATCAAATCAAAAATATTTTGTTGATAGATATCACTTTAATGACATGCTTGAGACAATTAATAATGAGCAATTTACGGATGAATTTAATCAGTGTTTATGTGCATATAATAATCAAAAATGGTTTTTGTGTGCCTCGGGTCTTGGAAGTTGTTTAGAGCATCTCTTACTTATTATTCTTCAAAATTATGCTGAAAACGGTTTTGATACATTAAAAGGATTAGGATATGATCCAACGGCTGCAAGTCTTATAAACAATTTAAGAAAAGAGCCAATAAATATTGATACTCGACAAGAGAGATATATAAGATTAGTTTTTAAAGCAAGGAATGCAGTGAGTCATTATAATTCGGGTTATACTTCAAAAGAACTTTGCGATTTAATGCTTACAGGCATCTCTTCAATATTTAATGATTACTACAGAAATGGTGTTGAGAAGTATAAAGAAGAGAAATAATGTAGTTGGTAGCCCAGAAATCGACAGCTTTTCTGGTGCATTAAGACGTAAGCGAGCAGATCGTGGCGTGTTTATCACTACTTCTTCATTTACTAGTGGGGCAAAGGAAGCGGCTAAGCAATTGAATGTTGCTCTAGTTGATGGCGAAATGCTGACCAATTTAATGGTGCAATACAAAGTTGGAGTTCAAGTCCAACAGACTTATGAACTATATGATATTGATGATGATTTCTTTGCAGAGTGATTATATCGATGAGATACAATAAGAAACTTTTGAAAGAGTCGAAAATAAATAATGAGTTTCATTGATAAGCATATTAACAAGAAAATCAAACAAAATCCAAAGCTCGAAAAAGAATTTGAGCAAAATGAAATATTAAAAAATTGGCAATCTTACTAGAAATTTTACTTAATTACGTTCAAAATAGTGAAAGAATAATATAAGGGAGGTTTATTATGAAATTAAAAAGAATTGCATTGAGTATTGTGGCAGGAGCTGCGCTTATGGTCCCTGCAGCTTTAACAGGACAAAGCCAAAACTCTAGCATAGTTCAAGCAAGTACCTTAAAAAATAAGATTACGTTCGTTAAAAGCTATTCTCAACCAATGTTATATAATAAAAACGGTAAAAGTATAGCTAATAAAAATGAGATTAACTTTAACAAGCCAATTCGTTTTTATGGTCAACCAACTATAATTCAAGGACCTAAAGTTAATGCCTTTATTTATCTTAACGGGATGCCGCAGAGTATTATTAAAGGCAACACTTATGCCGATTTAGGTGATGGTGGTTACATTAATATGAAAGCAGTTGGTAGCTATAACTGGAATAGCAATGAAATTGGCTTGATTAAAAATGCATATGTTTACAACAGTAAAGGTCAACGGCTATCAACTTATCGTGGTCGCAAAGCTTATTTAACTAAAGGCAGCAAAATTAAATATGTTGGTAAGAGCTGGGTTACTTACCCTGATTCATATTTCAATTTAGGTAGCGGAATTTATGTTAAGTCAAATAACGTTAATACCATGAATGGTAAAGGCGTTTTGAAATTAAATACCAATACTGCTATTTATAATAAGAAGGGTCAACGTATTAGCTTTAATGGTCAGCGCGTATTGCCTAAATATTCAATTGTAAATTACGCAGGCAAGCGTCGCGCTAAGACCAAATCTGATGATTACTACTATACAAATTTGAGTGGTAGTAAGTCATATGCAGTTAAGAATTATAAGATTAAGGGCCAAGATTACTACTATATCGGTAAGGGTGCTTATATCAAGGCGATAAACGTTGGACGCATTAACGGTAATCCTGTATTTCGTGATGGTGGTGCAACTACAATTGTTCCTCAAATGGACTTGTTTATCTATAATTCAAAATTAAAAAAGACAAAACAATCTGTTAAGAAGGGCCAAAAGATTAGAGCATTAGATCCAGTTATTCTTGGTAGTGGCGATATTGCACAACTTTTCTACAGAATCAAGGGAACATCTAACTATGTTTCTTGGGGTGATTACAGTGAGTACGGCTTTGAAGACGACGCTTATGTAGGCAACTTTAATTTCCGTGTAAGATTGAATCCTATTAAGACTATTGAAACTGCTGCAACACGTGCTGCTGAAGAATCAGATTAATTATTAGTAAAAACGCTATTCAATTTGGATAGCGTTTTTTGCTTGAAAAAAAGTATAAAATGACAATGTATAGTAGATTTCTTCAGCTATAACATAGTAAGTTCTCTTGATTTTTACATACAAAAAACCCATTGACAACTCATTAGATAGATAAGTTATCAACGGGAATACCTATATTTTACCTCACTCTTATTTAACTTGCTCTAAAGCCTTGTCAATTGGAGTGTCTCCGCCAGTCATCTCAATTACCTTATATTTGGTAGCAGGGAACTTCAGAACATCTGCAAGTACCTGTGCAACATCTGGAATTGGATTTGATTGAGACTCAGAATTATTAACGGACACCAGCTACTAGATCTTTAATTAAATCTTTGCCGGAGCCACCAAATACGAAAACTTTACTCATAATTCTTCTTCTTTCTAATCATTGTTTTAATAAATTTTGCTTTTTAGACTATTTAATTACGTTAAAATTTACGGTGGCATCTATTGTAATCGATTACAATAGATTCGACTCTCAAATGAAGCTAGTGATGCTCTAATCAGGCAACGATTATTTCCTTGAAACGGCAGCTAAAAGATATTCCATTCAAGAAGTTGATTTCATCCGATAAAATCAGAAAGAATCCAATGTTTTTTGGACCATATAAGGTAAGCAGGTGGTTAGAGGTCAATCAGTAACTTGGGTACCTAACAAATATTATTGGAGAGGCACACCTAAGCTAAACAAGATTATCGCCCAAGTGGTTTCAACTAATTCAGCTTCACAAACTATCAAGAGTCACAAGTTTGATATTGCTGACGTAGTTAACTCTCAATGGCAAGTCACTTAAGATTCACTTGGCTACAATGAGTGGTTTAGCTGTCCAAGAGTCAATCGTACAAAATTACATCCAACAATGGCATAAAATCGGTTTGAATGTTAGCTTAACCGGTGGTAGATTAATGGAATTTAATTATGTCTATGATAAACTTGACCATGACGATAAAAATATTGATATGTTCAGGGCTGCTTGGTCATTGTTAACTGAACCATCACCAAGAGGGATGTACAGGGATGTACAGTGAGAACAATCCGATGAATGACTCAAGATTCGTAACTAAGGAAAATTAGAAAGGACTAATGATCATGCAATTTCATGATTCTGATGAAACTATTCACATTCCACCACAAGATATTTTCGAAGATTTACTTGATCAAGTAGAAAAATTGCAAACGCAAGTAGATGAGCTCAAACGTCTGCAATACAGCAATTCTAGCAATGCACGGGATGTTTTTCTGTATGGCTGTGAATTGGCTGGTAGTCAATATCTTGATTTAGCAGATCACGTGGTGCCAAAACTCCATGAAGATGATCCATTAGTTTTGATGCGTGAGCCCAATAACCAATATGATGAACATGCGATTAGCGTATATACTACAGGTGGATTGAAGCTGGGTTATTTGCCAAGAAACAACAATCTAATCTTGAGCCGTTTGATGGATGAAGGAAATTTATTATTCGGTAAAACTAAGACCTTTCATTGGGATGGTAAGAGCCTGTACCTAATTGTGAAAGTTTATATGCGCGCATAAAAAATAAAAACTACTGATAGATCAACGTTTTTAACGAAAATTATCAGTAGTTTTTGTTTTATATTTTTGATATTAAGCAAATGAACGAGGATTTATATCGTTAGCATATTCTTTTAATTCTAGTAAGCTATACTTCTTACCAAAAAGAGTATGTTTATCAGGAACTAAGCGGTAGGATTTGCTCAACCTCTTCATAAATTTGTTGGTAAACATCTTTCTCTTTTTACCATAAAGCGTGTGTTGATTCAGCCATTGTTCTGCTTGATTTCTTGATAAATATTTCATGAAATCTTCCTTTCTATTAGTCGAAGTTGCGAGTAACTTGGCTGTTATTTCATTTTTCACCTATATTGTAGTACTCTAATTGAAATTGGTTAAAATATAATAGTGAAAAGCATAAAATTGATGATAATTTTTTGATTAGATTATAAATTGGCAAATCAGTTTTTTACTAATTTCGATGAGCCGGTAGGCAAGCGTCTGTGTGATCATGATGATATCATTGATGTCACTTTGTATTTTGCAGATAATACTCAAGAAAGAATTGAACTTGCTTGGAGTGAAAATAGTGAAGACAATAATGAGTGGCAGAGTCATCATTTAGAAGTAAAAAAGCCGCTTGATAAAAGTGATCTAGATCAAATTAAACCAGGACTAGCAGAGAAAATGAAAAAAATCGAGCAAAAAGATCGATTTTTGAATCGTAAGATTTTGAGAATCTATGTAGGCAAAGTGGAATAAACCAAAAAATGACTCAATACCTTGATTGGTATTGGGCCATTTTTACTATCCGGCAATTAACATTTTCCAAAGTAAGCTACTAGTATACCAATTGTGTGGTTGAATTGCGGCTAAGCTAGCAACGATGATGCATATTCCAGCTGTTGAAATAGTGATTGAAAATATGCAGTTGACTAAATTCGATGGATAACCACTTTTATGCGCTTGACGAAAAATATTGATGGCAAGTGCCACAAATACTAGACCTACAAATATTCCAATTTGATAATAGATGTACAAATTAATTTCTCCCGTTAGTAAGATTTTACTCTTGGAATATTATAATACTTGAACCTAGAATAGAAAATTACAAATTAAATAGGGATGCATTTTTGCATCCCTATTTAATTTCATATTAATAACTAATAGCGCGATGACCATCTAAAGCCCAGTGAATTTTGAACTTGGCTACGCTGATCTTGCGCTTGGTACCGGTCCATGGATCATTGTAGTAAAGCGTATTGCCGTGATAACCGGTTAGAGTAATAGCATGGTTAGAAATACCATCAAACATACCAACCCAAACAACTACTAGGTGAGACCGCAATAACTTTTGCTTAATTGCATTAATGCTGCACTTAGTCATAATTTGTGGCTTACCTAAATAGTGTTGAACAACTGGCTTAACGCCGCCGGGTGCAACCCAAAAGCCTAGTGGGAATTTTTTATAAGGTGAACCCACAAAGCCTTTATTTGGATTGGAACTACGTGGCATAATCTTTGCAGCTTGATACTTGCTTACTTTTTTACCAGCAAAGTTAAGCATCATAGTTACCGCAGTAATTTCACAACCAGTAGGCATTTGTGGTCGTTGACAAATTACTTTGGCATTATTTTTGATACCTGTAATTTGTCCTTTTTTGTTAATCCAATAATATGCCTTCTTAGTTGAAGTGTTCTTCATGCGGCGTCTACCTAATTGATCAAAGTAGCTGTAATGCTTAGTGTGAGGAACTTTACGCACATTTTTAAGCATTGCGCCGTTTTTGTTAAATAGGTACCAGTAACCATTAATCTTTTTTAAGCCTTTGATTGCTGCGCCATTTTTTAGGTAGTAGGTATTGCCGTTAGTTACTTTCCAGCCGCTATTATTTTTAGATGGAGTATTATTGGAAATTTGATTAGTCTGATTTTGGTTATTTTCTGAATCCTGAGTAGAGTCAGATTTATTTGTTTGAGTATTATTATCCTGTTGCTTGTTATTACTAGTTTGATTGTTTTGAGTATTTGTTTGGCTGGTCTGAGATTGATCAGTTTCATCAGCTTTAACTGTAGTAGAAAAGCCAGTGAGCAAGAAGCAGGAAATAATACTAATGAATAAAATTTTACCTTTCATAATTAATCCTAGATGAATGGACGCTTGATTCCTGCAATAACGTTACGTTGACTGTTTGAAATTGGTGCAACCATTACGCGTGGTGGCCAACTTTCGATAACGCGGTTGTTACCTAAGTAAATAGCAACGTGCCAAATAGTGTGTGTACCTGGTTGGTAGTAGAATACTAAGTCACCACGTCTTCTTTGAGAGTATGCAACACGCTTGAGGTGCTTATCTGCCCAAAGATTGCGTGAGTTCCATTCATTGCCTGGGTGAGCGTGACCGATTGAACTAGTTGGAACAGGACTGATTCCGCCAGCGTAAAGTCCTTGCATTACTAAACCGGAGCAATCTACACCGTAAGCTGGACTTGAAGAACAACCTGCAAGCCATGGCTTACCCATGTATTTGTAAGCTTGGTTGATCATTGCTTCGATGTGAGCTTTTCTGCCTTGCCAAGCTTTAGCCTTTAAAGGAGCAACATAACTGTCGATTCCGTACCAGGACTTTTTAGAAAAGCCCATCTTTTGCCAAGTCTTAAGGTTAACGTTACCGGTTACCTTTAAGCCATGACGACGTTGGAAATTCTTAACTGCATTGTAAGTAGCTTGGTTGTAGTAATTCTTACCATACCAAGTACCCATGCGGTGCATTACTTTCCAGGTTTTAATCCCTTCGTATCCGCGGTAAAGGTTATAGCCAACGTGACCATATGGCTTGATTTGAGTGTAATGAATTTGATGATAGCCCTTAGGATTTTGGTAACCCTTAACTTTAGCTATCAATGTTTTTTTAGCGCTGATGTACTTGCCGTTATTTAACTTTAAAACTGGAGCGTTATCAGCGGGGATGACTAACTTACTAGTTAAATAGTGATATCCCTTTTTGGCTTGATGATCAACTTGAGTTAAAGCGGCATCCTTATAAATAGTAGTATTTTGCTTTAAGCGAATGATCTTAGGATTAGATGAAAGATAGTCGCTTTTATTGAAAGTCGAAGCTTTCTTTTCTGTAGCAGAGCTTTGAGACTGATTAGAGTTCTGTACTACTTGAGTATTTGATTGAGCATCGTTAACAGTATCAGCTTGAACGTGATTTGTAGAAGCGATTCCCGTACCAAGTAAAACTGCTACGATTGCTGTAGTCCACTTTGTATTTTTCAACATATATTTCTCCTCCATAATTTTTGGGAATTCATTTGCTATTTTACTCACGTTTTAAAAATTTTCAAATAGGAAGGAAGAATTAAAAAGTTGGAATAGATTTATTCAGTAATAATTTGTAACATATTATGTTTTTATTCAAAAGTAATTATTATTTTGTGAACTAGAATGAAAAATTTATAGGCAATAACCATGTTAACGATAACAAAAAATAAGGCATATTGTAAATGTAACCGCTTACTAATATAATAGACTTGTTGTTAAAATTATTCAGATTTAAAAATGAGGTTTAGAAATGAATAGGTATCATTATAATTTAGGAAAGTCAGTTTTTATTTGTAGTTCGGCTATTTTAGGCTTATGGCTAGGTGCAAATACAACAACTAACAATGTACAAGCTGAAACAACAACCGAAGAGCCAACTAGTCAACAAATTAGCAAGGCTACTCAAACCTCAACTTCTAACTTAAATCAAGCTGATAAAGAGGAATCGAAAGCTTTACCAACAGCACAAACAGCTACACCAGTAACTCAAACTGAAAATCAGACAAATTCTACGGAAGATAAACCAGAAACTAAGGTAATTGTGCATTATCAAGGTGATGGAGACACCTGGAAACCTTATATTTGGGGAGCTGATCCTGGTAGTAATGGTCAAGAATATGAATGGACCGGTGAGGATTCATATGGTAAATATGCTTCAATTACTTTAGATGGTAATTATAAAAAACTTGGTCTTTTAATAAAGGATAAAAATTGGGGTAAAGATGGCAGTGGCAATGATCGTACTGTGACTGTACCTGATAATGGTAGAGCAGAAGTATGGTATAAAGCAAAGAGTGATGATCAGCAAAA
>NZ_AZEL01000069.1:9455-10766 GCF_001434975.1 Lactobacillus gallinarum DSM 10532 = JCM 2011
AGTAAGTTTAGATAAAAATAATGAAGCAGATTTTAACTTTACTGATACTAAAATAGGTTTCCATGAAATCTATGTTGAACCAGTAGAAGCTGATAAAATTCCTAGAACTTTTAAACCAATGCCGGGTAGTGAAACTGCAGATATTTATGTAGTCAATAATGACTCAAAAGCTTATTATTCTAAGAGCTTTGCGCCAATACCTAAAAAACAAACACAAAAACCTAACCAACATGTTATTAGTAATACTACTGATGTAACTATTCACTTTAATGGTGATGGTACAAAGTGGGTACCATATATTTGGGGAAAGAAGCCAAATAGTAGTGGTACTCAATATAAGTGGGATGGCAAGGATGACTATGGTTACTATGCTAATATTACTTTAGATAATAATTACCAACAAATTGGCACTTTAATAAAAGGTGTTAATGATTGGAGTAAAGATGGCTCTGGTCAAGATAGAGCTATTACCGTTGATGATAATGGTAAGGCAGAAGTATGGTATAAAGAAAAGAGCGATGATCAGCAAAAGGTAACCCCAGTATTTAACGGCGGAAGTGTAACTGTTCATTATTACAATAATAATGATGTTAAACAAATAAAAGTATGGACTGATGATAATAAGGATAAGGCACAAACAGTAACGCTTGATAAGAATCATACTGGTAATATTACTTTAACCGATAAGAAATTTAAACAGGTATTTGTAGCACCAGTAGGTTCAGATACTGCAGCTAGAAGCTTTACTCTATTACCAGGTACTAAACCAACTAATATTTATTTGGTTAATAAAGACTATACAGCTTACTATACTGAAAGTTTTGCCTTAGCTCAACAAAGTGTAACTTCTGCTTCGATGACTTCTCCTAATACAGTAGCTATTGAAACTGGTAAGAAGATGAGCGCTGATGAGGCTAAAGCTGATTTAACGCTTAATGATAATAATTCAATTGCAAAGATAACCGCTGTTGATCCAGATAGTAATGGTAGAAGTAAGAAGTTTGAAATTACAACTACTCAAGATTTAGATATTCTTGATAATAATCAAATTGGATTAAAAGGTAATTACAAAGCTATTGATCTTGGTAGTTACGTTCGTTCAAAGGCTTTTGATGATAAATATGCTTATGATGGTAATGATTTAGGTGTTACTTATGATAAGAAGCAAACAACTATTAAATTATGGTCTCCAACTGCCAAAAGTGTAGTATTGAATATCTATGATTCATTAGATAATGATGCTCAACCTGCTAAAACCATTATTATGAAACGTGGAGATAAAGGTGTCTGGTCTAGTGTCCTAGAAGGTGA
>NZ_AZEL01000008.1 GCF_001434975.1 Lactobacillus gallinarum DSM 10532 = JCM 2011
CGAACCCGCGACCCCCACCATGGCAAGGTGATGTTCTACCACTGAACTACTTCCGCGATACAAAAAGTATTATAGCAAAGATTATTCTCTTTGCAAATACTTTTTGAAAAAATATTACTTATCTGTTTTTAACTAAGTTAATTTTAGTTATTGTACCGAATTAAAAAAATTGCTACAATATATTCAATTTAATTAAAGGAGATTTCACATGAGATTGCGTACTATTGCTTTCTAAATCAAAATCTTAATATTAGGAAACGAGAAAAACATGCCAAAATTTAATATCAGAGAATATCAACCAAACGATTATGCTGAAGTATGCCGTATTCACGACGTTAGTCGTAAAGAAGAGCTAACAATTGGTGGTGCAGAAAAATACTTCATACCTTTAGAGACAGCTCCATATAAGGATGATTTTTTCTCCTGCAAAATTTATGTAGCTTATGATGCTGACAGCATATTGGGCTTCGTTGCAGTTCATCCCCAAGAACTGGATTACATTTATGTAGATCCAATTCATCAAAATAAAGGTATCGGGTATGCTTTAGTATCGACAGCTTTGAGGTACATGAGTCGACCAGTTAGTCTTGACGTATTTGCAGAAAATACTAAGGCTAAAAAGCTTTACAAAAAATTAGGCTTTAAGTGTCAAGAAGTTAGATATCAGCAATGGGATTTAAATGATCCTAAAAAATACTCTGATGAAAAAATGATTCTCAATTAAAAAATACATAAACAAAAACTCTTATCCATGCTTAAAACATAGATAAGAGTTTTTTAATTTATAAGATTACTTGTTTTCTTTATTCTTCTTTTCCATATCAGCCTTAACTTCAGCTTCTACGCTTTCAACACGTTCTGGACGCATTGTTGGGAACAAAAGAACATCACGAATAGCTGGAGCATCAGTTAAAAGCATTACCAAACGGTCAATACCGATACCCAAACCACCTGTAGGTGGCATACCGTATTCCATAGCACGAAGGTAATCTTCATCGATCATGTCAGCTTCGTCGTTACCTGCTTCACGTTCTTCCATTTGAGCTTCGAAACGTTCACGTTGATCATCAGGATCATTCAATTCTGAGAAGGCGTTACCGTATTCTTCACCCATGATGTAAATTTCAAAACGATCAGTAAATCTTG
The DNA here is from genome assembly GCF_001434975.1 of Lactobacillus gallinarum DSM 10532 = JCM 2011. Taxonomy (GTDB): domain Bacteria; phylum Bacillota; class Bacilli; order Lactobacillales; family Lactobacillaceae; genus Lactobacillus; species Lactobacillus gallinarum. Next base: position 1,147 of record NZ_AZEL01000008.1, read on the forward strand.
GATCGTCAGCATTCTTCTTAGCAAGTGGTGAGATTTCTACTGGGTGACCGTAAACAAATGTTGGGTCAACAATAGTTTCTTCACAGTACTTTTCAAAGAAGGCGTTAATGATGTGACCAACCTTCCAGAATTTTTCAACATGAATATCATGGTCTTCAGCAATCTTAGTTGCTTCTTCAAGAGTCATTGGCTTCCAGAAGTCAACGCCAGTCTTTTCCTTGATCAAGTCAACCATGTGAACGCGACGGAATGGCTTGCCCAAATCAATGTCAGTACCTTGGTAAGTGATCTTACCGTCATCTGAAACAACCTTAGCTGCAGCACGGATAATACCTTCAGCTTCATCCATAACATCGTGGTAGTCCCAGTATGCTGCGTAACTTTCAAGTTCAGTAAATTCTGGGTTGTGGTGAGTGTCCAAACCTTCGTTTCTGAATACACGGCCGATTTCGTAAACACGTTCCATATCACCAACAATCAAACGCTTAAGTGGAAGTTCCAAAGCAATTCTCATGTAAAGGTTAATATCCAAAGCGTTGTGGTGAGTAATAAATGGACGAGCCTCAGCACCACCAGGAATGTTGTGAAGTACTGGAGTTTCAACTTCTAAGAAGTTTTGCTTGTTTAAGTAATCACGAATAGCTTGAATGATTTGAGTACGGTGAACAAAGCGCATGTAGCTGTCACGGTTAGTGATCAAATCAAGGTAACGTTGACGGTAAATTGCTTCAACATCCTTCAAGCCGTGGTACTTATCTGGCAAAGGACGAAGAGCCTTTGATAAGAAGGTTACGTGAGTAGCACGAATAGTCAACTCACCAGTATCAGTCTTCATAACTTCCCCATCAATACCCAAGAAGTCACCAATATCTGATTTCTTAAAGATCTTGTAGTTGTCTTCGCCTACGATATCCTTACGTACATAAATTTGAATCTTACCAGTACGGTCGTAAAGGTCTGCGAAACCTACCTTACCCTTACCACGCTTTGCAAGCATACGACCTGCAATCTTGGTCTTAGGCATATCATCGTTTAATTCGTCTTTATCTTCTTTACCATACTTTTCTTCCAAAGTACTTGCTAAATCTTGACGATCAAACTTTCTTTGACCGAATGGTTCAATTCCGTTTTCACGCATTTCGTCCATCTTTTGACGACGAACACGTAATTGGTCATTCATTTCGTTCTTTGCCAATTTATTTTTCCTCCATTATTTGTTCATTGCCGCGCGTCTTGCAGCACGAGCTTTTTCTCTTTTTTCATACTCATCAACAAAATTGTCGAGTAAGTCATATACTTCTTGACGCGTCCAGACCTCATTTATTTTAGCACGAGTACGGGCTGAACGGGGAATTCCCTTTAAATAGTATGCAGCTTGTTGACGAAATTCTGGTACTGCTCGCTTTTCACCATGAATTTTAACTAACGCATGAAGTTGATGCTTAGCAGTTTCTACCTTCTCACGCACTGTTTGTGGTGGTAATTTTTCACCAGTCTCTAGATAATGCGTCATATCCTTTAAAATCCAAGGATTACCTAAAGCAGCACGTCCTACCATCACAGCAGTACAACCAATTTCATCTAAAGCCTTCTTGGCAAGCTCGGGAGTTCTAATGTCACCGTTAGCTACAAACGGCACATCAAGCACTTGAGCTACATCGTGCAAAATCTCCCAATCTGCTTCACCTTGGTACATTTGCTTACGGGTGCGACCATGCATTGCGATCATGCTAGCACCTGCTTCTTGAGCAGCCAAAGCATTTTCTACCGCGAACACGTGCTTTTTATCCCAACCTGTTCTCATTTTAACAGAAACAGGTTTCTGCACATTTTGCACCACGGCATGGACCATTTGATAAATTTTATTAGAATCAAGCAGCCATTTTGAACCAGCATCGGTTTTAGTTACTTTAGGCACAGGACAACCCATATTAATATCAATAATGTCAGCATCAGTATGTTGATCAATGTATTGAGCAGCTTGAAGTAATGTTTCTTCAGTTCCCCCAAAGATCTGAATACTCATTGGGTGCTCTCGTGGATCTACATCCATCATGCTTAAGGTCTTTTTGTTTCGATAAATAATTCCATGATCAGAAATCATTTCGCAAACAACCAGCCCAGCTCCGAATTCCTTACATACAACGCGGAACGCCGAATTTGAAACTCCCGCCATCGGCGCAACAACAACTCGGTTAGGAATGGTGATATCGCGAATTTTCCAGCTGTTATCCACCAAATCATCCTTTCAAAATACCTTATTATAATATCAAAAAAGCCCCGCAGGACAAAACCCTAGGACTTTTTATTTAATTAATAATCTTTTTCTTCATTTTTCTTGGCTAAAATAGCCTTTAATTCATCTTCAGTGTAATGATACTTATTTCCGCAGAAATTGCAAGTAAGTTCTGCACCATGATCTTCATTAATCATGGCCTTTAATTGTGAACTCTTCAAGGTTTCAAGAATACCTGCATATTTTTCTTTAGAACAGTCACAGCTAAATGCTACATCATCTTTTTCAAGAATCTTACAGTCAGTGCCTAAGATCTTACGTGCTAAATCTTCTGGTGTCATTCCATCTAAAAATGCAGTAGAAAGAGCTGGCAAAGCTTTAATTCTCTTAATTGTTTCAGTAATCAAAGCATCACTGGCACCTGGTAAAGCTTGAAGCATAAATCCGCCAGCTTCACCGATAGAATTATTTGGATTAACAAAAACAGATAAACCAACTGCTGACGGAATTTGTTCTGACTTCGTCAAATAATATGCAAAATCTTCTGCAATTTCACCAGAAACAATCGGAACTTGACCAGTATATGGTTCTTTTAAGCCTAAATCTTTGGTAACTTCAAGCATACCTTGACCAACAGCTCTTTTTACATCAATATGGCCATTCTTCTTTGGTGGCAAAGCAATATGTGGATTGCGTACGTAACCCTTCACCTTTAAATCGGCAGTAGCTGTAACAATAGTTGGACCTACAGGGCCGTTGCCCATCAATCTAACTGTCAATTCTTCTTTATCAGTTAATTCGGCGCCCGCTAACAAAAGCGTACCAACCAGTGTACGACCAAGAACAGCAGAAGAAGCAGACCATAAATCATGACGCTTTTGTGCTTCACCAACAACATCTTTAGCGGTAATTGTCAGTAAACGTAAATTTTTAGTTTTATCGATTGATTTTACTAAATAATCACTCATATTTATTCCTTCTCTCTAAAAAAATAGAGCCCGTTACAGGCCCCATTTTTATCTAATTATCTTTGTGCTCTTCATCTGCAGAAGTATCTTTAGTTGAGTTATCTGAATTTTCAGTTTTTTCTGGATTTTCAGGATTATTTTCTTCAACTTCATGATTCTTTTCTGATGGAGTTTCCAAAGCAGATTTTTCTTGTTTAGCTAATGCTTGATCTGAATCTTTCTTTTCTGCTTTTTCAACTTCACGCTTTTCTGCAGCAGCCTTAGCTTCTTCATAAGTTGAAGCCTTGGATTCACTTGGATATTCACTTTCGTATTTTTCAGGCATCTTACCAGTCTTGTATAAAGACATGATTTGCTTTTCGTCTAAAGTTTCGTACTTAAGCAAAGCTTCAGCGATAATTCTATGCTTTTCCTTGTTTTCCTTAACAATCTCAAGTGCTTTAGCGTGAGCTTCATCCAAGATCTTCTTAACGGCTTCGTCAATTTTAGCTGAAGTAGCTTCACTGTATGGCTTAAAGCCGTATGGATTGGTTTCGCCCTCTTTTTCAAGTTCAACCATACCCAATGATTCAGTCATCCCGTAATTTACTACCATGCTGTGAGCAATAGCAGTAGCTTGTTCAAAGTCGTTAGAAGCACCAGTTGACTTATCACCAATAGTTGCTTCTTCACCAGCACGACCACCCATTAAACCAACAATTTGTTCAAATAATTGTTTCTTAGTCAAAATGAACTGGTCATCTTTAGGCAACATGATGTTGTAACCACCGGCACGACCACGTGGCACAATAGTTACCTTACGAACTGTTCTAGAATCACTTAAGACCAAACCACAGATTGAGTGTCCTGCTTCGTGGAAAGCAACACGGCGTCTTTCTGGTTCTGCAATTAAACGATCCTTCTTAGCTGGACCTGCAATGACACGGTCTTCAGCTTCATCAATATCTGATGCAGTAATTTCAGTACCATTTCTACGTGCAGCAACCAAAGCAGCTTCGTTCAAGACATTAGCCAAATCTGCACCAACGAACCCAGGAGTTTGACGAGCAACTTCCTTCAAGTCTACATCTGGAGCAAGTGGCTTGTTTTTAGCATGAACCTTCAAAATAGCTTCACGGCCACGTACGTCTGGACGACCAACTAAAACCTTACGGTCAAAACGACCTGGACGAAGTAAAGCTGGATCCAACACATCTGAACGGTTAGTAGCGGCAATGACGATAACACCTTCATCGCCTTCAAAACCATCCATTTCAACCAATAATTGGTTCAAAGTTTGTTCACGTTCATCGTTGCCACCGCCGGTGCCATTGCCACGACGACGACCGATGGCATCAATTTCATCAATAAAGATAATACTTGGTGCATTCTTCTTGGCATTATTGAACAAGTCACGTACACGACTTGCACCAACACCAACAAACATTTCAACAAAGTCAGAACCTGAAATTGAGTAAAATGGCACGTTAGCTTCACCAGCTACGGCACGTGCAAGCAAGGTTTTACCAGTACCAGGAGGACCCTCAAGTAAAACACCAGATGGGATTCTAGCACCTAACTTAGTATATTTTGATGGATCCTTTAAAAATTCAACAACTTCTACTAATTCTTGTTTTTCTTCTTCTTCACCGGCTACGTCAGAGAAACGAACCTTATTCTTAGAAGGATCTTCTGGCTTGACGTGTGAACGACCGAAATTCATAATTCCGCCGCTGCCGCCACGGCCAGCACCACCTTGATTCATCATCATCCAAAGCATGACAATAAACAAAACGGTTGGCACAAGCATGACAATGGTTGAAATCCAATTGCCAGACTGTGATTCTCCTTGAGTCGTCATCCGAGCGTTACTCTTTTGTGCCAAGTTTTGCACGTTAGAAACGGTAGAATCATTTTGTAACATAGTAGTAGAGAAGCGTGATACTTTTCTACTTGAGTTATTACTAAAGAAATCAAAACTATTATTTGATTGATTCTTTGTTGTTTGTGCAGTCTTGTAACTACCTGAAACAGTATATACACCGTTTGCAGGTTGAACACTAAAGTTTTTAACTTTGCCTTGACGCAAATCTTTAACAAATTGTGAATAGCTGATATTTTCTGAGCTACCACTATTGTTAGAACCGCCGAGTGCCCAGTTGATTCCCCATAGGAGCAAAAGGAACACAACTATATAGAATAGGCCGTTTGATAACAGCCGATTCCGGTTATTCTTCATAAAAAACCTCCGCAAAGTCTCTAAGTTATACGTTTAAAATTTTATCACAAAATAAGATGCTACCACTAATATTTTCAACTATTTTGAAGACTTTTTAAGAATTATATAGAAAATAATGTTTGCCATTTTTGATCCAATTTTGGTTTTGATAAATTTTCTCCACAAAAATTGGTTCGTTTTCTGCATAAATGGCTAAGCAAAATGGTCGTAAAGCTAGTGGAATCGCATTTTCTGCAAACTTCTTTTTTGCTTTAACATGATGTCCATTTTGCAGCAGAAGTTTACTCCCCGCCGTTAATTCTCCCACACTAAAAGCAGTATTTGGCTTAAACCAAAAATCACCAATCAGCTTTATACCGGCTTTTCTTTCAGTATATAACACCATTTTTCTATTTTTAAACACAAATGGCTGATTTAAACTAATTACCTGTTTTTTAACTTCGGAAATATTTTGCTTTTTATACAAATAAAAGTAATTTTGATATTCAATGACTGCGAAATTACCCAAATTTTCATTAACCCGTCGATGATATTTTTGCCAAATCATTCTCTGCCAGAAAAAGGTTCTTTCTTTAGTCGTCAATCGCTTTAATTTTTCACTCTTAATGCGATACGCAACATTTAGAAAACGTTCCAATTGACCGACTGCAATATTTTTTTCATCAACATAATCGATCAATTCATCCATTTTTTGACTAAAAAAAAGTGCATTCTTGATCAAAGCAGGATTTTCTTTTTTGAGTAATGGCACCACATGATGGCGCAAGCGATTACGCATCGTTTCATCGGCCTGATTAGTTAAATCAGTTATAAAATCAATTCGATGAGCTTGATTATATTGCAATAGCTCGTCCTTGCTGTATCCCAACAATGGTCGCAACAATTTTACACCATGCATTTCACCCACTCTTTGCAGGCTATTCATCTCTTCGGGATTACCTGAGCGAATAAATTTAAGCAAGATATTTTCCAGCAAATCGTCCCCGTGATGGGCAGTTAACAAATAATCAGCCTTATTTTCTTTAGCTATTTGTGTTAAAAAAGCATAGCGCGCATGTCTTGCTGCAGCCTCTATTCCCACTTGCGGTTGTTCTTCTTTAGGCCATTTTGCAATAAATAATGGCACATTTTTTTCATCACAGTATTTTTTTAGAAGCTCGCTTTCTTCCTCACTGTCTTCTCTTAATTGATGATTAAAATGTGCAGCCATTAATTGAAAATTCTTTTTGGCTTGCAAGTTTTTAAGCATATCAAGAAGAGCCATCGAATCAGGGCCTCCACTTGCGGCCACTAATAATGTTTTACTTTCTAAATCTATTCCATTTTTTCTAAAGAAATCTACTACTTTCATAAATCTCCCTAACTAAAAAAATGACCCATTACGGGTCATTTTTAATTTTTATTCAAAACCTTTTTTAATTCATCAATTTCCTTTTTAGCATCTCTACTTACTTTGTTCAAAACCTGATCAAATTCTGCAGGTTTAGTATCAGAGAATTGATTATCATGATCAACTAAATCAGGATCATTTACGCGTACAATTGACAGATTAAATCTGCCTCTATTGACATGCACGACAACAACGCGAACCTTTTGGCCTACTTGATATTGACGCCTTTCTCGCGCCCAATTATTACCAAAATCACTGTGATGAACTAATCCTGAATGTCTATTAGGCAATGTAACAAAAATACCTAAATCGGTAATGTTATTAATCACCCCGGTTACCCGGTTACCGGCTTGATACTTCTTCATTAATCATTATCATTTCTTTCGTGCACGTTATAAACATTTTCATTTGATTTAGAATAATAAAACTTATAACGAATTAATTTAGCAACGTAGTTTGGATCATCGAGATTCTGTCTCTTGGTCTTTAAAGTTTTAGCTGTTTTCTTAACTTTAGCCAATCCTCGTTTTTCAACTTGTACTTGATTGTTAATACGCTTTGTTTGTGAAACTTTAATTGTAATTTGAATACCCAAAATCACAAATATAATAGCAAAAACAGCAACAATTCTATTTAATCGAATGCGATGAACTCGTTTTTCGATTTTCGCTTGCTTACGAAGTAGCTTCTCTCTCTGAGCTTCTGGACTTAACGAATTGTAAATATGTGGACCATGATTCATTTTTTTATCCTCTGTTATAAGAAATATCGTTTACGTTAAGTATAACAACGATTTATGGGAAAGTCATCAATCAACTAACTCGTAAAGTTCACTTGCTTCAGCCTTTTTAGTGGTTTCGCGAATATTCAAAACTTTGGCTTTAATTACTCGCGCACCGTAACCAATTTCAATAATATCATCGATTTTTACATCGTAACTGGACTTAACTACTCGTCCATTAACTTTAATTCGGCCTTGATCTGCCATTTCCTTAGCAACAGTTCTTCTCTTAACTAATCTTGAAACCTTTAAAAATTTATCAATTCTCATAATTTATACCTCTATCTTTGCACTATTTCGCTGGCAGCCTCTAAGAACGTAGTTAATTCATTAAACAAAACTCGATTCTTTATCTTATCAGGCAGTTGCAGCAAAACAACCATTCTTTTTTCTTGATTCATGCTAATACGTGCTTTAAGACTTACGTGTTCTAATGCTCTGAAAATATTAGGTCCTTCTAATTCATGTGAAGCAGCATTATTAAACTCAACCTTAATAGTATTATTATCTTTTTTCAGTACATTTAAGACTTGAGCTAGATCAGCATCTACCTTTAACCCAGCTACAGCAAGTAAATTCTCAACAGCTGCTGGATAATCACCAAAGCGATCAATTAGTTCATCTTCAATTTTATCTAATTCTTCCTGATTATTGACTGCTTTAATCTTTTTGTAAAATTCGATTTTTTCTTCTTGGTCGCCAATATATGAATCTGGAATATAGGCTTCAAGTTTTAAATCAATCTCTGCATTTGACTTCTTAACTGTCTTCTTACCCTTACGCTCTTTAATTGCATCGCTAAGCATTTGTGAATACAAATCATAACCAACACTATCAATAAAGCCGTGCTGCTGGGCTCCCAGCATATTGCCAGCTCCTCTAATCGACAAATCACGCATAGCAATCTTAAAGCCTGACCCTAATTCAGTAAAATCGCGGATTGCATCTAGGCGTTTTTCACCAACTTCGGTTAAAACTTTGTTAGGCTGGTACAGAAAATATGCATAGGCAAGTCTGGCACTACGACCGATTCTCCCTCGCAGCTGATAAAGCTGGCTCAAACCATAGTGATCAGCATCTTCGATAATCATCGTATTAACATTAGGCATGTCGATACCCGTTTCAATGATGGTCGTCGTCACTAAAATATCAAATTCACGGTTCAAAAACCGATACAAAATGTCTTCCAATTGATTTTGACTCATTCGTCCATGAGCACTAGCAATCCGCGCATTCGGGATTAATTGTTGCAGCTTTTCCACAGTTTCATCGATATCACTAATTCGATTATGTAGGTAAAAGACCTGTCCATCACGCTGCATTTCACGCAAACATGCATCCCTTACTACGCTTGGAATTTGTTCCATCACATAAGTTTGAATTGGATATCTATTTTGAGGCGGAGTTTCCATCACAGATAAATCGCGCACCCCAACCATCGACATATGCAAAGTTCTAGGAATTGGCGTAGCAGTGAGAGTCAACACGTCAATATTAGCCTTTAACTGCTTTAGCCTTTCTTTATGCTTAACGCCAAAGCGCTGCTCTTCATCAACTATTAACAATCCAAGATCTTTAAATTCAACATCCTTTGATAACAGTCTGTGGGTACCTACGACTAAATCAATTTTTCCTTCCTTCAGTCCCTCAATAATCTCCTTAGATTCAGCTGGAGTTTGAAAACGAGAAAGCATCGCAGTATTAACAGGAAAATCTTTGAAACGATCTTGAATAGTTTCATAGTGCTGCTGAGCCAAAATAGTTGTTGGCACTAAAAAAGCTACTTGTTTATTATCCTGAATTGCTTTAAAAGCCGCCCTTAAAGCTACTTCTGTTTTACCAAAACCAACGTCTCCTACAACTAGACGATCCATCGGTTTCGGCTTTTCCATATCTTCCTTGATTTCTTTAATTGAACGTAACTGGTCCGGAGTCTCTGCATATGGAAAGGCATCTTCGAATTGTTTTTGCAAATCGTCATCTGGTGAAAAAGCAAAACCTTTTTCCGATTCGCGCTTAGCATAAAGCTCTATCAAATCATCAGCAATATCTTCAACCTTAGATTGGACCTTACGCTTAGTTTTAGCCCATTCACTACCACCAAGTTTGTTAATATGAGGCGTCTTTCCTTCAGAAGCCACATACTTTTGTACCAAACTAAGCTGATCTGCTGGTACAAATAATTGATCGCCATGTTGATAGGTGATGGTAATGTAATCACGCTTAACGCCATTATTTTCTAGTGTTTTAATTCCTTCAAAACGACCAATACCATGATTAACATGGACAACATAATCCCCTGGTTTTAACTCAGTATAATTACGTAATCTCTGAGCATTTTCCAGAGTTTTGATTCTCTTTTTACGCTGTGGACGCTTGTTAAAAAGTTCGCGTTCAGTCAAATAAACTAACTTCACCGAAGGTAAACTAAAACCGCTGGTATAACCCGCTACTACGATTTGCGATTTACCTTCTGAGATTTCATTTTTATCTACAATTGGCAAGTTTAGACCAAAGTCGACCATTGTCTGATCGATTTGTTTAGCTCTTTTCGCATTATCTGCTTGTAGTACAACTGTTTGACCAGATTTTTGATACGACTCAAGTTCTGACTTAATTAGGGGCATTTGACTAAAGAATTGTTCTGGTTCACGCGTTTGCCAATTGAGCATCTGTCCCAAACGAATTCGTCCCATACTGCGCTGGAAAAGAGAGAAATATATTCTATGGTGCTTATCTTTAGTTAATACTTGATCAAAATCACTGCGCAAAGTTTGCTTCGGCAGCATTGCACCAGTTTTTAGTTCATCACTAATAAAAGCTGCATTTTGCTTATCTACAGTCTCTACCGCTTGTTTGATTAAAGGCAGATCATCAATCAAGATTTGACCATTTTTATCTAAATATTCTAATAAGCTACTTGGCTTTTTAATTAAATAATCCACCAAAAAGGCATAATTATCTGGTAATCCACCTGCATTCAAAGCATCGAGTGCCACCGTAAAGTGATCTTTGACTGCCTTATCCGGTGCAGGTGCATCCCCCATATCTTTTTCTATTGCTTTTGCCGCAGCTTCAATAGCTTCACTAGAAAATACTCGATCTTGAGCTGCAGAAATTTCAACACGATCAATTTCTTTTTGACTACGCTGAGTTGCTAGATCAAATTCCTTGATCGTATCAATTTCATCACCAAAGAATTCAATTCTTACTGGATTCTCTCTGTCTAAAGGATATACATCTAAAATATCACCACGAATAGCAAATTCTCCTGGCCGAGCAACTAACGCTTCTTTTTTATAGCCCAAACTAACTAGCCATTTATTTAAGTCAGTTAATTCGTATTCTTTGCCAGGTTCAAAATCTTTCTTAGCTTGAGCAAATTCGTCAGGAGCAGACAATTTATATTGCAAGCCCTGCGGTGTAGTTACTACAATCCCAGCTTTTTTACTTAATAAAAAGTTAAGTGCCTCAATCCGATTACTTAACTCATCTGGTGAACTGACTGCCGTTTGTGTAGCAATAGTGGCATCTACAGGAAAGATTTGTACACTATCATCAGGTAGAATTGCACTTAATTCTCCGTATAAATTCTGAGCCTTATTTTCATTTTCCTCTACTAAAATAAGTGGAGCATCTAACTCAGTTACGATTTGTTTTAAAAGTAGACTAAAAGCACCGGCATTAGCGCCAGTGATTAGTGAATTCTTTACTTGTTTAGTCTTTGCAATAAAATTATTTAAGTCTTGATCTTCTTTTAATATTTCTGTTAAACGCATTTTAATTATACTTATTCATTAAATATTGACTATCGCGGCCTGCAATAAAGTCATCGATAATCTTTACACTTGTATCAAATGCATTATCCATTAATTTTTGTTGCTCATCGTTAAATGGCGTAAGCACCCATGAAACAACTGTCGTGTTCTTAGGATGACGAATCCCAATCTTTAAGCGATTAAACTTTTCTGTTCCTAAGTCTCGGATAATGCTTTTAATTCCATTATGGCCACCGCTCTTACCATTAGCTCTAATTCTAATTTTGCCAATTGGCATATCCATATCATCTTGAATAATCAAAACGTCTTCTGGGTCCACTTTAAAGAAATTAGCAATTTGGCTAACTGAACGCCCTGATTCATTCATATAAGTTTGAGGTTCAAGCAAAATTACATCCTCACCATTAATTTTTTGCTTAGTCCAATGTCCTTCAAACTTATCTTTGTCCAAAGATAATCCTTTTTCATTAAGATAGTGATCCATAGTCATAAAACCAGTGTTGTGCTTGGTTTTATCGTACTTTTGACCTGGATTACCTAAACCTGCAATTATTTTCATTATATATACCCCTCATTACATAATCCCTCATATAATAGCACAAACAATAAATAATAATTTTATTAATGCTTGCTAACATGGTATAATTTCTTTGTTAAGATTATCACTAATAAAAAGGAGATTTATTGTTATGGCAAGAGTTGAAAAACCCCGTAAAGTTATTTTAGTCGGTGACGGTGCCGTAGGTTCTACCTTCGCATTTTCAATGGTACAACAAGGTATCGCTGAAGAATTGGGTATTATTGATATTGCTAAGGAACACGTTGAAGGTGACGCAATCGATTTAGCTGATGCAACTCCTTGGACTTCTCCAAAGAACATTTACGCAGCTGACTATCCAGATTGTAAGGATGCAGACTTAGTTGTTATTACTGCTGGTGCTCCACAAAAGCCAGGTGAAACTCGTCTTGATCTTGTTAACAAGAACTTGAAGATTTTATCATCAATCGTTGAACCAGTTGTTGAATCAGGCTTCGAAGGTATTTTCTTAGTTGTTGCTAACCCAGTTGATATCTTGACTCACGCAACTTGGAAGATGTCAGGTTTCCCTAAGGATCGTGTTATCGGTTCAGGTACTTCACTTGATACTGGTCGTCTTCAAAAAGTTATTGGTAAGATGGAACACGTTGACCCACGTTCAGTTAACGCATACATGCTTGGTGAACACGGTGATACTGAATTCCCAGCATGGAGCTACAACAATGTTGGTGGCGTAAAGGTTAGTGACTGGGTTAAGGCTCACGGTATGGATGAATCTAAGCTTGAAGACATCCACAAGGAAGTTGCTGACATGGCTTACGACATCATCAACAAGAAGGGTGCTACCTTCTACGGTATCGGTACTGCTTCAGCAATGATCGCTAAGGCTATCTTGAACGATGAACACCGTGTACTTCCACTTTCAGTACCAATGGATGGGGAATACGGCTTACACGACCTTCACATCGGTACTCCAGCAGTTGTTGGACGCAAGGGTCTTGAACAAGTTATTGAAATGCCATTAAGCGATAAAGAAAAAGAATTAATGACTGCTTCAGCAGATCAATTAAAGAAGGTTATGGACAAGGCCTTCAAAGAAACTGGCGTTAAGGTTCGTCAATAATTCTTAAATTAGTGAAATAAAAAAGCATCTTTTCTTAGGAAGAGATGCTTTTTTATTTCACTAACTATTGTTAAAATATATTTGATTACTTTAGCTAGTCTTTAATTAATATTTAATTAACATACTGATTATGCTATAATTACTTGAAACATTTTCACTTTGGAGGCGAACTCATGCTTATTAAATCTTTAGTTATTAAGAAAGATTACTTAACAACAGTTAATGAAAAAGCCACATTAGCAGAAGCATTGGATATTCTGGAGAAATCTGGATATAGATGTGTGCCTATTGTAGATGACACTGGCACTATTTTCCGCGGTAATATTTATAAAATGCACATTTACCGCCACAAATCTCAAGGCGGAGACATGAATTTACCAGTAACTTACTTGCTTAAGAACGCTACTAAGACAATTAAGGTAAATTCTCCATTCTTTAGAGTATTCTTTAACATCAAAGACTTGCCATACATTGCTGTTCTTGATGAGGATAATCATTTTTATGGTATTCTTACCCACTCAAGATTATTAGACATGTTATCAGACGCATGGGATGTTAAAAATGGTTCATATGTTTTAACTGTTTTATCCGATAATGCACGCGGTAACTTAATTAAAATGTCTAAGATCGTGTCAAAACATACTAATATGTCTAGTGTAATGACACTTGATGCTGCAGCTGGAGAACTTGAAGGAGACTTCGTAAGAAGAACCTTGTTTACTTTACCTGCAGGCGTATCCGACATCACAATGAAGACCATTGTAGATAAATTGCAAAAGAAAGGTTTCGTTGTTTCTGAAATCGAAGATTTGCAAGCCGGTATGACTATCATGAGCGATGAAAATCCTGGTGTCTTCATCGAACATCCACATAAAGATTAAAAAACATATAAAAAAGCCTCTGACTTAATTAAAAGTTAGAAGCTTTTTTTGTATTATTTCATCAATCCCAAAAATTGTAATGGAGTTCGAGTCAAATAGCCTGCAATATAACGACGCATATCAGCTGGAGACAACTCATCATTATATTTAATTAATTGCAATACCACATTAATGATATTAATATCAAAGATTCCTAAAACCATATCTGGTGGAATTGTTTGCTCTTGTGCCAAAATCGCCTTATAGTTTGGATTCATCATTTCCATTCGAATGGCAAATTCTTTATTGGCATATTCAACCATCTTATTAAAAAAGCGGATGTCTCCATTATCTGAAATTAAAATTTCAAGTTTATTTTTATTTTTCAAAAAGAAAGAGATTGAATTTTTAGAAATATTCTCTGCTACTTTTATCAATTCATCTTGAGACAAAACATGATCGATCCCATTAACAGCTTCACGATCCGCAAGTAATGCTTTATTAAATTCAGCTAGGATGTCATCTTCAACTGCTAATAATAAGGCGTGTGTGTCCTTATAGTATTGATAAAAAGTACGTGAACTGATACCCGATGCTAAAATAATGTCTTTAACTTTGATCTCATTAAAAGCTTGTTCTTTCATACATTGCAACAAAGCCTTTTTCAAATTACTTTTTGTTGTTTGGGTTCTAATATCCAATATATTTTACCTTGTTTATTATAAAAAAACATTTTACTATTTATATATAGCTTTTAAATTCTCAATACAATGTGCAGGTTTAATATATTTTAACATGAACATATCACAATTAATACCCTAAGTTATTTATTTTTTAACCAAAAAAAGCCGAAATCACGAAAAAATAATCGTGATTTCGGCTTTTTCATTTACTATTTTTCATAATAAACACGTGGTAACCGATCATTCAGCAAGCAAGCAACTTCATAGTGAATTGTATCAACATAATCAGCTGCCGCCTTAATATTGTTTGGATCAGCTGGGTTATTTGAAATAATCACTACTTTGGTACCAACTGGCATTTTCTTTGGCATTTTAACCATAAATTGATCCATACAAATACGTCCCACAATCGGACAATATTCATCGCCAACTTTTACCTTAAAACCTTGATACTTTCTAATCCAACCATCGGCATAACCAACAGGGACAGTTCCAATAACTGTATCTTCTTCAGCCATGAAGGTAGAACCATAGCCTACTCCATCACCTTTATGAATAGTTTTAACATGTGTTAATTCACTTTCAAATGATAAAGCAGGTTCTAACTTAATTGCAGAAGTTAAATCTGGAGAAGATGGATTTGAAGATGGATTTAAGCCATAGATTCCAATTCCAAAACGAACCAGATCACTCTTGATACCTTCATGAAAAATACTTGCTGCAGTATTATCAACATGAATCCATTTAGGTTTAACAGTTAATAAACTCTTCATATGCTTGAATTTCTCGCATTGATGCCTGAAATAAGTCTCATCAGCGCTATCTGCAGAGGCAAAATGGGCAAACATCCCTTCAATAAAGAAGTTATTATTATTTTCCAAGAACTTATTGGCTGCAATAAATTCATCATCTTCATTGAAACCAATTCTACCCATACCAGAATCAATCCCTAAATGAATCTTTAATTGCAAGTTTTCTTTTGTTAAATATTTTTCAGCGTCTTTTAACCACTCTAAATTAGGTACTGTCAATGAAACATTATTTACAGCAGCAATTGGTGCATATTCAGGAGAAACTACTCCCAAAACCAAAATAGGCTTAACAATATCAGCACGGCGCAATTCCAATGCTTCATCTAAAATGGCAACACAAAATCCTGCTGCTCCTTCTTCCTCAGCGACCTTTGCCACTTCGACTGCACCATGACCATAGCCATTAGCCTTAACTACAGCCAGCATCTTTTGATTTGGTTCAAGGTGCTGCATTTCATTCTTAATATTTCTTCTAATTGCACCTAAATTTACTTTTACAACGGCTGGACGATGATAGCCTGGAACCATTTTTATTTCTCCTCTAATACTACAAACGTAATAATTTCATGATTATCATGTGTGATACTTGGGAAAATATTTCCATCAAACTTAGTTGAAGTCATCACTGGATGCCCCAAATCATCCCATAAAGTTTCCACATCTTGAAAACCTACGTATTTGCCTAAGCCTGTTCCCATAGCTTTAGAAAAAGATTCCTTTAATGAAAAACGACCTCCGAGATATTCAACTTTTCTTTTGCCTTTCATCTTTTGATACTGGGCAAATTCCTTTGGAGTCAAAACCTTCTTAGCGAAAGAATCTCCTTTTGCCACGATCTTTTTAACACGTTCAACTTCAATTGAGTCAATCCCTACACCTTTAATCATCGTTTCTCACCTCACACAATGACATCATTATAATACAAAAAAGAAGTTGCAAAAATTACAACTTCCTTTTTAGTCTAAAAAATTAATCTTTTTTATTCTTAATTACGAATTCATGTCCATTGCCACGTCCACGACGACCGCGATTACCGTTGTGACGGTAATTATTATTGTTATTGCGACGGCGGTGATAATTGCCATGTCCACGACCATGATCATTACGTCCTCGGCGGCCACGACCATGACGACCATCGCCCTTGTATGGCAAAGGCTTTTCTGGCGTAATCTTAACCTTAATTTCTGTTGAATCCTTAGCTAAGTTCTTAAGAAAAGCAGCTACTAAATCAAGAGCTGAATAGTTATCAAGAAGTTCACTAGCATCTTGAGTATATTTACCCAAATCACCATTCATCAAATCTTCGATTTCAGCCTTAGCTTGCTTTAATTGACCGCGAAGTGCTTGATCATCTGTTGGTGGACGAAGTGGTGACATCTTTTTCTTAGTAAGTTGTTCGATAGTTCTCATGTAGCCAATTTCATTTGGAGTTACAAAGGTTACTGAGATACCATTTTGTCCTGCACGCCCAG
This sequence comes from Lactobacillus gallinarum DSM 10532 = JCM 2011, assembly GCF_001434975.1. Lineage (GTDB taxonomy): Bacteria > Bacillota > Bacilli > Lactobacillales > Lactobacillaceae > Lactobacillus > Lactobacillus gallinarum. The sequence continues at coordinate 18,007 of NZ_AZEL01000008.1, forward strand.
TTCTACCAATACGGTGAACATATGAATCTGGATCTTGAGGAATATCGTAGTTATATACGTGAGTTACCCCTGAAATATCCAAACCACGTGCTGCCACATCAGTAGCAACTAAAATATCCAACTTACCTTCACGGAATCGCTTCAAGACTGCCATACGACGCGCCTGAGATAGATCTCCGTGAATACCTTCAGCATTATAGCCACGTGCTTGTAATCCGCGTGTAAGCTCATCTACACGACGCTTCGTACGACCAAATACTAAGGCTAAATCTGGACCTTGGACGTCAATTAAACGACACATAATATCGAACTTTTCGGATTCCTTAGCACGAACAAAGTATTGATCAATTAAATCAGCTGTTAATTCCTTAGCCTTAATTTGAACAATAGCAGGATCCTTCATGAATTTTTCACCAATTCGTAAGATTGGCTTAGGCATCGTAGCACTGAAAAGCAAAGTTTGCTTGCGGTTTTTAGCATACCTCAAGATGCTTTCAATATCTTGGATAAAGCCCATATCGAGCATTTCATCTGCTTCATCCAAAACTACTGTATTAACTTTATCTAAATCAATTGTGCCACGTTTTAAGTGATCTAATAACCGACCTGGTGTACCGACCAAAATTGATGGTACGTGGTGCTTTAGTGAACGAATCTGACGGCCGATATCTGCACCACCATAAACCACTTGGACATGAGCATGTTCATCACGACCCAAGCGGAATAATTCTTCTTGTGTTTGAATAGCAAGTTCACGCGTTGGTTCGATGATAATTGCTTGGATTGCTTTTTCTTTTTTATCAATGGATTGTAAAATTGGCAAACCAAAAGCGGCAGTTTTACCGGTACCAGTTTGTGCTTGTCCAATTACATCCTTTCCTTGTAAAGCAAGTGGAATAGTTTGTTCTTGGATTGGGGTTGCTTCTTCAAAACCTGAGCGTTTAATCGCTTTAAGAAGCGCATCGTTTAATCCTAATTCTGAAAACTTCAAAAAATTTTCTCCTATCTTAGTCGGGCTAAGACATTTTCAAGGTGCATCCCGTGTGAACCCTTTAATACGATAATGTCGTCCGGCTTAATGTCATTTTTAAGATCATTAATCATATGATCCATTTCATCTTGAGTATAATAATGTAAATTCTCTGGCTCATATTTATCTTGCAAAGCATCGTATAAATTCTTCATTTCAGAGCCATACAAGTACACTTCATTTATGATTTGTGGGTCTAAAGTATCACTTAATCCAGCATGAAGTTCTGGCGATTTTTCACCTAGTTCTAGCATGTCGCCAAGTACAGCAATTCTGCGACCGCCGTCTTTAACTTCAACTTGACCAAAACTGGTAACAACCGCTCTAACAGCAGTTGGATTTGAGTTGTAAACATCACTCATAATCGCTTCACCAGCATCGCCCTTTTCCCATTCCATACGGTTAGCAGTTGGCTTAAAGTTAGACAATGATGACGCAATTTCTTCATCGCTTTCACCAAAATGATGACCTACGCTAATTGCAGCCATTGCATTAGAAACATTATGCTTACCAATCATTGGAATTGAGAATTTTTGCTCTGAGTCATTGATTGTAAAGGTAGCGTGGTGCATGTAGCTCTTGAAGCCAGTTGCATGTACTGTATCTTCATCTCTAAAACCAAAAGTGGCCTTAGCTTGATCCAGCTTTTTAGCACGTTCTTGCAACAATGGTTCATCACCGTTATAAATGAATTCACCATCTTCACGTAAAAAGTCGGTGATTTCCATCTTAGCGTCAGCAATCTTGTCGCGACTACCAAAGAATTCAATATGAGCTTCACCAATCATAGTAATGACAGCTACATCCGGATGAGTTAATTCACTTAGGTGGTGCAGCTGACCTGGTCTATCCATACCCATTTCAAGGACCAAAATTTCAGTATTTGGTTTCATTTCAAGAATGGTCATTGGTACACCAATTTCATTATTAAAGTTAGCTTGTGTCTTATGTACGTTAAAACGCTTAGATAAAACTGCAGCAATCATATCCTTAGTAGTGGTTTTACCATTAGAGCCTGTAATACCTACTACAGTTGGATTAACCTTGCGTAAATAATAACGCGCCAAATCTTGCATAGCAGTAAGAGGATTATCTACTTCAATTACTGTGATATCTTCGGGCTTATTTGGATGGCCTTTCTTCCACAACGTAGCAGAAGCACCATTGCTAACGGCACCCGCCACAAAATCATGTCCATCACGTTCACCTTCAAGCGGTACAAATAAACCACCAGTTGTGATCTTTCTGGAGTCAAAGGCAACAGAAGTAATAATAGTTTTGTCGTCGCCTTCACAAGTAGTATTTAAAGCCTTGGCAATTTCAGCCATTTGCATTTTCATTGAATCTTTACTCCCATAAAAACATTTTTATACAGAAAACATTATACTGTCTTTCAAGCATTCTGCCAAATAATCTAATGAAGAAAAAAAGCAGCCCCAATGGGACTGCTTCCACCAGACAAAGGTTTACTTCTTCAAGCCATACTTCTTGTTGAACTTTTCGATTCGACCATCTGCTTGAGCAAACTTTTGCTTGCCAGTGTAGAATGGGTGTGAATCTGATGAAACTTCAACACGTACTAATGGGTAAGTTTCGCCTTCGTAGTCAATAGTTTCTTCTGGCTTCAAAGTTGAACCAGCTAAGAACTTAGCACCAGTTGCTGAGTCCATGAAAACTACTTTTTGAAAATCTGGATGAATACCTTGTTTCATAATTTATTACTCCTTTGCCATGACCATATTACAGATCATAGATTAATCGATTAACGTAAACTAGGATAACATCTTCAAGTAACTAATTCAAGACATTTTTCACAGTATGAAACTAATATGTCATGTAACCTCTTACAATGAGTGCTAAACTAATAGCAGAATTTATTTTGAATGAGGTAATTTAGATGAAAGATCTTCCTTTTAAAGCTGTTGCAGTAGATGTCGATGGCACATTTGTAAATGATGAAAAGAAATATGATCATGAAATGTTCGGTGAAATTTTATACCGTTTACACAAGCACGGTGCTCACTTTATTATTGCCAGTGGACGACCAGCAGGACGATTAGAAGCAGATTTCGGTGATTTTACTGATTCCGTCGATTTTGTTGCTGATAATGGTGCGGTTCTTGTTCGCGATGGCAAGATCATCCGTACAACAACTTTTTCTAAAAAATGCATTTTAAATCTAGTTGATTATTTGCATCTGCGTTATCCTGGAGCCGTCCAAAGCACATTAATCAGCGGCGTTAAGCATTCATACTTTTTAAAAAGTACGCCGGCTCAATTTAAACGATCACATCATTATTTCTATCCTAATAGTATTGAAGTTGATGACTTTGATCAGATCCCTGAAGATGATCAATATACTAAAGTTACGGTTGATTATCCTAGCAAGGTTCGACGAGAATTAGAATATGGATTCAATAGCAGAAGCGTTGAAAAAATTCACGTTACAACTAGCGGCTGGAACTATATGGACATTATTCCCTATAATGTTAACAAGGCTAACGGCCTTAAAGAATTTCTTGCTTACCTAGACGTCCCTCGAACTCAATTAATTGCATTTGGCGACGGCGAAAATGATATTGAAATGCTCAAATTAGCTGGATTAAGTTATGCCATGGAAAATGGTCAAGATAGCGTTAAAAAGATGGCTAAATTTATTGCACCAAGCAACAACGATAACGGTGTTTTTAAAGTATTAACCAAATATTTAAACGAAGCACAAAAGTAAAAAAATAAAGTTGACTAAGGCAACTTTATTTTTTTACTGTCTTTTTCAATATACAAATCGATTTTACGTAATCCTGTTTTAATACCCCAGTAATAAAATCCAAGTGAAGCTACAGCAATTACAACAAAGTCAAAAGGATATTTAATCCAATTTTGTCCACCCAAGCCATCGCTTCCCACATAAGACATTATTGACATAAAGATCAAATAAACAATCATCCACCAACAACTACGTAATTGTTCTTTTAAATTTGAATGTTGATAGTGAATTTCATAATAGAAATAAATCGGCAAGCCTAATGCAATTACCAAGATAACTTGAATCGTAGTTGGCCACATTGACCAGTAAATTGACAAGCTAGTTAAAATAAAGGCAATTGGTGCTAGATATGGCATGTAACGAGGTTTAAACGGACGATCAAGATTAGGTTTTACTTTTCTCAAAGTCATTACCGTTACGGGGCCTGTTAAATACGCAATTAATGTTGAAGCAGTGATTACGGTTGCCAATAAATTCCAGTTTCTAAATAGGCTGACCAAAATTACCGCTAAAATCAAATCCGCAATCATCGCGTAACGCGGAATTAAATACTTTTGATTAAGCCGGCCTAGCCACTTAGGTAAGTGACGTGTATGTGTCATAGCAGCCAAAGCTCTAGATGCCGTAGCTACAAAAGCGACGCCTGTGCCAAATGGTGATACAAACGCATCTAAATAAAGCAAAATTACCAACCAATTGATTCCTAAAATAATTGCCAAATCCGCAAATGGTGAAGTAAAGTCAATGCTGTGCCAGCCTACCTTGACTAACATACTTGGTTCGACTGCTCCAATAAAAGTTACTTGCAGCATGATATAAATCGCTGCAGTAATGATCATAGAGATCAAGACACCGCGGACAATATTCTTACGTGGATTCTTCAATTCTCCACCCATATTGATCACGGTCTGAAATGCATCATATGACATGATAATTCCTGAAACTGACGTAGCCTCAAAGATGGAACGTGTGCCATACGGCATAAATTCATGAACGTTGGAGCCGAAATTTTGTGCATGAAAACCACTGCAAATTAAAACTACAATCGTTAAAGTAGGCAATAAGATTTTAAAAATAGAAATCAAATTAGTAAAATGTGTCATAATTTTTACTGACCAAAAATTGATCATTGTAAAAATACACATAAAAATAAATACAACGCCCAATCCTGCAAAAGTAATATTGCCATCTTTAATAAAATTCTTAGTCCAATTAGCCCATGACCACGGCCACGAACTCATATATTGAACAGCCGCCACGGCTTCCATTGGTACCAAAGTTACTAATGAAATCCAATTGGCCCACGCAGCAACAAATCCCAGTAACGATCCATGACTGTATTGAGCATATCTACTCATACCACCACTTTCAGGAAACATTGCTCCCAATTCTACATAGGTCAAAGCAATAGCAATAATAATGACAGCACCTAAAATCCAAGAGAGGATTGCGGCTGGTCCAGCAATTTTCGCTGCAGAACCTGAACCAAACAGCCAACCTGAGCCTATCAAAGAATTTAGGGCCAACATAATAGCCGAAAACAGACCTATTTTATGTCGTTTCATTCCTTCCAAATAATCACTTATCCTTCATTCTTACCCTATATTTTTCTCGATTTTTAGCTTCTAATTATAACAAAAACAGTTCTAGCAAAAAACTAGAACTGTTTATTTTCTATTCAAATTAATTAATTGGATGTTTTTGAGTTAATTCTTTAACTTCTTGTTTAACGTGTTCAATTGTTGTTTCATCTTCTGGATTAGACAAAATCTCAATAATTAATCCAGCTGTCTTTTTAGCGTCTTCTTCATCAAAACCGCGGCTAGTAATTGCTGGTGTACCAATTCTTAAACCACTAGTTACAAAAGGACTGCGCTGATCACCAGGGATTGATTCTTTATTGGTTGTAATATGAACTGAATCAAGCAAGTTTTGTGCATCTTTACCCGTTAACCCAGTATTTGTAATATCAATAATCATTAAGTGATTATCAGTACCACCAGAAACTACACGAATATTGTCAGACTTAGCAAAAGTTTCTGCCATTATCTTAGCGTTTTTGATTACTTGTTTAATATAATCGGTAAATTGTGGCTGTAGGTCTTCATAAAAAGCTTGCGCTTTTCCGGCAATTACATGTTCTAAAGGACCACCTTGAATACCTGGAAACAAAGCTGAATTAATCTTTTTACCAATTTCTAAACTATTAGATAAAATCATGCCGCCGCGAGGACCACGCAAGGTCTTATGCGTAGTAGTCGTCACTACATCAGCTACTGGAATAGGACTAGGATGTTGGCCAGTTGCTACCAAACCAGCAATATGGGCCATATCAACCATTAAATAGGCGCCAACCTCATCGGCAATTTCACGGAATTTTTGCCAATCAATAATTCGGCTGTATGCAGAAGCACCAGCAACGATCAATTGGGGATGAACATCTAAGGCGATCTGACGAATAGCATCAAAATCAAGCTCTTCAGTTTCAACATTTAATCCGTAACTATAAGATCTATATTCTTTACCACTGAAGTTTACTTTGGCACCGTGAGTTAAATGACCGCCAGCATCCATGCCCATGCCAAGGATTACATCGCCTGGCTTCAGCAAAGCTTGATAAACAGCCATATTTGCTTGTGAACCAGAGTGGGGTTGAACATTAGCAAATTTAGCATTGAATAATTTTTTAGCATAATCAATAGCAAGTTGTTCAACTTGATCAATGTATTGACAACCGCCATAATAGCGTCGACCAGGATAGCCCTCGGCATATTTGTTAGTTAAAACTGAACCTTGAGCTTCACGAACTGCATCAGAAACAATATTTTCAGAAGCAATTAATTCAATCGTGTTTTGTTGGCGCTCTTCTTCGTGATGAATGGCATTCCACAATGTGGGTGACTTTTCTGCATATTTCAATGAAAAGACTTCCTTTCTGACTTGTATTAAATAGTTTTCTTTACTGAAAAGTATACTATTTAGCGATTAAATACGCACGACTACTGCGCGGAAATTCTTTTTTGAAAGCAGCTAAAACAGCATGACGGCAAGTAGCGGTATCAGCTAATTCATATTCCTTAGTAAAATGCAGATAGCCAGCTTCAATTAAAATCAGTTTTATTAAAAAATAGAGACATACGTTCGACTTCCCTGTAAAATATAAATATCTAATCTACAGA
>NZ_AZEL01000070.1:0-15666 GCF_001434975.1 Lactobacillus gallinarum DSM 10532 = JCM 2011
AGTTCCTCGGCAACTACTAAATCGTGGTTTTTGATTAGTGCAGTTGAGAGTACTTGTAAAAAGTTTGCACGCTGCCTGCGAATCTTATCATGCAGTTTAGCTACTATCAAGCTTCTTCTCTAATCTATTGGCAATTGTTATCAATAAATATCTTTAATCTTTTCAAATCAGTTAATGAAAAATGACTTCTAACTTTTGTTATTTTTAAGTCATTAATATTGGCAATCAAGTATTCTTTTGTATCAATATATGAAGGTTTATCAAAATTATATTTTTCCCAATCAAAAATTGGATAATAGTACTTTCTTATATTTTCACTTTTCTCGGTGTACTTCGACGTAATCTTTAGTAGCCAAACTTTTGCATCGGTTAATTTTATTATTAAAACTAGTCTGCTTTTACCACCTGTTTTAATAATATATGCTACAAAAACATCCACAATATCGTTAGTCCTCATTCAGCCAATCCTCGATATCTTTCGTTGATTTAGCCTCTTTATGAGGTGATTTTGAAATGGTTTGTACCAAATCTCTTGTTGCTTTTTGTTCTGGCGTTTCTTTCAATTCAAAAGGAATACCTCCTGTTGCAACTACTTTCTTTAAAAAAACATTTATAGCAGTAGTAGTATTGAGTCCAATATCTTTAAATATATCTTCAGCTTGTAAAGCTAAATTTGAATCTACGTTTGCTTGTATTTTTTTGTAAGATGCCATTGAAATCACAGCCTTTTCATGTCTATTATACCATCTATTTGGATCTGTTGTAATCATATATACTACTGAGGTATCTTAAAGACTGTAGGAAGTAGTTAAATGATCCAATTTTTAGTAAGAATCAAATATTTCTGATAAAATATTATTAATCAATTTTAATTAAGGGAGAGAAAAATATGAGCTTAGACTATAAGAAATTAGCCGCTGCTAAGAAAGATGATATTTTACGCGATTTAGGCGAATTAATTGCCATTGATTCTTCTGAAGATTTAGATAATACTTCTACAGAATACCCTGTTGGTCCTGGCCCAGTTAAGGCAATGAAGAAGTTTTTATCATTTGCCGAAAGAGATGGCTTTCATATTAAGAACGTTGATAACTATGCTGGTCGCGTTGACTATGGTGATGGTGAAGAACGTCTTGGCATCATAGGTCACATGGATGTAGTTCCTGCAGGTGATGGTTGGAATACCGACCCATTCAAGATGCTGATTAAGGATGGAAAAATCATCGGTCGTGGTTCCGCAGATGATAAAGGTCCTGCCCTTGCCGCATACTACGGCATGCTTTTACTAAAAGAAGCTGGCTTTACTCCTAAGAAAAAGATCGACTTCATCGTTGGTACTAATGAGGAAACTAACTGGGTTGGTATTGATTACTACTTAAAGCACGAACCTACTCCAGATCAAGTATTCTCTCCTGATGCAGAGTACCCAATCATTAACGGTGAGCAAGGAATTTATACTTTGATACTTAACTTTAAAGATGATGATCAAACGGGCAATGCAAAACTTGAGAAGTTTACTGCCGGTATTGCTGAAAATGTTACTCCACAAAAAGCTTACGCTATTATTAGTGGCAGTGATTTAGCAAATATTAAGAAACAATTCACTAAGTTTTTAGTTGACAATGACTTAGAAGGTAAGTTCGAAATTAATGGCGATCAGGCTAAGATCGAACTTACTGGTCAAGGTGCTCATGCTTCTGCTCCTCAAGTTGGTCGCAATGCTGCCACTTTCTTAGGTAAGTTCCTCAATCAATTCGATTTCGCTGGACGCGACAAGAATTATCTTAACTTCTTAGCTGATGTTGAACATGAAGACTTTAAGGGTGAAAAGCTTGGCGTTGCTCATCATGATGATTTAATGGGTGATCTTTCAAGTGCACCAAGTATCTTTGAATATCAGGCTGATGGTGATGCTATCTTAAAGGATAATATCCGTTACCCACAGGGTACTGATCCAGACAAGATGGTTCAGCAAGTTGAAGAAAAATTTGGTGATATCCTAACTGCTTCATTCAACTCATTTGAAGAACCACACTACGTACCAGGTGATGATCCATTAGTTAAGACCTTACTCAAGGTTTATGAACATCAAACTGGTAAACCAGGCCACGAAGTTGTTATCGGTGGTGGTACTTATGGTCGTCTATTCAAGCATGGTGTAGCCTTCGGTGCTCAACCAGAAGATGCACCAATGGTTATGCACCAAGCTAACGAATACATGAAAGTTGATGACTTGATTGATTCAATTGCCATTTACGCCGAAGCAATTTATGAATTAACAAAAGAAGCTTAAAAACAAAAAGATGATCTTTTTCTCACAGGAAAATGACCATCTTTTTTGTTCTTTTATTCTATTGCTTTAGCTCATTACCAATTCGTTTACATAAGTTAAATTAGTCAACTTGCTATTATCTTGTAATGGGAAAATCTTGTCTGGGTTCAAAACAGAGTTTGGATCAAAGACCTTTTTAATCTTTCTTAATAAGTTAGTATAGTCTTCACCATAGTACCATTCGAACCAATCTTTTCTAACATAACCAATACCATGTTCACCAGACATGTACCATCAAGGGCTTTAGCAATCTTGTAAAGTTCTGTAATTACCTTATCGCTCTTTTCTTTGTATTCCTCATCACTCATATTGTCTGAACAGAGATAGATGTGCAAATTACCGTCACCAGCATGACCAAAGTTAGGAATTCTCATACCTATTTCTTTTTCAAGCTCATCTACTCGATCCAAAACATCAGGAATATGATTGATTGGTACACAAATATCTACCTCATTCATCTTAGGCGTTGATTTTTGAATAGCTAACAACAAATCTTCACGACACTTCCAAATGGTCTTTGCTTCTTCTGAGTTAGCATCAAGCACAATTGGTGTTGCTGACTTAAATTGCTTGGTAGTGGCAACAGCTTGCAATTCTCCATCGGTGAAGGCGTCAAAACGAAGTAAAATAAAGCCATCTCCTGTATCAACTGAGAATTTTTCATTATAGTATTTCTCCCAGAGATCGATAACTTTCCTACCCATAAATTCTACTGTAGTAGGTACTACGCCTGAAGCCAAAATTGCTGGTACTGACTTGATCGCATCATTTAATGTTGGAAATGGAATTAAAGCGTTAATTGATTTTCTTGGTGTTGGATAAAGCCACATCGTTACTTCGGTAACTACACCTAAAGTACCTTCTGATCCAATGATTAAATCTTTGAGTGAGTAACCTGATGAAGATTTAACAGCTTTAGCACCAAACTTGTATAATTTACCATCAGTCAAAACTACTTTCAATTGACGAATGTGTTCACGAGTTACGCCATATCTGACAGACTTTAAGCCACCAGCATCGGTGTCAACGTTACCACCAATTGAAGCCCAGTGCATCGCTGATGCTGGCATGTATGAAAATGGTTTATTTGCTAAGAACTTTTTCAATATCAATCAACCGCATCCCTGCCTGTACAGTCATAGTTAATGATGTTGGATCATATTCTAGCAACTTATTCATTTTAATCATGTCTAGTGAAATACCACCTTCAACTGTCAAGTTGGCTCCCATCAAGCCAGTTGAATTGTCTCTTGGCACGATCGGAATATTGTGATCACTAGCATATTTAACGACTTTTTATACTTCTTCATTAGTAACCGGTTGAATGACCAAGTCTGGCATAGCACGAACGGTCTTGAATTGATCGTGATCCCAGTGCGTAGTTGGATTAGTGATAAGGCGCGCAGGATCAGCAATATAAGAACTTAAAGCTTTCAAATCTTCTTGATTGATCTTATGATACTCCATTATTTTTGCTCTCCTTTTATATACTCTGTTGTTATGTTTAATTAAGTAACTATCGTTATTATAGTTGCTGATGAGTGCGCTTAAAAAGTAAGATGCACTTACTTTTTACTTAAATAAAAAACTGAATGGTATCCCATCCAGCTCCTTTTAGTCTATTTTACTTACGCCGCGATCTTCAGCATCTTTTTTACCTACTTGATCATTTAACTTCTTTCCAACTAATAAAGCAAATAAACTAACGACTGCGGCTCCTAAACCTAATTTACCAAATTTCTTCATATTATTACCTCGTTTCATGTCCTTATATTATATTAATTTTTATTGGCAACACTATTTTTCTGCTTTTATTGGTAAAAGCTTTAATAATTTATAATTTTCATCTATGAAAGTACTTACATTTGCCTTCAAATGAGTTACTCTATTCATGAAGAATCGAGGAAAAATTATGCAAGCATTAGTTTTAACAGTAACTAAAAAATTAGAAGAAAAAGAAGTTCCCACCCCAGAGGTCAAAGATGATGAAGTTCTAATTCATACAGCCTATGCCGGTATTTGCGGCACAGATCGTGAACTTTACAATGGTTTACCAGGTTCTGCTCAAGCAAATCCACCTATTATTTTAGGTCATGAAAACTCAGGGATTGTTAAAGAGGTTGGCAAAAATGTCACCAATATTAAACCTGGTGATCGAGTAACTGTTGACCCTAATATTTACTGTGGTCAATGTTACTACTGTCGTACTTCTCGACCAGAACTTTGTGAACACCTTTCCGCTGTAGGTGTCACTCGTGATGGCGGTTTTGCGGAATACTTCACCGCGCCAGCTAAAGTTGTCTACCCTATTTCAGATAACCTTTCACTTAAGGCAGCTGCAGTCACTGAACCACTTTCATGTGCTATGCATGGTGTAAATTTGTTAAAATTGCATCCCTATCAAAAAGCATTAGTCATCGGGGACGGCTTTATGGGTGAATTATTCGTTCAAACTTTAAAGGCAATGGGCGTTCATCAGGTGGATTTAGCTGGTATTTCTAAAGAGAAATTAAAGCTCAATCATGATCATTTTGATGTCACTACTTTTAATACCGCTCAAGGAGACAAGATTACTAACAATGCTTACGACATTGTAGTAGAAGCTGTCGGTAATCCTATTACCCAAGAAGAAGCAATTGCTGCTACGCGGCGTGGTGCACAAGTATTAATGTTTGGCGTGGCCAACCCTAAGTCACAATTCAAGATTAATTCTTATGAAATCTATCAAAAGCAATTAACGATTCAAGGCTCATTTATCAATCCATACTGCTTTGAAGATGCCATTGGACTACTTGAATCACATAAAGTCGATGTCTTACCATTAATCTCACATGAATTATCTTTAGGTGAAGTTGAGCAATTTACTTCAGGTAAATTAAAGGATGTATCCAAAGCTGTTGTGAAGGTTAATAATTTGAAGTAATTAAAATTCATACTGAAAAAGCTTTTCTATTCACGTATTTTGCATGAGTAGAAAAGCTTTTATTTTTATTCAAATTCTTCTTGTGCAGTGACTAAGTTCTTTCTTCTAAAGACGTGGAATACTAATCCAACTGCCAAACCAACTAATGCAGGTACTAACCATGAAAGTCCCATACTTGCAAGTGGCAAAGAACTTCTAACTGAAGTAACCATTAAACCAAATTGGCTTTGACTAACAACTGCTGGAAATGCTACAACCATGTCACCTAATGCAGGTACTACCGTGAACAAGATCACAAAGAAGTAAACTACGCTATCACGTTTGAACAATGGTGAAAATACTGACAAAAGGATCAGGACCATTGATAATGGGTACAAGAACATCAACATTGGAGTTGACCAAGCGATGATTTGATCCAAACCAAAGTTAGCAGCAAAGAATGATGCTAAACAACTAAGAGCAAGCCATGCGTGATAACTAACCTTTGGGAAATGCTTATGGAAATCTTGTGCAAATGCGGCAACCAAACCAACAGCAGTAGTTAAACAAGTAACAGTTAACAAGAATGCAAGTAATGCTTGACCAAAAAGACCACCGTATTCATTAACGATTTGGTTAAATGCAACACCACCGTTATCTGATACCTTGAAGTGACCTAATGACATTGCACCCATCAAGATCAAAAGTAAGTAGATTAAAGCTACGGCACCCATAGCAACTACACCAGATTTGGCAACCACCTTTGAAACACTCTTTGGATCTTTTTGACCCATTGAACGAACAGCGGTAACAACAGTAACACCAAAAGCCAAACCAGCTAAGGCATCCATAGTGTTATAACCTTCAAGGAAGCCGTTAACTAATGCTGAATGCTTGTAAGCAGCAGTAACAGCAGCAGTTTGTGGATTTCCTAATGGATTAAGAAATGCTACAACGAAAACTAAAAATAAAAGTGCTAAAAATAATGGGTTTAAAACCTTACCAACATTAGACAAGATGTTGTTTTCATGATACGAAAATGCAAATGCTAATAAGAAAAACACAGCTGAAAATACTAACAATGCGACAGTTTGCATATCCTTAGGGATAAATGGTGCTACACCTACAGTAAATGAAACAGTTGCTGTTCTTGGTGTACCAAACAAAGGACCGATAGTCGCATGGATCAATACCATAAATACTACAGCAAAGCCGGCACCTAATGGTTTACCGATGTCGTAAACACCACCTGCACGGGTGATGGCTACGGCAAGCACTGATAGTAAAGGCAATAACACACCAGTGATCAGAAATCCAACTGCGGCTGTCCCCCAATTCGCACCGGCAAGCTGTCCCAAGTGAAGTGGGAAAATCAGGTTACCAGCCCCAAAGAATAATCCAAATAGCAAAGAAGCAACGACTAAATATTGCTTCCAGGTCAACTTACGAGATTTTTCATCATTCATACACTCATCCTCCTGAGAATTAAGAATTATCTGATCACAAAAAAAGTCCCTCAACCAAAATTGCTTTGATTGAGGGACGCTTCTAGCGTGGTACCACCCTTTATTTATATTGTTATTACTAACAATACCTTTCGCGTGCGGCCGAAGAAACTTCAGCGATACGCAGGCACTATAACGGGTGCTCCCACCATTTCTTACTACAAGATTAAGAAATAGAACTCGAAAGTGATTTTCATTCAATTCTACCTTTATCTCCTCACACCTAACGAGATTCGCTGCAAATTCGAATTAAACTACTCTTCTTTCTCTTTGTTTTCAGATTAATTAAATTGTTAATAATTATTTTAAGTAAATTATCATCAATGTCAACACTTTTTTAATATTATTTTTTAATGACCCAACGATAACTCAAATTTTGAGTATACTGATTCTTACCAATCTGGTAATATATTGATCTTTCACGATCCGATGCCTTTAACCTTAAAAATCTTTTCTTTCTTAAGTGTTAACTTTTTGATCAACTTGCCTTGACGATTATAGATGAAGAATCTATTACCTTTAAGGCCGTAATATTGTTTGACTAACTTCTTTAAAGCTGGCTTTTTTGTACTCTCTTCAGCAATTTCCTTAATATCTAATGGTTGCTTATTCTTTACATCTGAAGCCGCATATCCTAGCCAAAAATGACTATCTTTGCCGAAATTCCATACCGGACGATCAGTAATATATTGCCAATTATTCTTGCTGTTATAGATATTAGGTAGAACGTAACCCTGATGTTCAATTTTTACCAAGTTATAGCCCAAGCGTAAAACTTTTTGTACTTCTTCCATTAATACGGTAATAATCATAAGGATCATGATCAAAATCGTCCAATTGACTTACAAAAGTTACTGCTTGGTCAAAGGTTAGCTTTTGCCCCTTCTTTAAGTACTTATCACTAGGTGCCATAGTAGAATCATTACTGTAGTCATTTGAATTGATGAAAGTTCTGACGTTATTGTTCTTAACTCCCCCAGTCGTCTCACCAGTAGTCATTAAATAATTACCATTAACAGCAATTACATCTGCCACTTTCACATAACGATTGCGACCAAGCTTGTAATATTCGTGTCCTTTGATCTTGTAATAAGGGATGCGCTTTTTCTTATTATTTTCATAAAAGTAATATTTACCGTTTTTAGTTGATTTAACTTTGCCAGTATAAGCTAAACTTTGACCACGTTTAATCTTAGTAGATAGTTGCTTTCCTTTTGCATTATACAAATAGTCATTGTTAATGACTGTGATCCAATTTTTGCCAGAAATTTGTTTAACATAGTCAGATGATAATAAGCCACTATTACCTAAATTGTATTGCAGTTCACCAAAATAATAGCTGCCTGGATCAAACGGTTTGTACTTAGGTGTACCATATACTTTAAAACTTTCCCCTTTTTAACCGGGTGTCTCTTGCCGTTAGCAAAATAACTAGCGTAAGTTTGAGTTACCTTGATTTTGCCACTAACAGACTGTCTTGCAGCGTAAACTATATTAGTTTTAGTAAGACTAACTACGCCCGTTACTGGCACAACAGCTAAAAGCGCTGCAGTAACACTGATTGTAAATTTTCTGTTTAATTTCATTTTGAGCTCCTTTCATAATCAAACAAATATTAACAATTTTGCTAGTTCATCTATTACAATAAGATCAACACACTTTTATGGAGGTATTAGATGAAATACGATTTTACAGAATTGATTGATCGTCATGGCAAAGACGCGATGGCCGTTGATGCAGTAGGAAAATTACCTGGTTTTGCACCATCAAAACCAAAAGAAGGCTTTGATACAATCCCGATGTGGGTGGCCGATATGAACTTCCCTACGGCTAAATCAATTCAAGAAGCAATTATTAAACGCGCTCAGCATCCCCTCTTTGGTTATTTCCAACCAAGCGACGCCTACTACCAGGCAATCATTGATTGGCACAAAAAACGCAAGGGCGTATCAGGTTTAACTAAAGAAGATATTGGCTACGAAAACGGCGTACTTGGCGGCGTCGTTTCTGCCTTAAAAGTCTTTGCAGCACCAAGTGATAAAGTTTTACTTCATTCACCAACTTATATGGGCTTTACTAACGCTGTATTAAGCAACGGTTATCAAATCATCCACTCACCTTTAATTAAAGATGAAAATGGTACTTGGCGAATGGACTATGAGGATATGGATAAAAAGATTAAGAAAAATCAAATTCATGTTGCGATTTTCTGTAATCCTCATAATCCAACTGGTCGTGTCTGGACTAAAGAAGAAATCACTAATGCAATGGAAGTTTACGAGAGAAACAATGTCTGGATAGTTTCTGACGAAATCTGGTCTGACCTAATGATGAATGATCATCATTACACTCCTACCCAATTAGTTAGCGAATGGGCCAAAGAGCACACTGCTGCTTTCTACGCTCCATCTAAGACTTTTAACCTTGCAGGTTTAATTGGCAGTTACAGCGTTATTTACAATAAGCCTATCCGTGAACGAATCCAAAGCGTGGGTAAAAAGACTGTTTACAATAGTATGAATGTCTTTTCAGAACATGCTTTAATTGGTGCTTACAGCGATGAAGGAAATAATTGGCTTAATCAACTTTTACCAGTTCTTTCTCAAAATGTAAATCTAGCTTACGATTATGTAACTAAGCATTTCGATGGAGTTTCAACCTTTAAGACCGAAGGAACTTACATGATGTTCCTCGATTGCACGGATTGGCTTAAAGAACATGATAAAACGCAAACTGAGTTACTTGAACGTGGTTGGGATTACGGCATCGGCTGGCAAGATGGTGGACTATTTCAAGGTCCAACTTCAATTAGATTAAACTTAGCTTCACCAACTTCTCGCATCGAAGATGCATTTAAACGCATGGACAAATATGTTTTTAATGCAGAATGGTAAGAACGACAAAATTAAAAGGCAAAGAATATTCAAATTGATATTCTTTACCTTTTGTTTTAATTAATGCGTTAAATAATCTGTCCAATTATGTTTTCGATCTCGATTATCCGCCATTACGCCTTCTAAATCATGAGGCTTGTACGGTTCTTCCAGATATGCCACTTCATCAGAGGTTAAATCTAATTGCAATGCTTTTTCCATTGCATCTAGATGATGGGCCTTAGTTGCACCAACAATTGGTGCTGTCACTTTTGTCTTTAGCCAAGCTAGTGATATAGCAGCCATAGGGACATCATGTTTTTTAGCTAATTCTTCAACTCGATCAATAATTGGTCGATCGATTTCAACAGTCTTACCATATTTTTCCTTAGCAGAAAAAGTATCTTGTTTTCTTCGTGCAGTCTCTGTACCGAAGGGATGAGCTAATCGTCCACTAGCTAAGGGACTATATGGTGTTAATCCTAAATTGTTTTCATGAGCAAAAGTAAATAATTCTCGTTCATCTTCACGATAGATCAAGTTATAGTGATCTTGAATTGAAACAAATTGTGGATAATCATGTTCTTTCATATATGCATTCATCTGTGCAATTTGCCATGCATATGCATTTGAGATTCCGATGTAACGTGCTTTGCCTTGCTTCACTACTTCGTTTAGCCCTTCAGCAATTTCCTCCATTGGAGTCAGCCAATCCCAAATGTGGTAAATATAAAGATCTACGTAATCCATTTGTAAGTTTTCTAGACTTTGGTCTAGTGAATTGACTACATGTTCTTTACCTGAGATCCCCTTCTTCATTTCTTCAGGTAGTCTTGTTGCAAACTTGGTGGCAACAACAACTTGATCCCTGTCAGCTAGTTTATTTAAAGCTGTACCTAAAATTCTTTCGCTAGCACCCGCTTGATATGCCGAAGCCGTATCAAAGAAATTCACTTCTAAATCCAAAGCATGAGCAATCACTTGATCAGCTTGTTCTTGTCCCACGGTCCATGAACGATCATTTACGCTCTTACCGCTTCCCTTACCAAATCCCATACAGCCAAGTGCAAATTGAGAAACTTTTAAATCTGAATTACCTAATTGATTATATTTCATTTTAAGTCACTTTCCATTAACTAAAACTTAACTTACTTCTATCATAGGGAAAGTGACTATCTATGTGAAATATTAATTGATTATTTTACAGTATAACTTTTTTGCATGTATATTACTCTTAATTGATTTTTAAAAAATATTAGAAGTATTTTCGAAAATAAGACAAAAGAGGTCAAGATCTCAATGATCCTGGCCTCTTCTTTATTTATATTCAATTTTTTAATTAACGATAGTCCTTAAGAAAGTCCATCATCTTATCATAATCTGCATCATGCTTAGCATCATATGCATCTTCAACTTTAACAACCTTGTTGTTTTCAGTAATGATTCGATATTCACGCAAGTCATTCTTTTCGTTAGCAACTACAGTAATTTCACCCTTACCTGGAGTTGAATACAAGGTTGGGTTAAGTACTTCATTTAATTTATCTGATAATTGTTGGTTAAAAGCAATTTGATTCATTTTAATATATCTCTTTTCTTAAAACATTTCCAACAACGTTAGTATAACATTAAGTAGCGTACTTTACCATAAATAGTAAAGAAATTTACTAAATAAACGTATGCGTTTTACTTAGATTTCAGGTGCGGCCATCAGCCATAACCAATAGCAAGACATCATTATAATTCCTAAAAAAGCAATTAAAGTAATAAATTTTTCAAAAAATCCTCCTACTTTATAACGAAAGATTGAATGATGTCTTCTCTTTTTAACAAATGGAGCCCACCAATCTACTCCCTGCTTACTAAAACTATCTTCAACTAAATGCAAAAAATAGCCTAAAATCAAGCCTAGCCAAATACTTCCCCACCAATTTGGCAACTGCCAAGATCGAAATTCAATGGGAATAAAATGATTCATTAAGAAATACAAACCAATGGAGAAAACTAACCAGCCTAAAAATGAATGAGTCACACCACGATGGCGTAGAAACAAACTAAAATTAATTGGAGATTTACGACTAGTCGTGCTGTTATATTCATCAATATCAGGTAAAGACGCACCCACACCAGTAGCCAATAAAATTATTAAATTAGATGCTGGATCTGCGATAAATGTGTTGCTAGCAATTAATCCCAGCTCAACAAGCGCGATGCTGCATAAACGATGCGAGCGCGTCAGCATTTTAGTCACCTCTTCATTAGAACATATATTCATATTGTACCATACAAAAATAAGAGATGACAGCATTCAATCTGTAAGAAAAAACACATTATCATGGTAATAATGTGCTTAATTTTTTATTTATAAATTTCGCTTACTCTAAGCGGATATAGTCGATCACTATGTCCAGAAGGCATATTTTCCTCTAACAGTAAATTATGCTTGATCAATTCATTTTTCAATTGATTTACTGTAAAAGAATTACAATTCATTTCATCCATCAGATCTTGATCAGGATAAATAATATACATGTTTCCGTCGGAATCTACCCAGCCATTATTTGTGACTGAGTCATCTTCAGTGTAAAAATTATATATAAATAACGAGCATCGGTACTCAGCTTTTTATATTTTGGATTATGGAAGAAAGCTTGTGGAATACCATTTTACTGCTCTGGGTACTCGATTCCTTTTTTGAATTTTTGAATATCTTTATTCATTTTACTAACCTCTTTAGTTGATAAAACGTACCTTTACAATATGTATTATAGTCCTTTCTTAATTTTCATATAAGTAAAAACAACTGTTGTAATATACAAGTACTGTTAAAATCAACTATTTTTAAAATAGAGGTTACTTTTTTACACTTTTTTAAAAATTATGCATAAACTGCTTGCTTTAAGACCCCTACATAAGGAAGATTACGGTACCAACCGTTATAGTCAAGTCCATATCCTACTAAAAATGCATTAGGTGCTTTAAAGGCATAGTCATCAGCTTTGAAATCTACCACACGTGTCTCTGGCTTATCAAGCATTGAAACCACTTCTACACTCTTAGCGCCGCGCTTTCTCATTACTTCAGTAAGTGTCTTCAAAGTGCGACCAGTATCAATAATATCTTCCATAAAAATCACAGGATGATTAGTAACATCAGATTTAATATCTTGAACAATTTTGACATTACCAGTTGAAGAAGTTCCCGCATAACTTGAGGCCTTGATAGGATCAACCGTTAATTTGAATGTTAATCTTTTGATCATATCACTAGCAAAAAGCATTGCTCCATTTAAAACAGGAATAACAATTGGCTCTTGACTAGCATATTTTTTATTTAAACGTTCAGCCATTTCATCCATCCGTTTATTAAGTTGTTCCTGAGTAAATAATACTTTTTCAATATCGTTGTTCATTATAAATGTTTCCCCTCTTGTTCATCTAATGATCAGATTTTAGCATATATTTTTGACAGATTACAGTATTTTCGCCTGAAAAATAGATAAAATGCTAAAAATTATATTATTTTATATAATAATCGTTCGTGTTTTACTGAAACGAAAGCAAAATAAAAAATGGAAATGCATCATGCATCCCCATTTTTGTGTCAACAGATATTATCTTTCTTCCGCAAAATCGCTAGTCTTCATCATCTTCGTAGAAATAACCTTATTATGATCTCTTTCGTTTTCAATGCTTAATTCAAACACGGATTCATCTGCTTCACTCATAGTCATCTGGCCATAAAGTGATTCAGTATCAGTTTCCTTAGAGTAAACATTTGAAACTAGTAATTCAATAGCCAGTCTTTCATTCTGCGTCAATTTATTAAGATTTCCTACTTTGACTTTGGCACCATCTAATTCATCTTTAGCTGTCTTAATATTCCAAATCAAATATTGAGCTTGCGCAGCTGACACACTATCCTTATTTAATACAGATTTTGCATCATCAATCGCTTGATCATAGTTATACCGTTTGTAAAAACTAGATAATTTGTACTTAATACTACCTTGTACTGCTATTTGCTTATTAATTAAATCCTTTAAATCTAATTCTTCGCTTTCAGACATAGCAATTTTTGCATTATCTTCAGCCTGACTAGCACTATTAATCGGCTTTAAAAATTTACCGTCAACATATTTTACATCGCTAGCCTTAATAAAAGCATCCCCTATCTTTACCGTATTAATTTTAACTACCTCAGGGAAACTAGGAGATGTCTTCAAATTAGCCATTTTTTGATAATGATTGGTTAAATGGTAATAAAGCTCAGCTTTGTTTTCCTGCTCGTTCCACAAATAGATGGCCCCATTAACCTTTATTGGTGCTAAACTCGTCCAAGCAAAACCTTTAGGCGTAATTACTTCTCCGTTAAATGCATATAATGGTGCTTTACTATTATCTCTTTTGATCTCAACAACGGTTGTATTACGAACATCATAGTTGATAGAGTCCATGTTTTGACGGGCAGTGACATCTCTAGCCCAGATATAATAATCCGTGCCTTTAATATGATAAGCATTAGGGAAACTATTGGCTAACACGTCCATGCCACCTAATTGATCGACAACTAGCTTTTGACCTTTTTTATAGTATTTTCCGGTAGTCAAAGCTCTATTCTTACTGGCCATAAAAATTTGTGGCGCCTTCGTTTTAACTGTTACCGTAGTTTGATTAAATAAAAGCTTATTACCATCGATAGCATCAACATTGGCGGCTTTAATATATTGGTTTTTACCGATCTTAAAATAATCAGCACCCTTAATCTTGGTTATGGTTAATTGATATCTGTGTGCATTTGAATAATTTTGATAAAAGTACAAGTTATCCGCAAAATCATTTTGACTAATCTTGCCTTGATACTTAACTAATGTACCTTTACGCAAAAGCTTCTTAGTATGCTTACCTTTTTTATTATAAATATAGGCATTATGATTGAGCTTCAATTTATCTTTTTGACTAATTTGCCGTTTGTTAGTGGCTGCTAAAACCGTTTGTGACGGTTGAATCATTCCGACAGTAGGCGAAAATGCTAGTAAAGTGGCTACAGAAGTTAATACAATCTTTTGCTTTAATTTCATTTTTTTACCTCATCAAAATTCACTTATATTTTTAATTATAACAAGCAAAAGCAGGCACTCATTAATAGAATGCCTGCTCTTTGTTACTTAAATAAATCAGTCAACTACCCTAGACTGAAGTCTAGGGCTTAGTGGCTCCTTAGCTTACGCTAACCAGAACACAAACTTGCTTAGATACGGACTTGACTTACCAGCAATAGTCTTTTGACTATTACCGATAGAGGTCGTCTAATTACCAAAGCCTTTTGAGTCCGTGAGTTGCTAGCGGACTGCAGCCTTTCTAGGCTGCTTTTTTTATTTTAGGATTCTGCCACTTGCCTAATCCTTTTTCTAGAATATTCACTGCCGCATTCCAATCGCGAATATGGTGCGTTCGACAGATTGGACAAGTCCATTCCCGATCCTTAAGGGTTAATTTCTTATAACCGTTTTGCCCCATAATACTGCCACATTGATGGCATCTTTGGGTGGTGTACTTAGGATCAATTGTTAGAAATTCTTTGCCATATAGATCTGCCTTATAAGCCAGCATGTTCAGGAAACTACGCCAACCAACATCAGAAATGGCTTGAGACAAGGCATGATTCTTTAACAGATTTCTGCTTCTTAGTTCCTCGGCAACTACTAAATCGTGGTTTTTGATTAGTGCAGTTGACAGTACTTGTAAAAAGTTTGCACGCTGTCTGCGAATCTTATCATGCAGTTTAGCTACTATCAAGCGCTGTTTTTGATAGTTTTTTGCTAGCCGCAAATTGCGCCCTTCTTTTTTAACCCGGCGCTGCCTGCGAGACAAGACACGTTGGGCATGAGCCAGTTTCTTTTTGGTTTTGCAATAAAATCGTGGATTAGCAACTATTGCTCCGTTAGATGCTGTTAAGAAATTATCAAGGTTAAGGTCAATGCCAATTTGACTCTGCGTCTTAGGCAAGGCTTTAACAAAGGCAATATCGCTGCCTAATTGCATTGATAAGTAG
>NZ_AZEL01000070.1:15765-16834 GCF_001434975.1 Lactobacillus gallinarum DSM 10532 = JCM 2011
CCAGACGCTCTTTGATTAGCCTTCTAAAACCAGCAATGCGGACGATACCCAGTTTAGGCAGTTTAATATGTTTAGCATCAATAAATCTAGCTGTCCCGTTATCAAGAAAAGCTTCTTTTTGCTTAGGATATTGACAGTTGGTCTGATATGACCAGTCGCTGCGTTTTTTATGGAAAGTTGGGATTCCATGACCAATCTTGCGATAGTTGCTCCAAGCTTTCTGGTAGTTCTGAATAGCGTTGGCAATAGCGAGGCTATCAATTTCTTTAACGCGTAAAAAGCTATAAGTATCGCGGATATTCTTAGGCTTAGCCAATAGTTCGCTATTAGCGACTACTTCTTCTGCCAACCTAGCTTCATAGCTATTAAGAGCAGAAAAAGCAAAGGGCATTGCTTGATATTGTCTAACAGCTAAGTAGTGCTTAGCATGATAATTGCTTCGATTGCGTCCTACATAAGAGTTGTAGACAAAGCGTTGCGCATCATAGTTCAACTTAATGATTTTCTTTTGCTTAGAACTAGGATAAAAGCGAAGCTTAACGCCAAAATGATAGGCTAAGCTGCTCATTCTTTTCATGATTTCACCTCCTCATAGATTAGATATTTATATTTTACAGGGAAGTCGAACGTATGTCTCTATTTTTAGAATAAAAAAAGCTGACTGCTAGGTCAGCTTGGCCCTATCCATCCCCGCATTAAAATACGGGGATTTTCGGGCGTTTTTCATTAAAATGCTCATGAAGCCAGCTACTGAAGCAATAATCGCAGGGCCATAGACGATAATCTGCATCCAGCCTGCCATAAAGCCACAGATTCGGCCATATAAATTTTCAATATATACATATAGCCCACCAGTGTATGGCATCTGGGCTCCGATTTCGACAATCGTTAGCCCACCGGTAAGTGTGATCAGTCCACCAAAAATCCAGGCGATAATTGCCATAGTACTTGAACCTGCACTATCTAATACGGAAGCTTGCTTAAAAAATAGACCTGAACCAATGATGGTACCGATTACGATGGAAATGGCTGAACCAAAACCAATTGAGCGTTTTAGGTTATTGTTGGG
>NZ_AZEL01000071.1:0-17059 GCF_001434975.1 Lactobacillus gallinarum DSM 10532 = JCM 2011
TTGAAATATCCAAGAATTCTAACAGTGGGTCTTTAATATTCAGAGAAAATTTAATAAGCAAAACACCTTAATTTCTAAAGAGTGGTATCAAAGGATTTTATGTAGTGAGGCTTATGCCTCTTTTTTCTACCAAAAAATCCCATTGATAGAATATCATAGAAATCTATCAACAGGATTTATCATAGAGCCAAAACATCGTCATGTTTCTATCTACCTTTATACTTTAGGGTGTTTGACAAAGAGCCAATTATTCTTTTCTATTTTTACGCAAGTATTCAAACAAAATACCATCACGCAAACCGCAGTTAGAAAAGATCACTTCACTAACCTGCAAGTTACGCAATATTAAGCTAATCGGGATCAAACCACCGACGATCACGTCTGCTCGGTGCTTGGCTAAACCAGGAATCTTCATCCGTTCATCTTTATTCATGGCGATCAATTTACTAATCAAGTTAAAGATATAGTGTGGTGGCAAGTGCATCCCGTGAATGTCAGGCAGCTCATCAACTTCATCAGTAACCTCTCGTCGGTGAATCTTCGCGATTGTCCGGTTGCTACCGCCAAGTGCAATTAATGGCAAATTATGCACTTGTCCTAGCCAGCGCACCGTTGAAATTTTCTGCCCTGCCGCATTCATTGCGCTATACAAATCACTAGCTGAAATGGTATCAGCTAAGTTATAGTTTTGCGACAAAACGACTGAACCGATTGGAATACTTACCCGTTCTTTGCAGGCAGCATTTTGAACCCAAATCAGCTCCGTTGAAGCACCACCACAATCCATGATAATGCCGTTTCTGACTGGCAAGGTATTAACTACGCCAACGTAGTCCAAGTATGCTTCGGTACTACCTGAGATCACCTGCAAGTCCAGTCCAACTTCATCTTTTACTCGTTTTAAGAATTCCACTTGGTTCTTTGCTCCGCGAACTGCAGCCGTTGCTACCGCTTTGACGACCACATTATCATATTGCGTATATCTGGTTTTAAAGTCTTTCAAAGCTTGAATCGTTCTGTTCATTGGTTCTTCTTTAAGCGTCATTTCTTTGCCCATATTTTCAGACAAACGGACATACTCTCTAAAGTAACCTATTACTGTATAGCCACCATAATCGTCTATTTGTGAAATCTGCATTCTGACCGAGTTGGAACCCAAGTCAATTACTACTAAATTAGTATTAGTCATTTTCTCTTCCTCCTCAGTCTACTGTCATATTCACCGCGCAGATACTTCGTAAAAGCTTCGTAATCTTGTTCTACTTGCTTACTATAAGCGACAGCCCAATCAGCCATACACTTATCAAATTGCCTACTTTCTTGCAAGTAGCCATAAATCATTGCTGCCGTTGGACTTTGACAATGAGCTCGGGCCAAGATGAAGGCACAAAGCGTCGCATAAGCTTCAAAGCTTTCTTTATCCAGCTTAGTGGTATCAATTGAGTCCTTCATATCTCTGAATTGACGCACATAATAGCTGCGGCCTCCTGCTTCAGTATAACCCAAGAATGGATCATAGAAGGTTTGCAAGATGCTTTGACCGGTGATTACACGGCGCCCTTCTTCATAACCTTGCTGTTTAGCTTCTGCCACAGACAAATTAGACAAATCATACTTAGATGGCATTGCTTCTTTGATTTGCAAAACCAAGTGACTACCGTCTCTACCTGTCAGTAAAACCAGATAGCAGCGTGTACCAAAGCTACCAACACCTACGCTGTAACGAATAATGTCAGTCAGTTTAAAACTGCTCAGCAGCACCTTTACATCAGGTGAAAGCTTCTTTTGGTACTCTTCCATCGCACTAACTAATTCCTGATAAGTTTGATCAGAAATCCGTCTAGCACGTGGTGGATTTTCTTTAAAGACCAGCTTGCCATTTTCTTCAGTCGTAAATTTTTTAACTACCTTATCCGAATTATTCTTTGGTGCCTTATCCGCAATTTTCTTCAAAATCTTGACTAATTGCTTATCATCACTGGCTGTATTAAAGAAATCATTGATGCTGTATGAGGCGTAAAAACGGTCGAGCAGCTTTTGACCAGCCGCATCATTAATTCCGTCTTCATAAGCCTTGGCAGTATTCTTCAATATCTTATAAAGATTATCTGGATTATAGCCGTTGATCTCACCGATTAATTGGGCACTGACCATCAGACGCTTCAAATCGCTCTCCCAATTGCCAACTCTGGTTTCATCAAAGTCATTAAGTCCGAAAAGCAACTGTCTTTCAGGTGAAGCGAAAAAGCCGAAGTTGTTTAAGTGGGCATCTCCACAAATCATCACCCAGATTTTGCTTTGCGTGCTGTGCAACAAGTCATATTCCATGACACCAGCAGTACCACGCAAGAAGCTAAAGGCATTAGCAATCATGCGCTGATGCCGCAAAGGCAATAGCTCAGGAATCATTGTATCTTCCTGTGTCTTGATCATCTCAACGGCATCCCGTTCAACCGGTTTAAAAGCACCTAGTTCATTAACTGGCACCTTTTTAGCCTGCTTCTTACCGGCCTCAATCAATTCATCTTTGCTAGCTTTTAATCGCAGCTTATCAATATTGAATCTTTTGCGTAAAAAATCCTTACTCATCCGTATCCTTCTTTTCCTCAAGGGTTAAATCATTGTCTTCTTTACGCATTACTTCAAAGACATCAGGATCTCTATCTTCATCTTCTTTTTGCTTTAATTCGCGTTCTTTTTCTTGGACTTGATGAATAAAGTACTCTTGAGAGTTAAGGGCCTTCTTACCACGACGATCAACCATTGAATATATATCATTATGAAGTACACGTGTCTTAACGTTGTCATTCCACATAATATCGTAGATATGAAGTACACGTTCCTTCAAATCTGGCTGCAAGATTGGGAATAAGGTTTCAACTCTTCTGTTCAAGTTACGCTTCATCATGTCCGCACTTGAAAGGTAGACATCTTGATTACCATTATTATAGAAGTAATAGATTCGACTGTGTTCGAGTAATCTTCCGACAATCGAATGTACTTCAATATTATCACTAATTCCAGGAATATCGGTTCTTAAGCAACAAATTCCGCGCACAATTAAGTGAATTTTTACGCCAGCGTGAGAAGCTTCGTAAAGTTTACCAATGATTTCAGGATCAGAGAGTGAATTCATCTTCATGTGAATTTCGGCTTTACGGCCAGTTTTGGCGATTTCGATTTCATTATCAATCTTTTGATTAATGAACTCACGGATATGCTTTGGTGAAATTCTTAATTGTCTGAAGTATGGTGGACGAGAATAACCAGATAGCATGTTAAATAAGTTAGTGGCATCGACACCAAGGTCGCGGCGTGAAGTGAATAAGCCCATATCAGTGTAGAAGTGAGCAGTTACGTCATTGTAGTTACCGGTACCCAAATGAATGTATCTGCGAATACCATCTTCATCACGGCGAATAACCAAAGTAACCTTGGTGTGCGTCTTAAGTCCTTTCAAACCATAGATAACATGACAGCCCATTTGTTCCAAAGTCTTAGCCCAGTGAACGTTGTTCTCTTCATCAAAACGAGCTTTAACTTCGACCAAAACTGTTACTTGTTTGCCAGCTTGTGCAGCTTGACCCAAGTATTTAATGATTGGTGAATTACCTGAAACACGATAAAGGGTCATCTTAATGGCTAAGACCTTGTCATCATGGGCAGCCTTACAAATAAAGTTTAAAACTGTGTCAAATGAATCATATGGGTGTTGAACCAAGTAATCTCTTTGTCTAATATTGGCAAAAATATCGCTTGAAAGAGCTAAATCTGGATCAACATAACCCTTGATTGGCGCATAACGCATTTTTTCATGACCCTTAACTGCATCAGCAAGTTTCTTAAGGAAGGTTAAATCAATTGGACCAGAAATCTCATAGATTTCATTCTTCTTAACCTTTAATTTATCAAACAAGCGCGAACGCAACTTTTCACCCATTGATTTTTTAATTTCAAGGCGAACAACTTTACCATGTTCACGGTCTTTCAATTGCTTTTGTACACTGCGCAAAAAGTCTGAAGTATCACGTTCAGCCACGTCCAAGTCCATGTCACGAGTAACTCGGAAAGTAGCGGCTTCCTTTACTTCGTAGCCGTCGAAAAAGCTGCTAACGAATTCTTTGATGATGTCTTCAAGCAAAACAAAACTATTGTCAGCCTTAGGTAATTTAACCAGACGCTTAAAGTTATTAGGAACTCTAAGGGTGGCGTAATAATGCTTACCATCTTCCTTGTCCTTCAAGCGAACAGCGATGTTCAATGAATCATTGGCAATAAATGGGAATGGACGGTTGGTGTCATCGGCCATTGGTGTAATGATTGGATATAGTTCATCACTGAAGTAACGTCTAACGAACTCATATTGCTGAGCGTTCAGATCTTTGACTTCTTTAATGAAAATATTCTTCTTTTCAAGCAATGGTAAAAGTGAACGCCAATAAGTTGAGTATCTCTTTTCTACTGCTCTGTGTTCTTTTTGGTTGATGGCATCAAGCTGCTTTTCAGGAGTCTGGCCTGAAGAGTCAGTTGTCTTAATGCTTGCCGCAATCAACTTGTGCAAAGAAGCAACACGAACCATGAAGAATTCGTCCACATTACTTTGCGTGATGCCCAAGAAATTGATTCTTTCAAGCAATGGATTATCTTTATTGCGGGCCTCTTCCAACACTCGGTCGTTAAAGTCCATCCAGCTTAATTCACGGTTTTTAAAATATTCCGGTTTTAAAAACGGTTTTGTTTCTTCTTTTTCGTTTCCTAAAAATGTAATACTCATTGTCTATTCATACCCTCTTGTTTTAAAACAACTTTAATGCCAAATACATCCTCGAATAACTTAACGCGTTTGTTAAATGACCAACGCTCCAGCGTAATATCTGCGTTAGTTTTCGCTCTAATCACTAATTCATTGTTTTTCTTCAGTGAAATAACGATTTGCTTGATCTTTTGTTTGTGGGATGCATCTAATGCTGTCGCAATCCGCAAAATGGCAGAAAGCTTGGCCACTGTTAATTGAACATCTGGATCCAAGTGACGGTAGTGGTGTCCACCAATGTTTGGCGCAGAATCATCTCCATCATCGATAGTCTGATAACGACAAATCTCACTGACGATTTCATTTTCACGATCTGACATGCCAATCAGTTCATTAGCTTCGATAAAATCGGCTGATTGCTCATAGCGGCGAGCTTGATTAACAAAGCTGCCGATATCATCAACGGTTGCTGCCCAACCTAACAATTCTCTAGCTGATTTAGGCAAAAGGTGTACTTTACGTAAACGATCAAAAATGTGCAAAGCAAACTTGCGTACTGCGTTAGCATGGTGTAAATCAACCAAATAGCGTCGAGCCATATTTTGAGCTGAAGTCATCATGATATCAGTATCTTTGCCTCTCTTCTCTAGCATCAAAAGGCCGGTGACAACAGACATGTCTGTAATGTAAATCGTGCCAATATTTAAGAGAGAAAGGAATTGCTTGATTGAAATGGCATTAGGAATAACGTGTTCAGCTACAGCTGGTTCCAAGTCATAGTTTTGCATGATATCGTTAAGCGACATTTGGATCAGTTGATCATAGAAGTATTGAAATTCCTCGTGCGTAATTTGGTTAGCTGAGTTTTCTTTCTTCAAATAAGTATTATTCAAGGCATCAGCGTGTTGGATAATTACAGCGGCACGCGAATTATTCTTGATCTGACGAGCCAAGTGTCCGATCTTCGCACCTAAGTAATCATTGATAACATAGATCGGATCATTAGGCGTTTCATTAGTGATTTCATTGATCTCTTGGATCTCTCGTGGACCTAAAGCCAGGCTCCAGCTTGATTCGAACTTATTGTTTTTAAACAAAGAAAGGTTGATCATTGCAGAACCAAGACTAAGCAAATAAGTGGCGTGGTCCTTGCCATCGTCATTTACTTCTGCTTGACTCTTCATCCCGCTTAAGACCTTGGCGTAGACGATTTGGCCACCATTAAGCCATTCGATCTTCCAACCAGTTCTAACCTTGATCTGATCTGCAATAAAACTGGCAGACATTTCATCAATTAATTGTTCATTGCCGTAAAACTTGAAATCCTTAATCTGATATTCTGCTAACTTCTCTTTAAAGCCTTCAATTGCATCACAGATTTTGTCCATATCTTGTTCAAAAACCTGGCTTTTACTATCAGCTTGTAAAAACGAAGGCGAATCCAGTTGTTCAATGACAGTTAGATCCTTTAGATCTACTATGTTAAGTTGAATCTTATAGGAAGACATATAAATTAAACCAAATAAAGTTTTCTTCATTTATTATTTTCACCTATTAATGCAATTACTTTAATATTATACTTTTACTCTATCTTAATTATATATTGACTTTTGATTATGATCTAAATTTTACGGCCTAATTTTGAAAAATTTAATAACAAAAAAGGCACAATTTTATGTACCTTTTTCACCCTAATGACTATATGAATTGCTTACATGTAAGGGATACAAATGGTTGGAATGTCTCTCCATTGATAGCAAGTCAAATTCAACTAGTTCGTTTTTCAATTTATCTACTGTACAAGATTTGCAGTGCATTTCTTTCATCAAATCTTCATCTGAATAAATGATGTACATGTTGCCGTCGTCATCTATCCAACCCTTATTTTGTGACTCTGTCATCCGTAGAGTAAAAATCATGTAAAGATAACGAGCATTGACACTCATATCCCTATATTTTGGGTCATGGAAGAATGCCTTTGGCGAACCATTTTGTTGTTCAGGATAATCTTGGCCCTCTTTAAATCTTAGTTGTGTTTTCATTATATCTACCTCTATTATGTTTGTTTTATTTGTTTATTAGAAAATTATTAAGCCAAGCGAATAAAAAAAGCCCAGAGCTGATATGGCTCTGGGTCTTAATTGTATTCTTAATTAACGGTAGTCCTTGAGGAAGTCGACTAACTTTTGGTAGTCGGTATCGTGCTCAGAGTCATAAGCATCAACTAAACCAACAACCTTGTTGTCTTTGGTGATGATGCGGTATTCACGCAAATCTTTCTTTTCATTTGCGATTACAGTAATTTCACCTTTACCTGGTGTTGAGTACAAACCAGGATTTAGAGCTTCATTCAATTTGTCTGATAATTGTTGGTTAAATGCAATTGTGTTCATTTGCTTTTATCTCTTTTCTTATAAATAAACTCCAACACAATCATTATAACATTTTACCTAATTATGTTAGGCTTCTTATTTTAAATTAATTTTCCTTATCTAGTCTGCAAATGCACATCATATCTGGCGTTTGAGGTGCAACATCAATCGGTGTGATTGCCTTAGTTTCATAACCATTTTGCTTAAAGAGCTTAAGATCACGTACCAAAGTGTCTGGGTTAAATGAGAGATAGATAAACTCCTTGGCTGCATCTTTACGCTAGCTTCAATAAAGCCTTTCTTAGGAGCAGTTGCAATAATGACGCTAGCATTTTCACTGTTTTTAGCTAAACGATTCATTACTTGATCAGCATTGCCGATTAGGTTCCCTTTTTATAAAATAAGATATCGATTAGCAGTGACAAGTGAAAATCAAATACTATACGTTTTTTCTGTAACTTTAAATAAGCAAAATCTTATCAATTGTATTTATGAATATTAAAAAAGACATAACCTATTTAAATGAGATAAGCTATGTCTTTTTTACATTATCTATATTAAATCTAAGCGTAAACTCTTTGCTTAAGAATACCAACATATGGCAAGTTGCGGTAAAGACCATTGTAGTCCAAGCCGTAACCTACTAAGAATTCATTAGGGGCCTTGAAGCCATAATCATCTGGGTAGAAGTCAACTACACGTGTCTCAGGTTTATCTAACATAGAAATAACTTCAACACTCTTGGCACCGCGTTCCTTCATCAAGTCGCTAAGTGCCTTTAAAGTTCTACCTGTGTCAATGATATCTTCCATGAAGATTACTGGGCGGTTCTTAACGTCTGACTTCACGTCTTGGGTAATCTTAACCTTACCAGTAGAGCTGGTACCTTCATAACTGGAGGCCCTAATTGGCTCAATTGTTAACTCGAAAGTTAATCTTTTGATCATATCACTGGCAAAGATCATTGCGCCATTCAAAACTGGAATGACGATTGGTTCTTGCCCTTCATATTTCTTGTTAAGGCGAGCTGCCATTTCATCCATGCGCTTGTTAAGTTGATCTTGATCAAATAATACTTTTTCGATGTCGCTATTCATGTTGATTATTTCCCTCTCAAATTAGTTAACGGTAAGATTTTAACATATATTTTTTTAATTTTATAGTATTTTGCTAAAATTGTTGGTCAATTTATTAATTAATCATATTTTTTATATATTATTGTTCGTGTTTTAGCGGGAGTAAATAAAAACTATTAAGATTTTACACTTAATAGTTTCTTTACTCCATTTCCTATCTAAAGCCACTGTGCCCTCAGGTGGATTTTGATTAATTGCACCGATAATTGGGTGTGGCACATACAATTCATCAAAATAGTTTACTTCATCTAGTGTGAGCTCTACGTCCATCGAATTCACAGCTGATTCAAGGTGTTTGATCTTCGTTGAACCAACGATTAGAGCAGTGATACCCTTAGCCCATTCCCAAGCTAAAGCAATTTCTGACATCTCAACACCATGCTTTTCCTGACTTTCATTACTTTAAGCTTAATACCGCTAGTCCATTATGAAAAAATACTTATTATAAATTCCTAGGCATAACTTTTATGCATCCCACTCCATTAAACAGTCGGCTGCACCAGCCTCTTGATCAATCTCTTTTTTCACTAACTTAAAACCACGTTTTTGATAAAAACTAATAGCCGCCCCATTCTTTTCATACACCGACAGCTGCAATTTATCATGCTTTAGCTTCAAAAAGTCAATCAGCTTTCCGCCAATACCGCGCCCCCGATGATCTCTTTTAACAAAGATACCGGCAATATAGTCGCCTTGCATCCCTACAAAACCAGCTATCTCGCCCTCTTCTTCATCTACATACAGCTGAGCATTCGGCAACTCTTTTTTCACCAATTCATAGTTATCATGCCAATAACTTGGATCAATAAAATCGTGTGCATCAAGGTTACCCTCAAGCCAAATCTGCATCAACGTATCTAAATCGCTCTTTTGATATTTTCTAATCATCTTTATTTCCGAATAAACTTTTGATCACTTGCAGGCACGCCGCTGTCATCTGAGATGTAGCGTTCAACGCGCATATGCAAGTCATACTTTTCACGCAAGTCAGCCAATTCCTTCATCATAGGTGAAGCATGGTGAGCCTCAAGCGCCTTTTGATCACGCCAACTATCGATTAATAAAACCGTCTCAGGATCGTCCATTGGGATAAAGTAATCATATTTTTCATTGCCTTCTTCGGCACGAATACGACCTGCAATACCCTTGTCTTCCATTTCTTGTGCGAACTTTCTGGCATCACCATTTTTGCCATTGTAATAAAGATTTACAGTCAAACTCATAATTTATCTCTCCTTTGTAAAATCGCTTTCATCAGTTATTTTACTATAATCTTGCTTATTCTTAACTTGTATTCATCGAAAGTTATCGCTAAAATTTAAGTAGAAAGTAAGCGTTATTATTTAGAGGTGAGAAAAATGTTAAACAAAAGAAAATTCCTCATCAAACTGTGTGCAGCGTTACCAGCTGCCCTGCTTTTAACGACTACTCCAGTTTTAGCTGATGAAAATGATCAAACTAATCAACCACAAACATCTGAAACAAATAAACAAAATGTAACCTACCAATCATTATATTGGCGTTGCATAAATCAATATACTGGTCAAACCTTACAAGTCATGTATGCCGATACGGTAAAAGTGGTTAACGGTGTCCCTGAGCGGCAATTCTTTAACATGGGGCAATTACCAGAGAGAATTGGTGACTTTGAGATAGCTGGCAATCCCCCTTATGGTGGACGTGCCCTTGAAGTTGATCCTAACAATCCAAGTGGTGTCACCTACATCGATTGTGCCTACTATTTGCCAAATAAGAAGGATAGTAGTAGCACAACCACTACCCATAATCAACAACATTCACAGAATGTAACAAAGGATAATCACAACAGCCATTCAGCAATCAAGAAAACAGACAAATGGCGTCACCAACACAAGATGCCAAATTCTGCTACTTCTAATTTAAACAAAAAGCAAAATGCTAGTCCAAGTAAGGCAGCTACCAGCAGTAAGCCTAATAAGAAAAAGGCAACAAGTAAGAAGAACAAACCTGCTACTGCCAAAAATCATGCTAATGTACAAGCTGAACGTAACAGTAACATCTTGAAATTCGTGGTTACTCCATTGGTGATTATGGTAATTGCCGCAATCTATATTACACGCAAGTTCTGGCACAGAAATCGCGGTAAACACGCTGAATAACAAGAAGGTCGAGTCAAGCTCGGCTTTTTTATTATATTTATATGAAATCGCTATCAAAAGATACCTCCTTAACTGTATAATAAAACTATAAATCAATAGTTATACAAGTAAGGAGGTTTTATTATGGCTACTAAAAAGAAGAAAAAGCACCAATTTCCGACGGCCTATACCGTCATCATAATTGTACTTTTGCTTGTTCAACTATTGACTTTTGTTATTCCTGCCGGTAACTATGCGACGATTGCTTATGATACCAGCAATAAAGATTTCGTAGTTACCAGACCAAGTGGCAAAAGGTACAAAGAACCTGCTACTCAGGCCACTTTAAAGAAGCACAAGGTCAACATTGCAGTCAAGAAATTTAAGGATGGCACAATCTACAAGCCAGTTGCTATTCCAAATTCTTACGAGAGAATCAATTTAAAGAAGCCTAACCTGTGGCAGGCGATCAATCAGTTCTTCACCTCACAGGTACAAGGTATCGCTCAAAGTGTCGACATCATCGCCTTCGTTTTGATCCTAGGTGGATGTATTGGTGTCGTTCACGCAAACGGCGCGATCAACTCGGGGATGCAGGCTTTATCTAAGAAAATCAAAGGTAAGCAAGTTCTGTTAATCGTCCTTGTGATGGGGCTAATTTCTCTTGGTGGTACAACCTTTGGTCTTGCCGAAGAAACGATGGCCATGTACCCAATCCTAATTCCAGTCTTCCTGCTAGCCGGGTATGATACGATGACAGTTCTAGGAACGATCTTCCTGGGAACGAGTATTGGGACCATGATTTCAACCATTAACCCATTCTCAACGATCATCGCTTCTAACACTGCTGGTGTTAACTTCGCCAGAGCTTTACCACTCAGAATTACCATGTGGGTCATCTGTACGGTAGTTGGTATGATCTATGTCATTCGCTACGCTGAAAAGGTACGTAAAGATCCTACTAAATCTGTTGTTTACGACCAATACGAAGAAGATCGTGAAAAGTACTTAAACGATGCCGACTTTAACAAACCAGCCAACTTTACTTGGCAACAAAAATTATCATTGATCATCTTCGGCATTGCCTTTATCGTCATGATCTGGGGTGTACAACAAAAAGGATGGTACTTCACCGAAATTTCGGTAGTCTTCTTAACTGCCGGCTACTTGATGGCTATCTTCTCAGGACTTTCCGAGCACAAAGTTGTGCAAGCCTTCGTTGATGGTGCTAGCGATTTGCTTGGTGTTGCTTTGACAATCGGGTTGGCGAGAGCCGTTTCCATTGTTATGGACGACAGTCACACCAGTGACACCATCATGCACTTCTTCAGCCAACAGATTTCTGGCATGAGTCCATTAATCTTCATTTGGTTCCTGTTCATCGTCTACATCATTCTGGGATTCTTCATTCAATCATCATCTGGTTTGGCCGTACTTTCCATGCCAATCATGGCACCACTTGCCAATGTGGTTGGAATCGACCGTGCTAGTGTAATTGATGCTTATAACTGGGGCCTTGGCTTTATTTCCTTGGTTGCCCCAACCGGATTAATCTTGATGAGTTTGATGATGGTTAACATCGACTTTAACAAATGGTTCAAGTGGTGTTGGAAATTACTGGTAATCGAATTTGTCTTGTGTCTAGTCGCTTTAGGCGTCGGATTGTTAGTATATTAGATTTAAAACAAAGTTTTTAGATCATTCTTTCAGCACGAGAGGATGATCTTTTTTTCAGCACGAGAGGATGATCTTTTTTTCATAGCAACCCTTGTTTCTTTATTCAAAAAGCGTATCATATACAGACGAAGAAATAATTGGATGACAGAAAATTAAATATGAAATATATTACGCAGCACAGTCATGGACTAAGTAAAAACCAGAAGTGGGTCATCGCCTCTACTTCATCAGGTTTTGCGCTTGAAAACATGGATGTGCTTTTTTTATCGTTTGCAATGAGTTCAATGATTGCGGATTTGCACCTCTCTGGTGGAGCCGCCGGGTTGATCTCCTCAATCACTAACTTAGGGATGCTAGTCGGCGGTATCTGCTTCGACATCCTAGGTGACAAGATTGGCCGGTTTAAAACTTTCTCACACACGGTTTTAATCTTCGCCCTAGCTACCGGTTTAATGGCTTTTGCCAACAACATCTATGAGATCTACGCCTTACGCTTTCTCGCTGGTATTGGTGCCGGCGGTGAATATGGCGTAGGCATTGCCTTAATCGCCGAAAACTTTGAAAGCGGCAGAATTGGTAAGATGACCTCAATTGCGGCATTAATTGCGGCTTGGATTAGGTTGTGCTGGTGAGACAGCCGCAAAATCAGCCAACTTTTCAATTTGTGCTGGGAAAACTGAAAAGCTGGTTAAGACATTCACTGAATCGTCATAAATATGCATCCCGCGATACTCATCAGAAATCGCTACACGGTGAATGGCCACATAAGGATCAAGATCATTCTCCCATTTGCCATCAAACTTTTTATAATTTGGATCAGGTCCATAAGTAATTGCAGTGTAGCCAGCAATTTTCTGATCAACGATTAAGACCCAGGCTACGCCTTCTTCAATGTCGGCTGTAATTGTTTCAACATTGAGATAATCACTCTGCCATTGCGGGTTCCCCCTCTTCTTTTAAAAGCTTTTTTGCTTCATCAATGATCGGCATAATTTGTTCAAGGTCATTTTTGGCAGCTTGACGAATATAAATTAGTGACATAGTGTCTCCCTGTTCTAAATAAAATTTTATCAAAGGAGTTGATTTTTCGCTAATTAAAAAACTACCATGCAATAATTCTTAATGAAAAAATCCACGAACCATTGGCTCGTAGATCTTTAATAATAATTAGAATAAATCAATGTGACGTAGTTTTCGTTTTAAGGTTCCTTGCTTTTCTAAGAGTACGAATTTACGCGATAAAGTTTCGGGAGTAGTACCTAAATACAAGGCTAAATCTTTCATTTTTAGTGGCAAAGTAAATGAGTTCTTATTCACTTGTTTTGCATAAGTCTGCAAATAACTCAATAGTCTATCTTCCACCTTAGGCAAACTAAGTAATTGAATTTGCCTATGCATAGCACGTACTTTAATAATATTTTGCTCTAAGAGTTGAATACTTAATTCTGGTTTCTTTTTCATTAGCGCTAAAAATTCATTTCGATTAAGCAAACAAATCTCACTATTTTCTGTAGCTTCAACATAAGTATTGATATTTGCTTCACCAAATAACCAGTTTTCACCAGCATAATCACCCGTTTTTAAAATCTGGGTAACATTCTCGCGGCCATTTTCGTCTAAAGTATAAAGGCGAGCACCACCATGAGCAACAATTACTAAATTATTACTTGATGTAGGATCCATTACTAATTCACTTTTTTGATAATTCTGATGGTGAACTAGCTCTTCTATTTGCATTTGATCATTTGTCGGTAATGCATTAAATAATGGAACTAAGTGTACACACAACTCTGCCATTCAAAAAACTTCCTTTACTTAAAAATCATCGTCATCATCATCTTCTTCAGTATATAATCCTTCACGTAATTCATGGCCCAAGAAGTTTTGTGATTGACGAATTTGTTCCTTAATCCATGTTAGAAGTTCAATTAAATTGGCACTCAATTCTGGCCAAGCTTCTTTTTGAGCTAAGGCAATTGCCTTAGTAATAAATAAGATTTGTGTATCAAAGTCTTTTACTAAAGCAAAAAGTTGGTCTTGGCCATCTTTGTACTTGCTTGCTCCGTCTTCCTCAAGCATAGTATATTCTTTAAATTGATCAGTAATAGTAGGTATGCTTTCGCCATTATTAACTAAAATCTGATTTAGCCGGTTAAACTCATTCTGTTCATATCTGATCCACTCATCAGCATGCTGCTCTAAAAACAAACTAGCTTGACCCTTAGCGAAGAACTTAGCTTGATTAATTTTTAAAGTATGAATTAGTAAATTAGCAATAATGTGACCAACCATTGCACCAGCTGTAGGCGTATGATGATCAATGTCACTTTGCTTTAACTCTGCCTTATATGCTTCTTCAGCCTTCATTAGTTTAACTCCTTTGCCTTTACATCCTTAACTTCATAGCCCATCTTTTCGATTGCTGTTTTAACATCATCAACGTCAGCCTTATCAGCATTCATCATGAACTTTAACTTACCGGCATTAAATAATACCTTAATTTGATCTGTACCATCGACATCTTCAACAGCTTTTTCAATCTTGGTTAAGCAAGATGGGCAAGTCATGCCACCTAACTTCATCATTACTTTTTGCATAAAAACCTTCCTTTCTTATCTCTTACATGTTTTATGCTAAATCTTTTTCCTTATCAGAAAATTGATGGTTATCAACTTTTCGATGATTTCTAATTAAGCGCATACCATTTAAAATTACGACTAAGATGCTAAATTCATGAATAAACATACCGCTAGCCATTTCGACATAACCTGCAAATAAGCCAATGAATAGTAACAACACGGTTAACAATGCAATTACAATATTTTCATTCATATTTAAAACGGTCCGCTTAGAAATTGATAAAGCATCGGCAATTTTACGCAAGTCATTTTTGACTAAGACAATATCTGAAACATCGACTGCAACATCTGTACCGCTACCGATTGCAATAGCCACATCGGCATTAGCCAATGCAGGACTGTCATTAACCCCATCACCGATAAAGGCAACGTGATGACCATTTTCTTGTTCCTGCTTAACAAATTGTGCCTTATCAGCTGGAAGCATTTGTCCATGAACTTCATCAATTGGCAAATCAGCCGCAATTTGTTGAGCTGTTTCTTGATTATCACCTGAAAGCATAACTAACTTCTTGATGCCTAGTTGCTTTAATTGCATCAATGCGATTTCTGCTTCTGGGCGAAGACGATCTTTAATGCCAAAAATAGCCAATTTACTTTGATCACTATTAGCCAAGACTACAACAGAGTTTCCTAAGTTACTTAGTTTATTAACTACTTGAGTTAATTTGGGATTAGCAAAAGTATTTTCTTCAATTAAGGCTAAATTACCTAAATAATACCGTTCTCGATCTAAGTCAGCTATCATACCTTTGCCCTTAACTGTCTTAGTCTCGATTTGATCAATCTTTTGCCCACTAAGCTTAGCCATTGCTTTAGCTAACGGGTGATTGCTTTGAGACTCAATGTTAGCAGCTAGGTTAACAACTTCGTCCTTATTACCACTCAGAACTTCAATTTTATTTACCTCTGGGTGACCAACTGTTAAAGTACCAGTTTTATCAAAGGCGATTTCATCGATTTTACGAGCTGCATCCATTACTTGAGAGCCCTTAAACATCACGCCATTTTTAGCTCCGTTACCAATACCGGCAACAGTTGAAACGGGAACTCCAATAACCAAAGCACCTGGACAACCTAGAACCATTACTGTAATTGCCAATTTGAAGTCTCTTGTAATTAAGCCTACAATAATCGCAATCACTAATACCGCAGGAGTGTAGTATTTAGAAAAACGATTGATCAACTTCTCAGTATGAGATTTGGAATCCTGAGCTTCCTCTACCATTTCGATAATCTTGCCAAAGGTAGTATCATCTCCGGCTGCCGTAGTCTCTACTGTCAAGGTACCATCTTCTAGAATTGTACCGGCATAGACTTGATCACCTTGTTTTTTATCGGCTGGTTTCGACTCACCATTAACATTAGCTTCATTTAGATAACCTGACCCCGAGACAATTTTTCCATCAACTGGGACTTGATCTCCGGTTTTAATCAAAATCTTTTCACCAGGATCAATAAAATCTACATCCTCTTCTTCCGTTGTCCCGTCATCTTGCAAGACTAACGCGGTTCGTGGCGCCATTTTAGTTAAATCAGATACAGCTTTACGCGTCTTTTTAAGAGTAAGTTCTTCCAGAACATCACCCAATGCAAAAAGCCAGGTAACAATTGCTGCTTCATTAAATTCGCCAATAATAATAGCGCCAACTACCGCCAATGATACCAAAACATCAATGGAAACTAATTTTACTTTCAATGATGAAATAGCTGTTAACAATATTGGAATTAAACCAATAACTCCTACTACTAGCATCAGAACTTGATAAGCAGCATTGATATGGAATAACCATTTAGCTGCTTCCGCAAGCAAAATCAGCACAGTATTAAGTGACAAAATTATTTTTTGATGTTTAACAAAAAATTGTTGAATTTTTACCATTTATATTCCTCCTTTGCTTTTCATGTTTTAGTTTAGGAGAAATGTTGTTAGCAGAAATTGACGACCATCAAGAAAAAAGCACTTAATATTAAAAACTAAGTGCTTTAAAACTAACAAATTATTCTTTATCTTTAATCTTATCCTTCAGATCGAAACTGTCAAATCTTTTGTGTAAATAGGTCTTTCTCGTAAATTGATTTTTTATTCTTTATTTAGTCAAAGTAAGATTATAAGGTGTCCTGAACCTGACCAAAGCCTTTGTGAATTCGGTTGAAGTAGCGGTCATTGTAACTCATTGCTTGGATGTCAATAAAAGTATCAAGCGACTGTTCAGTCTGAAACTCTGCTTTAGGCTTAGCCTTGCGCTTAATGACGTTGTTAAAAGATTCAATCATGTTGGTAGAGTAAATTGAAGCTCTGATCTGCCTAGGATAATTATAGAAGACCAGCAGGTCCGGCTCGATGTCTTTCAGGTTTCTTATG
>NZ_AZEL01000071.1:17069-35336 GCF_001434975.1 Lactobacillus gallinarum DSM 10532 = JCM 2011
GCCATTTGGCATAGAAGGCATGCAATACATCAATAGCAGCTGCTTTATTGGCTTGCTGGTGAATCTGCTTGAATTCGTTCATAATTGACTCCCCATTTCTATCTAAGAAAGTCACACTTCCAGTTTTCGGTTTTAATTTGCCCAATAACACTTTGAATAAAGTAGATTTTCCAGTGCCAGAATCACCTGTGAGTAAAACTTTTTGTCCTTTTTTAATTGTGAAATCGGGATATGAAATAGTTTCACCTTGATCATATTTTACGGATAAGTTTGAGACTTTTATTCCGAAAGCTAAGGTCTTATTTTCATTTTTATCAGGAATTGATTTTCTTAAATCAGCAATCTGGGTCCGGAGAGCATTAGTTAATTTAACCTGCGTAATTGCTTGCGTGATATTCCAAATTGCTGAAGAAATAGTAAAAGCAAAACTGCCTGCAACAACAAAATCACCAAAAGAAATTATATGAAGCAAGAACAAAATACCCGCGATAAAACTCATCCCTACTTGAGCAATAGCATTACCAAAACCATTAAAGAGGTAAGAAATGCTTCGATATTTAAAAGCTTTTTTTACTAGTTTCAACATAGTCATTACTTGCTCTATTAAGCTGCTTGATTAATCGGCTGTATGCACTATAGCGACGTAATTCTTGCAAACCACCTAACCAATGCTCAATGGTATTTAACAATTTATCATTTTTCTTATTAACCTTATCCATTGCAGATGAAGTCTTTTTTCCATAATCTTTGGCATCGACAAGATAATAACTGCAAAAATTACCGTTACCAAAATTAAAATCCAATTCATGCTTGCTAGCAAAATAATTGAGATTATAATTTCCAAAACACCGCTTAAGATAGCAACCCAAGGTGTTACATAATTATCAGCTAAGAGTTTTAAGTTAGCAGTCAGTCTGTTTTGCATACTAGAAACTTTCTCGTCATTATCCTGATTATAGTAATGATGCAAAATATCTTGACGAATTTTGTGTAAATAATCTTGTACTTGTCTAGTAAATGCAATAGTAGCAATCGGCAAAAGCAATGCGGTTAAAATTGACATTATAAATTGCACTAATTCCCAGTAAATAAATCTATTCAAATTACCGGTAGTAATAGAATTTAACCCATATTTAAAAAGATATTCACCCAAACTACCGGTAATCGCATATAAAATATAGAGGAAAATTATCAGACTAGCACGAGAACCATTGGTCTTAAATAGCTCTTTTAAATTCATAGCATCCTACCAGCATTAAAATTTTGTAGTTTTAATTAATTGTTATTTAATATACTACAAAAAAACTTAAGAGCTACTTATATTTTTTTAATCAGGATTTTTTTGCTCATCACTTTTTCCTCACCCTAATAATTTGACAAAACACAAAAGCAGGATTATTCTGTAAGAGAATTAAATAAATGTTCTTCGAGGCAGGGTGAAATTCCCGACCGGCGGTAAAGTCCGCAACCCGCGCAAGCGGTTGAATCCTTAATGGTACCGATAGTTACAGTCTAGATAGAAGAAGGATAATTTTAACCCACGCTTATTTTGCGTACTTGAATTATTTTTTAACTTGCATACTAATTTTGAACCTCGAAGTTTAGCTTCGAGGTTCTTTTTTGTTCTGTTAGGAAGTGATTTAAATGGAAAAAGACCAATATTATATGAAATTAGCTCTACAAGAAGCTAAAAAAGGACGCTTCCAAACTTGGAAGAATCCAATGGTTGGTGCTGTGATCGTCAAAAACGATCAAGTACTAGCTACTGGTCATCATATTCACTATGGTAAAAATCATGCTGAACGTGATGCCATTTCTAAATTAACCCCAGAACAATTATTTAATTCAACTCTTTATGTCACACTTGAGCCTTGCAATCACTATGGCAAGCAACCACCTTGTTCTGACTTAATTGTTCAAAGTAAGATCAAACGCGTTGTTATTGCCCAGGTTGATCCGCACAAGCTAGTAACCGGCAAAGGAATTGCCAAACTAAAAGCGCACGGAATTGAAGTTACAACTGGTGTTTTAGCTAAAGAAGCTGAAGAACTTAACCGGTTTTACTCATACTTCTACCAAAATAATCGCCCCTGGATCACTGTTAAGCAAGCCGTCAGTCTTGATTATCGAATTAACGATCAAGTAAATACTCGCACAGCGATTACTAATCACTCGGTTTATGAACGAGTTCATCAAGAACGTGCAGATTATCAAGCAATTTTAGTTGGTTCCAATACGGCCATCATCGATAATCCTAGCCTGCTAACTACCGTTCAAACTGATTACCCACCAATCAGGATAATTATTGATCGACGTGGAAGGTTGCTTCAACACAAAGATCTGAAGCTATTAACCGATGGTCAAGCTCAAACTTGGATATTTACCCAAAATTCTGAGCTCAAAAAGAACTTAACTAACAATCAGGTCAAGGTCTGGTTAATGAAAACAGATCAACTTACTGAAGTGATCCAGACTCTAGCACGAGAAGGCATTCAATCTGTCTATGTTGAAGGTGGACCCACCTTAGCTAATGCTTTTATGAATGATCAGTTAGTAAATAAAGTGATTGAATATTTAAGCCCGCAATTTTTAGGTAAAGCTGGAATAGCGGGAATTCTGCCTAGCTCTAGAATGGCGCTTAAAAATTTGAAAATCGAACAACTATCAAATAATTTGAGAATTGTAGGTGAAATTGATGTTTAGTGGTTTAGTACGCGGGGATGCAAAGATCGCGCAAATTGATAAGGATCAAGAAACTATTACGTTAACGGTTAGATGTGCTCCAGATTTTATCAAGAATTTAAAAATTGGTGATTCCATTGCAATTAATGGGACTTGTCTAACTGCTGAAAGTTTTACTTCTAATACTTTTACAGTCACCATGATGCCGCAAACCTATCAAAAGACAACGTTTAAAGATTTAAATGTTGGAGCTCAATTAAACGTCGAACGATCATTACAGGTTGGTCAACGGTTAGAAGGACACATTGTAACCGGTCACGTTGATGATGTTGCTCAAGTAAAAGAAATTAGGCAAAACGAAAATGCAATCGAAATTTGGTTTAGCTTCCCTGCTCGCTTAGAAAAGCAAATTGTGCCTCAAGGTAGCATCGCCATTAACGGTGTTTCCTTAACCGTGATGGATACTAAAGACAATACTTTTTCTGTAGGCTTAATCCCGCATACACAAGATGAAACCAATTTAGCTCAATTAAAAGTAGGCTCAGAAGTAAATATTGAAACTGATATTTTAGGTAAATATGTCGCCAAGAACTTAGAAAAGAGAAATTAAAATGGATGTCAAAAAAATTCAAAACGCAATCGAATGGATGAAAAATGGTGGTTTAGTAATCGTCGCTGATGATGAAGATCGTGAATCTGAGGGAGACATGATCGGTTTGGGCTCAAAAGTTACTCCAGAAAATGTAAACTTTATGACTAAATATGCCCGTGGTTTGCTTTGCACACCAGTAAGTAAGGAAATCGCCCAACGTTTAAACTTGCATCAAATGGAACAAGATAATACTGATCCTTATGGTACAGCCTTTACCATTAGTGTTGATTATAAGACGACTACCACGGGTATTTCCGCTTATGATCGTGCTGCAACAATTAAAGCAATTGCCGATCCGAACAGTAAACCAGAGGATTTCTTTAGACCTGGTCACTGTTTCCCACTCGTTGCTAAAGATGATCAAATTAAGCACAGAAATGGTCATACTGAAGCCTCAATTGCACTGGCTCATCTGGCCGGTGAACCGGAAGTGGCTTACATTTGTGAGGTAATGAAATCTGATGGACATATGGCAAGACGTCCTCAATTAAAAGAAATAGCTAAAGAACACCACATGCCTTTCTTAACAATCGCAGAATTGCAAGAATACATTAATAGTCCAGCGAGTAAGCGCTCAGAATTTGTAAACCTACCGACCCGTTATGGCAACTTTAAAATCAAAAGTTATGGCAACGGTAATGTTGCTTTAATTAAAGGAAATATTGATCCTTCAAAGCCAGTATTAACTCGCGTTCATTCTAAAT
The DNA here is from genome assembly GCF_001434975.1 of Lactobacillus gallinarum DSM 10532 = JCM 2011. Lineage (GTDB taxonomy): Bacteria > Bacillota > Bacilli > Lactobacillales > Lactobacillaceae > Lactobacillus > Lactobacillus gallinarum. The sequence continues at coordinate 21,108 of NZ_AZEL01000071.1, forward strand.
GCTTAACTGGTGATACTTTCGGTTCTAAACGCTGCGATTGTGGTGCCCAACTTCATACTGCTATGAAAGAAATCGAAAAGAACGGTTCTGGCTTAATCATTTATCTTAACCAAGAAGGCCGCGGTATTGGTTTAACCAACAAATTACGAGCTTACGCTTTACAGGATCAAGGTCATGATACCTATGAAGCAAATCAAATGTTAGGTTTTGCGCCTGATGAGCGTAATTATGATGTTGCTGCCGCGATTTTTAAAGAATTGAAGATTAAGGAAATCAATTTACTAACCAATAATCCTGATAAAATCGATCAATTAAACGATTATGGTATTAAGATTAATAAGCGTATTCCATTAGAAATTGCACCTAATGATGTTGATCGTTTTTACTTGCAAACTAAGAAAAAGAGATTCCATCATCTATTAGAACTTAAGGAGGCAGAATAATGACGGAATATACTGGAAACTTCACCAATACACATGGGAAAATCGCTATTGTCGTAGCTAAATTTAATGAAATTGTTACTAAAAATTTGGTTCGTGGTGCCAAAGAAACACTGCATCAATTTGGAATCCAAGACGATGAAATCGATGTTATCTGGGTACCAGGAGCTTTTGAAATCGGCTTTACCGCGCAAAAACTAATTAATTCTGATAAATATGCTGGAATTATGACTCTTGGTGCAGTAATCAAGGGTGAAACTGATCATTATGCCATGATTATTCAAAATGTAACGAATGCAATCATGCAAATGAATTTACAAGCTAAAATTCCGGTTACCTTTGGTATTTTAACTACAGAAAATATTGAACAAGCTTTGCAAAGAGCTGGCTTAAAAGCCGGTAACGAAGGCTCTTCTACTGCTCAAAGTTTACTTGAAATGATCTCCCTCAATGAGCAATTATAGTTACTAACTATTTTACTCAAACACAACTAAATCTCACAAAAAAACTAGCCATGTTGTTAAAACATGACTAGTTTTTATCTTTATAATTTATTTTTATTAACGATTAAATTAGAATCTTGCCATACCTAATGCATGTTGTGCAGCTAAATTAAGCAAACTCCATTGACGGTCAAATCCTGGTTGGAAGAAGAAGTCTTGTTCAGCCAAGTCTTCCAAACGCATCTTATGACTAATTGCCAAAGCTAAGACATTGCCTTGAGCAGTAATATCATACTTAGAAAGTACCGCACCGCCTAAGATTTGGTGAGTGTATGGATTAAAGGTTAAGCTGACATATACCTTAGGATTATCTGCTTCTGGAACATAAGCTGGACGCATATGATCTTCATAGAAGCTAGTTTGATAGTCAAGCTTATTCTTAACAGCTGAAAACTTATTTAAGCCTGCAGTAGCGAAGTGATAGTCAAAGACGCTAAGAGCTGAAGCGCCGATAACGCCCCTGAAGGCACGATCTGGCTTATCCTCGAAGATATGGTCAACTACATATTGAGCTTCTCTTCTGGTAGTAGTAGCTAAGGCAATTGGCATTGGCTTACCTACTGGAATAGAAAGTGGCAAAATTGCATCTCCAATAGCGTAAACGTCTTTAACATTAGTTCTCAAGTATGGATCAGTCTTAATCCAGCCTCTTTGATCTAAATCAACGGTGCCCTTTAGCCAATCAGTATTAGGAGTTACCCCTGCTGAAACAACAACCAAGTCAGCTGGTACATCGCCTTGATCAGTTTTGACGCTTTCAACTTTTTCATTACCGTTGAAGCCTTCGATTTTGACACCCATCTTAAGATCCATATTCTTCTTAAAGGTAGGTTCCAAAACATCGAGTAATTCTGGGTTCAAGTAAGTTCCTAATGGACGATCAATCATGTCCATTAAAGTTACATGCTTGCCAGCTTTAGCAAATACTTCACTGGCTAAGGATTAACTTACCATATTGAACTTCTTCTTCAGAATTATTGGTTAAAGCCTTAACTGTTACTGTCTTATGTTCAGGATGAATCGCGGTTACTTCATGGTTGGCATAAACATGACCGCCCTTCTTTTCAACATCTTCAGGAGCAAAGTTTCTGGCGTCATCTTCAGCCGTAACTTTATTTCCTAGGTATAATTGCATACCACAGGACATAAATGAAATAAAGTCGGCCAGCTTCATAAACAGTTACATCTACATCATTATATTTATCTAACAGCTCAATTGCTTATTCATGACCACCATGTGAAGCACCAACAATTACAATTTTACGTTTATCCATAAAATCCTCCTAACACAATAGTTTCTTCATTACATTTTCAATTGGTAACACTTATTACTTAATGTCTATCATATTTTGCTCAATAAATTGATTAAAAATAAAAGTTTGGAGTTGACGCTCCAAACTTTTTTGCTATATCTTCTGCTCAACATCATGAATCTTCACAACTAATACAGCGCGAATCCAATCAAATTGGGCTTTCATTTGATCAAAATATGTGCCTTCATTAATGAATTGACCACTGCCATGAATATGATAACCGCGACCCATTCCAGCGGTTCCTGAATAATTGTAAGAACCAATCGTAATGATCAGTTCATGTTTTGGATCTTTTTCAAAATCTTGTTCAATCGAGTGCATCCCCGCAGCTGGAATCAAAATTATATCATCAGAAACCACGTTAATATATTGTGACCAAGTATTAACTACGCTAGCTGGATTACCATTAATCGAGACAATCGTTGCTGGCCCTTTGTCTTGTAAAACATCTAAAAAATCTTCGTTCATTATTTTTGTCATGATTGTTACCTCCTGATATCTTCTACTTCAGTATATTTTAGAATTCTGTCAATCTCTGTCAGAATTTAAAAAATCAATATTGTTTAATAATCTGCTTTAGTTTTCGCAAATAACTATCTCTTAATTCTTGAGGTTTAAGCACTTTAACCTCTGAGCCCAAAGAGATCAAATAATCTACTAGATAATGCAATTCTTCTTTATTGTATCTGCCATTTAAATAAATCTTTTGCCCCTGATGCATTATCTGCATAATCGGATAAGAATTATATTTAATTTTTTGTTCGCCAATTTTAGTTAATAAACATTGATATGGGATGCAATAATGCTTTTGTTCATATTCTTGATAACTTTCACTTAATTCATTTTTACTTATTATTACTCGATCAGATTTCAGTTGTTTGACCATTCTAAACTTATCCAGACGTAAAACAAACCAACGTTTCAAATCTAAATTATAAGCATGACAGAACCAATTCCCTGCTTGATAAAACAAATCAAGTAGTTGCAACTTTTGTTTTCCTTTAATAAACTGCTGATTTTCCGCTAATATTAAATCATTATCAATACATGCCTTAAGTAGCAAATCAAAAAATATTACTTTATTCAAACTAGGTTGACTGACATACTGAACAAATTCTTCCTGAAGCTTTATTTGTTCCTGCAACCTAGTAGGCAAATTCTTTAATAACTTGGCCTGAATTTTTTGATACTCATTACTATATGGTGTTTCACTAATATTTTTAATAGCTTGCAAAGCAAAAAAGATAGCATTAATCTCTGACGTATTAAATCGAATAGGCAAAAGCAATTTACTATTGGTAATGTGATAACCACCACTACGTCCCGTTTCACTATAAAAAGCTAATCCTAGTTGTTCCAAATCAGCAATATCCCGTAAAGCAGTGCGTTCAGAAATAGTAAAAGCTTCTTCTAATTCTTTTAAGTGAAATACTTTTTTATCGCTTAGATAGATCAATTCTTGGTTAAGTCGTTCAGATTTTTTCATTTTCTAGGCTTTCCTGTCAAAACATGTCAGTCTTTAAGCTTATAATAAAACTAACAAGCTACTAGAGCAAGGAAGGTATTATTATGGTGGATATTTTAACTAATCAAACTACTAATCAAGAATTCTCAGACTTCGCTGTAGAGCAAATTCATAATGTAGATGTTGCCACTACTTATCATGGTGAACCAAGTGCTCAAGTATGTGATCTGCTTTTAAACAAGAATGGAAAACTATATATCGCTACTTCAAGTCAAAATCCATTCTTCAAAGATTTAATCAAACTACCAAAGGTCATCGTTAATGACTACAAAGGTAATGGCACCATGGATTAAATAACTGCCGCATTAAAAAATAAGCTGGTCGAAAGACTAGCTTATTTTTCTTTTCAATCTGATAGCCTTGCTTTTTAGTTTCTTCAACTAAGCCGGCATCAACTTCTTCTAGTGCTAATTTCATTAATTCTCTAATCAAATCAAAGAAGTAGCACATTAATGCCTTTTCACGAGCAATAACATTATTTTCGGACTTAATAATTTTCACGATATCAGTTATAATAGACTCCATAAAAGACTAGCTTCTAATGTGTTTTTTTGCTTAACATCAGACTACTGATCTTTTTGTTTTGGAGTCAAGTCCTAAAATGGATTTGACTCCTTTTAATTTATATTTAAACGTTACCGCAAGCTATTTTACACTTAGTAATCATTGATGAGTATAGCTATTTCTTTTTTCGCTTAATAAACATGCTGCCTAAGTCTAGATTTGATAAAAGTATGCCTAGCCATGAAAGTGATTCTTCTCTTGATTGAGGCAAGGAATTATCGTTTGTTTCAACAGTTTCAGGTTGAACTGGCTTATCATTATCCAGTCTTTGTGGTTTCTACCACATATCCTAAATCTTCATACCTTTTAGCCACTGCATTAAATCCAGCATCCGCTGCTTTTGAATCATAGCCTCTTAATTCAGCGCTTGCCTTACCCTGAGCAATTGTATAAGTACCAACAATTCCTGGATCTTTGGATAAAGTAGGATTATCTTTTCTCAACTTTTTAGCAGCTGAATCTGTTAATTTAGCATAGTATGTACCAACATTTTTAGGATTTTCTACAATAGCATCACCATTTTTATCAACCCATTGAAAGCTATCATTATTGATGCTGCTGGTATTTAGTTTTTTATCACCATCTGACAAACTAAACTTATTAACATCAATCTTATTAGTTTATTTTCCGTCATATTCTTTAGTGTTTTGACTTCCAATTTGCCAAGTATCTGAATCAGTTGCCGGATTATTATGTCCGTTGCTGCTATTATCAGCAGTATCTGCACATGCTACATGATGACTTATATCACCAGCAGTATTTATTCCGGTATCTGCACTCACTACTTGAGAACTAAAGCCAAAAAAAGAAACTCCAATCAAAGCTGAGACAGCTCCAACTGATAGTTTCCTAATTGAATATTTATTTCTTTTATTATTAGATTTCCTTATTTTCTCATTATAGTTATTTTCAGATAACATCTTAATATCACATCACTTAAAGCATGTTTATTCTATATGAACATATTTAACATAGCTATAAATATTAATATATCATTATGTATATCTTTTTTAAAGTATTTTATTACTTTTTATAAGTAATATGTAATAAGAGCACCATTTGGCTTATATTAATTTTCTTAAAAATTGTTATTTTTAATATTTGATTTAAGACAGAAAAAAGCTGATATCCTCATTCACAGAACAAAGTTTTATCAGCTTTTTTCATTTTTTAATATTAAAAAATGAACCTTTTTTCAATGTTTAGCACTAGCTATATAGTAATCATTCATAAGAACAGACTTCGACCAAGTTTCCATCTGGATCCCTAGTATAGCAGAAGTCATTTTTCCATGTGCACCATGCTTCTCTACTGGGCCCGAAATAATCTCTTGATTATTTGATTTATACTTAGCTATCACATTTTTAATAGGTTGATCAGTTTTAAGACAAAAATCAAAAACTCTCGTTTCCAATTGTTTAGCCACAATTGCGTTAACCCCATTAGTCTTTTTTCTCAGTCGAATTAATTGATCACCACATTGAAGAGAAACGAAGCCATTTTGTTTATCAACAATAGGCAATCCTAGAATTTCATGATAAAAATTCTTAGATTTATTTAAATCAGTCACAGTAATTACAAAATGATCCAAAGCAATAATTGTCATATTTTTACTGCTTTACATAAGTTATATTATTAAACGTGTTTATTTTTGGAACGATAAATCAATGGAATAACTTGTTTTTCAAATTCTGAGCTCTTAATTGGAATAATTACATCATCATCAACATTAAAAAGCTTAAGCTGTCCTTTTACTTTAATCGGATCAATCAAATTCTTAAGTTTAATGTACCAATAATAGCATTGATCGACATCATTCCAGTCTATTCGATACAGATCCATCACGCAAAGTGCATATCCTGGTGCAGAATTCGGCACTCTTTTTGCCGTAGAGCACATCAAAATTGGTCCACGATAATTAGTTTTCCACGTGCGGTATTCTATTTTCTTGGTGCCGTTAATCATCTGCATGATATAGTCACCACGCACAGACAAAGCTTTCATTATTTGTCCCAGTGCTCTTTGATAAATTTTTCTCGGCCACCTGCTTCTTCCATTGCATAACGAAGCGGATCTTTTTTATAGAAATCTTGGTGATATTCTTCTGCTGGATAAAATGGTTGAGCTGGTTCAATTTTCGTCACAATCGGATCATCGAACTTGCCGCTTTCGGCTAATTCTTGTTTGGACTTCTCCGCAGCTTCCTTCTGTGCTGGTGAGTTATAGTAAATTACGGGACGATATTGATCGCCACGATCTTGGAACTGCCCCATTGCATCCGTGGGATCAGTAACCTGCCAATAATATTGAAGCAACTTTTGATAAGGCATTTTTTCAGGATCGAAAGTAATTTCAACGGCTTCTGTATGCCCAGTTTTACCCGTGCAGACTTCTTCGTAAGTTGGATTGGCAACATGACCACCAGTATACCCACTAACTACCTTTTCTATTCCGGGCAGCTTATCAAATGGACTCACCATGCACCAAAAGCATCCCCCAGCAAAGATTGCCGTGTCTAATGCGCCTTTAAGCTTGGTATCAGTGATTTTCGTTTGTTCGTTATTCTCCGTCATTCTCTCATAACCTCCTAAATTCCGTGAAGTTTTCGGTTTTTTTCGGTTTTCACTCTTAAACCGAATTATAAACTAGATTATAATAATTTTTCATAATTTTTTAAAATAAAATGCAAAAAGCCACCCAAGAAGGTCTTTCATCCTTCTAAATGGCTTTTTTACTACATATCTTTTGCAGATTTCGTCAAATCATTCTTATCTGAAATCCAAGTAAACAATGGCAAATCAATATGACCATTTTCGTCAATTGAATTCATTACTTTTTCCATAAAGAATTCCTGCCAATGCTTATCTGGTTGTACACCGGGATGACCTAATTGAGGAACTAGCCATCCTTCACTCAATGGCTTGATTGGATTAAGACCTACTACCATCCCAATAGTATAGTTTGAAAAATCAAAACTGCCTTCGACTACTTTCCATTTAGGATTTTTCATTAATTCAGGTTGCAATTTATTTAACATTTCAGGCGGAATTTTACCCTCAGTAATTGCCATTCTGCCCTTAATTGGGCCATTTTTCTTTTCAAATTCTTGCAAAGTGCCTTGCATAAATAATTTTTGCCCAAATTGATCAAATTTCTTCTCTTCTTTTAACATAGTTAATTAATCAACTTCCTTTAATATGCTTAAGCTTTATTATACAGAATTTTATCAATGAAAAAAGCTTTCAAGATTCAATTAAACCTCTTAATCTTACATCTATAATCTAAATAGTTTAGTCACGCCCTTAGATTTAGTAGATAATATAAATATCATGAAAAAGTTTTTATATTTTATAATTTTACCGATATTAATTTTATTCATTCTATATTTTTATTTACCTTTAAAAATTAATCCGTTAAAAAACGGATCTATCGTGTTAAAGCCTGCACCAGTAACTACTTACACTAATGTTCAAACTAAATTGGCTGGACCCCATGATTTTCCAATTTATCGCAATATTTCTAAATACGGTGGTATCAATGCTTTCACTTCTACCAAGGATTTCAGGAACGGTTTGCTTCAATCTCTTAAATCAGCGCAAACCAAGCAAGGGCGTTTTTATCAATTAACAGTCAACGGTAGACAAATTGGTTGGGTTAATGAAAAATTCTTTTTACGTAGCAAACTACTTGCGGCAAAGCATGTATCTTTAACTCGTAATCCCTATTCCCTATTCCTCTTTCCCAGTGAGGGATGCAATTTCTTATATTGCAGACAAGCACGGCACCTTAATCGATCTTAAAAAAGTATCTGCATCCCAAAATTTTTTTAATTCTACAACTCCTGGAAAATTTACAATTAAATTAAAATACCATCATTTAAAAACAACAATCAACGTTCATGTTAGACCTAATTTAAACGAAGGCATTACTGTCGCAAACAGAACTGCTATTGCTGGACCTTCTTTAGTAAAAACATTCTCTGGTAGTTCCAAATCTTCTTCTCCAAATTGGAATCCCGAAAATAATTATCAGCCTGAAACCGAAATTAATAGATATTATGATAATAAGCATAATTTGATGATAACCCAGTTTTACCAACCTCGTTTTCATTCATTAACGCCTCAACCTACTCCTCTTAATCAAATAGGAGTTATTCCTCAAGGGATCAGCCTTAAACAAAATCAATTAACTGTTTCATATTTCAGTGAACCTAACGTTGAATGGGGACATCTAGTTACTTATAATCTCAATCATTTGTCCGATCCACTTAAATCACAAAATTTACTTACTATGAAGTGGCGAGAATTTAAAAACACATCACGCAATATTGCAGTATCTCCATATATGAAGCTGGGGCACGGACAATCTATCGGCATGACTAAAAAATATATTTATGTACTGGCTAGCAGCAACAAAGAAGCTAATCCCGATAAATCCGAAGAAATTTTTCAAATTTCTAGAAAAAACTACCAAATTAACCATCTTTGGACTATAAAAGTATGGAATCGTTCTAGCTATTATCCACGCTATTTTCATAACGCTTGCTTTATTAATAGTCACTTAATGTACGCTACTTTTCATAATGCCAGCAAAGGATTATATGAATACTGGAAATTAAGTCGAAACGGAAATACATGGATGCCAACAGAAATCGGAACAACTCAATCTGATTTTGTAAAAAACAATTCACCTCTACAAAGCTTTACCTCTAGTCGTTCTAAGTTTTACCTAGCTTTTAACGATAATTTATTCATAATTACCCATCCAGGAAAACTCATACAACACTACCAATTTCATACCTTGCGCGAAACCGAAGGGATAGCTGTAGAAAATGATCGCCCTTATATTGAATTAGCACGCAGACCCGAATTGCTACAAATAAAAAATCAACAAAATAAAAAGAATTGATAATCACAAATTAACTATGATTATCAATTCTTTTTTATTATCTTATCTAAATCACAACTGCTAAAGCCTCATACGGCTTTAAGATGATCTCTTGTTTAAATTGGTTACTGTTATGTTCATAATTGCTAATTAAAACTTGATAGCTCTTATTAACATATTCTTTAGGTAATTTAGCCTGACATTCCTTGCCATAGAAGTTAGTAAAGACTACTAATTTTTTATCACTGTTATCTAAGAAGCGTTCATATGCAAAAACTTGTGGATGATCCTTCAAGAACATCTTAATATGCCCATAAGAAATTAACTTTTCATTCTTACGCAACTTAATTAGTTTTTGATAATAGTCAAAAATTTCGCCACTTGCTAGTTCTTTCTCTACATTAACTTGATTTTGATCAGTTGGCATCAGCCATGGCTTTACATCACTAAAGCCAGCATATTGACTATCATCCCAATGCATTGGCACACGTGAATTATCTCTTGCCTTGGTCTTAATGATTTTTAAAGCTTTCTTTTCTATTTGTCCTCCATCAATGTTATATATATTATAACCAATCATACACAAAAACGAGTCTGCAAAGGACACGTTTTTAATTTTCCATTCAAATTCTTTCCAATAATCAGCTATTTACTATACAGACAATTTCTTTGCTACAATAATAAAGATCCATGAGGAGTGATTTTTATGTTATATCCATACGCTGAATTCCCAGGCGAATTATCAATTACGTATTCTCAAATAATTCCCGATCCATCCCAAAAAGACGGTATTAAAATTTATGTACATTTTGAAAAACCAACCGATTATGGCTTCAAGGAAGCCCGCTACACTCTTCCTGACTATAAGGAAGTTTATAATTATAACTTTACTTATTCAGAAACAAAGAACAACATAGAAATCCTTAAAAGAAATGCACCATTAATTATGGAATGTGCTAAAGAAGAAAAACAGTAAACCCATTCTCTCTACACAAAAGCGAGTCCCAAAAAAGACCCGTTTTTTTATCTATTCAAATTGTTTCCAATAATCAGCTAAATACTGTGTAGTCAAACTGTCAGGATTCTTAACCAATTCTCGCGGCATCCCTTCAGCCACGATTCTACCACCAGCTTTACCGCCGCGTGGTCCAAGATCCAAAATATAATCACTGCTTACAATCAAATTCAAATCATGTGTGATCGTGATAATGGTTGCACCTTGATCAAGCAATTTTTGCATCACGGTTACCAAAACCTTCACATCTAAGGGATGCAAACCGATCGTTGGTTCATCGAAGACAAATAAAGTATCATCTTGCTTATGACTCAAGTGAGTTACTAGCTTCAACCTCTGGGCTTCACCACCAGATAAGGTTGGTGTACTTTCACCTAAATGCAGGTAATCCAACCCTACTTCTTTGAGTAACTTTAATTCACGTTCGATCTTTGGTACCTTTTTAAACACAGGCAAGGCTTCATTAATATCCAAATTAAGCATATCAACAATCGACATCTCATGCCACTTAACTTGCTGAATTCTCGGATTGTAACGTTCACCATGACAAGTTGGACATGTCTGCTGCATATCTGGTAAAAATTGAATATCTAATGTAACAATTCCAGTTCCACCACAAGTAGGACATGCACCTTCTTTATTGTTATAGGAGAAGTAACTTGGCGTGTAATGCTTTTCTTTTGCTAACGGCTGACGAGCAAAAAGCTTACGCAAATTATCCATGATTGAAGTATAAGTAGCAACCGTTGAACGGGTACTCTTGCCAATCGGTGTCGCATCAACACTAACTACATTATGGACAGGTGAAACGAATTTCTTAATTTGTTTCGGTAACTTTTCACCCTTAGCTTGTGCCTCAATAGCTGGAACTAAAGAATCTAAAATCAAACTGGTCTTACCCGCTCCAGAAAAGCCAGTTACTGCAGTAATTTGATTAATCGGAATTCCTGCTTTAATATCATGCAAGTTGAAATAATGCTCCACTTCAAATTTGATTTGATCAGGGTTAATCTTATCAGTCGTTTTTCTTGCCATTAAATCAGCTGTTCCATTTAAGTATGGAGCAATCAAAGACTTTTTATTGTTTTCAAGTTCTTGCGGTGTCCCTTGAGCTAAAATTTGCCCACCCTGGTCACCAGATCCTGGTCCGATTTCGATAATCTCATCGGCTGCCTTAATAATGTCGACATTGTGATCAACTACGACCAATGAATTGCCTTGTGCAACAAGTTTACGTAAAACTTTAATCAAACCATCGACATTAGCCGGATGAAGACCGATAGAAGGTTCGTCTAATACATAAAGAACACCGGTGGTTTCTGTTCTCAGAGTCCGAGCCAATTGGATTCTCTGTAACTCACCAGTTGAAAGCGTATTTCCGGCACGTGCCATGGCTAAGTAGTCCAACCCTAAATCAAGTAGCGGCTGCAAATTATTGATGAATTCTTTAATCAATGAAGAAGCCATCTGATGCATTTCTTCTGGTAACTTAGCTAAAACTTCCTTACTCCAAGCTGGCAAGTCACCCAATTGCATATGTTCGACTTCATCAATATTTTTACCATTAACCAACTGCTTAAGTAGCTCAGGACGAAGTCTAGTACCATGACAGACTGGACAAGTTGAATAAGTAAAGAATTCCGCAATTCTTTTTTGTGCTCGTTCACTCTTGCTACTCTTTGCTGAACGCAGGACTGCCTGGTGCGCATTTTCATAAAGAGCATTGAAGTCGTGAAAAACTCGACCAGTACCGGATAAGAAGTCCATCTTGTATTTCTTTTCTGGACCGTTCAAGACAAAGTCTTTTTCTTTTTTAGTTAAATCCTTAAATGGAACATTAATGCGCACTCCTGCATGCTGGGCAACGCTTGGCATAAAATTACGTCCTGGCAATGACCACGAAGCAACCGCGCCGTCTTCGATGGACAGATTTTCATCAGCAATCAACTTATTTTCATCAAGTTGACGCACCTTCCCTGTACCGCCGCATTCAGTACATGCTCCATCTGAATTGAAGGCGAACTCTTCTGCACTTGGAACATAAAACTTAACACCACAGGTTTGGCAGGTAATCCGTCCCATTTCTTCGCCAGGCTTGGACATTGCTTCGGCAATTGCTAGACTCGGTGCGACTCTATGACCGTTGGGACAAACAGGCGAACCAAGCCGTGAAAAAATCAAACGCAAAACATTAAAGGTCTCAGTTGTTGTACCAACGGTTGCTCTTTCATTTGGAACGCTGGGGCGCTGACGTAAAGCCAGCGCTGAAGGGATATGCTTAACTGAAGTTACATCAGCCTGCGCACCTTGCTTGATTCTTCGCCGCATATATGTAGAAAGCGCATCAAGATAACGACGCGATCCTTCTTCATAAAGAATTCCCATGGCTAGGGATGACTTTCCAGAACCAGATAAGCCTGAAATAGCGACGAATTTATGGAGTGGAATATTGACATCAATATTCTTTAAGTTGTGAACTTTTGCTCCTCTAACTTCAATTTGACTTGGTAATGCCATATTGTTCCTTTCTATTTAATAATGTTTTTTAAAAATTAAAATGCTTCTGAAAAACCGGTTTTTGCCTTAAATCGTAAACTGAACCATCAATCGGCGTAATCGCAAAGGGACGCAATGTACTTCTACTTGATCTTGAATCAGCCGAATCAATCTCGACCATTTCAGGATGTGCTTGATAGATTTGATCCATGTATGAATCATCAACTTCCTCTACTTTACCATTGACAGTTACAGCTACTGAATTCATTGTTTCTGTTCCTTTTAAGCCAGTAATTGAAATAAAGGGATGCTTTTTTAATCTATTATAGAATGCACCATTTACAATAGTCGAAAAGATTAAACGATTTTGTTTATCAACTAGTTCAATATCAGCCGCATTACTGCGAGGATGCCCAAATCCCTGCATGAACATCTAGCCGAAGAAGCAGATGAAGAAAATGTATCTCTTAACTCATATATTGTTAGTAAACTTGCTCAAAGTTAATACAATCAAAAAATAAAGGTCGATCAAATTCATCAAGAGTTGATCAACCTTTTTTATCTAAACAACAAATACCAAATTGCATTAAAAGCCATACCGCCTAATGCCCACAGAACACAGGTCTTCGCGCGGAATTTATTGCGCTTAGCAATTGCGAAATAAATAGCCATGATAAAACCAATGAATGGAAACAAAAATGCCCAAAAAGCATCCCAATTTCCACCTTGATTTTGCGGTTTAGATTCCGGATAACGGCGATTGCGATATTTATCAAAGTAATAAACAATAAACCCAGCTCCGATTAGAGCTACTAAAATGATTAAACCTTCACGCATGATATTCTCTCCTATTTGTTCTGACCGTTACATCCAAAATAAAGGAAATTCCGATTTTTTGCAAATATTAGACAATGAGGAATCAAAGAAAAAAGCATTTATCGCGACAATCGATAAATGCTTTTTTAATTTATTTTACTTTAAAGTAGCGACGAGCAGTAATTTGATTATAGCCTTTTTGAAATTCTACTTTGACCTTACTGCGGTTTTCTAAGGTGAATATAATTACGCCATTTTTAATAGTCTTATGTGGTTTCAAATTATGTTCCATCTTACCTAAGCCCTTAATCAATGAGGATGAATTAGTCGCACCAGTAGTTAATTCCTGCCATTTTCCATGAACTTTTTGATAAGCGTTAACGCCAGAATAGTTCATCAACATGTCACTCTTAACTGTCCTTTTACCATGGTTAGTAACATTTACCCAAAGCACTAAGATTTTCTTACTTGCTTCTTCTTAATGTGAAAAGTGAGTGAACCACTTTTGACAGTCTTCGAAGCCGCCTGCACAGTCTGAGGTTGAGAAACGACTGGAGCAACGGTCCCTACCGAAGCGGTAAGGCTAATGCAGCGGCACCGAATTTGATAATTTTTTCATAATAAACATTCTAAGCTAAATAGTGAATTAGTTATCCGACGGGATAATTGA
>NZ_AZEL01000072.1 GCF_001434975.1 Lactobacillus gallinarum DSM 10532 = JCM 2011
TAATATCGCGGGATGGAGCAGTCTGGTAGCTCGTCGGGCTCATAACCCGAAGGTCGTTGGTTCAAATCCAGCTCCCGCAATTTGGTCCATTGGAGCAGTGGTTTATCTCGCCTCCCTGTCACGGAGGAGATCGTGGGTTCAAATCCCACATGGACCGTAAGATGGCTCGGTAGCTCAGTTGGTAGAGCAAAGGATTGAAGCTCCTTGTGTCGGCGGTTCGATTCCGTCCCGCGCCAT
>NZ_AZEL01000073.1 GCF_001434975.1 Lactobacillus gallinarum DSM 10532 = JCM 2011
CCCTTAGGACCAACTTGTGGGTTACCATCAGCATCAACAGTTGATAAGTAAACTAAATTATTCTTGAAAAGGTTTGCTTGTTCTTCAGTAAGTTTGTTAGTGTTTAATTTTTTCATAGACAATACATCCTTTCAATTTATCGATATACTAAGTATACATCAATTTGATGAGACCGTAAAATAGTTTGTGTAAGGATGGATATTTCCTTAATTTTATTTCCCTGAATATTAGAAAAAGGAATCCTTTTCCCGTATGATTGATTTGAACGAAAAACATACTAGAAAAGAGATTCCTTCATGAATGATTTTACCAAAGATATGGCTAATGCTCTATTCAATCAGGATAAAATTAATGATTTATTTAGACAAAAGCTCCAACAGGCTGTCAATGACCTGCTTGAATCCGAATTAGGCTACAATCCTTATGAGCGCGATGGCTGGAATACCGGAAATTCTAGAAATGGTGCTTATTACCGCAAGGTTGATACGCAATTCGGACAAATAGAAATCAAAGTTCCTAGAGACAGAAACGGTGAGTTTCATCAACATACTATGCCAGATTATAAAAGGCATACTGATGTTTTAGAGCAAACTGTTATCAAGCTCTATTCCAAGGGCGTCACAACCCGAGAAATCGCTGATTTGATTGAGAAAATGTATGGCGGCTATTATTCCCCAGCTATGGTTTCCAATATTTCTAAAGAAATGATTCCCAAAGTTGAGGCATATCATCAGCGACATCTGTCAGATAAGTTCTTCTGCGTTTATCTCGATACCACCTATATTCCTCTTAAGCGAGTCACTTATGAGCGCGAAGCAGTTTATATCACCATCGGTATCAAACCTAATGGTCATAAAGAAGTGATCGACTACTGTATTGCGCCTACTGAAAATATTGAGATTTGGAGCGAAATGCTCAAAGGCTTCAAGAGTCGCGGCCTTGAACAGGTAGAGCTCTTCTTGTCTGACGGAGTAGTTGGCATGAAAGAGGCTATCTGCCAGTCCTATCCTAAAGCGCATTTTCAACGCCGCTTGGTACACGTCATGCGTAATATCAATGCCAAAATGTGGGTTGACGATCGACAAAAAGCACTGGATGAATTCAAGCAGATTCATACTCAGTCAAACAAAGAAATGGCTGTACAGGTGCTGCATGAATTCTATCAAAACTGGGAAAAAGCCTACAAAAACGTAGTTAGAGATCTTAGACAGGTTGAGCCTGATCTGTTAACCTTTTACAACTATCCGCCAGCTATTAGAGCTTCAATTTACTCAACTAACATGATTGAATCCTTTAACAACAGGCTTAAGCGGAAAACCAAGCCTAAAACAGAATTTCCAACTGAGCAGTCGCTTGACACCTTTATTGGAGTTTAGGCAATGGATTACAATGACCGTTACTTTAACAGGATTCATAAAGGATTTGGGCAAGTTCGAGACACTCTAGAATCCTATTTTGATTAAAAGATAAATAAAAAAGTCAATCAACGAGAGAGATTATTTACACAAACTTCTTGACAGTCTCTTCTTGAAGCTTATTTGCAACGACAAAGAATCAAAAAAGTCACGTAATTTACTAAGAGCACAAAAATAACCGCCTCGGTATAACAATTACCGAGACGGCTTTTAAGTGCACTCTTTTATTTGACACTTACAACAGGCTGGAACTTCACCGCATCGTTTTAATTAACATTAATTCCATGAATTATTATCATCATCACTGAAGTGAACAAAAAATCTCGTGTCAGCTTGCTCATTCTTATGGTTGACTACATATTCAATGGTATCATTGGATATCCCTACATATTTGATATTTTTAATTCCACGACTCCTAGCAATTAAGTCTAAGATTTGCTCAATCTCTTCCTTAGTATATTTATGATCTTTTCGTTTTCCTTCAATTTGAATTTTTTTGCCATTTAATTTTGCAAAGACAGCCTTCATTTGTTTTTCAACAATTTCAATATCTGCTTGTGAAGATCTATCATCATTTGCTACTCGGCTCCCTATCCCAGAAGCTTTTTGATAATTGGCTCGATCAGTTGGCGAAGACAGTTCATATATATCATGATTATAAACTTGACCATTCATATTTCTCAGGAATTTAGTAAAATCATCAAATTCTTTTTTTGACGCAGGCTCAAACTTCTCGTCTTTGCCATTCTCCTCAAAAACACTAACTGGCAAAAATTTGTCTGAGGTTAGATAAACATCGCTACCATTAATATTATAAAAACTATAATAAATCTGACCATTTATCTTAGTATACGAAGAAACTCGAACCTTATCACCTTTTGAAACAAATTCTCCCAACTCACGCTGTCCCTTATCATTGTAGACAAAGGAATCGTGCTTAACGACTTGATTACCCATATATTGTAATGGATTGAAACTTGCCTTGTTTTCAAACCTTATAAAAGGCCTTATATCAGTAGTTTTTCTTTGCGCATCTTGAGTGTAAATTACGTACTTACCATCAGGATCAAATCTAGCGTCGGTAACATTATATTCCTTATTTACCAAAGCTAGAATTTGAGATTTTTGTGTACTTGTCAATATATAGTTATCGTAAGTTCCTTCAACTACCACCGGTTTCCCGTCCAGATCTTTGATAGCTTGCTTTAAATTAGCTTTAGCTGCTTCCATATCTTCAACAGTAGAATACTTAAAATTACCAACTTCATATGCGGCAGAATATGCAGCACGATAAGCATTCTTTTTAGCAGGAGAGGACAAATCATAAGCGAAACTGTTAAAAATACCACTACTTAATTGATCAATATCTTTCTTATATTGAATAAAACTCTTATCAGAAACTGTTACTTTTAATCCAGTAGCATTTTTATCAAAAGCAGATACAGGTACATAACCAATTATGTTATCATCATCGTCTCCAACTAAGCCATAATATTGCTTGCCATTAATCAGTGCTGTATTTTTAACGTAAGCCATACTACCTTTGATAGCATATCTACCTAAAATATGATTTCCTGCTTTATCAAAAACATATGAAGTATGTAATACCTTTAATCCTTTTTCTGAATCAGAGGAATCACTGCTCGTATTCTCTACATTGGTTGGTTTCTCTGAAGATGTTGATGAACTAGTACTACTACTTGCATTAACAGTAGAACCACTGTTTACATTTGAAGATACAGTTGACCCATTTACCGTATTTGTTACAACAGTACCTGCATTATTAGCGGCATTAGAATTAACCGAAGTCGAATTATTGTTGGTAACATTACCTGTATTCGTATTATTACCAGTAGATTTTTGATTTAGGTTATTCCGATTATTACTTGTCTTATTAACAATTGATGTTGTAGCATTCGCAGCCTTGATAAAACGATTTTTAGCAATCTTATAGTACTTCTTGCCTTTAATGTATCGAGTGCCCAAGATAGTAACAATTTTGTTTTTCTTTAAAGAAGCCACTTTGATTCGTCTGCCATTTTTATCAAAAACATAAGCATTATGTTTGAGCAAAGCAGTAGGCTTAGAGCTAGTATTGTATTTCTTAAAGTTCGTAAGACGAATATACTGATTTCTTCCAATTCTAGCATATTTCTTTCCCTTAATCGTCTTTTCCCCTAAAACCAGGACTTTCTTACCATGCTTCCAAACATTCTTCTTTGTCCTATGGCCTTGACTGTTATAAATATAGGCATTACGCTCTAACCTATTACTCTGTCCCACCTTTACAGCGGCACTAACTTCACTATTGGTAGTTACACCAGTTAATAATCCAAATGATAACAGCGCAGCCCCACTAATTGTAATTAAAATGTTTCTATTCATTTTTGCCTCCGAAAAATTATCTTCTAGCCCTTTTATTATATCGCTATTAGTATAAATAACGATTTTTTTAAATTCGTAAGTGTCAATATTTTTGCAATAGGCTATTAACCATTAGTCTGACCTTAATTTCTTAAATATTTATTTGACTTACCGCAAAAAATTATACACTTAGACTAAAATGAATAGATAAAACATAAATTCCCGGATTTAAAATTGAAGTGCAACACTAAGTGTTAAACAAAAAGGCCATGAAGACCTAAACTTGAAGTGACCAAAAATCAAGAAAGGTGATCTTCATGATTAATTCAAACTCTAGCATCTCTAGACATTATCATCAATTAGCAAGTGAGCTCTTTACGAACGACATTAATAGCTCTGGTTTCCTCCTCTTTTGAATCATAAATAGTGTCCTTTTTTGATTGCATTTTTTATATATTCAACACGAATTTTACCCAAGTAAGCATGAATATACATATACATATACTTATGAACATAATTATAAATACGCGTGGTGCTAGTTAAATCGTTCTAGACAATATGCCATATTATAAGCTAAAATGGCAACTTCGAGTCTCTCTTGAAAACCTGCTAAACTTCTAGCTCGATTATTTTCAGCGTTGTAGTAAGACAAAAGCGAAAAATCACTCTCGATGGTCCTTCTGAGTGCCATTAAATAGTGCTTATTGTGCTTTTGATCATTCTTCATGTTTTTAAGATATGGTGTCCAAAGCGTATAGCCCATTTGCTCTAAGCGTTGATGCAGGTTTTTGCCCAAATATCCTTCATCGCCCAAAAGGTAACGATTGTCAGGAGGAGCATTAGTAATCAGTTCTACTGTTTCCTTAGCATCATGAACTGAGGCCTTGGTTACGATATAATCTAGCAAGTAGCCGTCGTCGCTAACAATAGCGTGAACCTTAAAACCATAATAATAGATTTTTTTGGTTGCCTTATAGCCAATATCGGCATAGCCGCGAAAGATCTTTGCTCGACGATTGCGAATTGGCTGACAGACTGGCACAGGAACGCTATCAATAATCAAAATGTCGCCTGACAGATCTACTTCCTCATTAAGGCCATGTC
>NZ_AZEL01000009.1 GCF_001434975.1 Lactobacillus gallinarum DSM 10532 = JCM 2011
ATGCTAAAAAATTTGTGGATAGTTTCTTAGGTGGACAAAAGTTAAAATATGATGCTTGGGAAACTCACCCATACGTAAAGCCAAGTCAAATGATTAACTATGTTTCCTGTCACGATGGTTATACATTGTATGACTACATTAAAAAGATAATGCCAAATGAATCAGACGCTAATATAGCTAAACGCATTAGATTAGCCGATTCAATGGTAATGTTTGCAGAAGGAATTCCGTTCTTCCATTCAGGTCAAGAAGGACTTAGAACTAAGGCTGGTAATAACAATTCTTATAATTCATCAATTAGAATTAATCAAATTGATTGGGATCGAATTGGTGCAAATAAAGATACAGTAAATTACTTTAAGCAATTAACAGATTTACGTAAAAAACTTTCTGCTTTACATTTGAATAATTATGATCAAATTAATCAAAATGTTAAAGCCATAAATGCAGGTAAAGATGGGATTTTTGCCTTTGAGTATAAAGAAAATGGCAAGAAGATGTATATCATCTTTAATGTTAATAATAATGATGCTGCTTTAAAGGGAGTTGACTTAACCGGTTATCATAAATTACTTGATAGTGATGGAAAAGTATCTTTAGGTCAAAATACAATTTTGATGCCGTTGAGCACTTTGGTTGTAGAAGGGG
>NZ_AZEL01000074.1 GCF_001434975.1 Lactobacillus gallinarum DSM 10532 = JCM 2011
TCAGTATAACAGTAACTGGGACGGTTTTTAAGTACACTATTTTATTTGACGCTTACCTTACAATAATATCAAGGAATGGGTTTAAAGTATACAAAAAGAGCGATGACTTCTTATGAAGTTCATCGCTTTTTTCATGGTCTGGAAGTTAGTTTTTTCCCAGACACTTTCGACGTTATTAAAATCTAGTTTTTATGTTTTCTACTACGGCTACTTTCAAAACCAAGAATTGCTGCAAAACCTGTTACTAGCATTCCTAGTAAGCCGATAACGCTGGTATTAGCTTCACCAGTTTGTGGGAGTTGAGATTCATTAGCCTCATTTTTAACTGGACTTGCAACGGTTTGATCATTGTGTTCTTGCTCTGCAAGAGGTTCAGCCTTTTCAGCATTTCCGATATGTTCTTGTTTCGTAATTCTTGTCTTGTCTGATGGCAATGTAGTATCAGGTTGATCATCTGGAGATGGAGTTGGTTCCGGAACAGGCTCTGGTGTTGGAGTTGGTTCTGGAACAGGCTCTGGTGTTGGAGTTGGTTCCGGAACAGGCTCTGGTGCATAAGTTACAGTTACTACCTTCTTCAAATCATCTGGGGTTACTGTTTCACCACCGGCTACGGCCTTATCAGCCTGGTATCCAGGAATTACTGGAGTTTCAACAGTACCAAAGGTATGGCTTTGCACATTCCAAGAACCTGGATCTAAGACTGTACCAGTTACTTTATCAATTACCATGCTCTTGCTAAAGGTATATTGCTGTGTGTTATCAGCTGGAGTCTTGTCACCTGCACCTACGTAGTGAACTGTTTGCTTAACAGTCTTACTTAAGCTGTCTTTATCAGTACCTGCTGG
>NZ_AZEL01000075.1:0-9529 GCF_001434975.1 Lactobacillus gallinarum DSM 10532 = JCM 2011
CTTTATTAATTTACCCTACTTTCTCTTTTTTGGCAAATCCCTCTTTTGTTCGAGTTCTAATAGAAACGCTAGGCAACGTTGTAACATTATCACTTATTTTTATTTGCTTATTTAGCGTTAACTAATCTTATTTGCTATATAAAATAGCACTCTACCTTCAATTAACGAACTTTAGCTCTCATATTTTTATTTAAAATTTTTTCAAAAATACAAAAATAGCACCGCAATCCTGCGATTGCGATGCTATCAGATGCCATACTTTCGGCGAATTTCACGCTTTTGATCTCTTTCCTTAATTGTTTGACGCTTGTCATATTCCTTTTTACCTTGTCCTACACCTATTAGAACTTTGGCAAAACCGTGCTTTAAATACACCTTTAACGGAATAATGGCGATTCCACGTTCAGATTGTGCCTTAGCTAACCGTGCAATTTCTTTTTTATGCAAAAGAAGGCGTCTACTTCTTAAAGGATCATGATTATAACGATTGCCCTGCTTATATTCACTAATATGAACATTCTCTAAATAAGCAGAACCACCATAAATTTGAACATATCCATCACGCAAGTTTATTCTGCGTGCACGAATAGACTTTATCTCAGTCCCTGTTAATGCAATTCCTGCTTCGACAGTTTCTTTAATAAAATAGTCATGCCGTGCTTTTTTATTTTGCGCAATTAGATTATCATCTTTTTCTTTTTTCATTAAGAATCTCTCCTAATGTTTAAAGTTTCTCTGATTTCTTCTATTTCCTTGATTACGGCTGCGGTGATTACCACGACTATTATAATTGCTGCCACCACGGTGCCCGTGATTATTATGGAATCCGCGGTTGCCACGACGACGATCGTTCATCCCTCGATCGTTATGCTTCTTCTTAGGAGCGTTAGGGTCATAAACTTCAAAGTCTAATTGATGCTGCTCAACGTTAGCATTAATCAAGGTAACCTTAATAGGCATCCCTATCTTATATTGCTTATGCGTACCACGTCCAGTTAACGTCAATGACTTTTCATTAAAGCTATAGAAATCATCCGTTAAATTAGAAATGTGTACTAAGCCTTCAACAGTATTAGGCAATTGAATGAACATACCAAAACTAGTAACTGATGAAACTACGGCATCAAAGTGTTGACCCACTTGATCTGCCATATATTCAGTCATCTTCAAGTCATTTACTTCACGTTCAGTATCGATTGAACGACGTTCTTGAGTAGAAGTTTGTTCAGCAACATCTGGCAAGTAACTAGCAAAATGCTTCTGCATGTCTTCGGTAGTTCCATTTTCTTGATATGCGTGAATCATTCTGTGCACCATCAAGTCAGAGTAACGTCTAATTGGTGAAGTAAAGTGAGTGTAGTATTTTGCTGCTAAACCAAAGTGACCCAATGCATCTTCAGAATAATGTGCTTGCTTTAAACTACGTAGCATCATCATTTGCACTACAGCTTCTTCTGGTGTACCCATAGTCTTAGATACAACCTTTTGCAAATCAAGTGGCTTGATATTCTCTGGATCAGCGTGAATATTTAAGCCAAATGCACTACAAAATTCGAAGAAACTCTTAATTCTTTCAGCATCTGGTGTTTCGTGAACACGGTATAAAAATGGAACATGCTTTCTAAAGAAATCTTCAGCAACAGTTTCATTAGCCATCAACATAAATGACTCAATCATTTTTTCGGCAGTACCACGTTCATGCAATACGATGTCAGTTGGCTTGCCTTGATCATCAACAATAATTTTTGCTTCTGGTTCTTCAAAGTCAATGGCACCACGTCTATGACGTTGTTTGTATAAAATAGCATGCAAATCAGCCATTTCTTCGAGCATTGGACGTAATTTTACATACTTGTCCTCTAAGCCATCCATTTCACCCTTTAAGGTCTTATTAACCTTATTGTAAGTCATACGACCATGTGAACGCATAACAGAAGGATAAATCTTGTAGCCTACTCTCTTACCCTCTGGTGTAATTTCCATGTCACAGGACAAAACAAGACGATCTACACCCTCATTTAATGAACAAATACCATTTGAAAGTCTAAATGGCAACATTGGAATAACTCGGTCTACCAAGTATGTACTGTTACCACGAGCAAATGCTTCTTCATTTAAAGGTGTATTTTCTTTGACATAGTGTGATACATCGGCAATGTGGACACCTAAATGATAATTTCCGTTAGGCAATTTCCATAAAACAACGGCGTCGTCAAAGTCTTTAGAATCATCCCCATCAATGGTTACTGCAGGCTGATCTGTAATATCTACTCGACCTTTTTTCTCTTCTGCAGTAACATGATCAGGAATTGCATTAGCTTGTGCCATTGCATCTTCTGGCCAATCAGTACGAACGTCATGAGCAGAAACAATTGACATGATATCTACACCTGGATCATTCTTGTTACCAATAATCTTAGTAACTGCACCAGTCATAGATTCAGGATAATCTTCTTCAGGATAGTCCTTGATAGATACCTTTACCATGTCGCCCATCTGTGGGATCAGACCATTTTCGGATAAATATACACGATATTTGTGCAACTTTTTATTATTGCTTAAAGCATATCCAATAAAAGGACTGATCTTTCTTTGTTCATCAGTTAGTGGATGGAATTCACCGACTAAGCTTTCAAGGCCACGTTCTAGGATCTCTTCGATTCGACCTTCTGGTCCTTTGCCATTCCAAGGATTACCATCAGCAACAATCTTTACCTTTACTCGGTCACCATCAACGGCATACTTTGTGTAATCAGCTGCAATAAAAACGTCATCAACATTTTCATCGTCTAACTTTACAAAACCAAAACCCTTGTCATTGGCTTTAAAAATACCTTCGACGATTGTATCTGCTTGGGCTAATTGATATTGTCCCTTACCATCAGTAATAATTTTATTTGCATGTTCTAAGAAAGAAAGAGCTTTAATTAATTCAGTAAAATTACCCAATCTTTCACGACGCGCTTCTCGTTCAATTTGATCTACGCGAAATTGTTTTTGTGGATTATGGCGAAAAATTTCTAAAACACCGGCCAAAATTTTTTCGTTTTGTGCCATGTAATTAATCTCCGATCTTTTGAAATATAAAAAAAGCCTCCCCATCACTTTTGATCGGGAGGTACAAAATTTATTTTGTAGACATATAAGCTAGAATAATAGCAAAGACGAAAAAGAGAACCAATAAAACTGCGGTTACTTTTTCCATAAATGCCTCAAAACCACGTTTTTTGGTTTGACCACTAAAAACGGCACCGCCAGATAAGGCGTTCAATGCATCTTGTTGTTTTTGTGGCTGCATCATTGTTGCAATAACGATTAAGATTGAAACAATGATTAGTAGCGTCATAATTAAATTATACAATGCGCTGCCTCCAATACACACATACACTTACCAATAGATTTTATCACAAATTGCTTATTTTTGCAGTTATTTTTTAAGTTCTGGCGCATCAGTCTTAAAATCTTTTTGTGTCGATTTTTGATGATTTTGATACCAGAGTGATGTCTTGCTTGGATCATCGAACAACCGCTTCAATGAAGTTGCTTTGTTATAATCATAATCCTTTGGCTTAACCTTAGTAAACCACTTTGGACGATAAAAGCGGAGCAAATTACCATCAATTACACGATCAGACAAAGAAAGCTGTGTTGTCACCTTGTTAGAAATTGCAGTAAGCTTTGCTTTCAATTTCTTATCAGGCTTAATTCTTTCCCCAGTCTTCGTATCATAATAATCACTGCCTACTTTAGAATATTCAGGAGTAATAAAATCGCCATTTCGTTGAGCAACAATTTGTGGTGCATTTTTGCTAAGCAAATCATAGCCAAACTGAATAGTATCTTTGTCCTTGATGCCTAATAGATTTAATAAAGTTGGCAAAACATCAATTTCACCACCATAAGTGTGATTAATACCACCTTTTAATCCCTTCATGTGGAACATCAATGGGACACGCTGGAATTGCAGATTATCAAAATCATTGAAAGAATCTTTCTTAAGCAATTCAGCACTGGCTTTATGGTGATTACCTGAAATACCATAGTGGTCACCATAAAAGACAATCAACGTCTTTTTATCAAGACCAGTCTTCTTCATCCAACGCATTAATTCACCGATAGCCTGATCAAGATAATGCGCGGTTTGCACATAACCATCTACAGTTTCATCCCCTGTATTAGTCTTATCAATTGACTGATTTTTCTTATCCAAATTATATGGATAGTGGTTAGTAACTGTAATCATTTTTAAATAAAATGGTTGCGGTAAACGTTCAATATACTTAATTGATTGATCGAAGAAGATCTTATCCTTCAGACCATAACCGATATAATAGCCTGGCTTATTCTTAAAGTATGAAAGTGGCATGAAATATTGATAGCCGAATGATTTATACGCATTATCTCTATTCCAAAATGAGCCTGCACCACCATGCATTACGGCAGTCGTATAACCAGCTTGTTGATGCAATATAGCTGGTGCACTTTCAAAAGTATTAGAAGTGCCATAAGTCGACATGGCTGAACCTGATTGCAACCCAAACAATGAGTTTTCCAACATCATTTCAGCATCAGAGGTCTTTCCCTGACCAACCTGATTAAAGAAATTATCAAAACTAATCGTATCTTTTTGATGATAAATCTTATTTAAGTTAGGGGTTACTTCCTTGCCCTTCCATTTATAGCCAATTAAAAACTGTTGGAAACTCTCTAAGTGAATAACCAAGACATTTTTACCCTTGGCTACACCGTTATAAGCAGGATTAGGTTTGACATAGTTTGCTTTTAAGTATTGTCTAACTGAGCGTAGATCAGATACGTTAGCTTTAGCCATCTGCGCATTCGTCTGCGCCATCTTATAACCATCATAAATGGCATATTCATTAATGCCTAGATATTTAACAATATAATTATTGTCAAAAGTTCTAGTTAAAAGACCAGAACGATCTTTTTGCGCCATCAATAAATTAAGGCCCATTAAACTAACTGCCAGCAATTCTACTAATAAACTGACTTTAAGCTTTAAAGGACGTACGTCCATTTTGATGACTTTAGTGATTAATAAAACAATAATTGCGGCAATATCGATAAAGGCCAGAAAATCACTAGCTAAAGTAATTCCTGCAATACTTTTTCCTAAATTATCTGAAGTCGAACCTGAAGTTTTTATTATCGAAAATGACAAGAAATTCGAAAATTCACGATAATAAAGTATATTTGCAAAAAGCCACAGCGTTAGTAAAAAATCTATTACTAGGATAATCCAATATGACTTTCGCCCTTTAAAGAATAAGCCAATACCTAACAAGAGCATCCCTGATGGTATCGGGTTGATCAAAAGCAGAAATTGCTGCATTGGACCAACCGCACCCAAATTAAACTTCGTTAAATATATAAAATATGTTTTTAACCAAAACAGTACTAAAACAATCGTAAAAAAGCCAAGTTTAGTTTGCGTTAACCATTTAAAAAAAGACTTGGTACGTTCCATTGCTTTCTCCTCTCATTACGATATTTTATCTTACTACTGATTTAAGCAAGACGCATTTCTTTTAAGAAAAATTAATTACTTTCTGAACTTTTTATCTTTTTAGGTTTAAAAATCCAACCAAAGATACCTAGAATCATTCCGAAAAAGTAAGTTGAAAAGCGCCAAATAAACATTGCTAAAATCAAAGCACCATGAGAAGAAATAAACGTGGAGAATAAAGTCTGAAAACTGTATTCCGCACCACCAGATGCACCTGGAATAGGGATAATCGCCATGAACATAATAATCATAATATTCATCTGCGTGACATTAGCCCATGAACATGGCACATTTAAAGCTGTCAGTACCATAAATGGAATTAAATAAAAGAATAATAGCTGTAAAACAGTCAAAATCGAAGCTACAATCAGCTTCTTTTTTTCTTTCTTCAATTTCTGACTTTCTGCATAAAAAGTATCAATCTTTTCTAAAGTAGCAGCACGCCATTTTTCAACACGCTCTTTTTTTATGAACTTTGCCAGCAAATTCATTAAAGCGTTAGTTGCATTCTTTGTAAAATGATAGGCAAACATGATTGCTAATAAGAAAATGATGGAACTAACGTGGATCAAAAAGCCGATTGCAATAAATATAGCTAGCCCCGCAAATTTAGTCATTACCATATGAAAGCCAAAGATAATCGTAAAGACATAGGCGAATAAAACTACGATCTGATAAATAATGAATTTCATTAATAGAATGGAAGTTGATCTACCACCTTCCATCCCCATTTGAATCATCGCTGCCAATTGTGATGGTTGACCACCAGTTGACATTGGTGTAATCGCATTAAATAAAGCCTGAATAATTGGAATTCGCAAAAATGACCATGCAGATCTTTTAGGCTCTTCTTTACGATGAGCTAATGTGGCTAAGATCCCCGCTTCACAAACATATGACAGAAGCATTAAGCCAAATACCATTATTAAAGCTACAATATTAAGACCATGAGCCGCCTTTAATATTTCTGATAATGGTGTTGACTTCAGATCCATATATAAGACAAAGGCACTGATTGCCAATACAATCAAGATGCCCCATAAATGCTTTTTATTCATTAATGAATTTGACCCAATTCCTTGCCCAATTTGTATTGCTCATGATAAAAATCATTCCAAATATGGGCTAATCGGTCTTCTGAATATTCTTGACTTGCTTTAATAGACAAATCACTATATTTCTTCAACAGATGTGGATCGCTTTTGGCCTTTTGTAAAGCTTGATTCATTTCGCCGAAATCTTGGCCACTCATATAATAACCATCAATAATAGCCTTATATAAATCTAAATCACGCAGAAGTACTGGCGTGCCACAGCTAAATGCCTCCAAAACAGACATTGGGAACAATTCATCATACGATGGCAACACGAATAAATCAGCAATGTTCAAATATTTAACCAGTTTTTTGCGATCGACAATACCAGCAAAAGTTAAATTTTTAGGCGGATTATCTACCATGTCTTTATAGTGACTGTAGCCATCCGTAATCTTGCCAAAAGAAAAGCCACCTGCCCAAATAAATTGAACATCTGGATTAGCTTTTGCCATTTTGACAAAATCATCTATTCCCTTTCTTTCCTGAACTTGGCCATCGCCAAAAACTACAAATTTATCTAGCGGTAACCCCAATTCATGACGAAATGCATTTTTGCTTGCAAGTGATTCCTCATAAAATTCAGTTTTAGAAACAAAATTAGGAATGTACTTAACTTTATCGCGTTCAATACCATAATTGACCAATTTATCAATAAAAATTGGATTAACTACTACAATTTGATCCATGCGGTTATAAAAATCAATTACATATTGATAAAATACTTTTTTTGCAACGCCTGGTAATTTGATTGAGCCCTCTAAAGTATCTGGCAAAAAATGAACATAGCCAATTTTTCTACCACGTGCTGGTGAAAAACTATTAGCATAATAAGTTGGATTAATCGTATGGTAATGTGTTAAATCACTATTGCCATATTTATTTATTGTTACATAAAATTCATCTACTAAATGCGTTCTCAATAATTTAATTAATTCGTTATATGCTGAGCCGACCCCTTGACCTTTAACGGAATCAGCTTGTGAGAACATATTAATTCTAATCATCTATATCCTCTTTTTTAATCTTCTTCATGCTTAGGCTGATAATGATCAATTACATACTGATAAAAATCATGCACATTTGTAGCAAATTGATCCGATGAAATACTCTGCAACTTATTTTGCAATATTTCTTGTGGGATTTTTGCCCGTTTTTGCTTAAGCAAAGAAATAATTTCTTCTTGCATCTCTTGTTGCGTATTAAATCTTCGTCCAAAAATATCTTTGTCAAAGATATTTTCCGTATAATCAGTATCATAAACAACACAAGGTGTGCCGGCTGCTAAAGCTTCAACATATGTTAATCCTTGAGTTTCAGTATCACTAGCAGAGACAAAAATATCTGCCATGCGGTAGTAATTTCCTACATCTCCATGGTCAACATTTCCTGCAAAGATTACGTAATCTTCTAAAGTTAAACGCTCAACTTGCTCTTGGAGCACTTTAACATCTGGACCATCACCAGCGATCACAAATTTAACATTAGGTATTTCTTCTATAATTGCTGGTAATACATTCAAAATATGATTTATTTTTTTCTCAGCAGCAATTCTACTTAACGTCAATATAACTGGTGCATCTGCATCGATACCAAGATCTTTTCGTACATCACGATTTGCATCACTATTCATGCTCTGAATATCTACACCGGTAGGAATCACCCGAATCGGAATTTGGACACCGTAACGTCTTAATAATTCTTCTACTCGGCCACTAGGAGCAATACAGCCATCCATATTTTTTAAATAGCTTTTTACAAATTGCTTCACGTGATATGGCCGCAATAAATGTCCATTCAAAATATAATGCAAGTAATCTTCATACATCGTATGGTAAGTGTGAATAGCTGGAATATCTAGCTGATGAGCTACGTATTTTCCAATAGTACCCAATGCAAACTCAGTTTGAGTATGAACTATATCTAAATTGACTTCCTTAGCCACCTTAGTAGCTTCGAAAAGTCCTCTAAATGCAATTCTACGATCAGTAAACGAAACAAAAGGAATACTGCTAAAACGAAAGACATTAGGTTCAACTGTGCCTTTTTTTACATTAGGATCCGTTGTCGTAAAAATAAATACATTATGCCCCTGTCTTTCCAGCGCATCTTTTAACGTCTTAATAGAAGTAGCCACGCCACTTATCTGGGGAAAATATGTATCGGTATAAAGACCAATATTCATTTAAATACCTCCATATTTAGCATTATAAAGATTACTTAAACTAACTGCAATTTATAATGAAAAATTACAAATATATATCAATAAACAAAAAAAGTGATTCAAAAATGAATCACTTTAAAATAATAGCGGTGATCGGGGTCGAACCGATACGTCCGTAATGGACACCAGATTTTGAGTCTGACGCGTCTGCCAATTCCGCCACACCGCCATAATATTAAATTAAATTATCAACTTATCTTGTTGATAAGGCGGAGGTCGGATTCGGACCGACGATTAAGGTTTTGCAGACCTCTGCCTTACCACTTGGCTACACCGCCATAAGTTATCAAATTATTTAGAATTGGGATAGCTGGATTCGAACCAGCGCATGTTAGAGTCAAAGTCTAATGCCTTACCACTTGGCTATATCCCAATACTAGGGCGGAATATGGGATTCGAACCCATGCATGCCGGATCCACAAACCGGTGTGTTAACCCCTTCACCAATTCCGCCATGAAGGTAAACAGGGATAGTAGGAATTGAACCCACATCAGCGGTTTTGGAGACCGATGTACTACCATTATACGATATCCCTATTATGGAGGAGGGTGGATTCGAACCGCCGAACTCAGAGAGAGCGGTTTTACAGACCGCCGCGTTTAGCCACTTCGCTACTCCTCCAGCTTGATGGCGCGGGACGGAATCGAACCGCCGACACAAGGAGCTTCAATCCTTTGCTCTAC
>NZ_AZEL01000075.1:9632-11999 GCF_001434975.1 Lactobacillus gallinarum DSM 10532 = JCM 2011
TAAGGAGGATGTGGGATTTGAACCCACGCGCGGCAGAACCGCCTAACGGTTTTCAAAACCGTCCCCTTAAGCCACTTGGGTAATCCTCCATTAGCTGTAAGTACCAAAATATATTAAAATGGTAAATGACCCGTACGGGATTTGAACCCATGTTACGGCCGTGAAAGGGCCGTGTCTTAACCACTTGACCAACGGGTCATGTCTCTTAACGAAGAGCACTTTATTATAATAACTAAATAAGTTTTAAAAGTCAAGAACTTTTTTATCTTTTAAAACTTTTAAGTCATCGATGTGATCCCTCAATCACAACGTATTTAATATTAATAGATATTAATCTAAAATGCAAGGCTTTTTTTCAATTTTTTTATTTTGCTTTTTTTATATCGCCTATCGCCTATTTTTATAGCTTGTTATTAGCCAAAATAAGCCTCTATCCTGCAATATTGTCTGATATAAGGCTAATTTACGGTTATTTGGATACTAAGTCCTTTTTATTTAGTTTCTCTTCTGATATCGCAAATTTTTAATTCCGAGAATATTTATTTCCTGAGTTTTATAAATTCGCAGATTTTGGAAGTATTAAACACATATAAGACCTCATATATTTTTACTTACAGGTTTCAGCCCTTAATTTTGAATTTTTACGATATTATTGAAGCATTGAAATATTATTTGTAACCTGTCAGACGATTTGATATTCAATTTTTATTGCTTTAAATATAGCTTGGAAGCATTAAATATGTCTTGCTTACGCTCTTCAGATTTTTTACTAAATCTAAGACTGTTTTATAGCCCTCCAATCAAAAGATACTTTTTCTCTTTCTTTCATCAACATGAGAAGCAATTAAATCTGTTTTATCAGAACATAATGAAAAACAAAAAAGTCCTAACGCAGATTCAAAATCTTACGTTAAGACTTTTTAATTACGGAGACTGAGAGATTCGAACCCTCGCACCGGAATAACCCGATCTACACCCTTAGCAGGGGCGCCTCTTCAGCCACTTGAGTAAGTCTCCAATGGGCCTAAATGGACTTGAACCATCGACCTCACGCTTATCAGGCGTGCGCTCTAAACCAGCTGAGCTATAGGCCCATATAAAGCGGGTAACGAGAATCGGACTCGCGACTAAAGCTTGGAAGGCTTTCGTTTTACCACTAAACTATACCCGCACCTAATATAAAAAATGAATGGCGCGGGACGGAATCGAACCGCCGACACAAGGAGCTTCAATCCTTTGCTCTACCAACTGAGCTACCGAGCCATCTTACGGTCCATGTGGGATTTGAACCCACGATCTCCTCCGTGACAGGGAGGCGAGATAAACCACTGCTCCAATGGACCAAATTGCGGGAGCTGGATTTGAACCAACGACCTTCGGGTTATGAGCCCGACGAGCTACCAGACTGCTCCATCCCGCGATATTAATATACATATGTAATGGACCTTGTAGGACTCGAACCTACGACAGGACGGTTATGAGCCGTCTGCTCTAACCAACTGAGCTAAAGGTCCAAGTTTACAATATAGCGGCGGGGGGGATCGAACCCTCGACCTCCCGGGTATGAACCGGACGCTCTAGCCAGCTGAGCTACACCGCCAAAAATGTAACTAATACCATTTAGATACAATCGGGAAAACAGGATTCGAACCTGCGACCCCCTGGTCCCAAACCAGGTGCTCTACCAAACTGAGCCATTTCCCGTTATATGCGCCCTGAAGGATTTGAACCTTCAACCTTCTGATTCGTAGTCAGACACTCTATCCAGTTGCGCTAAGGGCGCATCATCAATGCCGGGGATCGGAGTCGAACCGATACGGTTGAAACCAACCGCGGGATTTTAAGTCCCGTGCGTCTACCAATTCCGCCACTCCGGCGTGTTGATGAAAGCGGAAGACGGGATTCGAACCCGCGACCCCCACCATGGCAAGGTGATGTTCTACCACTGAACTACTTCCGCAAAATATAAATGCCGATTATACGACTTGAACGTACGACCCCCTGTTTACAAGACAGATGCTCTACCAACTGAGCTAAATCGGCATATTGTCAATATGTGGTTGGCAATACGGGTGGTGGGACTTGAACCCACACGTCCGAAAACACTAGAACCTAAATCTAGCGCGTCTGCCAATTCCGCCACACCCGCAAATTAGGGTCATGAGCCGTGAGGGACTTGAACCCTCGACCCACGGATTAAAAGTCCGTTGCTCTACCAACTGAGCTAACGACTCGATGGAGGATACAGGGCTCGAACCTGTGACCTCCTGCTTGTAAGGCAGATGCTCTCCCAGCTGAGCTAATCCTCCATGAGCACGGCAGCTTCCTTTCCTCGCAGGCAGTTGCCCACCAACTACTTTCGGCGTT
>NZ_AZEL01000076.1 GCF_001434975.1 Lactobacillus gallinarum DSM 10532 = JCM 2011
TCTGGTTTATCTTCCGTAGAATTTGTCTGATTTTCAGTTTGAGTTACTGGTGTAGCTGTTTGTGCTGTTGGTAAAGCTTTCGATTCCTCTTTATCAGCTTGATTTAAGTTAGAAGTTGAGGTTTGAGTAGCCTTGCTAATTTGTTGACTAGTTGGCTCTTCGGTTGTTGTTTCAGCTTGTACATTGTTAGTTGTTGTATTTGCACCTAGCCATAAGCCTAAAATAGCCGAACTACAAATAAAAACTGACTTTCCTAAATTATAATGATACCTATTCATTTCTAAACCTCATTTTTAAATCTGAATAATTTTA
>NZ_AZEL01000077.1 GCF_001434975.1 Lactobacillus gallinarum DSM 10532 = JCM 2011
TATAGTGGTAGACTAATTACTATCAATGGTAAGAAGTTTTATCAAATTGGCCATAACAAATTTATTAAGGCTGTAAATACTGGATTGAAGGGAATTCTAAAACATAATTCATTTGTCTATAACAAAGAAGGTAGACGTGTTAAGGCAAATAAAGATCATATCTTGTTAAGAAAGCAATCTAAAGTCTCTATTATGAATGAAGGACATGTAGTAACTATTAGAGGAAAGAAATTCTATCGTATTGGTAAAAATAAATATATTAAAGTAAGGAATGTTGACAAACTTTCTGAATAAGACAACAAAATAAGCAATCAAAAAGGACTAATCCAGCCAGATTAGTCCTTTTTTGTATCTATATTAAAATATTCCTTCGCTGCATCACTCATACGATCGGGCGTCCAGACCGGATACCACACAAATTCGACATCAACATTTTTTACTTCTGGCACTTTTTTAACCGCTTGAGTAATGCCATCAATTAGGTAACCAGTTAGCGGACAAGCAGGGGTGGTCAAAGTCATGTTGATCAGACAGATCCCATCTTTGTCCAAGTCGATTTCATAAATTAGCCCTAAATTGACTACGTCAACGTTCAATTCAGGATCAATGACTGTCGCCAATTGATTGATAATATCGTTTTTAATTGTTTCACCGTCACGCATTTTATCACGCATCCTTGCCAAAAATTTTAGCTTTGATTGCTTGGCCGGTTGGAGTGCCAGCTAAGCCGCC
>NZ_AZEL01000078.1:0-416 GCF_001434975.1 Lactobacillus gallinarum DSM 10532 = JCM 2011
GCGACTACTTCTTCTGCCAGCTTAGTCTCATAATTATTAAGAATAGAAAAGGCAAATGGCATTGCTTGATATTGTCTAACAGCTAAATAGCGCTTAGCATGATAATTGCTTCGATTGCGTCCTACATAAGAGTTGTAGACAAAGCGCTGCGCATCATAATTTAGCTTGATGATCTTCTTTTGCTTAGAACTAGGATAAAAGCGAAGCTTAACGCCAAAGTGATAGGCTAAACTGCTCATTCTTTTCATGATTTCACCTCCTCGTATTATTGTAATTTGATTATAGCCTATGTATATCTTATAATCCACAGTAAACAGATATGTAATAGATAAAAGGATATTGGACTATGAATTATAAAAGAGACAAAATAAAAGACGCAGGCTATGAAAAACACTACGTCTATAATGCACACTATC
>NZ_AZEL01000078.1:459-37589 GCF_001434975.1 Lactobacillus gallinarum DSM 10532 = JCM 2011
TTGGCTCAAGAAATGCGAGACTTGCTCAAGCAAATAGCTGAAGATAATCAAATCAAAATTGAAAAAATGGAAATAATGCCTGAACATATTTATTTGCTTATCAGCTTTAGACCATCAAAATCAGGTTCAAGCGTAGTCAAAGCACTCAAAGGAAGAAGTGCTTTTTTATTCTTCAAGAATCATCCCGAAATTAAGCAAAACAAGATGTGGGGCGGACATTTATGGTCACCCAGCTATTACTTTGGCACGGTAGGAAATATGTCTAAAGAAGTAGTAGAAAAATACATTAATGACCAGATCTACAATGCCATTTCTGGCGGCAAGCCCTATCCATCCCCGCATTAAAATACGGGGATTTTCGGGCGTTTTTCATTAAATTAATTTTTTTCATCATAAAACCTCATTTCGTTACTTCTATTTTATTGTAAATTGGGCAAAAATTGTTACAATGTGAAGTAAACTACATGAAGTAGATTTCATGTTTTAGGGAGTGATCAAAATTCCAAATCTAGTTAAACAATATCGAAAAGAAAATAAAATGACACAACGGGAGGTTGCCGAAAAGGTGCGCGTGACAGAGCGCACAATTATTTCAGTGGAGAAAGGGAAATATAAGCCTTCCATTGTTTTAGCTTATAAACTGGCTAAATTATTTGGGACAGATATTGAAACTTTATTTTGCTTGAAGGAGTTTGTTGAAAATGAAGAAGAATGATAAAAAGAGAAAAATTAAATACGCTATAAGTACAGTATTCTTTCTGATCATAACTATTATAGACATGGTTGATTTATATAATGATATTTTTAATGGGCGAGGTCACACTATCAAAGATTTAGTTTGGTTAGTAATTTTGATTTTGGTAACCTTGGGTAATTACTATCTAATGAAAGATATTGGTACTATTGACGATGATGATGAACGTGATGATTATGTCCAGATGAAGACAGATTCTACATCGTATCATATTCTTGAATGGATCATAATTATTGCTAGTGTGGCTTTTTCAGCTTGGGGAGTTATTCTATATTCCAAAAACGGAAATGAGCAATTGGCCTTTGTTTTAATTATTATTGGAGCAGTTTTATCATCAATTTGGATATTAACGATTATTATTAATTTCATTATTTGGTTAGTTAATTATTATAAAAATTAAAGGAGAATACAGTAATGAAAATTGGATTTATTGGTACTGGCGTAATGGGGACTGGCATTATTAATAATTTACTAAAGAATAATTATGACGTCACAGTTTACAACAGAACTAAGGCTCACGCTCAACCTGTCTTGGATAATGGAGCCAAGTGGGCAGACAATCCTGCCGAATTAACTAAGCAGGTAGATGTTTTATTCACGATGGTAGGCTTTCCACAAGATGTTGAGAACATTTATTTTGGAGAAAATGGGATCTTCGAAACAGCCCAAGCAGGGCAGTACATCATTGACATGACCACTAGTAAACCAAGCTTAGCCCAAAAGATTGGTCAAACTGGTGAAGATAAGAGGATTCATATTTTTGATGCACCTGTTTCTGGTGGTGATATTGGCGCCAAAAAGGGGACATTAACAGTCATGATTGGTGGACATGAAGAAGATCTTGATCAATTACGTGATATCTTCATGACCTTTTCAAGTAAATTGAATTACTTCGGTCCCTACGGTAGCGGTCAACATGCTAAGATGGCTAACCAAATTATGATTGCCGGAACTATGACTGGTATGACGAAGATGCTTGTTTATGCAAAAGCTGCTGGACTTAACTTGGAACAGGTTTGTCAAACACTACAATCTGGTGCTGCAGAAAACTTTAGTCTAGGATCTTATGGTCCACGTATACTAAAAGGTGACTATACCCCTGGCTTTTTTGCCAAACATTTTTTGAAAGACTTACGTATTGCTCTCGAAGAAGCAGAAAAGATGAACTTAGACTTACCTTCAACCAAAGAGGCAAAACATTTATATGAAGTTTTAGTTGATGACAAAAAACTAGGTAATGATGGCACACAAGCTTTAATTAAATTGTGGTGGAAATAATGTCTTTCAGAACACCTCTGGCAGATAAAATGCGACCGCAAACACTGAATGATATGGTAGGCCAACAAGATTTTCTTGGTAAAGGAAAACCTCTTCGTCGAATTATTGAACAAAAAGTCAATATTTCTCTAATTTTATGGGGACCACCAGGTACTGGAAAATCTAGTTTAGCCCAAATCATAGCTAAGCAATTTGATTATCCTTTAGCAAAATTTAATGCCTCAATCGACAATAAAGCTAAATTAGATCAATTTATCAAAACTTATCCTTATCAGCCCTTTGTTTTGCTTATTGACGAGATTCATCGAATGACTAAAAACCTACAAGATTTTCTTTTGCCATATTTGGAAAATGGTCATATTCTGCTTGTCGGTGCAACAACTGAAAATCCGATTATGTCAATAGTTCCAGCTGTACGTTCTCGTTGTCAGATTTTTGAATTTAAAGCATTAAGCGATCAAGATATTGAGATAGTTTTAAAATGTGCCACAACAGAAGTTCTCAAATTGAAAGATGAACAGATTGAAACGGATGCATTGAAATTAATAGCTATTGCAGCAGATGGTGATCTACGTGTTGCGTTAAATATATTAGAAACAGTTCATGCAATTAATCCTGAAGAATTAACTGTTCAAGATGTTAAAAACTTTGCTAAAGGACAGAATTTTAGCTATGACAAAAAGGCAACTAAACATTACGACTATTTAGCTGCCTATTCAGACTCTATGGCTGGTTCAGATACAGATGCTGCACTTTATTATTTAGCAGTTTTATTGAAAAATGGAGACTTGCAATCTGTTGTCCGCCGGTTAAGAGAAATTCCATATACTTATATTGGTTTGGCCAATCCGCAACAGGTTACTCAAATAGTCACGGCTGCTAATCAGGCGGAAAAGGTGGGGATGCCTAAAGCGAAGTATCCTTTGATATTTGCCACTATGTTGATGTGCATTTCACCAAAATCTGGTTCTTTTGATGAAATTTGGGATAAGTTAGACAAAGACACTGAACATCCTAGTCAACACCCCATGCCTCGAGGGTTACGTGACATGCATTATAAGCATTCTGAAGAAATTACCGGTGGTGGTTTGATTAAAAGCCCATTTGCTGAACCACATCAGATTGCAAAGCAAAATTACATGCCTCAAGGTTTGGAAGGAAAAAGATATTACTATCCTAAAGATAACGCCAATGAAAAAAGACTAAGTGAGCAATATTTAAAATTGCATCGATATATCTATGGTGAAGATTACAAGAACTAACAATATTTAAAATTATGTAAACTAACTTTTAGTAGGCTTGTAAAAGCTAATTTCTTCAGCTAAAATAGCTTTAGTTAAATTATAGGAGTTGAAAGAAATGACAACTAACGAAAAAATCATTACTTTAGTGAAACCTGAATACTTGAAAAAAATTCCTGCTATTTTTCGTAAACATGCAACTAATAATACTTGTAAATTAATCGCTAAAGAATATCCTGATTTATATGCTGCTTTTGAAAAGGAACCTAGTGATGAACAAAAGCAAAAAATGACTAAACTTGTTAACGGCATTTTCGAGGAAAGAATGAAAAAACATAATATGCTTTAAAATAATAGAACTACAGACTTATGCAGATAGGTTCTGTAGTTTTTTGTTTGTTTAATTTTTGAATATTGATCATACTAAAAATGAAACTTTTAATTGCTGGTGCCGGCTTTATTGTACAAGATTGGCTTCAAATAACTAAGGATTTGTCAAAAGTGGAATTAACTGGAATTGCTGGTACAGAAAACGATTTAACTACTATGAAAGAATTAGCTAAACAATATAATATTCAAAATATTTATACTGATTATGCAACTGCTTTAAGGGAAACAAATGCTGATACAGTATATGTAGCCGTACCTAACTTCCTGCACTACTCATTTGTCAAACAAGCATTATTAGCTAATAAAAATGTGATTTGTGAAAAGCCATTCACTGTTAAATACGATGAATTTAAGAAATTAAAACAGTTGGCATTAGAAAAAGATCTAATTCTAGCTGAAGCAATTACCAATCAATATTTAACAAACTATCAAGGATTAAAAGATAAATTGCCTGATTCTAGGTCTAATTAGAATTGTGTCCATGAATTACTCACAATAATTCTCACCGTTACAAAGCTTTTAAAGAGGGAAAAATTTTACCAGTATTTGACCCTAAAAAGGGTGGTGGTGCTCTGATGGATCTGAACATTTATAATATCCACTTTATAGTGGGACTTTTCGGGGTGCCAAAATCAGTTGAATATTTAGCCAATATTCAACGTGATGTTGATACATCTGGTATTTTGCTACTGGATTATGGTGATTTCAAAGTTTTATCAATTGCAGCAAAAGATTCAGGAGCACCTGTAACTTCAACTATCGAAGGAGAAAATGAAACAATTGTAGTTAATGGACCAGCTAATGTCATGGATTCATTTGATATTTACCATAACAGTGAAAAACTACAACATATTGATAAGAAAGTATATCCTCATCGAATATTTGAGGAGTTTAAAGAATTTAACCGGATGATAGAAAAACATGACATGTCCAAATGCAAAAAAATGCTCAACCATAGTGACGAAGTAATGCAAGTTTTACAAAAGGCCGTTGAAAGCGCTGGGCTTAAGCTGGAATAGGAGGAAAACATGAAATTCATATTCTAAATGGTGATAGAAGAGAAATTATTAATTTAGCTGTAAGTATTGAAGCTCGAAGTAACCACCCATTAGCAAAAGCAATTGCTAAATTAGCTGATGAAAAGATAGATCATATTACTACTAATACAATTAAAGGAAAAGGAATTTCTGCTACTTTAGAAAACGATAAATACTATTTAGGTAATTTAGCATTAATTGAAGAGCATACTTTTGTTAATGCAAAACTAACTAAAGTAGTTAATAAATTAAGCAATTTAGGTAACTCTATTGTCATTTTTTCTAACACTGATCAAAGTATGTTAGCAGTCTTTGGCATTAAGGACCGACTTCGACCAGAATCTAAAGCTGCATTGCTTAAATTAAAACAACTTGGGATTAAAAAACTAGTGATGCTCTTAGGCGATAATCAAGAAACAGCAAAACAAATTGCGGCAGAGTTGCCAATTGATGAAGTACATGGACAAATGTTACCTGCAGATAAAGCGCAATTTATTAAAAACGAACAAGCAAATGGTCATCATATAGCTTTTATTGGTGACGGAGTCAATGATAGTCCTGCCCTAGCTAATGCTGACGTTGCTATTGCTATCGGTAGTGGTACCGATGTAGCAATTGACGTGGCAGATATTGTTTTGGTGAAAAATGACTTACGTAAAATTGACTATGCCTTAGCAATTTCTAAGCGAACTGTCTTGAACATGAATGAAAACATTGCAATTGCATTATTAACCGTACTGCTATTGTTCGTTGGATTGTTTGCGGGTTATGTTGAAATGGCTAGTGGCATGTTTATCCATGAATTTAGTATTTTAGTCGTTATCTTAAATGGGATGCGCTTAATTAAAAATTATTAAAAACTTGATGACCGTCAAGTTTCTAAGAAGAAAAAAGATTTAGAATTTAATATGTAATGATGAAAGGAAGATATTTATGCAAAAAGTAATGATGAAGTTAGGTGGCATGACTTGTCCATCTTGTTTAACCAAAATTGAAAAAGCTGTTGAAAACGTTAATGGCACTGATCAAATTAAGGTTTTGTTCAACGCTGGCAAATTAAAGTTTGTAATGGATTCAAACAAGACCAACACAGATGATGTGAAGAATGCTATCGAAAAAATGGGTTATGAAGTTATGGACATTAAAGAAAAGGAGATTAATTAAATGAATTCAGAAGAAGCATACCAATCAGAACTAAAGCAAAGTTAAATAGACCATCACA
Source organism: Lactobacillus gallinarum DSM 10532 = JCM 2011 (assembly GCF_001434975.1). Classification (GTDB taxonomy): domain Bacteria; phylum Bacillota; class Bacilli; order Lactobacillales; family Lactobacillaceae; genus Lactobacillus; species Lactobacillus gallinarum. The sequence goes on from NZ_AZEL01000078.1 coordinate 6,382, forward strand.
CTCCCACGGTCGGAGCAATGGTTGGTCATATCATTGCTAACTTATTAATTCACTCCTTAAAAATTAGCCAAGCTAAATTCTTTACCAAAGGTAATGCTAGTTTATTTTTATGTCAATATGCTCCTAAATGGATTGAATACGAACAAACAGAGTTCAACAAATTAAACCAAATTTTGGTAAATAATGGCGAAAGTATTCCTACAACCACCGACCAATTTAAAGAATATACTATGCTCGAAGAAAATGGAGCTACAAAATACGAAAAGGGTAACGATCAATTATTTACATTAGTAAAAGACTTTGATACGCAAATTCTTTTTATTACTAAGGCTATTACTCTAGCCCAAAATGAAAATTGGCCAGAATTAAGTGCGAACTTAGTAGAATTATTATCATGGATTAAAGAACAAATTCGCCAATCACAAAACTTTTTGAATCACGATTTGCGTGAAGGATTGTATACTGAAGAAGACGATGATGATGACGATTTTTAAATAAAGGAAGTCTTTAAATGGCAGAGTTATGTGTTCAGTTAGTCCCACTATTTAATGCATTGCCTATAGATGAACAAATGCAAATAGAAGAGCTAGTTCATCACCAAAATTATCGAAAAAATGAGTTAGTCTTGGATCCCACTTCAAATAGTAATTTAATAATTCTTGCTCATGGTAGCGCTCGTCTTTATACCTTGAACAAAGAGGGACATGAGAATGTTATTCAAGTCTTGAAAACTGGAGATTATGCTGGTGAAAATTGGTTATTTGGTGAGGCTAATACCAATACCTACGTTGAAGCCACAGAAGATAGTGAAATTTGTTTACTGAATCGCAATGACTTTTTAGCTTTGATGAAAAAACAACCGGAATTAAGCATAAAGCTCCTAGAACAAAACATCATTAAAGTACGTGCCTTGCAGAAACAAATACAATTATTAAGTCTTCCTAAAGTAGAGGATAGACTACTTAATTATTTGCAGACTTATGCCAAAAAAGTAGGACATAAATCATTTATACTACCATTAAAAATGAAAGATTTAGCACTTTATTTAGGAACTACACCAGAAACTTTATCCCGTAAATTTATTTTACTCAAAAAACGAGGAGTCTTAAAAAGAAAATTGAGACAAATCCAACTATTATTTAAAAAATCAATTGACAATAAATAAGCATGAGTTTACACTAATAGTCAATGGAAGTTACTAAAAGTAAGAAAGGAGTACCAACATGTTGAATTTACAAGCTATATGTCATAACTGTGTATGTTGTCCAAAAGACAATACTTTTTTGCATACGCTAATTCAGCATGACGTACTTCGATATATTTATAGTTAACTTGGTTTTTTAATTTAGCTATTTTAAGGATCTACGAACTGAATTGGTTCGTGGATCCTTTTTTGTTTGGTCTTTGGGAGGGTAAGATCTTATGAATTGGTCAATCATGCAACAAGCGTTGCCAGTATTTGTCCATGCATTTGGACTCACAATTTGGCTATCGCTAATTGGAATAATAGGTTCAATTATTGTTGGAATAATTGCTAGCCTGACGCAATATTTTAAAGTACCAGTACTCAGTCAAGTCATGACAGCATATGTTGAACTAGCACGAAACACACCACTTTTAATTCAATTATTTTTCCTGTACTACGCTTTTCCAGTTATCGGAATAAAAATGTCCGCAGAAGTTTGCGGCATTATCGGTTTAATTTTCTTAGGTGGAGCATACATGGCTGAGGGATTTACTGGTGGCTTTAATGGAATTTCTACGAGTCAAATTAATAGCGGAAAAGCATTGGGGATGAGTCGTTTTCAATTAGCTCGCTATGTTGTTTTTCCGCAAGGCTTTGCCTTAAGCATGCCTGCCTTAACAGCTAATATTATCTTTTTAATTAAAGAAACATCAATTTTCTCAGTAATTGCGATTCCTGAATTAACCAACACGGCCTTAGATTTAACTGGAATGTATTACCGTTCTAATGAATATTTATTAATGCTGGTTATTGCATACGCAATTATCTTGATCCCAGTAATTCTTTTATTAACTTGGCTTGAAAGGAGAGTTCGTTATGGTGCATTCGGGAATTAATGTTTTATTTGAAGGAAGTAACTTCGCCCGTTTAATGGCTGGTCTTTGGACCTCAATTTGGATCGCAGCTATTTCATTAATAATCGGTTTAGCAATTGGTATTATTTTCGGTATTCTGCGAACTTTATCTAATAAATTCATTCGTTTTATTCTGCGAGTTTATCTAGAATTCTTCCGAATAGTACCTACGATCGTTTTACTTTACCTGGTTTACTATATTTTGCCGCGAACTTTTCATGTTAATTGGCCAGCAACCTGGATGGCAGTTTTAGCATTTTCACTATGGGTAGCTGCCGAATTTAGCGATATTGTTCGCGGAGCAATTGAATCAGTTCCTAAGAGTCAACGAGAATCTGGTTTAGCACTAGGTTTAAGTAAAATTCAGCTGTTTAGATATGTTCTGCTTCCTCAAGTAATTAAACTTGAACTACCCGCTACGATTAATTTAGCAACAAGAGTAATTAAGACAACTTCACTTTTACTGGTTATCAGCATTATGGAAGTAATCAATGTTGCCCAGCAAATTATCGAAGCAAATAACCAACAATATCCAACTGGTGTTTTCTGGGTTTACGGTTTGATCTTTATTTTATATTTCGTTCTCGATTACCCATTATCAGCTTGGGCTAAGAAATTAACTAATGAAAGAAAATAGGTGACCATTATGACTGAAGAAATTTTAAAAGTTGAGCATTTAAATAAGTTTTATGATGAACGACAAGTTTTACATAACATTAATTTTTCACTGAAAAAGGGTGAAGTATTAACATTACTTGGACCATCTGGTTCTGGTAAAAGTACCTTACTTAGAACTTTGAATGGATTAGAAGATTATAAAAATGGATCAATCTATTTCCACGAGAAGAAGATTGATCCTAGTCCTAAAGAATGGCAAATCTTGCGACAAAAAATCGGTATGGTTTTCCAAAGTTACGATCTCTTTCCAAATCTAACCGTGATAGAAAACGTCTTACTTGCTCCAGTAAAGGTACAAAAACGTGATGAAAATGAAGTTAAAGAAGAAGCAATTAAATTACTAAAGCAAGTTGGATTAGAGCAATATCTAAATGCTTATCCTAGAGAATTATCAGGTGGTCAAAAACAACGAGTAGCCATAGTTCGTGCATTGGCAATGAAACCTGAAATCATGCTTTTGGATGAAATCACTGCATCCCTCGATCCCGAAATGGTACGCGGAATTGAGGAAATCGTTGAGCTCCTTTCTAAACGTGATCACATGACAATGATTATCGTTACTCACCAAATGAATTTTGCTTCCCGAATTGCAGATGAAGTACTCTTTTTGGAAGATGGCCATATTTTAGAAGATACACCAGGAAAAGAATTCTTTAATCATCCTCAAACGCAAAGAGCAAAAGATTTCCTAGACAGTATGGATTATTAAGGATAAAGCCAATGAAAAAGAAAAATATTTTTAATATTATTATGGGCATCGTTGCTCTGATAGTGGTAGTGAGTGCTGCTTATTTTGGCTTCACACAACCTAATTTAAATAGCGGTACTGCTGGCAGCCGTTGGAGCAATGAAAACGGCATTTCAGAAATTAAACGCCGTGGTTATATCAGAGTTGCAGTTTTTGGAGACTTACCACCATACGGTTGGGTAAATGACCAAGGCAAAAGAGTGGGGTATGATGTTTACTTAGCGCGTAGAATAGCTAAAGATTTAAACGTTAAAATTCGTTTTATTCAAGTAAATGCCAATAATCGTGTAGATACTTTGAATTCAAACAAAGCGGATATAGTTTTAGCTAACTTTACAGTAACGCCTGAACGTAAGGATATAGTTGATTTTGCCAAGCCTTATATGAAGGTGTCAGTGGGTGTAATTTCGCCTAAAAACGCGCCAATCAAAAGTGCCCAAGAATTAAAGGGTAAAAAATTGATTGTCACTAAGGGTACGACAGCCGAAAACTATTTTGCTAAACAATCTGGTGTTAACTTATTAAAATTTGACTCTAAGACGCAGCAGTTCAACGCGCTAAAAAATGGCCGTGGTGCAGCCTTAGCTGATGATAATTCATATCTTTATGCTTGGGTTAAGAAAAATCCGAAGTATGTAGTCGGCATTAAAAGTATTGGGTCACGCCAGTATGTGTCTCCAGCTGTAAAGAAGGGCAATCGCTCATTATTAAAATGGACCAATCAAGAAATAACTAAGTTAACTCAGAAAGGCTTCTTTATAAAAGATTATCAAACAGAACTTGCACCATACTTTGGAAAGGATATTAAGCCAACCGACATTATTTTGAAATAAGTTAAAAGAGAACTTCGAAAACGAGGTTCTCTTTTTTAATACCATCATCAAAAAATAAATGATGTTTTATTTGTATTAAGGGATTGATAACAATGAGGCTGAAAAAGAAGAACTTACACTTAAACCAAGAAATTGAACAACACTACAGCTTTAGAAAATTAGCATCGGGTGCGTTGGTTTCCGCAATTATTGTGCGTTTTTCATAGGGATTAAAACTGAAACAGTTTCAGTTGCTGTAGACAATAATGCTACTCAAGTAACTGTTAAAGAAACAAGCTCTCAAACTTCAACAGATAATTTAGATGTAAATACTGACAGTCACAGTTCTGATAAGATATTAGATAATACTCTTACATACGATAATCAAATTATTAAAAAAGAAACAAATAATACAGAAGCAGAACAGGTTACACAAACTACTGACAAGGAAGAGACTACTACTCAACCAACACAAATTAGCCAAAATGATACTGCCAAGATTAATGTAGAAAAAGATCCTAAACAAGAAACGATCACTACTTCAAAGGCATCATCAGTAGATGCAACTAAACCATTATTAGAATCAAAAACTGAGTCAACCGCTAAATCAGTAACTTTCGGAAATGGCGGTGCTACATTATCAATTAGTCGCAATACAATAGGTGCGACTGGTGATACCACAGCAATTGCTGTTGATTTCAACGTTTCTAATCCAAAAAAGGGCGATCAATATCAAATTGTAATTCCTAAAGGAACTTATGGTATTGGTACTGATGGACAAAATATTCAGTCTGGTGGTACAACTACGATCGCTAATGATGAAGATAAATGCATCATCACTAACACATTTACTGATGATAATGCCGGTACAATTCACCAACAATTTACTTTAAATCCAAGTAATAATTATGGCAGTCAGGATACACCAATGGAATTTATTGGTGATGTACTCAAGAAAATAACCATCACTAAAAAAGATGAAGCTGGAAATTCCGAAACTAAAGAATTGAATTTGACACAAGTTGTTAGTCCGGAAATGAATCCTACATTTAAGCGTACAAGTCCTATAGCTGATTCTGTACGAGCTTCGCCAAATACTGACTATACCTATGAACTTGACATTAATGAAACAGACGGTGTAGCCAAAGGTCTTGATTATTCTAGCAAAAAAGTTAATTCTACAGTGAACACTAATACCATTATTACAATTCCTGTACCTGATAGTTTTGTGTTGAACCAAGATAAAACTTACACGATTAATGATTTTGGCGATCAAACAACTATTACTCAAGCTGTTGGACCCGGTGGCACTATTGTTATTCATGTGCCAAAGCGTAGTGGTCGTCAACATTGGAACAATGGTAGTTTTGGTTATAGAATTGTAGGTCACTATGCTGTTGCTCAGTCAGTTGACGATACTGTAATCAAGGCAGATAAAACAATTCATATCGATCAAACTATCATAAAGGCAGACGGTTTCTTATTAGAGATTTAGATCAACCTTGGACTGAAACTTTACTAGGTAGTAAGCCAAACAATGAAGTACCAGAAATCACACTATCTGCGGATGTTTATGCGGACTCACATCAAATTCCACAAGATGTTGACCCTTCCAAGCTGGTTAACTTTTTTGGTTTTTAAAATACAACCAATCAAGATATTACTACTGCTAAAATTACGCTTACTTTTCCTGATGGTTTAAATATTAATCACTTAGATACTCCATACGATCCAGTTAATTTACCTGACACCATGCCTATACAATAACTTATACCGATGGTCAAACAAACTCTGAGACTATTCAAGCCGGTCAAAGTATTGAAGCCACGGATAATCAAAGTATTGCCAAGGTTGTCATTACACCTAACGTGATTTCTGCTGGTGCTATTTTTAACGGTGATAATCGAATTAAAGCCTACGGTACAGTTAATAAGACATTAAAGGCTGGCACACCAATCAAAGACGGTTACGAATTCGATTCCAAAATTGGTTTTGTTTATAGTGGCCTAATTAAAGGCAATGAAAATAGTTGGGTATTTGCAAGTCCTTTATATGCTAGACAAAATTTAGCAGAGCCTAAAACTAGTGTGGGAACTTATTATGAACAACATAAACGCATGCCTGGTGATAACGATGCAGGATTTCTTTCAGTTTACAGTAATGCAGATAGAAATGCCACTTCTCATAGCGTGCTTGAACCAATTTTCTATTATGTTTTGCCAGAAGGTACCGTTTATAATGGTAATTTTGATCGTGGTTGGAAACAACCTGCGGAACAACAACCAAAGATTACTCACTTTACGGTTGATGACCAAGAAGTAGTGAAGCTTGATTACACTGGTACAGGCTATATCTTTGATACTACCGCTGTTCATAACAATGATGTTCATATTAATAACTTACCTTTGGCTGTCTCATAAATGGGCGATTTACATGTACAGTCCTCATATTAAGATGCTTGAGACACCAGCCAAAGATTATTCAGATTGGAAGAGCACTCAAACTGAAGGAAAATCTGACAATGTTTATGTCTTAGGTAATGGTAACTGGACCATTAGTACTGCTCAACAAGTCCACATTGCATCAGGTATTAAGGGACCAAGCGATGCATTTGCAGTTGATAATACTATTGCTGATGATAAAAATCCTGGGGCATTAGAATATGACTTGAGAATCGACAACAATTTGCAAAAAGTTAATAACGGAGTGGCGGTCATTAATATTAACGACGAGGCCGACAATAACTTCAATTTCACAATGACGGCTCCTGTTAATGTACCTAATGACATTAAAGTTTTATATTCTACATCATTACTTTCAATTTATGAATACAAAATATGTTAATCTTTCCCACGGTAATATCTTTTAAGTTCTTGATATAAAGAACTATTTTCTAGCAAGTATTCATTATAGTGAAAAATTCATAGTATTTTCTGGCAGAAAGGTTGCATTATTGTGACTACAATTGTAAACTAATAAATGTTAGGAGTCTACAAACGTAAACTTAGAATTCAATTAATGGAGGAAGCCAATTGAAGGATGCAAAGAATGTAACCATCACCGATTCTGAATGGATGGTTATGAAAGTAATTTGGACAATGGGACATGCGACTAGTCGTGAACTAATTGATGCTATGAACGAATTAGAAGGCTGGTCAGCTTCAACAACCAAAACGCTACTTCACAGGTTGATTCAAAAACAGGCGGTTGCGCAGCATGGCGGCAGTCGACCATTCACGTATAAGCCGGTTGTTGGCGAGAAGGAATCAATGGCGGTAGCGGCAGATGATTTGTTTGACCATATGTGTGCGATGCGGGCTGGTTCAACAATTGCCGGCGTTATTCAGTCAAGGGAACTCTCACGGGCGGATATTGCGAACTTACAGGCGATTCTAGCTGAAAAGGCCAAAACAGCGCCCGAAGAAGTCCAGTGTAACTGCTTGCCAGGTGATCAAACGTGTTAAGACTGTGGTGTTCTGTTTACTTTTAGGATTGCTGCACAAAAATCCCGAGCCCGGGGATTTCCACACAAGGAACTTATATTTAGGCTTCTAACCGCTTTGCTACGCACACTTATTTTTAGGAGGGTCGATAATCATGGAAAATAAAGAGGAACATATGAACATGAAAAACATGAGTGCTAAGAATATGGAAAATAATGAATCAAATATGAGTCATATGGATCACGATATGACCGAAACGGATCACAGCCAAATGAACATGAATCACGGTGATATGGATATGGCTGGGACCGACATGATGATGCACGGTGGCTCAATGATGCATATGGGGAATTTGAAAGTTAAATTTTGGGTCTCCGTTGTCTTAGCGATTCCAGTTTTACTGTTAGCACCAATCATGGGTTTAAACGTTTCCATCCTCAGTTTCAGTTCACCGCTAATTGTTGGCATTATCATCGTTTTGTTTGATACGGCACTTTACTTTTATGGCGGAATGCCCTTTTTAAAGGGAGCTAAAGCGGAAATTCAGAATAAATCTCCTGAAATGATGACGCTAGTAACCCTTGGAATTTCCGTTTCGTATTTCTACAGTTTGTACGCATTTATTGCCAACAACTTCTTGAACCCGGCAAATCCTGTAATGGATTTTTCGTTCGAACTTGCAACCCTGATTTTAATTATGCTTCTAGGACACTGGATTGAAATGAATGCATTGATGGGGGCTGGGAATGCATTACAAAAGATGGCGGCTCTGTTGCCTAAGACGGCTCATCTAGTTACAGATAATGGTGAAACAAAAGAAGTGCCAGTATCTGATTTAAAAGTTGGTCAAGCTTTCCAAGTGCGTTCAGGTGAGAGTATTCCAGCCGATGGTGTTATTACGGCTGGGGAGTCGACCGTGAATGAAGCACTGGTAACCGGTGAATCTGCTGCCGTTACCAAGAACGTTGGCGATAAGGTCATTGGTGGTACAATCAACAATAACGGGACGCTAACGGTTAAAATTAGTGGTACTGGTGACTCCGGCTATCTTTCTCAAGTAATGAAAATGGTTCGAAATGCCCAGCAAGCTAAATCTAAAGCAGAAGATAAAGCTGATTTAGTTGCCAAGTATCTATTTTACGCGGCACTTAGTGTTGGGATTATTGCTTTCTTTGCCTGGTTACCCCAGGGATTGGCGACTGCAATGACGATCATGGTGACCGTCTTCGTGATTGCTTGCCCGCATGCATTAGGATTAGCGATTCCATTAGTGGTTTCTCGTTCTACTACGATTGGCGCTCAAAATGGGCTATTAGTTCGAAATCGCCAAGCCATTGAAGCAAGTCAACATGTTAGCCACGTTCTCTTGGATAAAACTGGCACGTTAACAGAAGGTAAATTTACTGTGAATGCATTGATTCCAAATGATGGGATTGACGAAACAACGTTATTAAGCCGACTGGCCGCCCTTGAAAATAATTCGACTCATCCGCTGGCCCAAGCAATCATTGCTGAAGCCCAAGCGAAGGACATTGAAGTCGTTGCGGCTGAAAAGTCTCAAAATATTCCGGGCGTTGGTATTTCCGGTAATATTGATGGTACTGACTATATGATTGTTAATGGTAACTATTTAACGAAGCAAGGGATCAGGTTTGACAAAGCCACTGCTGATAAATGGGCTGCTAAGGGTAATTCCGTCAGCTTCCTATTGCAGGGCACCCAAGTTCAAGGAATGGTTGCTGAAGGTGACACCATCAAAGCGAGTGCTAAGGAATTAATTAGTGGTCTTCAGAGGCGAGGAATTACCCCCGTAATGCTCACTGGCGATAATCCAAAAGCCGCGGAACACGTTGCTAACTTACTAGGATTGACTGAATTCCATGCAGGCCTATTACCAGATGATAAGCAAAAGATTATTGCTGATTATCAAGCAAAGGGCAATCACGTCATCATGGTTGGTGACGGCGTAAATGACGCACCAAGTCTTTCCGCGGCCGATATTGGAATTGCAATTGGTGCCGGAACCGATGTTGCCATTGATTCCGCTGATGTTGTGTTGGTTAAATCAGAACCCAGCGATATTTTACATTTTCTTGATTTGGCTAAAATCACAAATCGGAAAATGGTTCAAAATCTCTGGTGGGGAGCAGGCTACAATATTGTCGCAATTCCACTCGCTGCCGGTGTGTTGTCATTTATGGGAATCACTCTAGACCCAGCCGTTGGTGCTGTGGCCATGGCGATGTCGTCAATTATCGTGGCAATTAATGCGATGGGATTGACTGGTAAAAAGATTAAAAACGTGTAATTAAGTGATGACAAAAACTTATTATAGAAACAAAGCAAAAGGAAGTGAAACTATGTCACAATGGATTCTGATAGCCCTTTTTCTTCTAGCACACCCACTCATGATGCTATTTATGCACAAGGGTATGCACAAGGGTATGCACGGTGGCTCTGGTAGTATGGGCTGCTGTGGAAACAACACTCAACAAAATTCCAATAATACTGAAAAGCCACGTAAAAAAGTCAATTAACTTGGGGGTATATATTATATAAAAATATTAACTGGTAGTCGCGGTGATGAGGTCCATGAACACCTTTACGAAAATGGTCAAAGACGGGTTGGTCATCGTATACTAAAGAAAAATACAGTGACAAACAACGGAGAATTTCACCCTGTACCTGGAAATATAGTTCTCATTCCCTTAAAAGGGACGGTGAAACTGACCACACCAGATCAAGAATGTACAATCAAAAATGGTCAACTTGCAATACTTGGACCAACTGATAGTTTTTACTTAACTGCAATTGATGATGTTGAATTTGTCGGTGTTGTTGATATTAAATAGCTCAAAAAGAGTGTCACATGGCACTCTTTTTTATATATGCTGGCTGCTCCATATTTACGACACATATGACTGTTTTAATAAAGTGTATTTCAAAAAAATAGAGGAGAAAGACCAGCTGGTAGTTTGGTCTTTTTTCTCTTGAAAAAAATGCATTCTAAATAGTTAATTCATTTTCTTGTGGTTAAGCTAACACTAGCCTGCCCCGCTCGGGTAGAGTTCTGCATGAGATGCGCTCGCTATGCAATAGCCCGTCGGAGGTTTTTCTAGCCGGATAATAGGCGCAGAAAAATAGCAGTTCTCCCAGTAGGAAGGGAGAACGCTACTACCTCGTAGAGCCCACACTTTTACTTGTAAAGTATAGTTAGTTATACTTACTTGGAAGTAATCACCGAATTCCAGTTAGAAACTATTTTGTAACTACGTTTTGAGGAGGATAAAATGCGTTCTTACGTCCGGCATTACCCACTAGCGATAGCTAAATTAATGTGTCTGTGCTCCCCTAAAATCTGCTGATTTATTACTGACTAATACAGGAGGTTTTTATGGGACGGACAATCATATCTGCTATTGGTGTTTATATTTCCACCAGTATAGATTATTTAATTGTTTTGATTATTTTATTTGCACAGCTATCACAGAATAAACAGAAATGGCATATTTATGCGGGGCAATATCTAGGCACGGGCTTACTTGTAGGGGTGAGTTTAGTTGCTGCTTATGTCGTCAATTTCGTGCCTGAAGCATGGATGGTTGGATTGCTTGGTTTAATCCCTATCTATTTAGGGATTCGCTTTGCAATTGTTGGAGAAGGTGAGGAAGAAGAAGAGGAAGAAATTATTGAAAGATTAGAACAAAGTAAGGCAAATCAACTGTTTTGGACAGTTACATTGCTGACAATTGCGTCTGGCGGAGATAATTTAAGTATCTATATACCTTATTTTGCTTCGTTAGATTGGGCACAGACCCTCGTGGCGTTGCTTGTGTTTGCAATCGGCGTAATTATCTTTTGCGAGCTTAGTCGGGTGCTATCCTCTATTCCGTTAATATCCGAGCCAATTGAAAAATACGAGCGAATCATTGTGCCCTTAGTATTCATTCCACTTGGACTATACATCATGTATGAAAATGGCACGATAGAGACTTTTCTAAACTTTATTTTATAGATAAAAAAGCCCCTTAAATGATATGACCCCCGAAATTAGTGTTCTAATTTCGGGGGTTATTTTCATGACTAAATACACTAAAGAAATCAAACTTGCTATCTACCACGAATGGGTAAATGATTACAGAAGAGGCACCTACCTTAGCCGGAAATATGGGATGGGGCGTGGAGGAATCCAGTATTTGGTGGGCTTGATTCAAAAACATGGTGAAGATATTCTGGATCGCCCTCAACAGAAATATACTGCTGATTTCAAGCTTGCTGCCATTGATAGAGTTCTGCTAGGTGGTGAAGCACTTAGACAGGTTTCTCTAGACTTAGGACTTACAAATACAGGCATTCTTGCAAATTGGCTTCGCTCTTTTAAAGAAAACGGGTATACTGTCATTACCAAGAAGAAAGGTAGATCAACCCAAGAATGCCCAAAAGCAAGGACAAACAGTGGATCAAAGAACTGGAAGAGCAGGTAAAGAGGCTTACAGTCGAGCTTGCATACATAAAAAAATTGGAGGCCTTAATTCAAAAACGTAAGAGCCAAGAAAAGAAGAATTAGCTCGTGCAATCAATGAATTAAGGCAAGAATTGCGGCTTAGCGTTAAGTACATTATCGACGTTATCAATGCCAACCCTGGATTGCCTCATATCTCAAGAAGTAACTACTACTACCAAACCCATAAGCTTGATAAGGATTCTGGTAACCAGAAGCTGATGGATAGAATCAAAGAGATCTTTCTAGAACACAGCCAGCGCTATGGGTACCGGCGAATCTACGGACAGCTTCGCCGGGAAGACTATGAGGTCAACCATAAGAAGGTGCAGAGGCTCATGCAAAAGATGGGCTTATTCGCTATCTCAATCCGCAAGAAACGTAAATACAGCAGCTATTACGGCGTTCAGGGCAAAATCAAGCCAGACTTAATCAAGCGCAATTTCTACGCAATTATTCCCAACAGACATTGGTTTACCGACGTGACTGAATTCTATCTTAGAGATCAAAAGCTCTACCTTTCTCCAATTATCGATGGTTGTACCCAAGAAATCATCTCCTACAACATTTCTAGGCACCCAGACCTTAAGCAAGTGATGACTATGCTAAATGACGCATTTGAGAAGCACCCGGCTCTTAATGGGCTTATTTTCCACTCAAACCGTGGCTGGCAATATCAGCACCAAGCATATCGAGCTGCTCTGGCTAACAGAGGGATCGATCAGAGTATGTCCAGGTTGGGTAATTCTCTCGATGACGGTTTAATAGAAGGCTTTTTCGGCATTCTTAAGCGGGAGATGTTCTAAGGCCAAGAACATAAATACAAGGACTTAAATGAGTTTGAGAAAGCTATTCACAAATACATCGATTACTACAACAACGTAAGAATCAAGACAGGACGAAAAAGCAAAGAATAAGCCAAAGTGGTATGCCTTCTACTACTGATAAACCGGAAGGACACATTGGCGTAAGTGGTGATCCTATCACTTCTGATAAACCTGAATTTCCGATTGGCATCAGCGGCGATCCTATCACTACCGACAAACCGAAATTCCACATTGGTGTAAGTGGCAATCCCATTACTACGGGCAAGCCAGAATTTAAGATTCCAGAAGAACCGAATGTTCCTGAAGTGCCAGATACTCCTGACACAGATGAGCCTGATGAAACTATTCCACCAAAACCCGAATTAAACACCGAAGATTCTGACATAACAGTTAAGCCAGATGCTGAATCAAAACCAAAAGGTAAGTCCAATAACGAAAAATCTACCCGTAAGACTATTCAGCCAAAATCTGAAAAGCAACCTACTGCACCTAAAAAGCATTACAAGGTAAATTCAGCAATTAATACGCCTGAAAAGAATAAAATTATAGCAACTAATACCAAAATTGAATTGCCACAAACTGGTAATTCAGAGAACAGAAATACTAATTTAATTGCTGGAATTCTTTTAAGCTTAGGCACTGGTATATTGTCTAGTCTTGGGTTTAAGAAGCGTAAACACAATTAAAGATAAAAAAACAATCAAGTCTCACTTAAAAAAGAGATTTGATTGCTTTTATTTATTTCTTAAATTGATTTTTAACATATTCCGCATAGAGTGGGGTAGATTTGATTAAATCATCATGCTTACCATATCCCGAAACAGTGCCATGATCGATAAAGTAGATACGATCTGCATCAACAATCGTGCTTAACCGGTGTGCTATGACCAAAGTTATCCGATTTTTCATTAATCCACTCAGCGCCTTTTGGACCATTGCTTCTGATTCAGAATCCAAGCTAGCTGTAGCTTCGTCTAACATTAAAATCTTAGGATTGCGTAAAAATGCTCTAGCAATTGCGATTCTTTGACTACTATGTTGGCCGTGCATTTCACCCACGTTCAGTTAACTCAAATGGTGCTTGGGATGCTCTTACTCCATGGAGCTACTACAACTTCCCACTACAGCAAAGAATTGAAACTATCAAGTAACCTAAGTTAATCGTAACTGGTGAAAAAGCCCACTCACGTTACATGGCTAAAGAAGCTTATAACCGATTAAAGGATCCAAAAGAACTGGTCATTGTGCCTAATGCAACTCACGTTGACTTATATGACCAAATGGATAAAATCCCATTTGATAAATTTGATGAATTCTTTAAAGAAAATCTTTAATTAACCAACATATTATATAATTCCATAACTGCGAAAAAACGAGTAACGATAATCATTAATAATAATGAAAGTCGTTGCTCGTTTTTCTTTGTCTTCTGTTACAATATAGTAGACTTACAATTAGTTAGAAAAAAGCTTAATTATGATTCATAACTCCACCATTGATACTCAACTCAATCACAAGTCTATTCGAAAATTTAAGGATATCACCTTAAATCATGAACAACTAGAAACTTTATACACTGTCTTCAGCCGCACAGCTACTAGCATGTTCATGCAAAACGCATCCCTACTGCACATCACCGATGAAGCCAAAAAACAAAAGATCCAGGAACTTTGCGGTCAAAAATATGTTGGTGCTGAAGGAGACCTATTTATTTTTATTGTCGATCTTTACCGCAATCAGCAAATTAGAAAGCAACTAAACAAAGATGACGGTAGAGTACATACAACCGATATTTTCTTCCAAGCAATGGAAGATACATTGCTTGCTTTTCAAAATGTGGCTAATGCCGTTGAAAGCATGGATTTAGGTTATGTGCCTCTTGGTACAATCAATGATCATTGATCATCCTTTGCAAATGCTAAAAACTCTTGATCTACCTAAGTTAACTTTTCCTGTTTTAGGGATGCAAGTTGGCGTGCCCGATCAAGAGCCACAATTAAAGCCACGTTTGCCACTTAAATTCATATGTTTTGAAGATTCATATCCAAAAGATTTTGATGTTAAAGATTTAAAGGACTACGATCAAGTCGTGACTACTTACTATGATTTACGTGATAGTAATCGCCGGATTGATTCATTTACTAAGCAAATTACGGGCGCTAAGCTCAATAATCATGAAACTGATCGTGATCAATTAGTAAAAGAATTACATCAACAAGAATTATGTCTTGATTGAATAGAGCTTGTGCCATATTTTTGGTAAAATCATTCATGAAGGAGTTCTTCTTTCTGTATGTTTTTTTGTTCAAACCAATCATACGAGAAAGGAACTCCTTTTTCTAATAGTTTAAGAAATTAATTTAAAGAATCATTCATCCTTACACAAACTATTTTACGGTCTCTTTTTTTGCTTAACATTAGGATACTGGTCTATTTTATTTAAGTCTTAATAAATATATTTGACTTAATCATTCTTAGCTAATTTCTCATATCCAGCTTTAGTAAAACGATTTAACATTTGCACACCATGGGCCCATTTTTCATTCTTTTGGAAATGATTGGCACGATTAACAGCGAAAGAGCCATGAATAATATACGTAAATAATGTTTCGGCATCTTCTTTACTTAACCCAGTTTTCTTAATAATTAAAGGCAAGACTTTACCTCGCTCATGAGCAACTATCCGACCAAGAATGTATTCACTTAAATCAGGATCCATTAATAGACTTTGATATTTATCTGAATCTCCGATCCGTTGACAAGCAGGTACTAAGGATTCATTTTTATTAAGATAATCAAAAGAATAGTGGTCCTCTGTATCTAATCCTGTAGCTGATTCCTGAACTAAAAATAGGACATCATTGAGAACGGCATTTAACACATCAGTTATTGATGTGAAATGTAAATAGAAAGTAGAACGAGTAATATCAGCTTCACGACAAATTTGAGTAATAGTAACTTTAGAATATGATTTTTCTTTAACTAATTTAATAAAAGTATCTTTAATTACTCTAATTGTATAAAGTGTTCTACGATCTGTTTTTCTTCTTTTGATTTCTACCATAGCTTATTAACTCACAATCTTATTCTTTAATACTAAATCGTTCAATAATATCACCTTGATCAGAGAATAGCTGCAGCAATTTTACTAGGTATCAACAATTCATCCTCGGAAAGAACTTTTTAAAAAGCGTATCTTGATTAGTAGTCACAAAATGCACTGGTTTATCGCCAATTAATTGTTTGAGATATTCATAAGTTAGTTTCTGCGGCGGAATTTTGAGAATCATTTTTAAAGATTCAAGCATAAAAGCCCGATGCTCTTCTTTGGAATTAAATTGAGTATAAAAGCCATTGAAGATACCTTCAAAATGATATTTATCATAAAAGTATTTCATATGCTTTATGAATAGAGGACTAGCAGAATACCAAAAAGCCATTCCTGCCGCATTAGACATTCCACTTCCGGCTCCAACAATAATGGCATCTGCCTTTTTCACATGGTTTACTAATTCATCAATTTTATTCATATAATGTTTACCTAATTTTTTATTAGATTGTTTACTCTTATACATGCTGTATAGAACTTGATGTAAACATCATATGGTAAAGGGGTTAGGCAGTTAAGCACATTCACGGCAAAATGTCAGATTCAGATAATGGACAGATTTGAGATTATGTAGTGAATTTGCCTTTCATATTTTATTTTTGTATAGTTTGTTAAAAATATATGCAAAAAGGGGGAAGAAAAGATATGACACTTATTTACTCCAGAAAAGCTAATATAAATGATATTGATAGTATTATGCCAATCATCGATGACGCTAAGGCATTTTTAAAGAAAGCTGGTAGCACGCAGTGGCAAAGCGGATATCCTAATAAGCAAACTATCACTCAAGACATAGAAAATAATGTTGGGTGGGTTTTAGTTGTTGATCACCAGATAGCAGGTTATGCAGCTGTGATTGCTAGAATTGAACCCACTTATCAAGTAATAGATGGTCAATGGCATAATGATCAAGATGAATACGCAACCATCCACCGAATGGCTATTAGCAGCCAATATCGCGGGATGCATCTAGCAAATTACTTTTTCTCTAATTTAATTTCATTACAAGTGACAAACAATATATCTAACTTTAGGATTGATACTTTTAAGAAAAATGCAGTTATGCAGCATTTAGCTAAAAGTAACGGCTTTACTATCAGAGGAACGATAAAAGTAGATGATCCGATCGATCCCGAAAGAATTGCTTTTGAATTAAATTTATAAAGCATATCAGTTTACTAATTTATCTGTATCCGCTACCATGGGAATATAAGCAACGTTGTATGTTTTAAATCCTAAGGAGGATTTTTATGAAATATCAAAAGACTAAAGAAATTTTAAATCAAGCAATTGCTGACCTTAGTCAATTACAAATGGTAGTACGTCAACAACACTGGTACATGCGTGGACCAGAATTTTTGAACTTACACCCATACTTAGATGAAGTAATGGAAGAATTAGACGACCAACGTGACTTAATCGCTGAAAGATTAATCACCATTGATGGTTCTCCATACTCAAGCTTGGCAGAAATGGTAGATCATTCTACAATTGAAGCTCATCCTGGCAAATGGGGCACACCTACTACAGAACGTTTTGCGACTATTGTTGATGGCTATCATCACTTGGAACACCTTTACGAAAAGGGAATTAAAGCCGCAGATGAAGAAGGAGACTACAGTTCAAGTGATATCTTAACTACTTGCCACAATGACCTCGAAAAGAGAATTTGGATGATGACAGCTGAGATTAATCAAGCTCCTGGAATTGATGAATAATTTAAAATAAATTCAAAACAAAAAAGACAGTAAGCTAGAAACATGCTTACTGTCTTTTTGTCATCTAATATCTACTTGTTCTTTTTCAAATATCTCACTCAACTTTTTAACTAATACTATCTATTAGCATTCTCCCCACAATATAAAAGTCCAGAAAAAGGGTGATTCACTCTCTAACAAGAATTGTACCAAATTAAACAAAAAGTTGATACTATTTTTTAATTATCTAAATTTATATTTTGTTCATTTGAATCATCACCAAAAAATTCGACTAAGACATCCGCATCAGGATACAGTTCGGGGTGCAGATTTAAATATTCTTTTATATTGTTACAATATTCTATATTTTCTCTTTCTTGACTATAATGATACAATTCCTCTAAACTTTTACGCAAAACGGGGTAAATAGTGTTTTTTACGGCAAAACCTACTGGATTAGTTGTACATTATTGAAGATATATGAAGTACCTAAATCGTTAATCATTTTTATTGTTGCGTTAATACGAGCAATTTCTGATCTTTAGCGTGGTTTCTAGGCAATAACAATAAATAGACTGCCGTAATATTCATTTCATATTGATCCCAAAAATTATGATACAATTCATCAAAATCTAAACTTGATTGCGATAATAACCACTCACGATAAATCGTTAAAATTCGAATTACTTTTTGCACATTAAAGATATACAGATAATTATAACCAAACCGCTTAGTTAAAGCTTTCAATGACTATTTTTATTAAGTTTTTTAACTAGGGATGCTGATTGTGTTGTAATCATTTTTATGTTTTTCTTTAGTTTGTCTGTAGCGATCTGTGTTGATGGTAATCTTTTATTAACTTTAATGTCATTTAGATCTTGCAACAATTTTATCTTAGTATGGTCATCCATATAATCAGCACTCAATATCTTTTTAACGGTATTTTTATGCTTTTGTTCACTAACGGTTTTACCTACCAATATACCTATGCCACAGAATACAGTAGATTTAATAATCTTTTTTACTAACATCATATTTATTCTCTTTACTTTATAAAACACTAGTAATTACATTATATTTGCTTATACCTAAAATATTACTTTAAACTATAATTATTACCAATCATTAAACTAATTATTACAAAAAGGAATGATTTAATGGCTAATTGGCGTACACTATTTCCAGCTCGAATTTTAAGTCGCGGCGAAATATACTATGACAATCTAATGATCAAGTCTTTTGATCTTGCACAAGATAACGAACATTTTGCTGCAACGATTCAAGGTGGAGTAGGCCAGTATTATAACGTTTCAGGTCGACTTCGTTTAGACGGTCGTGCTTCTGAATTAAAGTGCAATTGTCCCTGGGCTAAGAAGGGCCATCGTTGTAAACATGAAGTAGCGGCACTTCTAGCAACAGAAAATGAACAAAAAACAAATAAAAAATATTCTACAACTCAAGGGACTCATTTTAGTGATTTACTTTCTGAAGACATAAAAGAAAGTATTATTAAAGCCCAGCCCGCAGTTAATCCACTAGACATTATTGGAGATAAACTCTGTAATAAGCAAGACTATCAAACTGCTATGCAACTAAAGCTGAATTTAACAGAAATTAGTTGTGATCATTTAGATAATAAAATGCGTTCTTATGAATATATTTGGCATTTAGAGCAGTACGATGGCAGCTGGGTAACATTGGATGTCCAATTTACACGTTGGCAAATCATTGCAATTGATTTTAATGCTTTTCATAAGCTTTCTGTAAATCAAGAGGTAATCAATGCTTTGACTTGGCTTAAATTTATTCCTGAATACCTTAAAGATGATCCTTTTGATATAACTAATGATGCTGCATTACAGCTTCTTTCACTATATTCCACTAAGCCTAAGGAAGATAATGATCCAATAGTTTTAAGGGCTCAAACCAACAATTATGGCTCTATGCTTAGTATTCAATTTAAATTGGGTAAAGGAAATCATCTTTATCAGCTTAAGGATCTGAATCATTTAATCGATATGGTTCATGATCAACAACCGATAAAATTGGGCAAATTTTTCAACGAAGTAATTGATTCCGAAAAAATGGATACTAGTAGCAAGCGGTGGCTAGATTTTATTAAGAAGATTGTCGATGCTCGCAACTTAAATAAATGGGGATATTCTACTGAGACTCTTGATCGCATCGATGTCAGCGATTCAATTGCTGATGAAGTAAATGATTTATTGTACCAAGGATCAAAGCTATATTCTGGGACTCGTCTTGTAGGTTATACTACCGATAAACTGACAGCTAATATCCAAATTGAAGAAGAAAATGGCAGTGCTCATATTCTAGTAGAAGATTTTCCGACCTCAACACTAATAACAGGAAATGACAATTTTTATGGTTATTACAAAGGCGTATGGATTAAATATGAGGGCCTCACTCCTAAGTATTTAGCTCAGTTAGGCTTGCATCCCGGTGAAGAATTACGTTTTAGCAAGAAAAACGTTACTGAATTTACACGAAAAGTTTTGCCTAAATTAGAGCAATCTGATTATCTAGAGATATCTGGCGCTAATAAATTACGAGCTATTTTGCCACCTGAAGCAAATTTTACATTTAAATTCGACTATCAAGATAATAATGCCCTGTGCCAAGCCCTTGTTCAATATGGCAAAAATACATACTTACTAAATCGTAATTTTTCTCAAACTGAGCGCCGTGAAGCTAAAAGAGAAAATGAAATTGAACAACTAGTTAAACAATATTTTTCTGATTTCAAGAATAATGAATATCTGTTGTCTAATGATGATTTAGATCGCTTAGGCGAATTTCTTGATCATGGAATTGCCAAATTTAAAGAAATTGGCGAGGTGCAAATTACGCCAACGTTTAGATCTCTCCTAAAAAGTACCAATACCAAGATGGAATTAGGTGTGAGCGTTAACTTGACCAATGAACTAATTGATGTAGATATCTCCAGTCAAAAAATGAGTTGGGAAGATATTCAAGCTGCACTTAAAGCATATCAAGAAAAGCGGCGCTATTTTGTTTTATCTAATGGTCTACTTCAGCATACCCAGCAACCAACTATTGAGCAATTAGCTCAAACACTGCACGATTTAGATATCAGCTTTACAGATTTTATCCATGGAAAATTACAATTACCTGCTTATCGTGCCTTTTACTTTGCCAAAGAAATGCAAAAAGCTAATTCTTTACATTTCTCCAGTAATGAAGCTTTTAATCAATTAATTAATGATTTAAGCAAAAACCAATTAAAACCAAGTAAGCTGCCTACTAAGCTAAAAAGTGTCTTACGTCCTTATCAAAAAGAAGGATTTAATTGGCTTAGTACATTAGTTAATTATAATTTTGGCGGAATTCTAGCCGATGAAATGGGCTTAGGTAAAACTCTACAGGTAATTGCTTTATTATTAGCTAGGAAAAAGAAAAATAGCACTAGTTTAGTAGTAGCACCAGCATCGGTTATCTATAACTGGCAGAATGAAGCACAAAAATTTGCGCCTGAATTAAAAACTGCTGTACTAGGCGGAACTAAAAAAGAGCGAGCATTAATTCTCTCTAACGCTAATAATTACGATTTATTGATTACCTCATATCAATCTTTAAATCGTGACTTGGAATCTTATCAGGGACTTGCTTTCGATATCCAAATTCTTGACGAAGCACAAAATATCAAAAACCACCAATCAATTACAGCTCAATCAGCTAAAGTTATTAAGGCTCATCATAAGCTTGCCTTAACAGGTACACCAATCGAAAACAAATTAAGTGAATTATGGAGCATCTTTGATTATTTAATGCCTAATTTTTTAGGATCATATCTAAACTTTAAGAAGAAGTTTGAGATACCAATAATTAAAGAAGAAGACGAAAATGCCGAAAATCAATTAGTTGAAATGGTAACGCCATTTATTCTGCGCAGGCTAAAAAAGGATGTTTTAAACGATTTACCTGCAAAAGACGAAGAGATCGTTTACGTTACTATGGGTACTAAGCAAGCTGAACTTTATAAACTACAAACGCAAAAGTTAATAGCCGAATTAGCTCGTCAGGGGGATGCAGAATTCAAGCGTGCTCATTTTAAAATCTTTGCGCAAATTACTAAATTACGTGAAATTTGTTGTGATCCGCATTTATTGTATGAGAATTATCATGGTAACTCTGGCAAATTGATTATGACTATTAAGCTAATCAAAGCAAATATAGAAAATGGACATAAAATTCTCTTATTTTCACAGTTCACTTCAATGCTAGAGATAATTCAAAACAAGTTAGCTAAACTAAAGATTCCTATTTTTGTAATTACAGGAGTAACTGCTAAGAAAGAACGTCAGGAAAAAATTCGTCAGTTTAACACATTAGATAAACCTGGCATCTTTTTAATCTCTCTTAAAGCAGGGGGAACTGGCATTAATTTAACTAGTGCTGATGTAGTTATTCACTATGATCCGTGGTGGAATTTAGCTGCGGAAAATCAGGCAAGTGATCGTGCTCACCGTATGGGACAAAAACACACAGTTAAAATTTATAAAATGGTTACCCGTGACAGTATTGAAGAAAAAATTATTTCGTTACAACATAAAAAAGCAGACTTAGCCAAGATAATTTTAGATAATCATGATGTCGCACAAGCTACAATGAGTAAAGAAAATTTATTAAAGATTCTAAAATGATTTTGCACTTGCGAACTATTGTTTGCATAGGTATAATAAAAAACTAAATATAAAACCAACAAGTTATATACTTGCTGGTTTTATATTTAGTTTAATTTAGTGATGTTTTTTATAATACCAATAATATAATCCGAATGGCACCATATTTTCTTGGTGATGCTTTAGACGAATTATATTGCTTCGATGGCTCCAGTAGATTAAGACTACGAGCAGTCCACTGATAATGCTTAAGGCAAGATCGTGGAAGAACAATGAAGCTATAAAAATCAAAACTACTGAAATTAGGCTAGTTAATGAAACCATACTTGTAATAAACAAGATTGGGAAAAAGATGACTGCACAAATTAAAAAGAAGTGGACATTATAGCCTAATAAGAAACCGGCTGATGTAGCAACGGCTTTCCCACCTTTGAATTTTAAAAAGATTGGGAAGGCATGCCCTAAAATTGCAGCTAGGCCAAAAATCAGGCTAAGATAATGAGGTCCTAGATGAAATAGAACTGGTAATAATGTAGCTATGGTTCCCTTGAAAAAATCTACCAAGAAAACAATAATTCCAGCTAATGGACCTAATACTCTAAAAGTATTAGTAGTACCTATATTACCAGAGCCATATTTTCTTATATCTTTGTGAAAGAAGATTTTTCCCACTAATACACCCGTCGGAAAAGATCCGATCAAGTATGCTAAAATAAACAACGATGCAAATTTTAATGCAAACATATTCAACAACTCCTATTAATCTATCGCTATTTTAGCAAAGATTATTCCTTAAATATACGGTGTTGGTGAATTATTGAGTAAATGGGGGATTTTTTAGTGGCAAAAGCTAATACTTATGATGATTCTTCAATTCAAATATTACATGGACTAGAAGCTGTTCGTAAACGACCAGGTATGTATATTGGTTCAACAGATATACATGGTCTTAATCAACTAGTTTACGAAATAGTCGATAACTCTGTTGACGAAGCCATGGCCGGCTTTGGTAAAGAAATTGATGTAACTATCCATAAAGATAATAGTGTAACTGTAAGAGACTTTGGACGTGGGATGCCTACAGGAATGCATAAGTCAGGAAAGCCAACTATTGAAGTTATTCTGACTGTACTCCATGCAGGTGGTAAATTTACTGAACAAAACTATAAAACATCAGGTGGACTTCATGGTGTAGGTTCATCCGTAGTAAATGCACTTTCAAGTTATATGAAAGTACGTGTTGTTCGAGATGGAAAGGCATACGAAGAAGAGTTTGAAAAGGGTGGACATCCTATTGGAACTCTTAAGTGTTTAGGCAAAACTAAAGATCCTACTGGTACTACAATTACTTTTAAACCAGATGCTATGATCTTTTCAACAACTAAGTATAAGTATGAGACTATTCAGGAACGTATTCGTGAGTCTGCCTTTTTGCTTAAAGGTGTTAAGTTTGTTTTAACTGATGAGCGAGAACCTGAACATCATGATGTATTTCAATATGATGATGGAATTAAATCTTTTGTTTCTTATCTAAATGAAGGTAAGGGAACTATTAGTGATGTTTTCTATTTTGAAGGAAAACAAGATGGCATGGAAATTGAATTTTCCGGTCAATATAGTGATGGATATTCAGAAAATTTAGTATCTTTTGTTAATAATGTTCGTACTGGTGATGGTGGTACTCATGAATCTGGTGCTCGCAGCGGATTTACACGTGCTTTCAACGATTATGCTAAAAAGCAGGGACTACTTGGTAAAAAAGATAAAAATATCGATGGTTCAGATTATCGAGAAGGTTTAAGCGCTGTTTTATCAGTGAAAATTCCAGAAGAATTACTTGAATTTGAAGGTCAAACTAAAGGTAAATTAGGTACCCCACAAGCACGTTCAGCAGTTGATTCACTCGTCTACGAAAAGATGTCTTATTATTTGATGGAAAATGGTGAATTAGCTCAAGAATTGGTGAAGAAGGCACAACGAGCTAGGGATGCACGTGAAGCTGCTAAAAAGGCTAGAGACGAAAGCAGAAACGGCAAGAAAAGACGCAAAAAAGAAGTTCTTTCTGGTAAGCTTACCCCTGCTCAATCACGTAATCCTAAAAAGAATGAATTATTCTTAGTCGAAGGTGACTCTGCCGGTGGTTCAGCAAAACAAGGCCGTGACAGACGCTTCCAAGCAATTTTGCCTTTACGTGGTAAAGTTTTAAATACTCAAAAAGCTAAATTACAAGATATCTTTAAAAACGAAGAAATCAACACTATGATTTATACCATTGGTGCAGGTGTAGGTGCTGAATTTGATGTTGATGATTCAAATTATGACAAAGTTATTATCATGACTGACGCCGATGACGACGGTGCTCATATTCAGATTTTGCTTTTAACCTTTTTCTACCGCTATATGCGTCCAATGATTGAAAAGGGAAAGGTATATATTGCTCTTCCACCTCTTTATCGTTTACAAAAGGGACGTGGCAAGAAAGCAGAAATTCAGTATGCCTGGACAGATGAAGAGCTTGCTGAAGATGAAAAGACTATGAAACGTGGCTATTCATTACAGCGTTTCAAAGGATTGGGTGAAATGAATGCTGAACAACTTTGGCAAACAACCATGAATCCTGAATCCAGAATGCTAATTCGAGTAAAAATTGATGATGCTGCTCTTGCTGAACGACGAGTAACTACCTTAATGGGTGATAAAGTCGCTGCTAGAAGAAAATGGATTGAAGAAAACGTTAAATTTAGAATGGGCGAAGATAGCTCAATCTTAGAATCAGAAGATGATTAAAGAAGGTTTTTAATTAATGACCACAAAAGAACGAATTCGTGAAATGCCGCTTGAACAAGTTATGGGCGAGCGTTTTGGGCGATATTCCAAATATATTATTCAAGAACGGGCTTTACCTGACATTCGTGATGGATTAAAGCCTGTTCAGCGACGCATTCTTTATGCAATGTATCAAGATGGAAATACCTATGATAAGCCATTTAAAAAGGCCGCAAAGGCTGTTGGTAACATTATGGGTAATTTCCACCCACATGGTGACAGTTCTATCTACGGTGCTTTAGTTCACTTATCCCAAGATTGGAAGATGCGTGAACCATTAGTAGAAATGCACGGAAATAACGGGTCAATGGACGGTGATGGTCCTGCGGCTATGCGTTATACTGAATCTCGCTTAAACAAAATATCAAACATGCTTTTGCAAGATATTGATAAGCAAACAGTTAAAATGGTTCTTAATTTCGACGATACTGAATATGAACCAACTGTTTTGCCAGCCCGTTTTCCTAATTTATTAGTCAATGGGTCAACGGGTATTTCTGCGGGGTATGCTACTGAGATTCCTCCACATAACCTTGGTGAAGTAATTGATGCTACTATTTATTTGCTAAAACATCCTGATGCTTCATTAGAAGATCTAATGAATTTTGTGAAAGGTCCCGATTTTCCTACTGGTGCTATTGTTATGGGAACTAAAGGCATCAAGGAAGCATATAAAACTGGTAGAGGTCGTATTCAAGTTAGAGCTAAAACCAGTATTCAAGAAATTCGTGGACACCGTCAAGAAATTGTAGCAACAGAAATTCCATTTGATGTTAACAAGGCTCTTTTAGTCAAAAAGATTGACGAGATTCGATTAAATAAAGAAATTGATGGTATTGCTGAAGTACGTGATGAAACTGACCGTCATGGTCTGTCTATCGTTATCGAACTAAAAAAAGATGCAGATGCTCAAAACATTTTAAACTATTTATTTAAGAATACTGATTTACAGGTTTCTTATAACTTCAATATGGTTGCAATTGATCATATGACTCCTGTTCAAGTAGGCTTAAAGCGTATCTTATCATCCTACTTAGAACACGAAGAAGACGTTGTAACTAAGCGAACCAAATTTGATTTAAATAAAGCTGAAGCACGTCTAGAAATCATTCAAGGTTTGATTCATGCGATGGATATTCTTGATCAAGTTATTAAGACCATCCGTGCTTCAAAAAACAAGGCTGACGCTAAAAAGAACTTGGTTGCCAAATATAAATTTACTGCCAATCAAGCCGAGGCAATTGTTTCTTTACAACTTTATAGATTAACTAATACTGATGTTAATGCATTGATTGCCGAACAAACTAAGCTCAATAAACTTGCAGAAAAATACCGTAAACTTTTGTCAGACCGAAAGACCTTAGAAAAAGAAATTATTAAAGAACTATCAGCTGTAAAAAAGGAATTTGCTAGTCCTCGTCGTACTGAGATTTCTGAAGAAAGTGCTAAAGTTAAAATTGATGAAAAAGCATTAGTTGCTGATGAACAAGTACGTGTATTAATCAGTCGTGATGGTTACTTAAAGCGTTCTTCACTTAGATCATACCAATCTACTGATGATGCCGATAATGGCTTACCAGATGGAGATAAAGTAATTTATGAAAATACGTTATCCACTTTATCTAATCTTTATCTATTTACTAATCATGGTAATGTTATCTACCGACCAGTTCATGAGTTAGTAGAAACTAAATGGAAAGAAACTGGGCAACACCTTTCTCAAGAAATTGGATTAGACAGTGATGAACAAATTATTCGTGTCTTTGTATTCGATAATTTAAACGTAACTAAAAACTTTGTTCTAGCTACCAATGATGGTTATATCAAACAACTTGAATTGACTAACTTGCAACCAACTAGAACTTATAAATCACGTGCTATGACAGCTATCAAATTAAAGAATAAAGATAGCTTATTGATTGGGGTAGATCTAATTAATCCTAATGATAAAAAGGAAATCACATTATTTACTCATCGAGCATATGCAATTAGATATGACATCAGTGAAATTCCAACGTCAGGTTCTAAAGCGGTAGGGGTTAAGTCAGCTAACCTTAAAGATGACGATTATATAGTCGGCTATGTTTTAGTTGACAGTCAGTATCTCGATTTAATGCATGTTGGTTTAATTACTCAACGGGGTGCATTTAAGCAATTTAAGCTTTCTTTAGTTAATAAGGTATCTCGTGCCAAACGTGGGGTATTAGTTTTACGCGAACTAAAGACTAGACCACATAGAATTGTAGCTTTAATGCCTTACGCTCAAGATCATATCCTACATGTTACTACCTCTAGTGACCGTCACATTGAAATTAAGACTAATGAATATCCATTAGGTGATCGTTATTCAAACGGTTCATTTGTTATCGATACAACGGTAGATGGTACACCAACAGATATTGAATTAGGTCGTCCAATTAGTAGTCAGAATTAATATCATGCTTATTATTTAATAACATTTTATAAAAAGAAAATAGTGCTGAGACATTTGTTTTGACACTATTTCTTTTTGGATAGATAATAAATTATGTTATGGGACATGACTTATCATAAAATAAAATTTCGAGAAAGAAGATAATTGTTATGCCTAAAACTGATACAATATTGTCGGCTAAATTATTACGTTTTTTTTTACAACTAATTGATACAATGAACTACACCCAAGCAGCTCAAATTTTGGGAATTACCCAACCAGCATTAACTCAACAAGTTAAAAAGCTTGAGCATGCTATTGGTGCGCCCTTATTTGGTCAAATGGGTAAGAAGTTATATTTAACCGAAGCAGGGAAAGAAATGGAAACTGCTGCAGTTGAATTGCTTAATACTATCAATGGAGTTGTAAGTGATATTCAAGAATATACTCAAGCAGATAAAGGTCATATCTCTGTAGGGATCTTGGATTCACTTCAATCAGATCTTTTCTATAAATTCTTAGGTGAATTTAATAAGAAATATCCTGATGTAACCTTTACTATCAATTATTTTGATCGTAAAGAGCTATGGCGTAGGTTGGATACCAACCAAGTTGATATGGCGATTATGTATTTACCTGACAATACGAAGAAGGAAGATACTAATTTACGTCACCAGTATAATTACGAACACTTCTATGATGATCGATTAGTAGTTTTAACTCATAAAACAACTGTTGAAGCTGAAGAAACTTGTCCAGTTTCACGCTTTATAAATAGAAAATGGGTCGCATATCCTGACAATTTCTATTTGACACCTTTAATGCATGAATACTTCGGTAAAAAGAATAAGCCGATTATTCCTATTAAAATTGGATCTACAAAAGAATTAATCAAAATGGCTGAGAATTCAGATTACGATACCTTTATTACTCAATCCTATTATGACGCCCATCGTGATGAAATTGACTCAACCAATTTGACTCCAATTTATTTGAAGGAAGATCATGGATTTCATATTTCCTACGTTTATCGTAAAGGCAAGCTTGAAATACCTAGAATGCAAAATCTCTTAAAAGAATGGGAAAAGTTCTTGGACAAGCATCAGAATTTTAGTAAACTATTAGTAGATCAAATAAAAAGTTAGAAAAAGAGGCAATTTATTCAATGGAAAAAGAATTTGTTTTCGGACACCAAAATCCAGATACTGATGCTATTGGTACTGCCATTGCATTTTCATACTTACAAAATAAATTAGGCTATAACACTGAAGCTGTAGCTTTGGGTGAGCCTAATGATGAAACTGCATATGCCCTTAAGAAGTTTGGTTTTGAAGCTCCTCGTGTTATCAAAGAAGCTGCTCCAGAAGTTAAGGCTGTAATGTTAGTTGACCACAATGAACCTCAACAAAGTGTCTCAGATATCGATAAAGTTAAGGTTACTCATGTTGTTGATCACCACAGAATTATGAACTTCAATACTGCAGATCCTTTATACTATCGTGCTGAACCAATGGGTTGTACTTCAACCATCGTTTGGAAGATGTTTAACGAAAATGGTATTGAAATTCCTGAAAAACTTGCTGGATTAATGCTTTCAGCTATTATTTCAGATACTTTACTTCTTAAATCACCAACTACTACTGATGATGATAAAAAGGCTGTTGAAGCATTAGCAAAAATTGCCAACGTTGACTACAAAGAATATGGTTTAGCAATGCTTAAAGCAGGTACTAACATTAGTAATAAATCAGAGGAAGAATTAATTGATTTAGATGCTAAGAGCTTTGCTTTAAACGGCCACAACGTACGTGTAGCACAAATCAATGTAGTTGACCTACCTGAAGCTTTGGAACGTAAGGATGCCTTTTTAAAGGCTATGGAATCAGCATCAAATGATAATGGTTATGACATGTTTATGCTTTTAATCACTAACATTCTTGATTCAGATTCTGAAGCTTTAGTAGTTGGTTCTAATGAAACTAAAGAATTATTTGAAAAAGCTTTTGATAAGAAGCTTAATGATTCAGAAGTTAAGTTGCCTGGTGTTGTATCACGTAAGAAACAAGTAGTTCCACCATTAACAGAAGCTTTTGAAGGCTAATTTTTAGGTTCTACTAAAAATGACTAGGGAACATATCCCTAGTCATTTTTTTATCTTAAATTTAAAGGAGATAATAATATATGTCATACCCACAACTAGATTTAGAAAATATTACAGGTCCTCGTGCTACTATTAAGACTAATCACGGTGATATTAAGATTCAATTATTCCCAGAACAAGCTCCAATGACCGTTGAAAATTTTGTTCGATTGGCAAAAAAGGGATACTACGATGGTACTATTTTTCATCGTGTAATTAGTGATTTCATGATTCAAGGTGGTGACCCTGAAGGAAATGGTACTGGAGGCACTAGTATTTGGGGCCATCCTTTTGAAGATGAATTCTCACGTGATTTATTCAATCTTCGTGGTGCATTATCAATGGCAAATTCAGGTCCTAATACCAATGGCAGTCAATTCTTTATCGTCCAGAATAAGAACATGCCTAAGCGTTACATCAAGCAAATGGAGCCAGCTGGTTATCCTAAAGAAATTATTCATGCTTATAAGCAAGGAGGAACCCCATGGTTAGATGGTCGTCATACTGTTTTTGGTCAAGTAATTGATGGCATGGATGTAGTCGATGAAATTGCCAAGGTAAAGAAAAATAAAATGGATAAGCCTCTAGAAGATGTAGTTATAAATAATATAGAAATTTAAGACTAAAAAAAGAAGTTGCGCTCGCAACTTCTTTTTAATTCATTTCTTTTAAAAGTACGATGAGTGACTTACATACTCGTTCAGCTTGATCGTCTGGTAATTTTCTTAGCTCATTAGTAACTTTTTGAATGAAAATTGGCGTATTGTTAACATGATTTTCTGGCTTAATATTTTTAGCAGAATAAGCATTATTAATAATATCTGGTGTACTAGTGTTCAAAGCCCGAGCTATTGAATCAAGCTTCTGAATACTAATGTTTTGATCTTTAGTTCTTTCTAAGCGTGAAATAAAATTAACTGAAAGATCGCTAAGTTCAGCTAAGTCCTCCTGTGTAAGTTTTTGTTCACGTCTTCTACGAGAAATTTCTTCTCCTAAATTAATATTCACAAAGCATTCGATCCTTTCAAGTTACTTATACCTTTATAGTTATAGACTATAAAAGCTTCAGGATAAAATGAATAAACTATTTTACAGTCTCTTATCCCGTGATTCCATTTAGGTAATTCTAACTCAAAAACCCTATAAAATTAAGTAATTTGACCTTTAATATAAGATAATCTTAAGAAATTATATTTTGAGACTGTCAAATCTTTTGTGTAAATAGTTCTTTCTCGCAAATTGATTTTTTA
>NZ_AZEL01000010.1 GCF_001434975.1 Lactobacillus gallinarum DSM 10532 = JCM 2011
TAAAGAAATAAATTTAAGGAATCATTCATCCTTACACAAACTATTTTACAGTCTCATTATTCGTGCTATAATTACCTTAATTTTTACAGAAAGCGAGGACTAAAATGCGCGACATTTTAGGTTTAAGTTTGAGAATGAATTATTTCCTTTCATTCGTCAAACGCTACTTAAGGCTTAACCCAGATTTTTAGCTGAAAGTCTGGGATTTTAAACTACAACTGAATAGTAATTTTCCCTGGCTTTCAGCGACATTAGCAGTGTTGTGAAAAGGAATGGGAAAATGTTTAACTTAATCGAAAAAGAAAATGTCAATGTCAGACGATTATTAGCTGGACGAGTGTTAACTAACATCGCAGATTCACTATTTTACATGGCAATTTTGTGGTTCTTTAAGGTGCGCTTTAATTCACCAGTGATTTTGTCCCTGATTTTCATTGCGGACTCATCAATTGATATGCTGTCGTTTACTTTGGGTCCACTAATTGATCGCATCTATATCAAAAAGATGCTTAAAATTGTAACGGTAGTGCAGATCGTTACTAGCGTTATAGCGACGTTGTTGTTTCAAGCTAAGCTGTGGCAAAATCTAACAATTTGGTTTTTGTTAGCAATATACGTTATTTCAACGATCGGCTCGACTTTGATTTACCCTGCAGAAGAAAAAATTTTGCCAGTCATCGTTTCGAAAACGAAACTAGCTAAAGTAAACGGCGTTTTTCAAATGACTTATAAGACGCTGGATTTGTTCTTGAATGCAGCGGCAACATTATTGATTACTTGGGTGTCACTTGATTTCACAGTGATCATTTCTGCAGTATTTTTTGCAGGTGCTCTAGCCTTTTATACCAAGTTGATTCTGCCCAGGAAATTATTGTTGCCTGAATCTACGAGCGAGTATTTTACGGAAAACTATTGGCAAGATCTGCTTAAGGGCTGGCAGACTTTGAAACAAGAAGACAAGATAGCACGCTTGATCATGCCTTTTGCAGTGACTAACTTGTTCTATGGGATTTCGTCTGTTGGTCTGCCTTATTTTGCAACGGAGCATTTGACTAAATCAGCGATTGGCTATGGTAGTTTAGAACTAGCTTCATCAATAGGTGGGCTAGTTGGCAGCATGTTAATTCAACGGCTAACTTTTGATAAAAATAAAATTGAAAGATTGGTCGTTGTATGTCTGGCATTGTCTGGCTTGGCGATTGTGCTTGAGCCAGCTGTACCCAAAGGGATGCCAATTTTGCTGTTAATTCTGTTTTTCACGTCCGAATTATGGATTGTGATGATGAATATTAACTTCGAAGTGTTGGTGCAAGAGAGCTTTAGTCCGCATGTTTTAGGTCGAGTAGAGACGATCAATGACTCGATTCTATCATCGATGATTCCGATTGGCTCATTTTTAGGCGGGCTGATTGTAGCGCGTTTTGGTGCAGATTGGGCGATTGCACTTGAGGGAGTTGCTCAAATTTTGACAGCAGGATATTATTTTGTGATTGAGAAAAAGAAGTAAATAAATAGCAGTGGTCGACTGGATCATTGCTTTTTTTGTAAAGAAGAGCGGTCAAATGATCACCACAATGTGTCTCTAATTGAACTGTCCCATGGTTAATCATTTTTTCAACCATTTACGATTATTGCTTTTGGTAGTAATATAAGTAAAAATATAGTACAATAAGTTGTACAATATAAGGAGGGATTAGTCTATGGATGCGGTTAATTACAGTAATTTTCGTAAAAATTTAAAGCATTATTTTAAGCAAGTCAATGATGATAGTGAACCTTTGATCGTAACTAATAAAGAACCAGAGGATAATGTGGTTGTATTAGGTAAAGAAGATTATGATGCCTTGGTTGAAACATTAGAAATTCAATCTAATCAATACCTAATGGACAAGATTGAAAGAGGGCGTAAACAAGTTAGTGAAGGCACGATAAAGCAACATGAACTAATTGATCCTGAGCAGGTAACAAAATCATGATCGTAGCATGGACGGATGATGGTTGGAACGACTATGTGTATTGGTATGACGATGGTGATTATAAAAAGGTATCAAGAATAAACGATCTTGTGAAAGATATGAAAAGACATCCATTTACAGGTATTGGTAAGCCTGAGCCCTTAAAGAGAAATCTATCAGGGTTATGGTCAAGACGAATCGATTCGAAAAATCGGATCGTCTATGATTGTCATAAATCAATGATAACTATATATTCATGTAAGGATCACTATTGATAATTGGAGTTTTGCAGCAATGATTAATTTCATTGCTGCTTTTTTCATTGACTAAAAAATATAAAGTGCTATTTTTATTAAAATTGGACAGGGGGATTGCTATGAAAATTGGAGAAGCACTACGCAAAGAAAGAATAAAATTAGGACTAACACAGGATCAAATGTGTGCTGGGATCCTTAGTCGTCCTTTTTACGCAAGGATTGAAAGTGGCAAAAATCGCATAAATGCGGAGAGCTTATTTAAAATATTGCTTGAGCATCAAGTTGATCTAGTAGAGTTTTGTGATCTTATTCAAGATGATTATACGTCAGAAGAACGAAAAGTTGAGAAGCAATTTGAATTTAAAATGAATCTAGTAGTTAGTGCAAAAGATACTGAAGCTTTGGATAAGTATTGTCAGCAGATAATGAATTCATCTAATAATGAGGTTTTGAAGTTGCGAGCATTAATTACTTCGGCAGATTTTAAGGGTGAAACTGACAAGATTGATGTAGAAATCAGGACGAAGATAAAAGCTGAGTTTGATGAAGGAAATAATTGGCTTGAGCGACCAGACCTACTGCGATTATTGGCTAATACGATGCCGATGTGGCCACAAGACGAATTGGACTTTTTAATTGGGCGTTTGCTTGATTTTGCAAAAAAGGCAGAATTTTCAGAGTTAACGACTGAAAGATATTTAAGATTGCTAGAAAATTATCTGGTGGTTTGTTACGACAGAAAGGTTCATAAGAAAACTACACATTTTGATCATATTGATGACGCGATGGAATATATTATTGATGCTACTGAGTCGTTTCACTTGATGATTTATAGAATTGAAGTGTTTTATATGAAAGCATTATTTTTAGATCAAATGGACAAAGCAAAAGAGATTAGACAAGAGCTTAGGAAAATAGGATATGGAAATATGATTGCCAATTGGCTTGAGTAAGACTTTGTAACAAATATGATACAAAGTCAATCGCAGGAGAACTTACATGATTTAAAATAATAGTTGAAGACTTAGATGGAAGGAAAAACTTAAGTTAATGCAAGTCGACGTTGCTTCAATTGTAACTGCAGTAGTAATCTTAATTGCTGTTGTAATAATTATTATGAAAAAAGAAAGCAAAATATCTGGAATAGCAATTATTGCTGTTGGTGTGGTATTTCTAATAGATTCATGCTTTCTTAGATATAAACCAGTTATGCAACTAGTAGTATTATCGATCTTTTTTATTATGCTTGGTATATTTTGGATCATTAAGAGCTATAAGAAATAAGTAAATCCAAAAATTAATGGAAATCGAATATATGATTTAGAAGAAACAAGGTAAAATAAATTGCGTGAATCATTACTAAGTCCCAAACTTTATCAAGCTCTAAAATACATTTTAGCTGTAACACTGATAATAATCTTAATCTTGCCATTACCAGCAATTAATCAGAAAAAGATCAATTACTGGCTGGTAGGATCATATTGTCTAGTCCTGGGCGACTGGCTAGCTACTTGGATGCAACATCATCATATTCATTGGGTTATTAGCATAATCATGGGATACGTAATAGCGTTCATTATTTGTGTAATACTGTATCTCTACACAGCAATGATTTAATTGAAAACAGACATAAAAACACCGAAGTTCAAAATCTGAGCTTCGGTATTTTTTCTATCTATTTTCTTCCTGTGCAGCCAAGTGATTGATCGGACCCCATTTTGAACCAACATCAATTGGGTGAGAAATTGCAGCGTAAGTAAAGTCCTTACCAATTTTTATAGCATCAATTACAGACTTTCCCTTAGCTAATTCTGCCGCAATAACTGCGGAGAGAGTATCACCTGTGCCATTCACGCGATCAGTCTTAAAGAAAGGCTTGGTAAATTCGTGAAATGCGCCATCTTCAGTCAACAAAATATCAGTTACTTCAGTCTGATTATCTGAGTCATGACGTCCCTTCATCAAGACATTTTTAGCACCCATCTCTTGTAGTTTTTTAGCGCCTGCGTGAATTTCTTCCTTATTATTTAGCTTCAAGCCAGTTAGCTTTTGTTGTTCATAAAAGTTAGGCGTAATTACATCGGCTAGCGGCAATAATCTGTCTAAGAAGGTCTGGTAGGCATCATCGTCAAGTAGGGTGGCACCGTGCTTAGTGATGATGACGGGATCAAGCACGATTTTACCCATGTCGTATTTTTCAAGATTATCGGCAACGCAATCGATAATTTCCTTGTTAGCCAGCATCCCTGTCTTAGTCGCATTAATCTTGAAGTCGTCGTTTAACACATCGAATTGCTTTTGGATAAAATCAAGCGGCATAATTTGTTGGGCAAAAATTCCTTTTGTATTACCAGCTACAGCCGCGGTCATCAGCCCCATGCCATAAACGCCCCGTGCATAGAATGAATGCAAATCTGCTGGCATTCCTGCACTACCATCACTATCGTTACCCGCAATTGTTACCGCAATTTTTTGATTTTTTTCCATTAAAATGCCCTCCTTAAAAAATCCTTATAAAAATTATACCGTATCTATTACATTAACTGCTAGAATCTGCATTAGAAAAACAGTAATATTATAAGAAAGCGCTTTTGCAGAAAAGAGAATAACTATGACAGAAAAATATATTTTAGCAATCGATGAAGGAACCACCTCTACTAGAGCAATTATTTTTGACCATGATGGACGTGAAGTTGCTTCTGCCCAAAAAGAATTTCACCAATATTTCCCAGAGCCTGGCTGGGTTGAACATGACGCTAATAAAATCTGGATGGCGGTCCAAACAACAATTGCCAATGCTTTTATTAATTCGGGCATTTGGCCTAATCAAATTGCCGCAATTGGCATTACCAACCAACGTGAAACGACCGTTGTTTGGGACAAGGATACAGGTGAGCCAATTTATCATGCAATCGTTTGGCAGTCACGGCAGACAACAGAATTAGCTGAAAAATTAAAAAAAGAAGGCTATAGTGATGAAATTCGTCAAAAAACAGGCTTAATTATTGACCCATACTTCAGTGCAACTAAGATTCGCTGGATTCTTGATCATGTACCTGGCGCGCAAGAAAAAGCTGAACAGGGAAAGTTGCTTTTTGGCACGATTGATAGTTGGCTAGTTTGGAAGTTAACTGATGGTGCTAAACACGTGACTGATTACACTAATGCTTCACGGACCATGCTGTTTAATATTCACACGCTCAAGTGGGATGACGATATTTTGCATTTGCTCAATATTCCTAAGAAAATGTTGCCTGAGGTGCGCTCGAATTCAGAGATTTATGGTGAAACAGCGTCATATATGTTCTTTGGTGGACAAGTGCCAATTGCTGGGATGGCCGGTGACCAACAGGCAGCCTTATTTGGTCAACTAGCTTTGAAACCAGGAATGGTGAAAAATACATATGGCACCGGTGCCTTTATTGTGATGAACACAGGGGACAAGCCAACAGACTCTAACAATAATCTGTTAACGACCATTGGTTATGGCATTAATGGTAAGATTACTTATGCTTTAGAAGGATCAATCTTTGTGGCTGGTAGTGCAATTCAATGGCTACGCGATTCGATGAAGTTGATTAAGCATGCGCCAGACTCTGAACAAGCAGCGCTTGAGTCGACATCAGAGAACGAAGTTTACGTTGTCCCTGCCTTCACTGGGTTAGGCGCACCATATTGGGATGCGGAGACTCGTGGTTCAATCTTCGGTGTTACACGTGGAACTACTGACAAGGATATAATTAAAGCAACTTTGCAGTCATTAGCTTATCAAACCCGTGACGTTGTTGATACGATGCAACAAGATTCAGGCATTGAAATTCCTGCTTTACGTGTTGATGGCGGTGCTAGCAACAACAATTACCTGATGCAGTTTCAGGCTGACATTTTAGGGATTGAAATTGAACGCGCTAAAACGCTGGAAACAACCAGCATGGGTGCAGCCTTTTTAGCTGGCCTTGCCGTTGGCTATTGGAAAAATATTGACGAGTTAAAGCATACCTTTACGATTGGACAGGCCTTTGAGCCTAAGATGCATGAAGCAGAAAGAAATAAACTATATTCAGGCTGGCAGCGTGCAATCAAGGCAACGCAAGTTTTTGCACATGATTAGTGATGTATAATAAAATATAATATATTAATACTTTTGCAAAGAAAGGGTAAGCAAAATGGAGCATGATAGAATACTTGCTTTAGATGGACCGCTTAATTTTAGAGATATCGGCGGTTATAAGAATGATAAAGGTCAACATGTAAAGTGGAATAAAATATATCGTTCTGATTCGCTTAGCTCTTTATCTGATGAAGATGAGCAAAAGCTAGCTGATCGCCGGATTACAGTTGATATCGATTTACGTTCAAAGTATGAGCAAAACGCAGCTCCAGATAGGCAATGGCCTAATGTGCGTTACGTGGATGCGCATATTTATTCTGAAAACCGTAAGGAAAACAAGGGTGACAATAAGCTTTACCGTTTCATTCATCATGTTCCCGACATGGGTGATAATTTCTTAGGTAAAATTTATCAGCAGGTTCTGCTTAATTCACACAGCCAAGAAGAATTTGCAAAAATCTTCGCGGAGTTAATTGAACTGCCTGAAGAAGATGCCCTTGTCTATCACTGCAGTGCCGGCAAAGACCGTACCGGTATGACATCAGCCTTGATTTTGACTGCACTCGGCGTTGATGATGATACGATTGCACAAGATTATCTGTTGACCAATGAACTTTACGATTTTGCATTAGCCAAGCAATACCCTGATGATAATCAGATTGCAAAAATGGTTTCTAAAATGAACCTGACCAAAGGTGAAGGACCAGCTATCCGCGGCATTACCGAAACTATCCGTAAAGGCTGGGGCAGTTTTGATAACTTCTTCAAAAAAGAGCTTGGTTTTAGTCAAAAAGATCTAGATAGATTTAGAAAGATGTACTTAGAATAGGAATAATATGACTACTTTATCAGATGTAGCTAAAGAAGCAAATGTGTCAAAAATGACGGTATCACGGGTAATCAACCACCCTGAACAAGTAACGCCAGAATTGCGTGCCATGGTTGAAAAGGCGATGGAGTCTTTAAACTATCATCCAAATTCTATCGCGCAGGCTTTAGTCAATAATCGTTCTAACGTGGTTAAATTTGTTACTCTGGAAGATATCGATACAACAGAACCTTATTACATGAACCTGCTTTTTGGCTTTGCTCGAGGATTGAATACTAAGCAATACGCCATGCAGTTAGTAACTGATCCCAGCCAAATTGAAAAAGGTCGTGCCGATGGTTATTTGATTACAGGTGCGCGGAATAAAGATTATGATATGTTCGATAAGCTGGATAAGCCATTCGTATTATTTGGTGAAAATCACCGCGGATATGATTTTATTGATACAGATAATCAAACTGCCGAGAAGATGGCAACACAGTATGCATTGGATCGCTTATATAAGCGCATTATTTTTATCGGAATTGATATTAAAGAGCCATTTGAGTATTCGCGTGAAGCTGGTTATATCAATACTTTGCAACAGCACCAATTAATTCCGCAGATTTATCGGGTTTCTAACCACAGTCATGCCGCCCAAGATGTGATTCATGAGCATTTTAAAGGGTTTAAAAAAGATACTTGTTTTGTCTGTGCTAGTGATCGAATTGCGGTAGGCGTTGTCCGGCAGCTGCAAGCTGAGGGCGCTCGGATTCCGGAAGATTTTGGTGTGATTGGCTTTGATGGTGTCTTTTTGGACCAAGTTTCTAATCCTAAGTTAACTACAATTAAGCAGCCTATTTTTAAGATGGGTGAAATGCTAGCAAGTATGTTATTGCAAAAAATTGTTCAATCTGGTTCCCCACAAGGTGAAGTTATGCTTAAGCCAGAATTGATTAGACGAGAGACTACTAGATAATAAAATCACATTGATTTTCACATCGATGTGATTTTTTAATTTCAAAATTTTCCATCTCTGCAATGAAAGCGCTATACTTAAAAATAAGAGATAAGTTATAGATACATCGAATAAAACAGAGGTCACGATATTATGAAAAAAGTTTTAGCAATCAATTCTGGTAGTTCTTCTTTTAAATATAAGCTCTTTTCTTTTCCTAGCGAAGAAGTAATTGCAAAAGGCGGAGCAGAACGTGTAGGTATGCCAAATTCGATTTTTAAAATAAAATTGGCTAACGGTAACGAATATATTAAAAATATGTCGATTCCTACGCAAAGGGATGCAGTAAGCTTATTGATTGACTGTTTAAAGAAATATCATGTTGTAGAGAAATTAAGTGAAATTAAAGGAGTAGGGCACCGAATCGTTAACGGTGGAGAAGTATTTCCTAATTCTGTAGTCATTGATAATCATAATTTACACAAACTTGAACGGATTGCTCAATTAGCACCTTTGCATAATGGTCCTGAAACAGAAGGAATTAAAGCTTTTATGAGTATTCTGCCTAACGTTCCACAGGTTGCCGTTTTTGATACGGCATATCACCACACTCTTGATGCTGTTCACTATTTATATTCTATTCCGTACAAGTATTATAAGGATTACGCAGTGCGTAAATATGGTGCACATGGCACTTCTGTACGTTATGTTGCCCCTCGTGCCGCTAAGATGATGCATAAAAATATTAACATCGCTCGTTTAATTGTTTGCCATTTAGGATCAGGTTCATCAATCACTGCAGTTAAGAATGGCAAATCATATGATACTTCGATGGGCTTTAGTCCATTAACTGGGGTGACGATGGGGACTCGAAGCGGTGACTTTGATCCATCGGCTTTGCAATACTTGATGCATAAGACTGGTATGGATATTGATCAAGCAATTGATATGTTGAATCAAGAATCAGGGTTGTTAGGTATTTCAGGCGTTTCATCAGATATGCGTGATTTGATTGAAAGTGATGAACCAAGAGCCAAGTTAGCTCGTCGTATTTACATTAATCGGGTAGTTCGCTATGTTGGTGCTTATGCTGCAGAAATGGATGGTGTAGACGGTATTGTCTTTACGGCCGGTATTGGTGAACATGACCCCGGAATTCGTGCAGGCATTATGTCTTCTTTGAAATATTTAGGCTTAAAGGCTGACTTTGAAGCTAACAGAACTGATGGTGAAAAATTTATTTCAAAGCCAGATTCTAAAGTTAAAGCTTTGATTGTACCAACTAATGAGGAAGTAATGATCGCTCGTGAAGTCATTAAACTTACGAGATAATAAATAATAATTAAAAGATAAAGCATATCGCAAGATATGCTTTTTTGATACCGGTAACATCTCTATACATATTGAAAACGGTTTCTTATATCAACTAAACTATGCATGGAGGAAAAAATTATGGCACATTGGTATGATCACGCAATTATTTATCAAATTTATCCTAAGTCTTTTCAAGATAGTAATGATGACGGTATTGGCGACCTAAATGGTATTCGGAAGAGAATACCATACTTGCAAAATTTAGGGGTTAATGCCGTTTGGCTTAATCCTATTTTTGTTTCACCACAAGTAGATAATGGCTATGATGTTTCAAACTATTTTGCTATTGATCCACATATGGGAACAATGGAAGACATGGAGAACTTAATTAATGAACTTCATGAAGCTGGCATTCATCTTATTATGGATTTTGTCTTAAATCACACTTCAGATCAGCATCCATGGTTCCAAGATGCAATTAAGAATCCTGATAGTCTGTATCGTGATTATTACATTTTTGCAGGTCATGATGGCAAGCGCCCTAACAATTGGGGTAGTTTCTTTGGTGGCAGCGTTTGGGAGCCTGATCCAGCAGGAACTGGTCAATCATATTTCCATTTGTTTGATAAGCATATGCCGGACCTTAATTGGAAAAATCCTGAAGTGCGCCACGCCATGCTTGAAGTAGCTGAATTTTGGCTAAAAAAGGGGATTGATGGTCTGCGGCTTGATGCGTTTATTCATATTGGCAAAGCAGATTTGAGACAAAATTATCCTAATAAAGCTGGTGATGACAAACCGGTTATTGCCGAACCATTTTTTGCCAACTTGCCTCAAGTTCAGGAATGGATGCGGCCGTTTTGTGAAAAGATTAAGCAAGATTATCCAGACGCCTTGCTATTAGGCGAAGCTGCAAGTGCAAGCGTAAATTTGGCCGTTGATTACACTAATAAGCGTAATCATTTGATGGATAGTGTTATAACTTTTCGTTACTTTACTGATGATGAGTCAAAAGTAGATAAGCGCTATCCTGAGCAATATCAACCTAAGGGCATTGATTTTACGGCCTTTAAGCAAAATCAAGTTGTTTGGCAACAGACCTTAGCAGGTGTTTCTCAGCCAACTCTTTACTGGAATAATCATGACATGGCTAGACTGGCTACCAGAGTGGCGAAGACGCCAACCCAAGCTAAAAGTTTGGCTATCTTGATGTATTTGCAGCACGGGATTCCAGTTATCTATTATGGCGAAGAATTAGGCTTAAAGAATTTGCATTTTACTAGTGTTGATCAATTTGAAGATCAGACGGTGGCACCATGGATTAAAAAAGCAGAACAGGCAGGTATCAGTAGAGAAGATGCAATGACGATGGTAAGTGAAACGCATAAGTTGCCAGCTCGCGGTCCAATGCCGTGGAATGACACTAAAAATTATGGTTTTACTGAAGGAACTCCTTGGATTAACGGGATTGTTGAAAAACATGTTTCAGTTGCTAGTGAAGTAAATTCAGATATTAGCATGTTTACTTTTTATAAAAAGATGATCGCCCTTAAAAAAGAAAGCTTATTCCAAGATGG
Organism: Lactobacillus gallinarum DSM 10532 = JCM 2011; assembly: GCF_001434975.1. GTDB lineage: Bacteria > Bacillota > Bacilli > Lactobacillales > Lactobacillaceae > Lactobacillus > Lactobacillus gallinarum. Next base: position 10,981 of record NZ_AZEL01000010.1, read on the forward strand.
CGACTACTATATGCTTCCAACTGATAAAAATAGTTATATTTACCAGCGTGATTTAAGCGATGAGAGTGCAATCGTGGCAGTTTCATTAAGCAATGAAAAGATTACAGTAGAGATTCCACAAGGATATACGGAAGAAAAATTAAAAGCAGGAGAATATCAATTAACTAACGGGAAATTAACTTTGATGCCTTATGCAGGTGTTGTGTTGAAAAAGGAGAATTAAAACATGCAATTAGCAGCATTAAAACACAGAACTGAAAGTGAAGACAGCTTTGTAATTGATGCGACTCATGTTCGTGTTCGTTTTCATAGCGCAAAGAATGATATTGAAAAAGTTATTGTGCATTATTGCGATAACTATTTACCATTGAACCAAGCTAAAACCATTGAAATGACTAAGATTGGTGAAGGTCAAGTTGAGGATCACTGGGGAGCTACCCTTGAAGCACCATTTCACCGTTTAAAGTATACTTTTGAAGTAATTGGTAGCGATGGCACCAGCGTTGTTGTAGGTGACAGAGCAATCAGCAGCGATGTAGAGACAGCCTTAATGGAAGATGGCTCATATTTTAAGGTTCCATATTGCCATGATATTGATATGGTTAAAACACCGGAATGGGTTAGACATACCGTGTGGTATCAGATTTTCCCAGAACGCTTTGCCAATGGTGATAAATCTAATGATCCTAAAAATGTGAAGCCTTGGAATCCCGAAGATCATCCTGGTCGAGAAGACTTTTATGGTGGTGACTTGCAAGGGGTATTAGACCATTTGGATTATTTGAAAAAACTTGGAGTAAATGGCTTATACTTCTGTCCTGTTTTTAAAGCAAGCTCCAACCATAAATATGACACGATTGATTATTTGCAAATCGATCCAGAATTTGGTGATAAAGACTTGTTTGCCAAAGTAGTTAATGAGGCCCATGCACGTGGCATGAAAGTCATGCTGGATGCGGTATTTAACCACTTAGGTGATCGATCAATGCAGTGGCAAGACGTGGTTAAAAATGGTCCAAGTTCTCGTTTTGCTAACTGGTTCCACATTAATGAGTATCCAGTTGAACCGTACCATGATCCATTGCAAGGTGAAGGAAATCCGCAGTTTGATACTTTCGCATTTGAAAAGCACATGCCTAAATTAAATACTGCTAACCCTGAAGTACAAGATTTCTTGCTTGAGATAGCTACGTACTGGGTGAAGTATTTTGATATTGATGCTTGGCGCTTGGATGTTGCCAACGAGGTAGATCATCATTTCTGGAAGAAGTTCCATAAGGCAGTAACTGATATCAAGCCAGACTTTTACATTGTTGGTGAAGTTTGGCACTCAGCTCGTCCATGGCTTAATGGGGATGAATTTACTGGCGTTATGAATTATCCATATACTTTGCAAATTGAAGATCATTTCTTTAAGCATAAATTGACGGCTGATCAAATGACTAAGCGTTTAACTGATCAACTCATGAAGTATCGTGATTCAACTAATGCGGCGATGATGAATATGCTTGATTCACATGATACTGCCAGAATTTTAACAGTGGCTAATGGCGACCAAGACTTGGCTTTGCAGGCATTAACCTTTGAATTTGTGCAAAAAGGCAGTCCATGTATTTACTACGGTACTGAAATGGGAATGACAGGTGGAAATGATCCAGATTGTCGTAAACCAATGGATTGGTCAAAGGAAGATGGTCCTGTTTGGCAAAGAGTTCATGAATTGATTAAGTTCCGTTTAGATCATGATGAAACCTTCGGTAAAGGGACAATTAAGTTACATGTAACAGAAAATGGCCTGATTGAGGTAGATAGAAACGGAATGGAATCTGTTAAAGCGTACTTTAACACCACGGATCATGATGTAAAAATTGATTGTAAAAATTCGTTTAGTCAAGATTATCAAAATGGAGTATTAGCTCCAAAAGGCTTTGTAATCACGGTTGATTAAAAGTTACTTTTAATAAGTGTACGAAAAGAGGATAGATTAAGAACTACCTTCTTTTTTAATTAACAAATTCTGATACCGGTAACAATGGTTTTGATATTGTAAACCGCTTTCAATTTAAGGATAATGAAAGCGTAAACAAAAGAGCACTTAATTTTGTGGGAGATATAAAGTATATGAAACGAATTTTTGAAATTGATCCTTGGAAGGTCATTACTCATAATTTCGATCCAGAAAATAAACGATTACAGGAAAGCATGACTGCAATCGGTAATGATTATATGGGTATGAGAGGAAACTTTGAAGAAGGCTATTCTGGTGATAGCTTACAAGGTACATATCTTGCAGGTGTTTGGTTCCCAGATAAGACTCGTGTGGGTTGGTGGAAGAACGGATATCCTAAATATTTCGGTAAAACACCTAACGCACCAAGCTTTATTGGCATTGGCATTACCATTAATGGTGAAAAACTAGACTTAGCCAAAGTCAAATTTGATGACTTTGAATTATCTCTTGATATGCACCAAGGCCTTCTTACAAGAAGTTTTATTTACGAAGGAAAAGATGTCAAAGTTAAATTTGAATTTAAGCGTTTCCTTCATATCGTTCAGAAAGAAGCTGCTCTGATTCAAGTAAAGGCTACAGTGCTTGAAGGTCACGCTAAGATTGATTTTGATTCTACATTAGATGGCACAGTTGTTAATGAAGATAGTAACTATGATGAACGTTTCTGGCTGCCACTAGGTGAAGATGAAAAAGCTAGAACAATTCAAGTCAAGACTAAAGAAAATCCTTATGATGTTCCTCAATTCACTGTTTTGCTTAAGCAAAGCTTGCGTCACAACGGTGAAATTGTTCAAGGCGATGTCTCAACTGAAAGTGCGAAGTTAAGTGAAAAGCTATCAGTTGAATTAGCTGAAAATGAAAGTTATGAACTTGAAAAAGATGTCATTGTAGTAACTAGCCGTGACGTTAAGGATCAAGATCAAGCCGATGTAGCAAATGACTTGATGAAGAAACTTCAATCTAAGTCATTTGACGAAAACTTAGCTGATCATGAAGCTGTATGGAAGAAGCGTTGGGACAAATCAGATGTTGTTATTGCAGGTGATGATGCCGCTCAACAAGGTATTCGCTTTAACATTTGTCAATTGTTTATGACTTACTACGGTGAAGATGAACGCTTAAACGTAGGTCCTAAAGGCTTTACCGGTGAAAAATACGGTGGTGCTACTTACTGGGACACAGAAGCTTACATCGTTCCAATGTACTTATGTGTAACTGATCCAAGCGTTACAAGAGCACTTCTTCAATATCGTCACGATCAATTACCAGGTGCTTACCACAACGCTAAAGAGCAAGGCTTACCAGGTGCATTGTTCCCAATGGTTACATTTAATGGAATTGAATGTCACAACGAATGGGAAATTACTTTTGAAGAAATTCACCGTAACGCAGACATTCCACACGCAATCGCTATGTATACTGATTACACTGGTGATGATAGTTACGTTAAGAACGAAGGTATGGACGTCTTAGTTGGAACTGCTAGATTCTGGGCAGCCAGAGTTCACTGGTCCAAGTGGCGTAACAAGTACGTTATGCACGGTGTAACCGGTCCTAACGAATACGAAAACAACGTTAACAACAACTGGTTCACTAACACCATGGCAAGATGGCTTCTGCAATACACATTGAAGCGTTTGCCACTTGCTACAAAGGAAGCTCAAGAAAGAGTACACGTCACTGAAGAAGAAAAAGAAAAGTGGCAAGACATCGTTGATAAGATGTACCTTCCAGAAGATAAGGAACGCGGCATCTTCTTACAACAAGATGACTTCTTAGACAAAGACATTCGTCCAGTTAGTGAAATTGAAGATCAACGTCCAATTAACCAACACTGGTCATGGGACAAGATCTTGAGATCACCATTTATTAAACAAGCCGATGTTTTACAAGGTATCTACTTCTTAAATGATCAATACACCAAGGAAGAAAAGGAAAAGAACTTCGACTTCTATGAACCATTAACAGTTCACGAAAGTTCACTGTCACCATGTATTCACTCAATTTTGGCTGCAGAACTTGGCAAGCAAAAGAAGGCCGTTGAGCTTTATGAAAGAACTGCTCGCTTAGACCTTGATAACTATAACAACGATACGGTTGATGGTTTGCACATCACCTCAATGAGTGGTTCATGGCTTGCAATTGTTCAAGGTTTCGCAGGGATGCGTTATGATCATGATCAATTGAAATTTGATCCATTTGTTCCTGATAAGTGGGATCACTATGGCTTTAAGATTAACTATCGCGGTCGCTTGATTGAAGTTTATGTAGATCATAAGGAAACTAAGATTACTTTACATAAAGGTGAAGACTTAGATGTTGTAGTTAAGGGAAAGAAATTTACTCTTAAAGAAGGTGAAACCCAGAATGCTTAAAGGATTATTGTTTGATTTAGATGGTGTTTTAACCAATTCAGCTAAGTTTCACTTAACAGCTTGGAACAACTTGGCAAAAGAATTAGGCATTACTTTAAACGATGCTCAACTTGATAGCTTACGTGGTATTTCAAGAATGGATTCATTGGAATTGATTCTGAAATATGGTGGTCAAGAAGATAAATATACTGAAGCTGAAAAAGAAAAATTCGCTGCAGAAAAGAATTCCAAGTTCGTTGAGCAAGTTGAAACAATGACACCAAAGGATATCTTGCCAGGAATTCCAGAACTTTTGGCAGATGCTAAAAAGCAAAACCTTAAGATGGTAATTGCTTCAGCTTCTAAGAATGCACCTAAGATTTTGACCAGATTAGGCATTATGGATGAATTCGATGGCATCGTTGATCCTGCCACATTGCATCACGGTAAGCCAGATCCTGAAATTTATGAAAAAGCACAAGAAATTGCAGGGCTTAAGGCTGATGAAGTAATTAGTTTTGAAGATGCTAAAGCTGGTGTGGAATCAATTAAAGCCGCTGGTCAATTTGCAGTTGGTATTGGTGATAAGGAACTTTTAAAAGAAGCTGACTACATCGTACCAACAACTGCAGATTTGAAACTTAGTGAGATTGAAAAAGTTTTTAATGAAAAATAAAAGTTAGAGAGTAGGGAAAACAATGGTTGAGGTTGATTTAAACCATATTTACAAAAAGTATCAAGGTAATGATAAATATTCTGTAAATGACTTTGACTTACATATTAAAGATAAGGAATTCATCGTTTTCGTTGGTCCATCAGGTTGTGGTAAGTCAACTACATTAAGAATGGTCGCAGGACTTGAAGACATCAGTAAAGGTACTTTGGAAATTGATCACAAGGTAATGAATGATGTTGCTCCAAAAGACAGACACATTGCGATGGTTTTCCAGAACTATGCTTTGTATCCACATATGACTATTTACGACAACATGGCTTTCGGACTTAAGCTTCGTCACACGCCTAAGGCTGAAATCGATGAAAAAGTTAAGAAAGCCGCTAAGATGTTGGGCCTTGAAGAATATTTGGATAAAAAACCAGGTGCTTTATCAGGTGGTCAACGTCAGCGTGTAGCCTTAGGACGTGCAATCGTTCGTGCAGCTCCTATTTTCTTAATGGACGAACCATTATCAAACTTGGATGCAAAATTACGTGTAACGATGCGTACCGAAATTGCTAAGCTTCACCAAGAGTTGGGTACTACAACTATTTATGTTACTCACGACCAGACTGAAGCTATGACCTTGGCTGACAGAGTTGTTGTTATGTCTGTTGGTCGAGTAGAGCAAATCGGTACCCCACTTGAGGTTTACAACAAGCCAGTTAACATGTTCGTTGCTGGATTCATTGGTTCTCCTCAAATGAACTTCTTCGATGTTCACTATAAGGACGGTCGAATTTCAGATGGTAAAGGTTTGAACATCGGTATTCCTCAAGGTAAAGCTAAGATGCTTAACGAGAAAGGATATAACGATAAAGATCTTGTCTTTGGTATTCGTCCAGAAGACATTCACTCAGAAGAAGCATTTATGGGAACTTGGCCAGATTCAGTAATTGAATCAAACGTTGTTGTTTCAGAACTTCTGGGTGCAACCATTCAACTTCACCAAGAAGTTGATGGAACTGAATTTACTGCAATTGTAAATTCACGTGATTATCACAAGCCTGGTGACAAAGTAAAGATGGGCTTCGATGTTAACAAGGCTCACTTCTTTGATAAAGACAGCACCAAGGCGATTGTTAACTAATTTAATTTATTAAAGCTTACAACCATAAGTAGCAAAGGCTACTGTTGTTAAGAATTATTTATTGTTTTGATTTTTTTAGGAGGAAAAGTTATGAAAATTTGGAAGAAAATGGCTTTAGGTAGTGCCGCTGTTCTTGCAGCAATGTCACTTGCAGCATGTTCAAACGGTTCATCAGATTCATCAAGTAGTAATAACTCTAGCTCAAAGAAAGCTAACTTAACTCTTTGGGTAGATACTGAACAAGTTCCTTACTACAAGCAAATTGCAAAGGACTTTACTAAGAAGAATAAGAACATCAAGGTTCGTGTTGTTCAAAGTCCTAACGGTTCAGCTAACGCTAAGACTGACGTTGGTAAGGACCCATCAAAGGCTGCTGATGTATTTGAAGTTCCTAACGACCAATTAGGTCAAATGGCTGAAGCTGGTTACATTAACCCACTTTCACCAGAAGCAACTAAAGACATCAAGGCAAACTACATTGATGTTGCTTCAAAGGGTGTAACTTGGAAGGGCAAGGTTTACGCATTCCCATACGCACAACAAGCACAAACCATTTACTACAACAAGTCTAAGCTTTCAGCAAACGATGTTAAGGATTGGAAGACTTTAACCTCTAAGGGTGTTGTAGCTACTGACTTTACTAACGCTTACGTAATGTGGCCAGTAATGTTCTCAGCAGGTACAAAGCTTTACGGCGCTAACGGTGAAGATCTTAAGGGTTCAACATTTGACTCACAAAATGGTGTTAACGCATTGAAGTGGTATGCAGCTCAAAAGAACAATAAGGGCGTAATGCAAACTTCAAACGCTTTGAACCAATTGAAGAAGGGTAACGCACAAGCTATTCTTGATGGTCCATGGAACGCAGCTAACATTAAGAAGATCTTAGGCAAGAACTTCGCAGTTGCTAAGTATCCTAAGATTGACGTTGGTGGCAAGAGCGTACAAATGGAAGCATTCCTTGGTATCGAAGGCTTCGCAATTAACTCACACACTAAGAACGCTAAAGCTGCTTCAGATTTAGCTGCTTACATCACTAATAAGGAAGCTCAATTAATTGCCCACAAGGAAGCTGGTCAAATTCCTGTACTTAAGAATGCTGTAAACTCAAGTGCAGTTAAGAGTGATCCAGTTGCTGAAGCTGTAATTGAAATGGCTAAGCCAGGTAACTCAGTATTACAACCTAAGCTTCCACAAATGGCAACATTCTGGAACGAAGCAGCTCCACTTATCAGTGGTACTTACGACGGCAAGATTAAGCCTTCACAATACAAGGCAAAGCTTGCTAAGTTGCAAAAAGATATTTCTAAGAAATAATTTTAAATAGTATTTCTTAAAGCATAAGCAAAGGTTGGCCGTTAATTCCAGCCTTTTTGCCTAAGAAGGGGAGAAGTTATGTTTCTAAAGAAAAAGCATGTAGCTCCTAAAGCAACATATCGCGAAGTATGGTCTAAAGGCGATATTGCTACCAAGTTATCATTTTTCATTATGGGTAGTAATGCCTTAGCCAACAAGCAATGGGTTAAAGGTCTTGCATTATTAATCTCTGAAATTGTATTCATTGTTTGGTTTATCTTTAGTGGTATCTCAACTTTAGGTATCCTGGCTACATTAGGTCCGATTAAGAGCAAAAAAGTTGTCTATGACGCTGCTCAGGGTGTGTATATCACGAAACAGCCTTCAAACTCAGTTTTGATTTTGCTGTTTGGTGTTTTAGCAATCATCTTGTGTATAGCAATGATTTATCTTTACATTGTTAATTTAAGATCTACTAGACACAATTACATTTTGAAACGTGATGGTGAACATATTCCAACCAATGTTCAGGAACTTAAGAGTTTGCTTGATACACGTTTACATGCAACTTTAATGGTTATTCCATTATTGGGTATCCTATTCTTCACAGTTTTGCCAACGGTCTTCATGATTTCAATGGCATTTACTAACTATGATCGTCAGCACCCAATCGCCTTTTCTTGGACAGGGTTCCAAGCATTCGGTAATGTGTTGAGTGGTGACTTAGCTGGTACTTTCTTCCCAGTATTGGGCTGGACCTTGATTTGGGCCGTAGCTGCAACTGCTACTACTTTCTTCTTTGGTGTTTTGCTTGCAATGTTGATTGAATCCAAAGGCATTAAGTATAAGGCCTTTTGGAGAACAGTCTTTGTAATTATTTGGGCTGTTCCTCAATTCGTTTCACTTTTGATGATGGCTCAGTTCTTAGACTACCAAGGTGCTTTGAACAACATTTTGATGAACTTACACTGGATTAGTTCGCCAATTCACTTCATTGATAACCAAGCTTCTCCATTAGTAGCTAGAATTACCGTTATCCTTGTTAATATGTGGATCGGTATCCCAGTTTCAATGTTGGTTTCAACTGCAATTATTCAAAACTTGCCAGAAGATCAAATTGAAGCTGCCAAGATCGATGGTGCCAACGCTGTACAAATTTTCCGCTCAATCACTTTCCCACAAATTCTATTCGTTATGGCACCTTCACTTATTCAACAATTCATTGGTAACATCAACAACTTCAACGTTATCTTCTTGCTGACGGGTGGTGCACCAATGAACAGTAAGTATAACGGAGCCGGGTCGACTGACTTGCTGGTAACGTGGCTGTATAACTTGACGTTCGGTCAGGAACAGCGTTATAACGCGTCAGCTGTACTAGGTATCTTAATCTTCATTATTAGTGCGGTCGTCTCGCTGATTGCATATCGCCACACTAACGCTTATAAGGAGGGCTAGACATGAAGTCATATTCAAATCAAAGACGGCTCTCATTAATCTTTCGGTATATCCTCTTAGCATTACTTGCTATTATCTGGATTTTACCAATTGTGTGGATCGTCTTAGCAAGTTTTTCATACAATGATACTGGATTCGTTTCGACCTTCTGGCCAGAACAATTCACGTTGCAGAACTATGTTGGTATTTTTACTAATCCGCAATACCCATTCGGTAACTGGATCATTAACACATTAATTGTTTCTCTTCTCTCGATGGTTATTTCGACATTCTTAACTATTTCAGTTGCCTATGTTCTGTCACGACTTCGCTTTAAGTTTAGAAAACCATTTTTGCAAATTGCTTTGGTTTTAGGGATGTTCCCAGGCTTCATGTCTATGATCGCTTTGTACTACATCTTAAAAGGCTTGAACATGTTAAACCTCTTCGGTTTGTTACTTGTTTATGTTGGTGGTGCCGGACTTGGCTTCTACGTTGCTAAAGGTTTCTTTGATACTATTCCTAGATCAATTGACGAAGCTGCTGAAATTGATGGTGCTACTAAGTGGCAAGTGTTCTTACACATTGGTTTGCCACTTTCAAAGCCAATGATCGTTTACACCGCTTTGACTGCATTCATCGCTCCATGGACAGACTTCATTTTCTCAGGTATTATTCTTTCAACTTCAGGAAATGCTAAGACTTATACTGTTGCTTATGGTTTGTACAACATGGTGCACACAGCCAAAGGTAATGCGACTGCATACTTCGCACAATTCGTTGCAGGGTGTGTAATCATCGCTATCCCTATTACTATCTTGTTTGTCTTCATGCAGAAGTTCTACGTTAACGGAATTACTGCTGGTGCAGATAAGGGTTAAGGTAAATTTAAAATTGCTTATGCTAAAAAACGCTTTGCTTTCGGGCAAGGCGTTTTTGTATGGAGAGAAAATTAAAAAGATAGTATAGTTGAAGTTAAATTGGAGGGATGAAAGATGACTATCGGTGAAGCGTTAAAACACCAAAGAATTCGTCTAGGATTGACACAAGATGAAATGATCCAAGGAATTATTCATAAAAGTCATTATTCTAAGATTGAACGAGGAATAGAAGGCATTTCTGCAGAAAGTTTATTTAAAATCTTGTTTGCACACCATATCGATGTAGACAGTTTTTTGGAGCTAATTAAAAACGAGTATATTTCAGAAAATGAGAAAAGAGCTGAAGAACTTGAAAATAAGGTAAGGATAGCTTTTAATACCTCTGATAAAAATGAAATAGAAAATTGTTTGCAAGAAGTGCTTAAATTGCCAGGTAATAAGGTGTTTAAGTATAGAATCATTGTAGCTATAGCAGCTTTTCGAGGACAATTAGATGAATTAAGTGTAGGAATAAAAGAGGATATAATAAAAGAATTTACAAGGCATGATACTTGGTTAGGAGATATTGATGCACTAAGATTATTTGGTAACTGCATGCAAGTCTTCACTGAAAAACAATTAAATAATTGTATAAGTCAAATATTAAAACAATATTCAAATAATAATGCCTCAGAAAGAATGATCGAGAGAATAGCTATTATTTGTAATAATTATCTATATTACTGCTACTATTATGGTTATAGAAATGAAACTAATATTACAAATGTCTAGATTATTTAGAAAAGTTGGATTGTAGAAGTCACTATATGTTTTATAGAATTGCAGGTTTCTTCTTTAAGTATATGTTTGAAGGAAATAGGATGAAAGCAAAACAAATAAAAGATCAACTTATTATGTGGGGATACGGCAATAGAGTAATATCTTGGAAAATATAGTTTCGTGTGACGAAACTAATAAGTCGAGAGCATAAATATGAATGATAATATAATTGTTCTTAAGGAAAGGGGACATTATCAATGATTTGGGTGTTACCTGTAATTATAAAATAACGTCTGTAGTTTAATTGGAAGGAGATGAAGATGTATTTAGAAGATTTTATAAATCAAATTTTATCAATTCCTAAATTTGATAAAAAAATAGATTCTGCTTTTCTCGAACGACTTAACATATCTAAAAAATTATTAGAAGGGACTTCGGTAAGAGACAGATCTTCACGGAGTCCTTTCTTTTTAAATGATTTAGGTGTGAGGTTTACAACAAGTCCTAGAGAATTTGTGGAGTGGAATACTAAAAAAATAAATGTAAAAATACCATCATACGATAAACTGGTTTCAGATATGTTACAAGCTGAGATAGGATTATTACCTTATATTATGGATGCCTGTATCTTGTTAACAGGTAATTTTGATGCAGTTTTTGACATAGTATCTAGAAGAAAAAGTGAAATTCTAAAGCATGGAACATATAATGCATTAATATATAGTGGAACTGTATGTGCAAGTAAAGGCTCTAAAGATTCATACTTATATTTTTCTAAGGCAATTCAGAGAGCAGGAGATATTAATCATGTAATTACAGCTTACCATAGATTGATAATAACTAAGCTTAAAAGATTTCATGATTATGAAGGCGCTCAAGAATTACTATATACTTTGATATCTAAAGAAATTCCTAGATCCAAAGATAAAGATCTGTATATGGCATTATTCGATAATATGTTGGGTTTAGCAGTTGTAATGGAGCCAAATAGTTTTTCATTAGTAATGGCTAAAACTCTACTAGTAAATGCAACTGATAGAATTAATAAGTATGTTTCCACTTGTTCTAGTATAAAAGGAAAAAGCCAAGCGGAACGATATAAGGGACAAGTAGCTATTAATTTAGTTCAATTAGAAATTCAAAAACATGATTATAAATTAGCTTACCATATTGCAATTAATAATTTAGAGCATGTAAGAATTTATTCTAAAGGTTACGTTGCTGAAGCATGTAGTATTTTGGCTTATACTCAATATTTATTAAAAAATTATCATGATGCATTGATGACATCTAAAGAAGCTCTTAATGAACATGCAGATATTGGAAACTTCGATGGAGTAAAAGCTTCTAGAGAAATGCTGATTAGTTGCTATATAAAATTAGGCATGAAAGAAGAGGCTAAAGCTGAGGCGCAATTGATTTTAGATAAATCTTTTAAGAAGGAAAATATAGGAAGCAGAAAATAAATGACAAATTATCTCTCTATTCAAAATTTACGAAAAGTATATCATGACAATGGAAAAAAATTTGTAGCGTTAGACGATGTTTCTTTTAATATTAAAAAAGGTGAAATTGCTGCCTTATTGGGCCCCAACGGTGCTGGTAAAACTACTATTGTCTCTATTGTAGGCGGTTATTTATTACCCACATCTGGCTCAGTGATTGTCGGTGGTCAGAATATTATTAAGACCAGGTTACGTGATAATATTGGAGTTTCCTTTGGTGGGGACTTGGGCTTTTACGGTCGAGCTACAGCTAAACAGAATCTCTCATATTTTGCAGATTTGGCTAAAATACCTTATCGTAAGCAAAAAGCGGAAATAGAACGTGTACTTGATTTAGTTAGTTTAAGTAATGACATGAATAAAAAGGTACAATTTTTCTCTAAAGGAATGAAACAAAGAATGCACATTGCACGTGCACTTCTAGGAAATCCTAAATTATTATTATTAGATGAACCTACTGATGGCTTAGATGTAGAAATTGCTACTAATATCAGAAATGTAGTTAAGAATTTAGCACAAAATGACATTAGTATTTTGTTAACTAGTCACATGATGTCAGAAGTTGAAGCATTAGCAGATCAAATTGTTTTATTAGGTGCAGGCAAAGTTCACGCAAAAGGTACAGTTCAAGATATTGTGAAATTGTCTAAAGTTAAACGAATTGATAGACCAGCAACACTTGAAGAATCATACCTTGCCTTAGCACCACAACTTAGAAGAGAATAATAAGGGATGAATTAATGAGGTTTTTAAGACTTTTTTGGTTTCAATTTAAGCTGTACATATCTAATCAGTATTTCTTTTGGTTGACAATAACTAGTACAGTTAGTATTTTCGTTTTACAGTACACAATTGCTTACGCTAATCATGGGTTAAATGATCCAATGGTCTGGATAAGAAGTGCAGTATTTGGTTTATGGGCTTCATGTACTACCGCTGCAGGAAGTATAGGATATCAGCGTTTTCAAGGAACACTTCCTTATATTATTAACACGCGCTATGATGAGCGAGCATCCTTGATTGCTCTTCTTTTACCAGCTTCGAGTTATGGCCTGCTTGCTTTTCCTTTGTCATTTCTTTTAGCAAAAATCTTCTCAGTAGCAACGGGCACAATTGATTTAAAATTCATTGGGATAGTTATCTTGCTTTGGATTGCTGCAGCTACAATGGATATTTTAATCGCGGCTTTCTTCACCTTAACTCCTAACGCGTTAGTCTACGAAGCGTTGATTAATATTCCAATTTTACTATTAACAGGATTATTTGGTAATAGAGTGATTTCTCTACCATTGATGGAAGTATCACAATATTTTTTGCCAATGACTATGCCAGTTAGGGTTTTGCTTTATTCAGGGAATATGACCAATATTTTGGCCTATATCTGCAGTATGCTGATCTGGATATTGTTAATTTTAGTTATGGTTAGAAAAATTAATGATTTAGCGCGAGAGAAAGGAACGTTGAAGATAATCTAATGGCAACACAATTTTCCTCACTTTCATTTTTGGCAAATTGGAAAACACGATTTGTTTATTTTTTAATTTTGCCTATTATTAATCTTTTGTTATTGGTATTAATTGATCTACAATACAGCAATCAATGCTCATGTACGGTAAAGAAGCAAGCAACCGAAAACAATAGATAGACCGCCAGCACTACACTATTCCGAACCAAAGACCAAAAGATAAGCATTTTGAGAAAATCTAAACTTTTGGATTTTCCTACAATGCCGACTACGGCGGAATCCCTCCCACTCCTTATATATTTCTTTCTGTATACATTGAATTTGTATTTAGTAAAATGCAGACAACACCACGGATCGGCTTTTGGCTGGACAATTCCAACCAAACACCGCAGCAGACAGTAGAAACCATTCTGAACGTTAGGAAGCCGGTATGATTGTTACATATAAGGGGAAGAAAAATTTCTTTTAGATACTTGTTTTCCTAAAACTGATGTGATATAATAATTCAATTCCAGAAAAGGAGTAAAAAATATGCGGCAAGGTATTCTTAAATAAAACTATAATCAAATAGTGGGAACAAAGGATTATGATAGTCCCTTTTGTAGGGGCTTAGTTTTTTGTACCCAATTTAAGAATACTTTTGCCTTATCAATTTTGACATATCCCCAAAAACAGCACTCACAAACAGGTGTATGCTGTTTTTGGGGATGTCCGCAAATTATCATCCCCAGTGGTAAAAGTATTTTACTGCTGGGGATTTTTATGCCCTTCGGGGCAGTAAAGGGAGGACAATCACATGAAAATAATCAATATTGGAATTCTTGCCCATGTAGACGCTGGAAAGACGACCTTGACGGAGAGCCTGCTATATGCCAGCGGAGCCATTTCAGAACCGGGGAGCGTCGAAAAAGGGACAACGAGGACGGACACCATGTTTTTGGAGCGGCAGCGTGGGATTACCATTCAAGCGGCAGTCACTTCCTTCCAGTGGCACAGATGTAAAGTCAACATTGTGGATACGCCCGGCCACATGGATTTTTTGGCGGAGGTGTACCGCTCTTTGGCTGTTTTAGATGGGGCCATCTTGGTGATCTCCGCTAAAGATGGCGTGCAGGCCCAGACCCGTATTCTGTTCCATGCCCTGCGGAAAATGAACATTCCCACCGTTATCTTTATCAACAAGATCGACCAGGCTGGCGTTGATTTGCAGAGCGTGGTTCAGTCTGTTCGGGATAAGCTCTCCGCCGATATTATCATCAAGCAGACGGTGTCGCTGTCCCCGGAAATAGTCCTGGAGGAAAATACCGACATAGAAGCATGGGATGCGGTCATCGAAAATAACGATAAATTATTGGAAAAGTATATCGCAGGAGAACCAATCAGCCGGGAAAAACTTGTGCGGGAGGAACAGCGGCGGGTTCAAGACGCCTCCCTGTTCCCGGTCTATTATGGCAGCGCCAAAAAGGGCCTTGGCATTCAACCGTTGATGGATGCGGTGACAGGGCTGTTCCAACCGATTGGGGAACAGGGGAGCGCCGCCCTATGCGGCAGCGTTTTCAAGGTGGAGTATACAGATTGCGGCCAGCGGCGTGTCTATCTACGGCTATACAGCGGAACGCTGCGCCTGCGGGATACGGTGGCCCTGGCCGGGAGAGAAAAGCTGAAAATCACAGAGATGCGTATTCCATCCAAAGGGGAAATTGTTCGGACAGACACCGCTTATCCGGGTGAAATTGTTATCCTTCCCAGCGACAGCGTGAGGTTAAACGATGTATTAGGGGACCCAACCCGGCTCCCTCGTAAAAGGTGGCGTGAGGACCCCCTCCCCATGCTGCGGACGTCGATTGCGCCGAAAACGGCAGCGCAAAGAGAACGGCTGCTGGACGCTCTTACGCAACTTGCGGATACTGACCCGCTTTTGCGCTGCGAGGTGGATTCCATCACCCATGAGATCATTCTTTCTTTTTTGGGCCGGGTGCAGTTGGAGGTTGTTTCCGCTTTGCTGTCGGAAAAATACAAGCTTGAAACAGTGGTAAAGGAACCCACCGTCATTTATATGGAGCGGCCGCTCAAAGCAGCCAGCCACACCATCCATATCGAGGTGCCGCCCAACCCGTTTTGGGCATCCATCGGACTGTCTGTTACACCACTCCCGCTTGGCTCCGGTGTACAATACGAGAGCCGGGTTTCGCTGGGATACTTGAACCAGAGTTTTCAAAACGCTGTCAGGGATGGTATCCGTTACGGGCTGGAGCAGGGCTTGTTCGGCTGGAACGTAACGGACTGTAAGATTTGCTTTGAATACGGGCTTTATTACAGTCCGGTCAGCACGCCGGCGGACTTCCGCTCATTGGCCCCGATTGTATTGGAACAGGCATTGAAGGAATCAGGGACGCAACTGCTGGAACCTTATCTCTCCTTCACCCTCTATGCGCCCCGGGAATATCTTTCCAGGGCTTATCATGATGCACCGAAATACTGTGCCACCATCGAAACGGTCCAGGTAAAAAAGGATGAAGTTGTCTTTACTGGCGAGATTCCCGCCCGCTGTATACAGGCATACCGTACTGATCTGGCCTTTTACACCAACGGGCAGAGCGTATGCCTTACAGAACTGAAAGGGTATCAGGCCGCTGTCGGCAAGCCAGTCATCCAGCCCCGCCGTCCAAACAGCCGCCTGGACAAGGTGCGCTATATGTTTCAGAAGATAATGTAACGTCTTGCGCAATGCAAGCGTTCATTGCTGGCTATTGCGAAATATCATTGATAAAATCAGTATCAGAGAGGAGAAACTATTTTGAACCAGGAACAGACGAATATTACAACAGGAAAGCAAATACGTCATCTGCGGCTCTCTGTCAAATCGTGTTGATAGAAGTCAACTATAATTTAATAATTGGATTAA
>NZ_AZEL01000079.1 GCF_001434975.1 Lactobacillus gallinarum DSM 10532 = JCM 2011
ATTGTTAGAAATTCTTTGCCATATAGATCTGCCTTATAAGCCAGCATGTTCAGGAAGCTGCGCCAACCAACATCTGAAATGGCTTGAGACAAGGCATGATTCTTTAACAGATTTCTGCTTCTTAGTTCCTCGGCAACTACTAAATCGTGGTTTTTGATTAGTGCAGTTGAGAGTACTTGTAAGAAGTCATTACGCTGTCTTCTGATCTTGTCGTGCAGTTTAGCTACAACTAAACGCTGCTTTTGATAGTTTTTTGCTAGCCGCAAATTGCGTCCTTCTTTTTTAGCCCGGCGCTGTCTGCGAGACAAGACGCGTTGGGCATGGGCAAGCTTCTTTTTGGTTTTGCAATAAAATCGTGGATTAGCAACCATTGCCCCGTTAGATGCTGTTAAGAAATTATCAAGGTTAAGGTCAATGCCAATTTGACTTTGCTTCTTAGGCAAGGCTTTAACAAAGGCAATATCGCTGCCTAATTGCATTGATAAGTAGAATTGCTCGTCAGCGGTCTTTTTAATCGTGACTGTGCCAATTCTAGTTGGGATATGATTAAGCAAACGCTCTTTGATTAGCCTTCTAAAACCAGCAATGCGGACGATACCCAGTTTAGGCAGTTTAATATGTTTAGCATCAATAAATCTAGCTGTCCCGTTATCAAGAAAAGCTTCTTTTTGCTTAGGATATTGACAGTTGGTCTGATATGACCAGTCGCTGCGTTTTTTATGGAAAGTTGGGATTCCATGACCAATCTTGCGATAGTTGCTCCAAGCTTTCTGGTAGTTCTGAATAGCGTTGGCAATAGCGAGGCTATCAATTTCTTTAACGCGTAAAAAGCTATAAGTATCGCGGATATTCCTTGGCTTAGCCAATAACTCGTTATTGGCGACTACTTTTTCTGCCAGTTGGGCTTCATAGCTATTAAGAGTAGAAAAGGCAAAAGGCATTGCTTGATATTGTCTAACAGCTAAATAGTGCTTAGCATGATAATTGCTTCGATTGCGTCCTACATAAGAGTTGTAGACAAAGCGTTGCGCATCATAGTTCAACTTAATGATTTTCTTTTGCTTAGAACTAGGATAAAAGCGAAGCTTAACGCCAAAATGATAGGCTAAGCTGCTCATTCTCTTCATGATTTCACCTCCTTCTGTAGATTAGATATTTATATTTTACAGGGAAGTCGAACGTATGTCTCTATTTTTAGAATAAAAAAAGCTGACTGCTAGGTCAGCTTGGCCCTATCCATCCCCGCATTAAAATACGGGGATTTTCGGGTGTTTTTCATTAAAAAAATCTTGTAAAATTAAGGGCTTTCAAATCACTTTTCAAGCCTTGCTGTGATTGAATCTAGCTTACTCTTGGTTTCTGATAGATTATCATTAACTAATATGTGTGCGTAATCTTTCAAGTCTTCCGGCAACAGATTTAATTCACTGCCGCTGAGTCGTTCTTTGATCTTTTCGGGATCATCTCCTCGCTTTAAAAGCCGCTCTTTTAATTCTTCTTCAGTCGAAGTTGTGACATAAAGAAAATAAACTTTATTGCCTAATTGTTTCAAATAAGTATAAACACCTTTAATATCGACAATTAAAGAAACGAGATCGCTCTTTTTCCAAGCAAGGTTTAAGGCTTCACGACTTGACCCATATTGATAAGAGCCATATCTGACGTGCTCAAAAAAGTGCAATGTCTTGAAGCTTTCATCCGTTTCAAAATGATAGGAGACATTCTGCTTTTCCCCTGGTCTCATTGGACGCGTCGTGTGTGTCAAAACACGTGGTATGCCATATTTTTCATTTAAATAATCAGAAATCGTTGTCTTTCCGGCGCCGCTCGGGCCCGCGATCAAAATTATTTTCTTCAAAAGAAAGTCCCCCACTTGAAAATGTTGCTCATCTATATTAACATTCCAATGTTACAAAAGACCAAGATTTTTTATCAAGAGAGGAGATAACTCCATGAAAAAAGCAGATGTAAAAGTTGGCGCAATCGTTGGTGCCAAGTCAGAAGAAGAACTTAAGAAGCCATTCCAAGGTAAGGTAGAAAAAATTTATGAAAATTCTGCTCTCTTAGCTATCACTTCATACGATCCAGTTGATGCCACTGCAATTAGTGACTTGAACAACAAGATTGTGGTCAACTTCAAAAACTTAAAGGCTGCTCGTGCCGCTAAAAATAGTAAGATTGCTTCAACTAACGAAGTTAAAGTTGAAAAGATTGCTAAAACTAAAAAGGCTAACAAAGACAGCAAAAAGTAAACAAAATTCAAAAAGATCCTGGGTAATATTTACGCAGGATCTTTTTTTGCCTAAAATTAATACAATATCGATCTATTTAGGGAGATTTTTTATGAAAGAGAAAACTCGAACCGTTTTATTCTGGTTCATCCTTATTCAGCCGTTTTTGGACCTTTATTGGTTTTATCATGGCAAATTGGCTGACGTCTTGCCGTTTACTTTGCCTACAATCATTAGAATTTTGGCTGTTTTTGTTATCTTTTGCATGTTCTTTAGTCAAAAACAGAATTGGCAAAAATTGGGTAAAAACAAATGGCTACTGTTTTATTTAGCCTTGCTAGTAATTTACTCGGCTCTACACTTGTTACACGTGAAACATTTTAATAGTATTAATCCAAATGATTACAACTATTCGACTGTCAGTGAAATCTTCTATCTCATTAGAATGCTTTTGCCGCTGATGGTGATTTTCTTTACTACCGCGTTAGATTTCACTCGCGATCAATTCAGACATGTAATTGAAGGAATCAGCGGACTATTTTCATTCACCATCGTGATCAGCAACCTTTTCGTGATTTCACTTAGAAGTTACGAAACCGGCCCGATCAGTGCCAATATTTTTGAATGGTTCTTCAATCCTAACATCGGCTATTCTCACATGGCTTCTAAAGGCTTCTTCAACTTTGCCAACATGGTCTCGGCCGTACTATTCATGCTAGTGCCCCTGATGCTCTACTTCATGTTCAGTCATTTTAATTGGAAAACCGTTACTTTAAATGTCGTGCAGGCCCTCGCAATGATCGAACTTGGAACTAAAGTCGCGCTAATCGGCTTAATTGGTGGCATTATCATCGGTATTTTGCTCTACTTTTTCCATTTGTTCATTGTCAAAGATGTCATCAAGAACGGCAAGGCAATTTTAGTAGCGCTGATAATCGAAATTAGTGCGATGGCGATTATCCCCTTCGGTCCAGCAATCCAGCGTTACAATTATGAAAAGTTTTTAGCGCAACAATCTGATAACAGCTTAACTGTTGCTAAGAAAGAATTAGCCGCTGGTCTTAAAAAATATCCAAGCGGCGAAAAACGGAAGCAATTTTTAATCGAATTTATCGAAGAGCATTATCAAGATTATGCCCTAAACAAAAAGTTTGTCACTAAGAGCTACCCTTACAAATATGATCCAGAATTTTGGCTTAAGATCATGAACGAGCCGGGAACTGCGCGTATGCAAAACCGTCACGTTGAAAAGGCTATGCTAGATCAAGTAGTTAAGACTAACAATAATAAGTTGGACAAGTTCTTAGGTATCTCATATACCCGTGAGACCAACATTTTTAACCTAGAGCGAGACTTCACCAGTCAGATCTATTCATTAGGTTGGATCGGGATGTTGCTATTTGTTGGCCCGTACGTAGCAATCATGCTGTACGCTTTTGTTAAATGGCTAATGAATAGAAGAAAACGCACCTACCTGATTAGTTCCATGCTGCTTTCAATCGCTTTTATGCTGTTTGCGGCATTTTCATCAGGCAACGTCATGGACTTTTTAACCGCCAGCTTCATCTTAGCCTTCGTTGAAGGTGGATTATTAGCTGAAATTAAAGCCAAACACCTTATTGCGCTTGACTTTACGTAGAAAAAATCCTCATTCGTCTTTGAATGGGGATTTTCTTTGCTTATTTTCCTTGCTTGATGAAGCTTTGATCTGGCACCCGGATCAAGTAATAACGCGTTGCCAAATGCCCTGCGTGCATTCCAATACCGTTTTGCCAATTCTTCTTATATGTCGCCGTATAAATGGCTACATAAGCACGTTGATATTTCTTATCCATTTTCTTAAGCGTCTTTTTAACGTATGGAATCTTTTCTGCATTAACATCTAATGCCGTATCACCATACGCAATCGATGCATAATCACTAGACGACGTGATTTTGCTTCCTGCCTTATAAAAAGTATATGACTGAGAACCGTATCTCTTCTTAGCTGAATCGATCGTGACATAGCTTGAATTGCCAACCCCTGTCTTCATTATCAGCGGTTCATATTTAACGCTTGAAGTAATTCGACTTGCATCTTCCAAATCTGGATTATCCATAAATGTTTGATTAAACATCCAGCCAGCTGCTACAAATAAAATGACCACCTCAACTATATTCAAGATAAAGTTAGGCCAGCTAAAGTGCTTATGCTGTTTAATAATCATCTTAATTCGTCTACGACGAATATTTTGGATAATAAATACTAAATACAGTATGATGGCAACCCAGATTAAGATACCAATAATATTCCAGCTAAACATGACGATTCCTCCTTGCTCTACATTATAGGGGAATTTTTTCAAAATTTGAATAGCTTAACTATTGAATACTTGGGATTTAGGTGAGAAGATAGGCATTGAGTACATTAGATTTATTAGGGAAAAATATGGTAGCAATAGCATTTTATTCAATAACTGGGCAAACTAAACGTTTTATTGATAAAACGCAATTAGAAGCCCATCAGATCAGCGATGCTAAACCCAAATTTGATATGGGTCAAAAGTACATTTTGATCGTTCCTGCATACCAGGATTTCATGATGGATTCAGTCGTTAACTTTTTAACGTATAAAGACAATAAAAAGAATATTATCGGAATTATCGGTTGTGGTAATCGTAACTTCAACGACCTTTTTGCTCAAACCGCGAAGAAGATCGCAGCTACGCTAAAAGTGCCGATTCTTTATTTATTGGAATTTAGTGGCACAAGTGAAGATGTCAAAAACGTTCGCAAGATTGTTCATGATCTTTCTACTGGTGAAAGCACCAAGAAAATCCGAAAACCTAAAGAATTACGTGGAAATATTAGCTTTTTAAGTGATTTTAGAGATTGAGTATGACTGAGAAATATTACGAAGCAATTAACTGGAACGACATGGAGGATCGTGTCGACAAATCCGCTTGGGCGAGACTAAACGATATTATTTGGGAACCTCGCAACGTTCCGGTTAGAGAAGATAAAAAAGAATTTATAAAATTAGATAAGCCAATCCAAGAAGCTTTGCTTCATGCTTTTGGAGCATTGTCTTTCTCGTCTGGCTTACAAATGCGTAACGGTATTGAACAGATTAAGGCGGACGCAATTACGCCTGAAGAATCTGCCGTTTTAAACGCGTTGCAATATTTGGAATCAATTGCCAATAAGGGTTACAGTTATGTTTTGCATGAGTTATCTGATGACAAGACTGTCGAAGAAACTTTGAATTGGGCAAACAATAATCCTTATTTGCAAAATAAGATCCATATTTTAAATAAAATCTATCAAAGTGGGGATGCCTTGCAGAAAAAAGCAGCTGATGTAATTTTGGAAACTGCTCTTTATCACTCTGGCTTCTTCGCCCCACTCTACTTGTTCGGTGACGGCAAGATGGTTAGAACTGCTGAAATTGTTAAGTTAGCCTTACGTGGTACTTCATTCAGCGGTATCTATCCTGGATATAAGTTCCGCTTAGGCTATAGCAAGCTTGGCAAGAATGAACTAGATAGATTAAAGGAATGGATCGACAACTTATACGATGAGTTAGTAGCTAACGAAGAAAAGCACATTCATTTAATGTATAAAGGCACTGGTTGGGAAGAAGATGCCAAACATTACTTCTACTACAGCGTCAATAAAGCTTATCTTAACTTAGGCTTTTCAGATAAGTATCCTGATACAGCTAATACTATTAACGCGACAATCGAAAAAGGTGTAATTAAGAGTGCCGTATTTGAAGACTTCTTCTACACCAATGACCATTCGCTTAATAAATTTAAAGAAATCAAATAATATTAACCTTGATGTACTAAAAATCGAATCAAATTGATTCGGTCTTTTCTTTTGGCAAAAAAAGATCAATCACCTGCAAATATGCAAAATGATTGATCTAAAGTCTATCTATATAAATACGCATTCATTATGTTTAGAATTATTTATTGTTTTGAAACGAAAATCTTGTCACCCTTTTTGATTGATGGGTTAGTAGGAGCAACTTCTGAAACACCTAACTTTGGAGCAGTGAAGCTAGCAGCTTCACTAACTGAAGCACCGACACCCATCATACTAATTGAAGCAACTACAACTGAAACAACTTTAACAATTTTCTTTGAGTCTAACATAATGAATACCTCTATTTTCTAAATCACTTTAACTTGTTGGAACTTTTCGTTTCCTCATTCCTTACATCTTTGTTATATAACATACATTATATAATGCAAGGGCAAAATAAAACTTTTTTAAAAAGAAAATAGATAGCGCGAAAGCTTGCTATAATAACATTTGTGCCAAGTTTTGACTGGAAAAAGAGCAAAAATAAAAAACAAAAATTTTTGTTATCATTACAAAAAAGACCCGAATCACTTAGATTCGAGTCTAAAAACCTTATAAAACTACTTTTTCTTTTTAATTTCTTTTTTAGCAGTTTTGCTCTTCTTTGTTTCCTTCTTAGCAGTCTTCTTTTCTGGCGCTTCATATTCACGCACAACTGTCAGCTTTTCAATGATTGCTTCTACTAGTTGATCTACCACCTTATCAGCATCTTTTTCAACTTCTTCTTCAGTTGCCAATTGATCAATTCTAAAATGCGAAACATTAACATAATCAGACCGCGTTTCAAAATAAACATTAAGCGGATATTCTTGCCCTTCCTCAAAAAAATTGACAATCTTCTTATAATTGCTGTAAGGCAAGTTGATGATATTAGTCTCTAAAGCAAATGTAACCGGACGCTGACCTGTCACTGCCAGCTGAGTTTGCACTAATGAATCATGCTTGAACGCAGCAGCGACTTCCTTAATCATCTTCTCTGCATAAGGCTTGATCTTGCTCTTAGATTTGCTAATATCGCCATATTTTACTGTTTCAAGATCTTGAATGTAATCTTGATTTTCAATTTTATTATTTAAATCTTCTAAATTAATCTTCAAAATAAACTTTCCTTTTTGTTAATTCTACTCACTAACATACTACAAAAAATTTTTTTGTCATCACTTTTTAGAATTCATAATAAGATTTTGCTAGAATAGTACTCATGAAAAATAAAAAAATTAATTTAAAGTACTTATTTTTAATTATTCCAATTGGATTAATATTAGTGCTTAGTCTAACTTACCTTGCAAACAAAAATCAAATTGATGACGAAATTAATTGGATGATGATGAAAGAGAAACAAAAGCTCAATGTTCCTCTAGAAAATCAGCTCCCCGACCTGCCTAACGGCTGCGAGGTTACTAGTTTATCCATGCTTATGAACTATTATGGCATCAAAGTTACTAAAAATGAACTAGCACAGAACATTCAACACGTCGATTCTTTTACCGACAATGGCCGTTATCGCGGTAATCCTAATCAGGGCTTTGTCGGTCATATGACTGTAGCAAATGCCGGCTGGTGCGTTTATAATGGTCCGCTTTATAACGTTGCACGTAAATACACCAACCACATCGTTAATGCTTCCGGCAGTAATTTCCTGAAAGTATTAAAACTAGTTTCCGATGGTCATCCCGTTTTAATTATTACTACTACAACCTTTAGCCGCGTCAACAATATGCAAACGTGGGAAACTAACTCAGGTAAGGTGAACGTTACACCATCATCACATGCTTGTGTAATTACAGGTTATAACAAGAAAAAGAAGGTTGTCTACCTTAACAATCCTTATGGATTTAAAAATCAAGCTGTAAACTGGCATAAATTAGAACAGAGTTACGATCAACAAGGTCGACAAGCGCTTTACATTAGTTAAACAAAACAAAAAGGACAAGCTTTATGGAAAGCTTGTCCTTTTTCAACTCAAGGCACATGCAAAAGCACATGTGGGCATTTAAACTGTTCACATCAGTATGTCCACCATCAGCACTTCCCGTGCTTGCCACTTAAGGCGGATGTCCTCTATCTCATAAATATACGCATCTCGCGTTCATTAATCGACTCGTCAACTAGGCATTGTACTATCTTTTACGTTTCATGTACAGCATTATCTTCTTAAAATGGCGATATTTTATTCTATAGAATGCTTCAATGCACATCGTAGATAACAAGAAACCTAACCCAATTGCGGCAGTAACAATTGCCACTCGCAAAATCAGCTCTTGTCCTTGTGTATAATTGCCTGCTACAAGTGCACGAACGGCCTGATAAGCTGGCATCCCCGGCACCAGCGGTACCAATGCAGGAATATTAAAGATCGTTGCAGGACATTTTTTTCTCCTAGCAAAAAATAATCCCAAAATTCCGATTAAAAATGCACTAATCAGATTAGAAACCATTCTGCCCATACCTAAGCGAAAGCAAAACCAATAAGCCATCCAGCCTACTGCTCCACTAATTCCAGATGAATTAAGCGCACGATGTGGGACATTAATAGTTAACGCAAATCCTACAGAAGCAATATAAGAAAAAGCAACATTAATTACTATCTCTAACCAAAAAGGCATCGTTATACCCCCATGAATTTCAAGATCATTCCGACTCCACCACCTAAAGCAAGTGCGGTTAAGACGGCTTCACACATTCTTACAATTCCAGATAGCAAATCACCCATAAATAGATCTCGCAATGCATTGGTTAAGGCAAGCCCTGGAACCAAAGTCATTAGCGCTCCAATCAAAATATTATCCACGATCATCTGTGAATCTAACCAATTCAAGCCTACTGCTAAAAGTCCCATCACCATCGCCGCAATTAATTCTGATAAAAAGCGAACTTTAGTGTACTTTTTAAATTCACAATATGCCCAAAAACCGACACCACCCACTAAAGCAGCTCCTGGAAAGTCGACCCAATCATAATTATCCATAAACAGAACCATCAAAGTCGCACTCAGAATTGCTGCACCAACTACTTGCAACCACATAGGGAAAGAAGGAGCATTAGCTACTTGGACTATCTTTTCCTTCAATTGTTGTAAATCAATTTGCTTAGCTGCAAATTGTCGCGATAATGCATTAACACGATCCACTAACTCCAGATTAATATTACGATCTCGCACTTGCTTCATTTGAGATAAGTTACCCCCATTTAAGCTCATAAATACACAAGTAGGAGTAGCAAAAACACGCGGATCTTCTGCACCCGCGTTCCGAGCAATTCTAAGCATCGTGTCTTCAACCCGATACATTTCACTACCGCCTTCAATCATTAAGCGTCCAGCGGTTAAACAAATATCCAATATTTCCTGATAAAATTTAGTATCGTGCTTATCGGACATAGTTTTATCCTCAATTCATTGTTTCAATATCTATAGTCTTATCTACCCAATCGCCATGGAAGAAATCTCGTTCGTGACTAACAATAATTACTCCACCTGGGAAATTGACGATGGCTTTTCTCAAGGCATCTTTCGTATCGTTGTCCAAGTGGTTAGTTGGTTCATCAAGGAAAAGCAAGTTAGCTGGTTCAAATTGCATCTTAGCTAATTTTACTTTTTCCTGTTCCCCACCAGACAATTCTTTCAATGGACTCATCGCTTGTTGCGCAGTCAAACCCATACGAGCAAGTGCCTGTCTTAATTCCTTAGGCTTCTTGCGTTCAAATTCTTCCTGCAAATATTGTAGCGGCGTCATATTATTATTTGGCCAAGCTAAATCCTGCTTGAAGTAAGCTAATTTTGCCGTTACTGATAATTCATACGAGCCATAAATTGGCTTGAGTTGTCCTAATAACGTCTTAAGCAAGGTAGTCTTACCAATTCCGTTAAAACCAGTGATTGCGACCTTTTCGTTGCCACCAACGGAGAAATTAAAGGCAGACTTAACTAACGCATGATCATAACCAATTACTAAATCTTGTGTTTGTAAAAGCAAGTTAGAAGCCGTAGCAACATATGGAAATTCAAACTTAGCCCGACGGTTGTTTTTAGGTGGGGTTAAAATATCCATTCTTGCCAGTTGCTTTTCACGTGACTTCGCACTCTTGGCACGAGTACCAGCCTTGTTCTTACGAATATATGCTTCGGTCTTAGCAATCTTGCGTTGCTGGTTAGCATATGCCTTAAGGTAAGTTTCACGGTTAGCCGCTTTTTGCCGCAGCGCTTGCTTCAACGTACCGGTATAACGCGTAATCGTACCAAAATCAATATCAATAATACAATTGGTAATTCTACCTAAAAAATCATAGTCGTGACTAACTACGATAAAGGCGCCAGAGAAGTTGTTCAGATAATCAACTAGCCAATCAATATGTGATACGTCCAGGTAGTTGGTTGGTTCGTCTAGCACCAAAACATCAGGGCTTTGCAAAAGAAGCTTAGCCAAAATAATTTTGGAACGTTGACCACCTGATAATTTGGAAACATCGTGGTCATAGCCGAGGTCCGCTAAACCCAACCCAGCTGCAACTTGTTCAATTTCGGTATCAACATCATAAAAATTGTTCTCTTCTAGGTAGGTCTGAATCTTACCTGCTTTTTCTAGCAATTGATTATCACTATTTTCAGCATACTTGGTATATAACTCATTTAATTCTTGTTCTTTTTTAAACAGCTCATCAAAAGCAGTCCGCAAAAAGCCGCGAATGGTTACCCCTGGTGCAAGCTTAGCGTACTGGTCCAAATATCCTACATCGATCTTATTTTGCCATTTAACTTGACCGTCATCTGGAATAATCTCACCTGTCAAAATCTTAATTAGCGTAGATTTACCTACCCCATTTTGACCGGTAACCCCCATGTGATCTTCCTTATTTAATACAAAGTTGGCATCTTCGTACAAAGTCTTATCAATAAAGCTTTGACTTAGGTCTTTAACAGTTAATAAACTCATTTTTCCCTCTAACTATTATTTGTAGATTCTTGTTCTTTTTCATACTTTTGCAGCGCATCAAGTACACGTGGCCAGTAGCGTTTAGGCAAAATCAACTGCAAGCGATCGTGATAAATTGGAAAATCGCTCGGTTTCATCCCCGTAATATTAGCCACTTCTTGATCTGTTAACTTATATTTATAAACGATGCGCTTAATTTCAACTGAAGCATGCCCTCTAAAATAAGACAAGCCAAAAAAGAAAATTGCAAAAATACCTGCCAGTATAATCGCCAATTGCAGATTTAATCTAAAAGTGTGCAGGCAAATAAAAAATACGGCAATAAAAGCAATTATTGCGGAAATTATGCCATAAATGACTGGAAATATTGATTCTTTTTTTTGCATAATTTTCTCCCTTCAACACAAAAGCAGTAACTTTTACGAACTTAGCAAAATTTAGCTAACTTTGCAATGACTTTTAATTATGAATTAAGTATACTTGCAATAACTCAATTTGTATTTAGAAAGAAACGGTAAAATGAATAAAAATATCCACTACTATTTTTCATTAATCCACTTCCAAATCGATGATTTAGATATTCACTTAGTATTGCCGCAAACTTGGCAAGCAATTGATCTTTATCATGCAATCGCCCATGATCGAGAAAGCCTAGGTAAGTGGCTGCCCTGGGCCTACAATATGAAATCTTCAGCTGATGAAGCTAAATTTATCAAAACCATTCAAGCTAACATGGTTCAAGAGCGCATGATTGTATTGACTATTCTCGTTAACGGCGAACCTTGTGGCATGATTGATTTGCATAATTTAATTACCAACCAAAAAGGCGAAATCGGCTATTGGTTGTCTAGCAAATATCAAGGCCGAGGCATTATGACTAAAAGCGTACGTGAAGTGTGCAAATATGCCTTCAGTGAGTTAAATCTTAAATACGTTGACTTAATTGTTGCAGTTGCAAATGGTAAAAGCACCCGCGTTGCGCAAAATGCAGATTTTAAACTAATGGGAATTAAAGACAACTTGATTCATAACCATAGTATGGCTGGCAAAATTTTCAGAAAAATTAATTCAAATTAAAATAGGCCCGTTACATCTTTAATAATAAAAAAGATAACTGGTACTAGCAGTGCAGGCAAAAAATTCAATGTCTTTACATCACGAATTTTTAATAAAGCTAGACCTGAACAGGCAATTAAGAAACCACCAACAATGGAAATTTCTGTTACAAGTGGACCGGTAAAAAAGCTGGCTGATAAAAACTTGGCGACGAGATAAATACTGCCTTGCCAGCAAAATAGAACTGGAGCAACAACCAGCATCCCCCAGCCGAAGCTTGCACCAAAGACCATCGACGTTACAAAGTCCAACGTAGAATTAGTGAACAGCATGGTGTTATCGCCCTTTACAGCTGCAATAACGGGACCAACAATGGAAAGTGCCCCAATACAGCAAAGCAAAATTTCAGTTGCGAGACCCTTGCCTAAATTGGATTTACCAGTTTTAGCAACTAAGCGATCAAAATGTCCAGAAATATCAAGAGCGGTTCCACATACGCCGCCTAAAGCTAGGCTGACAATGAATAAAACGGGATACTGGCTCTTCGGCATGTTGTTGGTCACGTTTTCCCAGCCAATGCCTAGAGCAGCTAAGCCCATTGCGATAAATAAAACGTCTTCGTAACGCTTGTTAATCCCCTTTTTTAATAAACAGCCAATGGACGTTCCTACTAATAACGCTAATGTGTTCACGATTGTCCCAATCATCTTTCTCACCTCTCAGTTTATTTTACATCAGCAAAAAACAGCATCCCAGATCGGGATGCTGTTAATTTTTACCATTGAAACTTCCAGCCACCACTACTTGATGATGAACTAGAACTGCTGCTATTTGACGATGATGAAGCATTTGGATTCTTACCATAACCAGAATTAGAATCACCAGCAGGCTTATCTGAATTTTGATCATAGATTCGATAATTAGTAAATGCTTGCGGATCGTCCCACTTGATATGACTATTTTGGTCATTCAATTCGTTTTGTCGTGTCTCTTCATTATCTAATGTTTCAGTTTCTAAACCTAAATTCTTCCGAATTCTATTAGAAACCTTCTGCAATTCTTCAGTTGAAGCAACTTGAATTGAAGAACCATCAATCCAGGCATCATGACCTTGAATGTAGCCACTCTTCAAATTCTTAGCACAACCACGATAATTCAAAGTAAGACTAAGCATATCGTTAAAGGTCAAATTAGTTTTCACGTACTTGTTAAAAATATCAATTAACTTACGATAATTGCTCAGCGTATTAACAGACATAGCCTTATGCATAATCGCCTCAATTACTTGGCGTTGACGAAGTTGACGACCATAGTCCCCACGTGGGTCTTCTTTTCTCATACGGACATAAGCCACAGCGTGACGACCATTCAAGTGTTGCTTTCCTTTATGGAAATCACACCAATCATATGAAAAGTCAAACGGCACATTAACGTCTACGCCACCTACTGCATTAACTAAGCTGCGCAATGCCTTCATATTCACTTCTAGATAATAATCAATTGGTACATTTAACATGCTTGAAACAGTCTTCATGCTGGATTGACTACCACCAATTTCATAGGCAGAGTTTACCCTGAACATGAAATATTCGTCTCCCGGATCTCCCTTAATATCAGCTAAGGTATCACGCGGAATTGAGGTCATCGTTGCAGTATTTTTTTGCGGATTAGCTGTAGCTAAAATCATGGTATCTGAATTACCACGATCATGTCGTCCTTCAATACCTTGATCCACACCTAACACTAGGATAGAAATAGGTTGTCTATTAGCAATCTTAGCTGAAGCCGGTACATCGCTATCCCCCTTACCATCAACTGCACTATGAATGGTGAAATACATGTGCGCAGCCCATGCTACTCCAAAGCAAACAACCACTAATGCGACTACGCCAATAAAGCGTGCAAACATATTACCACTTTTTAATGCAGAACTGTCTGCAGCAAAAGCACGATTGCGGTGGAGATTAAGTGAGGAATGTCTTGTTCGGTATTCTTCTCTTCGTTTTGGATTTTGGTCCATTCTTTGTATCTTTTCCCTTCAAAATTAATACATGTTAATTTGTATCACTTTTAATCGCTAGATAAAATAAAATTACTTATAATTAATAATAACTTATTTTTTGTGTTTCATTGTACATCGAATTATGATGTATACAAAATGTAATTAATGGAGGAAAATTTATGGCGATTCCAACAAGAAGCGAAGTCCCAGAAAATATGAAGTGGGATTTAACCCGAATCTTTAAAACAGACCAAGACTGGGAAAATGCCTACGACAAGGCAAAAGACGAAGTAGCTAAGCTAAGTGAATTAAAGGGCAGTTTGGCTAAATCAGGCAAAGGCTTATATGAAGGCTTAACCAAGATTTTAGCAGTTAAGCGTGATGTGGAAAATATTTACGTTTATGCCACTATGTCTAGCGACGTTGATACTTCTAACTCACATTATTTAGGCTATGTTAGTCGCGTGCAAAGCTTGTCCAATCAATTTGAAGCAGCAACCAGCTTTATTAATCCTGAGATTTTAAGCATCCCTGCCGCAAAGTTTGAACAATTTAAGAAGGATGAACCAAGATTAGCTGATTATGCCCACTATTTGGAAATGATTACTAATAAGCGCCCTCATACCTTGCCAGCAGAAGAAGAAAAAATTATCGCCGATGCTGGGGATGCCATGAGCGTGTCCGAGAACACCTTTAACGTCTTAACCAACTCTGACATGGAATATGGCTACGTGCAAGACGAAGACGGCAACATGGAACAATTATCCGATGGTCTTTATTCATTATTGATTCAGTCCCAAAACCGTGACGTGCGCAAAGGCGCCTTCGATACGCTTTATGCAAGCTATGGTCAATTCCAGAACTCACTTGCATCTACTCTATCTGGTGTTGTGAAAAAGCATAACTACAACGCTCGTATGCACAAGTATGACTCAGCTCGAGAAGCCGCATTAGCTGATAACGGCGTGCCTGTTGAAGTCTACGACACATTAATCAAAGAGGTTGATTCACACCTTGATTTGCTCCACCGTTATGTCGCATTACGTAAAAAGATTTTAGGTCTTAAAGACTTACAAATGTGGGACATGTACGTGCCGCTAACTGGTAAGCCTGCTTTGTCTTATAACTTTGAAGAGGCAAAAAAGGTTGCTAAAGAAGCCTTGAAGCCACTTGGTGAAGACTACTTGAAGCACGTTGATTATATTTTTAATAACCGTGTGATCGACCCTGTTGAATCTAAGGGTAAAGTTACTGGTGCTTACTCTGGTGGTGCTTATGACACCGATCCATATGAGCTTTTGAACTGGGAAGACAATATCGATTCACTTTATACCTTAGTTCACGAAACTGGACACTCAGTTCACTCTTGGTACACCCGCCATAGTCAACCTTACATCTATGGTGATTACCCAATCTTCGTAGCTGAAATTGCTTCAACTACTAACGAAAATATTTTGACCGAGTATTTCCTGGACCATATTACTGATCCTAAGACACGCGCATTCATCTTGAATTACTACCTTGATTCATTCAAGGGTACTTTGTTCCGTCAAACTCAATTTGCGGTATTTGAACAATTTATCCATGAAGCAGATGCTAAGGGCGAACCATTGACTGCTGATATTTTAGATGATGTGTATGGTCAAATTAACCAGCACTACTACGGCGATAGCGTTGAACCAGGTGGCGATATTGCGCTTGAATGGTCACGGATTCCGCACTTCTACTACAACTTCTACGTTTACCAATATGCGACTGGTTTTGCGGCTGCGACAGCTTTGGCTAATAAGGTTGTGCATGGCAGTCAGGCTGACAGGGATGCATACCTGGGCTACCTTAAGTCAGGTTCTAGCGACTATCCTACTGAGATTATGAAGCGTGCCGGCGTTGACATGACCAAACCTGATTATTTGGAAGATGCTTTCAAGACTTTTGAAAAGAGATTGAACGAATTCGAGATCTTGATTGGGAAGTAAAAAATATTTATATCGAAAAAGCTGACAATTCATTTTTACGTGAATTATCAGCTTTTTTATTTTAAACGGAGCCTGTTAAACCAGCTTCAGTACATTTATTTGGATTTTCATCTAGCATAATTTTTAACTTAGTTAACGTTGACGGTAATTTGAAATCATGCGTCAACGAATAATTATCAATCTCTTGATTTAATTTAAAAACGACCTTATTTAGATCAATATCTTGTTCTATTTCAATCAAAGCATGATCAATTATTGTCATTGCTTCAGGATCACCAGTATTATCTGGCTGTGTTTGCATGCTAAGCAAAATAGATTTTATTCTTTGATTCATTTAAATCATCCCTGCAACTAAACCAACTACATACAAGAAGATACAACAAATCACAAGATACAAACTGCCCCACTTGACAGTCTCCTTCAAGATCTCGCCTTCGTCACCTTCACGGTTGATCGCACCGGTTGCTACCGCAATATTCTGTGGGGACAGCATCCCTGCCGTTGCACCCGTCATGTTCGATGCCACAACCCAGTACTTGCTTACACCTAGGTCCGCTGCTGCTGACAGTTGCAAGTTACCAAAGAGCACGTTAGCTGAAGTGGCAGAACCAGTTAAGAATGTTCCTAATGCCCCAATAAGTGGTGCAAATAATGGATAAGCTGGCCCTAATAAGCTAACTAAGGCCACTGCTAATGCATCGGTCATTCCTGCATAGACCATTACTTTGGCTAATCCTACAATTGCACAAACCGTAATTGTTGTCTTCCAGACGCTCTTAATTACTTGTCCTAAAATTTGCATCATTTTCTTAAAACTAACGCCCTGAATTGCCCCACCGATTAAAGTAGCAACAAAAAGCAACGTACCTGGAGACGACAACCAGCTAATTGACAAGGTATTCGGATTTTTCCCCGTATAAACAACCAAATTAGTTGTCACCTTATTAAGTAAATTATTAACTGCTGGCACCAATGATGATGCAAAAATGACGAAGATGAAGACTAAGATAAATGGTGAACATGCCTTAAGCATTTCATTTGTACTTGGACGCTCCACATCAGATTCTTCCTCATCTTCATGCCATCTAGTAAACAAAACCGTAATAGCGATTGAGCAAAGAGAACCTACAATTGCAGGTAATTCTGCACCGACAAATTTGGCAGCTATTACCTGGGGAATAGCCATTCCTAGTCCTGACATCAAGGTAATTAAGCCAACGCCTTTTACAGCTTTAATACTGCCTTCTGTCAAAATCACCAGGATAAATGGTACTAACACTACCAATACAAATAATTGCAAAGTTACAATGAAAGATAAATTTTCTTGCTTCAAGTTAGTTACTTCAGCCAATGTTAAAATCGGCAAACCAATTGCACCAAAAGCTGTTGCTGTTGTGTTGGCAATCAAACTAATTACTGATGCTCTAATTGGATCTAACCCAAAAGCAATCAAAATACCTGCCGCGATTGCTACTGCTGTACCAAAACCTGCAATTGATTCAAGAAAGCCACCAAAGCCCCAAGCGATAATTAGCACGATAATACGCTTATCAGTTGAAATTGTGGCCAGCATATTCTGAATGGTTTTCATTCTGCCCGACTCAGTAGTCACATTGTATGCGAATAACGCCATCACGATCACGAACATGATTGGCCAAATACCCATGATGATCCCTTCTAAGGCTCCCGTCATGGTATCTAAAACAGGTAATTTAAAGCTAAAAATTGCAAGCACAATTGTTAATACCAATCCAATTACACAAGCTCGTGCAGCTGGCATGCGCATCACACCAAGTGAAATAATCAACCAAATGATTGGCAACAACGCAATCGCAAACTTAATCCACATCTAACCCATCCTTTATCGTAAAATATCTTATAATATATTTAATCATTAAATAAGTCAAAAGTTAAAACCAAATACTCAAATTTTATTAATTATTACAAATTCTAAAATTTTTGCTTGCAACTTTGCTCAACAAACTATATAACAATTAATGGAAAGTAAAATTTCTCACATCATTTGAGAACTACTCCTCGGAATGGAGTAGTTCTTTTTCTTTTTCAAATAAAAAACAGGTTGAATTTCTCAACCTGCTTTATTTCTATTAACGATGTTTAACTACATGGAGGCCATAAGCAACCAGATAAATTACTACTTCGATTGTAGCAATAAAGAATGTGACAGGCCAATTAGTGATAAAACCTAAGTATAGACCTGCCCAAACACCGATTAAGGCAAAGAAAACCGACCATGCAATCATCGCTGGAATTGTTCGACCAATATAACGGGCCGTTGAAGATGGCAATGTTAGCAAAATAAATACTAACAATGAACCAACAATTTGTGCACCGATAGCAACTGACATAGCTAAAGAAATTAAGAAAACAATTCCTACTAAGCCAGTATGCACACCGTGCGCAATCGCACCTATATGGTCAAATGAATCAAAGTTCAAGTTCCTTTGAACCAGCAAAATCATCAGCAAAACGATAACTGATAAAACAACCAATTGGATTACGCCTTGCTTGTCTACACCGATAATACTACCGAACAAAATATTCGTCGCATAACGGCTGTTAGACCCTGAAATAGCTAGGAACAAGACACCCAATCCAATAAACAGTGCAGAAATCGCACTAATTGAAGATTCCTTTTGATCACTATGCAAAGACAATTCACCAACGCCAATCGAACCTAATAACGTGAAGAGTAGCATCCCCCATAACGGCGCAATACCGATAAACACGGCAAAGGCTGCCCCCGCAAAGCCAATTTCTGACAAAGTATGAGCTAAAAAGGCATAGCTGCGTGCTACAACATAAACTCCGACGACCCCACAGGTAATCGCAATAAATGTACTTGCTAAGAAGGCATAACGCATAAATTCATATTGAAACATTATTCGAAATCCTCCTTAAACTCACTCATCTTTCCTTGTCTGATTGAACCCTTGTTAAGGTACAAGTAATCAGTCATATATTTTTTAGCTAACGGAATATCATGAGTAACGAACAAAACCGTAATTTTGTGTTCTTGATTAAGGTGCTTGATTAGCCCCATTAATTCTTCCTTAGCCGCCGGATCAAGACTCGCTGTTGCTTCATCCAAGATAATCATATTAGGACTATCCAGCAGCGCCTGAGCTAAATATGCACGCTGTTTTTGACCTCCTGAAGCTTCACCCATTCGAGTATCCTTAATCGAATCTAAGTGAGTTTCAATCAATTGATGATCAATTTGATCCTTCACCTTTTTTGTTTTAAAAAGTGGTGCATTTAAACCTATAAATGCACGAATTGAAAGTGGATATTCTGAATCAATATTTCTAAATTGTGGCACATAGCCTAATTTAACATCTGATGAGAAATTATAACTACCATCAGTTGGCGTAAGCATCCCCATCAAAATCTTAATTAATGTTGTCTTTCCCGTTCCGTTTGGTCCCAAGAGAGCAGTCATTGATCCTTTTTCAAGATGAAAGTTAATATCCTGAAAAACGGTCTTTGTATCAAATCTCATTGAAAGATCATTCACATCTAAAATCAATTTAGCATCCCCTTTACTTGCTAAATTCTATCTATTTTTTGCTAATATTAGCTAAATTTTGGTAATTTTCTCTCATCCAATCCAAGTAAGTTATATGATTTGGAATTGTTTCGCGAACGTTAAGTACTGGCACACCGTTTTCCTTAGCAAGCTTAACAAAAGTCTTAACAGTTGAACTACTTGCTTGAGTGTTATTAACAAAGAATGCGATCTTCTTATCCTTAATTTCATTAGTCATCTTGTTGATGGTCTTAGGACTTGGATCAGTACCATTTTCAATTGCTTCTTCAAATTCCTTGTCGCCAATCTTGTAATCAGCTTCTTCTAAACCGTAATCAAAAACAGGTTCACTAACGAAAACAGGCTTATTGTTCTTCTTATCAGTTGACTTGGCAATTTGCTTGATCTTAGCAACTTTAGCTAAGTACTTGTCACCATTTTCCTTAAAGTAAGCTGCATGTTTTTTGTCTAACTTAGACAGACGCTTAACTAAGTAGTTAACATACTTGGTTGGCATATCTAAATCATACCAGATATGAGGGTTGTCGCCCTTCTTGAGTCCCATTAAGTCTTCGCCCACCAAGACTGGTTTCTTGCTTACTGAACTAGCTAACTTGTTCATCCAAGTGTCATAACCCAAGCCATTAGCTACGATAATGTCAGCCTTAGTCAATTCCTTGGCATCTGCAGTTGTTGGTTCAAAATCGTGTGGGTCAGTTGCACTGTTTTTAATAATGGCTTGAACACTGCCGTACTTACCTACAACATTCTTAGCAATATCTGCATAAACATTAGTTGTAGTCACAATTGAAACCTTGTCAGAGTTAGTTTTTGCACCTTTTTTATTTGAGCATGCGGAAGCTAAGAGCATAATCATGCCCATTAATCCCATGATAAAAAGTGACTTAGTAATTCTAGATTTTATTTTTCTCAATATAATTTCCTCCATACAAAAAAAGCATTTAAATCAGAAAGTTCAGCAATTCTTTTCTGACTTAAAGTTAGAATAAGCTAGTTTGATAATCGTGTCAATATTTTTAAGCGTATACAAATAGCACCAGTGCCTCTTAGACCTGATGCTATCAATAAAAACTTATAAATTATAAGAAATGTTTAAAATATAAAACTTGCTGAATTTTATTTAAATGCTTTTGTTCTAGAATTACATCATTATATAAACATATTTTTATATGCTTGTCAAACTATTCTTTGACGTGCTGACGTAAAACATCCAAGATTTTAATAATATGATTATCAGCTAAACTATAGTACTTTTCCTGCTTAACCCGTTCACTTTTAACCAACTTAGCTTCTTCTAAAATTCTAAGATGACGTGAAATAGCCGGTTGACTCACATCGAATTGCTTAACCAAATTATTTACACTACTTTTTTGATGATCATTTAAATAATAAAGAATCTGAATACGAATTGGATGATTGAGAGCCCTGGTGATCCGGATAATTTGATCGTTCAACTTTTTCACCTACTTACTAGTTTTAGCTTAATATATCCCTTAATTTTTCTCACAAAAAAACGCTACCCGAAGGTAGCGCAAAACATAACAGAGTATCTTGACTCAAGTAGAGATCATCAAGATACTTATATTATAATACGTTTTTTACATAATGGAGCATTTTTAATTAATAACTTAAATTATTTTACTCCAGTACATATTTTTATTCGTCAGGATCGTCCTTAACGTTCTTCTTCCAGAAACTCATGATCAAACCGGCTACGATAGAACCGATAATAGTTGCCAAGAAGTAGAACAAAATGTGACTTGGTCCACCAATGTTACCAGCAAGTGGTGATACCCAAAGACCACCGTGAGGAGCTGGAACACCAACGTGCCATAAACCAACTAACGCACCACCAACAGCTGAACCGATAATACATGAAGGAATTACACGACCTGGATCAGCAGCTGCAAATGGAATAGCACCTTCAGTAATGAATGAGAATCCTAATACCCAGTTTGAAACACCTGCACGACGTTCTTCCAAAGTATATCTATTCTTGAAGAAAGTAGTACCGATAGCAGTAGCAAATGGTGGAACCATACCACCAACCATAACAGCAGCCATTAAGATAGCAGCAGTAGTTGAGTGTGGGTCGTTAGCAAAAGCACCTGAAGCAAATACGTAAGCAGCCTTGTTGAAAGGACCACCCATATCGATTGACATCATACCTGCCAAGATAGTAGTAAGAAGTACCAAGTTACCAGTACCCATACCATTCAAGAAGTGGGTAATAGCAAAGTTAATACCACTGAAGATTGGGTTAATGATGTAGA
The DNA here is from genome assembly GCF_001434975.1 of Lactobacillus gallinarum DSM 10532 = JCM 2011. Classification (GTDB taxonomy): domain Bacteria; phylum Bacillota; class Bacilli; order Lactobacillales; family Lactobacillaceae; genus Lactobacillus; species Lactobacillus gallinarum. The sequence continues at coordinate 21,890 of NZ_AZEL01000079.1, forward strand.
ACATAATAGCTGCGATTAACAGCAAACCTAAGATTGGGTAGAACAGCATTGGCTTCATACCTTCAACTGAGTGAGGTAATTTAGCAAATAGCTTCTTTAAACCAACCATTAAGTAACCAGCGATGAAACCGGCAGCAATACCACCTAAGAATCCAGCTGGTGAAGTTGCGTGTGATTGAACGTTAACTTGGAATTGACCGTTAACGATCGCAGCCATGTAACCACCAACGAAACCTGGCATAAGAGCTGGCAAGTCACCGATTGATTCAGCAATGTAAGCAGCAAGAACTGGAACCATGAAAGCAAAGGCCAAGTTACCAGCGTTGTTCAAGAAGATAAATGCAGGAGACTTAGCACCACCACCGTAGTTTTCTACGATGAAGGAGATAGCCATCAAGATACCACCACCAATAACGAATGGAAGCATGTGGCTGATACCGTTCATTAAGTTCTTGTAAATACCTGCCCATAAGCCTGGCTTTTCAGTGCTTGATGATTCTTCTGACTTGTCAGATGCACTTGCGTGGTAAACATCTGCCTTGTCATCCATAATGTCATCAATCAATTCACCTGGCTTGTTGATACCATCAACAACTGGACGGTTAACTAAGTGCTTACCGTCAAAACGTGGCATATCAACTTTCTTATCAGAAGCGATAATAACACCTTTAGCACGCTTAATTTCATCAGGGGTTAACTTATCCTTAACACCTTCTGAACCGTTAGTTTCGATTCTAACTTCGATACCGCGCTTCTTACCTTCCTTGATCAAGGCTTCTTGAGCCATGTAAGTATGGGCAATACCGTTGATACATGCAGTAACACCAACGATCAAAGGCTTGTTATCATCTGAACTACCTTGAGCTTTAGCAGCTTCCTTAGCCTTTTTAGCTTCGGCAGCCTTCTTGTCTTCTTCGTCCTTCTTAGTTTCAGCCTTTTCGAAAAGATCGATAACTTCTTCTGGAGTCTTAGCAGCCTTAAGTTTTTCAACCAATTCTGGATCAATTAATAAACCAGAAAGCTTAGCTAAAGCTTGAAGGTGAGTATTGTCAGCACCAGCTGGTGCAGTAATCATGAAGAATAAGTGAACTGGTTGACCATCAAGTGAGTTGTAGTCAATACCTTCTTTACTCTTAGCGAACAACACACGAGCCTTGTTAATTAACTTGTTACGTGCGTGAGGCATCGCAATTCCGCCACCAATACCGGTAGTAGATTCATTTTCACGGTCCCAGATGGACTTGATAAATGCATCTTCGTCGTTAACGATATCGGTTGCAACTTCAAGGTCAGCCATTTCTTTAATGGCATCTTCTTTGTTTTTAGCCTTGAGTTCCATAATCATGGACTCAGGACTTAATATGTCCTTAATTCTCATATATCTTTCCCCTTTAAATTAAGAAATTTGTCCAACCTTAATCTGTGGCAATACTGCGTCGATTTGACTCTTCACAGCGATATCCTTGGTAAATGCAGTAGCAGCACCACAAGCCATACCAATTCTAAAGCCTTCCTTAGGATCTTGAGTCTTGTAGTAAGTACCAACAAAACCAGCGATCATTGAGTCACCGGCACCAACTGAGTTGACAGCAGTACCAACGGCACCCTTAGCGTGGTATACGTGATCCTTAGTCAAAAGGAAACCACCTTCGCCAGCCATTGAAACCATGACATTTTGTGCACCCATATCAAGCAACTTTTGTGCGTATTCAAGCATCACGTCGCTAGAATCAAAGGTTACGCCAAAGAGGTCAGCCAATTCGTGGTGGTTAGGCTTGATTACTAATGGCTTGTATTCCAAAGTATCAAGAAGAGCTTGACCAGTAGTATCAACTACGAATTCTGCACCAGCTTCCTTAATAGTTGGAAGAAGTGATTGATAAAAATCAGTTGGTAAGCTTGGAGTAAGTGAACCACTCATGACAACAATGTCACCCTTTTTCAAGTCGTTCAAACGATCCTTGAAAGCAGTGATTTCTTGGTCAGTAATGTTAGGACCAGCTGCGTTAATTTCAGTTTCCTTTTCTGCATGAATCTTAACGTTCACACGAGTGTTGTCTGAAATAGTAACGAAGTCACTTTCAATTCTCTTTTGGTTTAATTGGCGAACCAATTCCTTGCCAGTGAAACCACCAACAAAGCCCCAAGCAGTGTTATCAACACTTAATTGGTTAAGAATTTGAGAAACGTTAATTCCTTTCCCACCTGCTAAAAATGCATCATTATTAGTTCTGTTAACTTCCCCGCGGTTAACTTTTTCTAATTGAAGAACATAGTCAAGCGCTGGGTTAACAGTTACTGTATAGATCATTATTTTGCCTCCTCTAGGTTGATATCGGCAGGTAATGCCGCTTTTTGACTGGATTTAAGTTGATCTGTTACCACGTAAACGTCCTTGGTATTGGCGAAAACCGCAAAGTTGCGTTCACCAATCTTGGATGAATCAGCTAAAACATAGGCATGTCTAGCTTGTTTAATTTCGGCAGCCTTAATTGCAGCTTCTTCGGGATCTGGCGTTGTAAGATTGCCATTTTTTTCGATTCCGTTAGCTCCAACAAAACTAACTGAAAAGTTCATCTCTCTAATTTGAGCGAGTGCAGTTTGACCAATCACCGCATGAGTGTCATCTTTGACCTCGCCACCAATTAAGATGGTCTTAATGCCGTGATTCAAGCTACATAACGCCGTTTCAACACCATTGGTAATGATCTTCACCTTGGGAACATCGGCCAAAAATGGGACTAACTCATATGTGGTCGTTCCCGCATCGATAAAGACATTATCACCGGGTTGAACAAAGTTGCGAGCTGCATACTTAGCAATCGCAATTTTAACGTCATGATTCAAATTAAAGCGGACGTTTTGGGAAACATCACGAGAAAAATTTTTTACTGATTGAGCACCACCATGCACACGCTTAAGCATTCCGTTCTTCTCCATCTGAATAAGATCGCGACGGATAGTTGATTCGGATGTATCAGTTAAGTCGCATAACTCGCTAACGCGGCATACTTCGTGCTGATTAACGTAGTTTTCAATTAAGCTTTGGCGTTCTTGTGTCAGCATTTCTTTTTCACCTCTATCATTATTGTATCCGCTTTTTTCTCCAAAATCAATCACATTTCTTCAAAAATAATCATTTTCATTAATTATTCTTCATTAAAATTCATTTTTATGCATTTTTTACGCAAAAAACAGATCATGTGTATTTACATGATCTGTTTTCGTAGTCACTGATAATTATTCTTAGTCATTTTACCCTATTTGACGAAGAATAAACAAAAATGACGAAGAAAAACCAGCAAGATTATTTCTTGCTGGCTAAATAAATATTCTAATTAAGCAATCCACGCTTAAAGTTTTGCCATGGACCTAAATCGTCAGTTTGTAAAATCAACTTCGGATAGATACGTCTGATCCACATAAAGGAAATTACTATTGCTAACAAAGCAGCCACAGCTGAAATTCCTGCTTCAAAGCCAGTCGCATTTCCTTTCAGCACTCTCATTGGCATAATGAATGATGATAAGAATGGAACATATGACAAAATCTTAGCCCAGATCGGATCACCTGCTGATTGTAAGTTGATTGCGATCAAGAAGCCAACAATACCGACAGTCGTCAAAGGTGAAACTGCCTTATTTGCATTCTCGCTCTTAGCAGTCAAAGCACCACAAAATGCGGCGAAGATGATGAATAATACTAAAGCTAGTACCGTGAACAGTAGGCCCCAGGACAAAAGGTTGCCTACGACTTGGTAGATCATCGGTTTGAACTTGTTGAAACTGTCGCTAACCCCACCAATATACGGTGCAGCATAATAACAACCTGCTAAACCTAACGCATAAATTAACACCTGGGTAATAATTTCACCAAAAATGCCCAAAATTTTACCAATAAAGTAATCCCCACCTGGCATACTGGAGAAGATTACTTCCATCATCTTGGTGCCCTTCTCGGTCGCAATATCTTGTGCCGTTACTTGAACGTAAGTTAAAACCAAGAAATATAATAAGAAAATCAGAATGAAGAAGGTTATTTCTTGTACTGGATTATCGGCACTGCCGTCAGATTGTTTGATAGTCTGTTTGAAATCAACTTGATTCGACAATGCCTGTATTTGCTTAGCAGATAATTGGGCTGCTTTTAAGTTCAAGTCTTGCTGGACATTTTTTAGACTAATCAAAAATTCTGACTTAAGATCATCGTCCATCTTCTCATCGCTGTGATAAGTAGCAATTATGCGATTATCCTTTTCTTGAACTACTACGTAACCATCAATGTCGTCATTGTGGTAAGCCTTCTTAGCCTTGGCGACGCTGGCGTAGTTGTCAAAATCATCCGACTTCTTGACTGATTGGCGTAACGCCGCATTGTCAGTTACCACGCCAACATAACTATCGTCACCACTACCCGTCATGAATCCAATTCCAAATATCACGAAGACCATAATGAATGGTGCTAAAATCATGAATAAATATGACCATGTCTTAACTTCTCTGCGGTAGGTTTCTTTCGCTACTAACCAAATCTTATGCATGACGGGCACCTGCCTTCATCCTAAATATTTCATCCAGTGTTGGTGGTTCTTGATCAAAAGTCTGAATATATTGGCCAGCAGATAACTCATCAAAGATTGCTTTGCCATATTTTTCATCTTCAAGAATGAGCAGCTTAGAGCCGTTATTCTGTGCGATGGCATCCGTTACACCAGGCAATTCACGAAGATCACTCAAACTCTTGTCTGTTCTAACAAAGATCCGAGTCAGGCCAAAGCTATTCTTGATCTCATTGACCGGACCGTTTAAAACGACACGCCCATCATTAATCATCACGACATCATCACAGAGTTCTTCAACGTTACGCATGTCATGATCAGAAAAAATAATCGTTGCACCATTTCTTTTTTCTTCAAGAATCAGCTGTTTCATCAAATCAACGTTGACGGGATCTAATCCGCTAAAAGGTTCATCCAAAATAATTAATTTAGGCTGATGAATCAAAGTAGCGATCATCTGGACCTTCTGTTGATTACCTTTAGACATTGATTTGATTTTATCGGTAGGTAAGCCTTTTACGCCTAAGCGTGATAACCAATCAGGCAGTTCTGCCTTAGCCTTCTTAGCTGACATCCCTTTCAAGCTGGCTAAAAAACTAACTTGATCAGCCACGGTTAATTTAGGCATCAAACTGCGTTCTTCAGGCAAATATCCTACTTGATCATAGTCTTTGGCATTTAACTTTTTGCCATCAATACTAATCGTACCGGTATAATCCACGAAGTTCAGAATGCTGTGAAAAATCGTTGATTTTCCGGCACCGTTTTTACCGACCAAGCCTAGGATGCGGCCATTCTGCACGGAAAAGCTCACATCGAATAAGACTTGATTAGCACCGAAGCTCTTATTGAGGTGGTCGATCGTTAACATAGTTTATCCTTTCGTCAACTTTTATCGTTCTTGTCTCTTTTCATGGCAAAAGCCACAAAAAAATGAAAAAGTTATCACAGAAATTAATTAGTAGAACTTTTCCCAGTGAATGACTGCTTCTCAGCGTTTTTTTGCCTAACACAATAGTGCGATAAGTATATTGACCGCCACGCCGTCCTGCAATCGTTCTAATTACTGCAGCAATTAAACTCACGACTAGCACAAGTACAATCACTAAAATAATCGATTTCGTATTATTATCCATATTCATTCTAAAATAGTAAAGCAAAGAACATTCCGCTGATAAATTCGCCAATTATTTCCCAGGAAAATATTTCCTTCATCAAATTAAAACTATTAAGGTTCATTAACCAGTCAAACAATACACCTACTACTATGAAAAATAGACCGGTTAAGATCATGTTTCTAATCATAGTAGTTACTTTAATCTTAGAAAAGGTTGCAGCAATAACGCCATGCTCGATCAAACTTAATGTAATAAAGGCCCCAGCCATTGAACCAAAAACGGCTCCGATAGCGATTTCAGCTAATTGATTAACTAATGGTGCGTTCTTTAAGTCATAGCCAATCCACATAACGATTGGTAAAACAAGCATCCCTACTAACATGCCAACCAAAATCTTACGATTATCACGTTCAAATTTAGTCTGTTCCATGATTATTCACTGCTTTCTAAATAATTGAATCTGAATCTTTTTGCACTTTCATTCCATACTTGAATACCAAGTACACCACATACAAAACTGCTAAAAACAATAATCCATTAGTAATGCCATTCGGATAGACATAATTCTGAGTTTGTGCATTAACCAGCTCATGATTGCAGGCAATTATAACGTAATCAATAATTGAACCCACCGTATAACAAGCAACTGAAATTAATAATTTTTTGAGCAGTTGCAAGTTCTTTGCCGCAAAGTAAATTTCTTGCTTAATGTTTTTGACAATTAAACGTGCGTAACGACAAATCAAGAATTCAGCGATAGCCATTACCATGAATAACATTCCTAATCCTACAATGAGCCAGATGAGTTGTACATCTGAAATATTATGTACGCCCAAGCCTACACGGAATCCGTCGCGAAAATCTGCGTTGGATAAGCCAAATAAACCCACACCTACTGTGCCAATGCCGAAAATTACGCCGAGAACACAAATCACTTGATATATCCAAGTTAATATCGTTAATAGATTTAAAATAAACTTTTTCATTTTCTTACTCCTCTATGAGTTAGCTTTTAATACGCTTCTAATATATTATTGTATATCGATAATTAATAGCTGTAAAGCACATAAATAATATTTTTTAAAGTAAATAGTTTTAGCTATATCCATATTACTTATTTTTAATATTCTACCTTGAAAGAGCATTATCAGAGTAAAAAATACCGAACCGGTCGGTTTTAGGACTTATTCGGTATTTTAGAGCTTATATTAACTTTTACTGCCCTCAATAAACAAGAAACCATATGTAAAAATATAGGCAAACGCTAAAGTAATGATTGTTTCTAAAACGAAACTATCCGTATGTATTATTAATCGATTAATGAGTTGATACAACCCACTCGCAACGAGCACACTGACTATGGATACAAAAATTATCCATTGTTTTGATACTTTTTCTTCGCCACGTTTAATTGCTTTTTTCATTTTTCTATTCCCTTAGAATTCGTTTGATTTTAATGACAGCGCTGATAATTAACATAATAGCCACAATTGTAAGCAAGGTAATTCTCTGCCAGCTCCAAGTGCCCTGGCCAATATTTGCTAACACTAAAACTAACAGCAATAGCAACATTCCAATGATGTTCATTATTTGTCTTTTCTTATCTGGTAACATTTTTAATGCCTCAACTTATTCTAAAAAAACCTTCCAAAATAGATGGGAATACCAAGGCAAATAGTTGTTTGAAATCATTAATAAGGTAGGCAACGAAGGCCAGGCCAAAATTAACCTTTTCATCTCTTACCTTGACTATCATGAGTTTTCCATCAATCTTTTTGTATTCTCTATGCTTGTAGATATACACTCCATTTTGTCGATTATAAACAGTCTGAATCAGTGCAGCTATAAGCCAGATAATCAATATTCCACTGATGAGCATTAGAATCGAAATCATTATTCTGCCTTCTTATTTTTATTATTTTTCTTTGAAATTTATTGCATCTCGATAATTAATAATTGAAAAGAGGTAAAATAATATTTTATCAAGTATATTTATCTATCTTCAATTAAGACACTGCCTCAACAATCCTCACTGCATTATCTTCCATGAAATTCCGTCTTTTACCAGTTATGCGCGTTAACGGTGTTGGGTTCATCCCCCTTTATAAAATCATATTAAAACGACAGCTTCACATGTAAAGAAGGACCGATTTGGTATCAAAAAAGCTCCAACTAGTTCATGAAATACACTAGTTGAAGTCTTATAATATTCAACTTTAATATTTTTTCACCCACAAAAAATAGCCACCGAATTTAATCGATGGCTACAAACTTATTTTTATTTTTCTACGTATTCACCGTCGCAATAATCAAAGACAACTTCGCGATCAGCTAACTTAACTATAATCTGTTGATATTCATGTGCATAACCATGATGAGTTAACTTCACTGTTACCTGATCACCATCAACTTCAACGTCATACAAGTTGTATTCGCCATTTTCATACTTAAAGTCAAGACCATTATCTTGATAATGAGTGTACTTACCAAGCTTGCCAAAGACTCTGAAGGTTATTTCTTGATCTGGTTCATCAGAAATGTGACTAACTTCCTTACCCCATGGTAAAATCGTATTCTTCTTGATAAATAATGGCAACTTATCAATTGGTGCATCAACTAAAATCGTATTTCGTCCGGCATACTCAACCCCGTTCCAAAAGTCGATCCATTCACCTTCTGGCAAGTAAACGGCCCGCTTCGTCTGGCCTTCTTGAACAACTGGGGCTGTCAAAATGTCTTCACCCACCATGTACTCGTCGTTCATGTTATACACATGTGGATCATTTTCATAATTCAAAACCAACGGCCGCATAACTGGCAAGCCTGTCTTGCTTTCACGATAGAATTCATCATACAGATATGGAATAAAACGATAGCGCAACTTCAAATATTTCCGATAAATTGACAAAGTCGGTTCACCAAAGACCCACGGTTCCTGTGAACGCGTGCCAAGAGCGGCATGGTTTCTATAAAGCGGACTAAACAATGCTCCCTCAATCCAACGTGTTAATAATTCTGGCGTGGTATCAGCTCCAAAGCCGCCAATGTCAGTACCAGCAAAGCTGAAGCCACTCAGACCCAAATTACATAATTGCGGAATCATCATTTGCACATGTGGCCACAAACTTTGGTTATCACCCGTCCACACTGTGGAAAACTTTTGAGTTCCGGCATATGCTGCACGCGTGATTACAAATGGCCGCTTACCTGAATATTTCTTCAAGCCTTCATAAGTTGCCTTAGCCATGTTGTGGCCATAGACATTGTGCATCTTTTTATGAGTGGTTTCCTCATCTTCATTATGGAAGACTACATCTTCTGGAACTTCACCTCTAAATGAAGCTGGTTCGTTCATATCGTCCCAAATACCTGAGACGCCTAAGTCAACTAAGTACTTGCAGTTCTTAGCCCACCATTCACGTACTTGCTTGCGACCAAAGTCTGGGAAGACTGCATCCCCTGGCCAAACTTCATTCACATAAACAGTGCCATCTGGAGCCTTAACGAAGTAGCCCTTTTCAAGACCCTCTTGGTAGATCTTGTAGTCGTCATCCTTCTTTACACCCGGGTCGATGATCGTAATAATTCTGAAGCCGAGCTTACGCATCTTTTTAACAAAATCTTCTGGAGCTTCATAGGTATCTTTTCTCCAAGTGAAGACACGATATCCATCCATGTAGTCGATATCAAGGTGTAAAACATCGCATGGCAAATCATATTTGCGCAAATTTTCAGCGATCTTTTCTACTTGTTTTTGGCTGACACTATAGCCCCAACGTGATTGTTGATAACCTAATGTCCACTTTTGAGGCATTGGTACACGGCCGGTCAGATAAGTATAGTTAGTGATAACTTCCTTAAGTGAATCACCGCCAATAATGTAGTAATCAATATTGCCATCAACTGCTGAGTAGTAATAATAATTGTTGCTTTCTTTACCTAGATCAATGTGGTTGCGGTAAGTATTGTCAAAAAAGATACCGTAAGGATGACCATTTTTAATACCAAGTAAAATTGGAATTGACTTATAAAGTCGAGTGAAACTTTCTACTTGCGGATCAGGATTATCAGTATTCCAGTTGTCATAAGCATAATGACGCTTGTTTAAGAAACCTGTTTTATCACCCAGGCCATAAAATTGTTCATCTCTGGCTAAAGTCTTGATAATTTCATAATAGTTTTCATCATGCATGCCCAGCAATTTCTTAACATCATGGCCTTCTGATTCAGCTAGCTTCAAGTGCTCTTTGTCCATCTGACGATCGATTGGCGTTCTACTGCCGCGATAATCAATAATTAACGGATCGCCTTTTTCATCATAAACATCAATCTTTTCGTCATCGTATGCCTTAACAGTTAACTTTTCAGTTGTTATTTCAGCATAATCGCCTTTATCTTCAACATCAAAGTCAGTCTTAATTTCCTTATCGCCTTCAATGGCGTAAGAATTGCTGGCGTTGCCGCGATCTTGAAACACACGAATAATCTCTGGAGTTAAGACTGTTAACTCTAAAGGTTTATCTTGATAATTTAAAATAATTTTTTGTCCATCTTTAGTAAAGTTAATTAATTTATTAGTCATAAAATTCCCCTATTCAAGCCTTTTTTGTATTCGCTTTCAATTTTAGCATAATAGTGCGCTCGATTAACTTAAAACTGGGAATCCGAAACTTTTTCCAACAAAAAAACCGCCTTGCGGCGGCTTAGTTAATTGAAAATATCTGACATTTTAGTTGGAATATTATTATTTTTAACAAAATATTTTTTAAAAGTAGTGAAATCTTGGTCTTCTCGATCTCGGTGTACGTACATATCATGCACTGCCCAAAATGCGGTAATTGCTAAATTAACACCTAGAACAATCAATAAACCAATCAAAATATATAGTAAGTACATCATTATACGTACACCTCCTAAATCGTTATCTGGCCCAGCGTGATATCTTCAATGAAATATCTTACAAAAGCCTCTCCAAAACTCATGCCTTGTCCATTGTAGACATGCCATTCTTCACGCTTTGCTCCAATTGTTCTAGCCATACTGACTAAAAAACAAATGGCTAAATAAACTAAAACTATGTTTGCAACTATCATAATGACCATGTCTACACGTCCTTCCGCATCTGTATCACTTAACTAATACACTAATATCTATTGCCTAATTTGTCAATATCTAATTCAAAATTTCACTAATAGATTTTACTTATCATGCTTCCTACCAATATACAAAAAGCCATAAATCGCCGGTCCAATTACAATTGCACCGGCAACAGAAGTAACTAGTACTACGACAAAACGTGGCATTGCAAAAAAGTCTGCACTAAAACCCTTACCAGCCCAGGCTCCGACAAATACTATTGCCCAAGCAATTAGCATTGAGATAAATAATTTTAAAGCTGAAAATTCATTTTTATTTTTCATCATCTTCACCTTTATCTTCATCATCTGGCACATACTTAAGCAAATCACCAGGTTGGCAATCTAATGCCTTACAAATTTTGCTAAGTGTATCAAAACGAACACCATGTGCCTTACCTGTTTTCAAAATAGACAAGTTCGCCGGTGTAATCCCAATTTCTTTAGCTAAATCTTTTGACTTCATCTTTCTTTTTAACAGCATAAAGTCAACAGTTACTTCAATCATCTGTTTTCATCCCCATTAAATAAAAGTATCTGATTCTTGTTGCAGCTTTAAACCAGATTTAAATACTAGATAAATAATATAGATAATTGCTAAAAAGATTAAGGCATTCCAGCTACTTGCTACCCATTCACTAGAAAGCTGGTCTGCTTTAGCAAATTCACCAGTCACGCAAATCAACAAGACATTGACCCAATTTAGTATAGTATAAATACCTACAGTCGCCAGCAACCGCTGCAATAATTGCAGGTTATCTTGTTCAAAATACTTCTCTTGATTTAAATTTACAATCATTTTTTGTAAATAATGAACAATTACAATCATCACAATATCGGCAATTAATGCCACAGCAATCACCATCCATGCTGAAGGACCATTGCTTACTTTAAAAAATGGAGTAATCATCATCTGGCGAATCCAGCCTTGCGTTCCGGGCGTTATGACTGCAGCAACTAAAAAGATCAAATAGAAGATCGCCATCAAAACAAAGTATATTTCGCCAATCCAGGATACGATGTTAAGTAATTTAAAAACTTTATTTTTCATTTATATTCTCCCTTCCTAAATAATCTTGTTAGTGTCATCACGTAAGGCTAAGCCATGCTTAAAGATCAAGTAGACAACATAGACAATCGCAATAAATACCAGATCAGCAATATATGCATTAGGATAAAATGGTGTGCTGTCCATTGGCAAGATAATTGCCCAGGAAATAATTGACAACACTGTATAAACAATTGATCTAATTAACAATTGCTTCAATTCATGCAGGTTAGCCTGATCAAAGTAAACTTCTTGCTTGATATTCTTGATCAAGTGCCGCACATTATGAATGCCAAGATTAAAGAAAATAACAGCTATCAAACCAATAATCATAAAAAATGGTAGTATATGCCAAAATTGGCTACTATACTGGCGTAAACCAGGTTCTTTAGCAATTTCTCTGATTACATCTGGCATTTTAACTAATAAGAATACAAAAGATCCTGCCATGAGTGTACATACAGCAATTGAAAACCACATAAATATTTCAATAATCCAGCTAATTATCGTTATTAGATTCAGGATAAACTTTTTCATAATTCATTCCTCCCTATAGAGTTATCTACCTCTCATTAATTTTATTGTATTACGATAATTATTGGTTGTAAATATATAATTTTATATTGAGGTGCAAAAAAATAGCTATCAAACCATTTTAGGTTAATAGCTATTTTCTTATATTTAATTTCTGTTTTATCTTCTACCAATGCCCGAAAAGGCCAAGCCTAAGGCTGCACCACCAAGTGCTCCTGCTTGATGAGAGACAGGGCGAACACCATTAGCAATCTCATAGTGAAATTCAGTCACACCCTTAGATAACTTGCTTTGCCAGCTTAAAGGATCAAGACCAACACGAATTAAGTTGCAAACATAGTTAGCTGATTCGCCAGTTTCGAGTTGATGCTTAGCATTAAGCAAAACTTTGCGTTCTTCTGGTTTAGTATTTTCGTTTACTAACAAATCAGTAATATTATTCAAAAGCCAAATCTTCAAGTCGTTTTCATCTTCTTGATACATTTTGAGACCTTCTTTGATTTTTCATTTGCTCTTATTATAGTCCTAAAAAATCAAAATGAACCTTCAAAATTAATTCTCTAATCAACGAAAAGCCTGGCAAAAAATCGTCGCAATTATGCCTTCATAAAGCGCAGCCATTCCCCAGGGGACATGATAATCTTCTTTTACTATTGTGTTCCAAACATCTATTAAATCATTCATTCTCTCATATAACCTATTTACAATATTACGATTTACTATATTATAATATTGTAAATTATAGTCCAACAAAATACCGAACCAGCTTCGCACTGATTCGGTATTTTTTACTTATACATATATTTCTTACATGCTTCTTCAGGATCCATCCCGTGACGAATCTTAAGCGCAACCTCAATTGACACGTCAGCAATAATTGATTGCGGATCAATCACGTTATAAGGATGATCTGGTGCCTTTTCTTGAGCTAAAGATAATTCAGTACAACCAAGTAAAATAACGTTGCAGCCATACTTATCATGCATTGTTTTCAAAATCTTGTGATACAAGTCATGATCAACAATGCCTTTTTCTTTAATATCAGAATAAATCAATTCATTGACCATCGGCTGAATCTCAGGACCACCTAATTCTACCGTCCTGCCAACTTTTTGAATTTCATCGGCATATAAATAATCATAAATTGACCCTTCTGTAGCAATTAAGCCAATTTTCTTTTCATCAGGATAATTATCAATAAAATTGTGCACTGCAATCCGCATCATATGCAAGAATGGCTTATCAGTAAGTGCTGCCAAATCATCATAGAAATAATGCGCAGTGTTGCATGGCATTACCAAAAAGTCTGTTCCCAGCTTATCCTGGCCTTCTACATCATCTTTTAAATCATAAAAGAAGTTAGGCTTAGAATGATCCTTAATATAAGCAGTTCTATCAGGAACTTGAGCATCATTAACCAAAATATAGTTTAAATAATCTTGGTCTCGCGCAATTTTTACTCGATGGTTAATTAAACGAACATAACTTTCAGTGGCAATGGTTCCCATCCCACCAATAATACTAAAGAAATGTTTCATCTTATCTTCTACTTTCTAAAATGCTCTTTTTGACCTTCTAATTCATTGATCACTTCTTGAGCAACTACGATATCTGATGGATATGGAGTATTTACGCCGCGAATCTTTTGAAATGCATCTGCACCCTTGCCGCAGATTAAGACTACATCATCTGGACCGGCCATAGCAATCGCGTCATGAATAGCTTTCTTACGGTCTAATTCAATTGTAACGTCGCATTTAGAGTGATCGATACCTGAATCTATTTCCTCGGCAATACTCTTAGGGTCTTCGAATCCTGGATCATCAGTAGTCAAAAATGCTTTATCTGCATATGCACTTAAACTTTCACTAAAGCCTGGACGACGAGATACCCCTTTATCACCAGGTGCACCAACGACCACAATAATCTTAGGATTATTAAATTCACTTTGCATGAAGTTCATTAAAGCCATCATCGAAGCTTTATTGTGTGCATAGTCAACTACAACCATTCCGTGGCTCTTAGTTCTTTCAGTTTGCATACGACCTGGAATAGTTACATCACGAATACCCTTAGCACATTGATCATGGTTAAGGCCTGCAAGACCAGCACCGATAATCGCAGCAGTACCGTTTGATTCATTAAAGTCACCAAGCATCTTCAAAGTATAGTCACCGTTGATTGGCAATTTACGTGCCTTATTACTAGAGCAGAATAACTTGAAGCGAGTTTCCTTCATATCTAATTCTTGAGAAGCAAATCTGAAGTCAATTGGTACCTTTAAATCCGGATTTTCAAAATCTTCTCTAGCAAATAAGTAAATGCTATCAGGATTAGTAGTAGTGGTTGCTGCAGCGTAAACCTCATTGAAGTGAGCAGTTTCTGCATTGATAATACACTTGCGTGAATTTACCAATAATTGCAACTTGCAGTGTAAGTAATCTGCAAAATTAGGGTGTTCATTTGGTCCAATATGGTCTGGACTAATATTCAAGAAGAAACCTAAATCATAAGTTAAACCAAAGACACGATTCTTCTTGTATGCTTGACTTGAAACTTCCATTACCAAGTGAGTCATTCCGTTATCAACAGCAGTACGCATGTCACGGAACAAGTCCAAACTTTCTGGGGTAGTCAAACTAGACTTAAAACTATCTTCTGGCTTTGGTCCAACAACGTCATTAACTGATGAAATCAAAGCAGTCTTGCCGCCATTAGCTTGGTCGAGCATTCCCTTTAAAAAGTATGCAGAAGTAGTCTTACCCTTAGTTCCAGTAAATGCTACTACATACAAATCATCTTGTGGAAAACGGAAGAATGCTGCTGAAAGTAATGCCATTGCCTTTGATACGTCACGTACGATCAATGCATGCATCCCTTTACCTTCTGGATAAGGTTGTTCAGCTACGTAGCAGATTGCTCCATTATCTTTAGCCATTGATAAATATGTTGGTCTAAAGCCTGCACCTTTACAGAAGAATAAAGTGTTAGTTTGGATATCACGTGAATCATATGACACGTATTCCATCTTGGTTGCTACAGTATCTTGTACTGCACTTGACTTAAGTAAATGATGCTCTTTTAAAATTAAAATACAGGTATTTAAAGAAATACTCATTTTTTCTCCTCGTTGTATTAAAACATTTCAGTCAAAATTATAACACAGCTAGCCCTTGCTGTTTGCCTTCTTAGGATTAAGTGGTAAACGAATAATAAAACTTGTCCAATTCTTATCCGATTCGCATCTAATAGTTCCGTGATGCAAATCAACCACACCCTTGGTGATAGAAAGTCCCAATCCTGTACCACCAGTTTTTGTATTGCGCGATGTCTCCACGCGGTAAAAACGATCAAATATCTTTTTCAATGATTTCTTCGGAATAGGTTCACCATTATTTTCTACACGTAATTCAACTTCACGTTTATTTACTAGATTAGCCACTAATTTAATCTGCGTAGCGCCAATACCGTATTTAAAGGCATTAGAAATCAAATTATTATAAACTCGCACTAATTTTTCTGCATCAGCCTTAATGATTAAATTTTTGGGCCGAGCTTCAATTTTAATTTCTATGCCCTTTTTCTCAGCTTCTAGTTCAAATCCCGCAGCAACTTGCTCTAACATTGAATAAATATGTAAATTGCTCAAATTCAACTTAGTAGATTTAAGGGTAGTATATTCAAATAAATCATTGGCAAGAGACTTCATCTGCTCAGCCTTAGTATACGCAATGTTAACGTATTTTTGCTGATCTTCTGGTGAGGCAACCCCACTTTTCAACAATCCCAAATAACCAATAATTGAAGTTAACGGCGTTCTGATATCATGCGAAACGTTGGTAATCAATTCATCTTTTGACTGTTCAATTGCACGTTCCTCATTAATTGAATTAACCGTACTATCAACTAAAGAATTAATAGAATCAACCACATGTTGCAAATCTGGACGAACTCGAAAGTTGATTCGATGATCAAAGTGTCCACTTGCAATATAATGCAATTCTGAAATTACGTGGCGTAGCTGCATTTGATGATAGCGTCTAATCAGTCGCCAATATAAAACGACAATATCGCCTATCTCCATCAAAATAATAAACGTATTCTGCCAAGACCAAAGATGATACCCACCAGCAAATGTCATTGTTTTTTTCAAAAAATAAATGCCATTAACTAAGCTCTCATCTTGCAAAATAGCCAGGTGAATCAGAATAATAATTGATAAATTTAACAAAAGCAGAAGGACGATGGTTACCACTCCTTCTGCAAACAACTCACTTTTTTCAGCGCCAGTAAGCTTGACGCGTTCTTTTTTCATTAACTACGCCTCGACTTTATATCCTACGCCCCAAACGGTTTGAATGACATCTTCACCGCCGGTAGCTTTTTGAATCTTATCACGCAAGTGTGAAACGTGAACCATAACAGTTTTAGCTGAAACAATAGATTCTTGTTGCCATACGCGTTCAAAGATTTCATCTGCTGAAAATACCCGGTTAGGATGACTAGCTAAAAGATATAAAATACCAAATTCAAGAGCAGTTAATTGAATTGCTTTGCCATCAATAGTTTTAACTTCGTGTGAATCACGGTTAATAACTAATGGACCTACCTCCAAAACATCTGGTTCATCATCTTTAACTTGTTTTTGACTACGACGAAGAAGTGAACGAACCCTAGCCATTACTTCAAGTGGATTGAATGGCTTAGATACATAATCGTCGGCACCGGTGATTAACCCTTGAATCTTGTCCATGTCGCCAGTCTTAGCTGAAACAATAATAATTGGAATATCTGAATCTTTTCTGACTTCCTTAATTACTTCAATTCCTGACATATTTGGCATCATTATATCCAGTATCATCAAAGCGATATCTGGAGTCGTGGTTAATTTAGTAATTGCTTCTTTGCCGCTATATGCCGCAATTGGTTCATAACCTTCATTTTTCAGATAGATGCTTAATAATTCTACGATTTCCTTGTCATCATCAACAACTAAGATTTTCATAAAGAAAACCCCCTCTCTTTATTTTGCTAATTGATTATAGTCTGTATCTTTATCTACTAGTTTAGCAGACCCTATGGTCTATATTTTACTATTTTTCAATAAAAGGCTGAAAGGTAAAGCTATTTTTTAGAAAAATACAAAAAATAGAGCAACTTGTGCTCTATTTTACTTCTATTCAATTTCTTTTTTACCAGTGTAAAGCTCGTAGTAGTAACCCTTTTGCTTCAATAGCTCTTCGTGGTTACCGGATTCAATGATATGACCATGATCAAGTACCAAGATCAAATCAGAGTTTACTATAGTTGACAAACGGTGGGCGATAACAAAACTAGTTCGTCCAGCAAGCAAGTTGTCCATACCTGCTTGAACCATCTTTTCGGTCTTAGTATCAATACTTGAGGTTGCTTCATCCAAGATCATTACAGGTTCGTCAGCAATCATCGCTCTCGCAATACTGAGCAGCTGCATTTGCCCTTGTGATAAATCTCCACCGTCTCCATCAATCACAGTATCATAGCCATGATCAAGATCGTGAATAAATTCATCGGCATGTGACAATTTAGCTGCTTGGTAAACAACATCATCACTAGCTTCAGGATTACCAAAGCGGATGTTATCCATGATAGTGCCAGTAAACAAGTGTGTTTCCTGCAAAACAATTGAAAGTGATCTACGCAAATCATCCTTCTTGATTTGTTTAATCGGGATACCATCATACGTAATTTTACCTGAATCAATATCATAGAATCGGTTCAACATATTTGAAATGGTAGTCTTCCCAGCACCAGTTTCACCAACCAAGGCAACTTTCATCCCTGGCTTGGCATTGATTGAAATATCATGCAAAATTTGGTGTTCTGGAACATAGCTAAAATTAACATGATCAAAAATGATGTGTCCGCGAACCGGTACTTTCTTAACAGAACCATCTTTTTCAGGAACATTCCAATTCCACATACTGCCGACTTCAGCACCTCGTGAAATTGTAACATCACCATTGTCAGTTTCAGAAGCTTGATCTTCCAAATTAAAGATTCTTTCGGCACCGGCTAAAGCTATCACAATTGAGTTCAACTGTTGTGAAATCTGGGCAATTGGCATACTAAACTGCTTTGATAATTGCAAGAATGAACCAATAGCACCAAGAGATAATGGAGCCCAGCCATTAATAGCCACAGCACCACCAACAAAGGCAATTAAAACATAGAGCAAGTTACCCATGTTACCCATAATTGGGAAAAGGATAGTGGCATAGGTGTTAGCCTTACCTGAAGCTTGACGCAATTCTTCGTTATACTTATCAAAACCTGTTTTAGATTCTGGTTCATGACTGAAGACCTTAATAACCTTTAACCCATTAAGCATTTCTTCGTTATAACCATTGATTTGTCCCAACTTCTTCTGTTGAACTTGGAAGTAGTGACTTGATCTTAAAGTCAAGAAACGCACGATACCAAATGACATGGCAAAGATAATGAATGAAAATACAGTAAGTTGCCAGCTAAGTGAGAACATCGCTACCACAACGAAGATCAAACTTAAAGCTGAGTTAGTAAATTGTGGAATGGACTGTGAAATCATCTGCATCAAGGTATCGATATCGTTAGTATAACGACTCATGATATCGCCAAATTCATTTTGATCAAAGTATGAAATTGGCAAGCTTTCCATGTGGGTGAACATTTCGTTACGAACACGGAATTGTACCTTTTGAGCTAACACACCCATTAACATGTTGAACAAATAGTTAGACAAAAATCCAATGGCATAAATACCAAACATTACCGCAATAGCAGTCGCAAGTGGACCATAATTTGGCACCTTTTCCTTAGTTAGCGGAATAATGTAATCATTGATTAATCGTTCAATAAATAATGAACCGATAACATTACTTGCCGCTGCTAAAACGATGGTAATCATAGAAATGATGAGCATCCATGGACTTGTACTGTTTACTAATTTAAGCAAACGCATCAAAATCTTAATTCGATTGCCCTTAGTTTGATTTTTATTATCTACTGCTTGATCCATAACACTCACCTACTTTCCTTGTTCTTCTTGGAACTTAGCAATTGAACTGTAAAACTCATTAGTCTTCATCAATTCTTCATGCGTTCCAATATCTTGAATTTTACCGTGATCCATCACGATGATGCGGTCAGCATCCTTAATTGAAACAATTCTTTGTGAAATGATGATCTTCGTTGTATCTGGCATGTCTTTAGCCAAAGAAGTTCTAATTTCACGTTCAGTACTGGTATCAACAGCTGAAGTTGAATCATCCAAAATTAAAATCTTAGGATTCTTAAGCAAGGCTCTCGCAATAGTAATTCTCTGCTTTTGACCACCAGAGACGTTATTACCACCTTGTTCGATCATGGTATCGTAACCATCCGGCATTTCACGAATAAAGCCATCAGCATGCGCAATCTTAGCTGCAGCTACAACTTGTTCATCGGTTGCATTTTCGTTGCCCCATTTGAGGTTATCTTTTACTGTACCAGTGAACAAAACGTTGTTTTGCAAAACCATCGCAACGTTATCACGCAACGTCTTTAAGTCATATGACTTAACGTTATGACCCGCTACACGAACGGCACCTGCCGTTACATCATATAAACGCGGAATCATTGAAACCAAAGTTGACTTAGAAGAACCAGTTTCACCGATAATTCCTAGAGTTTCACCCGATTTGATATGCAAATTGATATCATGTAACGCATCAGTCTTGTCAGCTAGTTCATATTTAAAACTTACATGATCAAAAATAATTTCACCATTAGTTAAACGCTTAAGTGGCTTTTTAGGATTTTCAATAGTTGGCTTTTCAGTAATGACGGCAGCAATACGACGACCACTGGCACCTGAAACAACTAATTGCGTAGTAATCATAGCTAAAATATTCAAACTGAACAAAACGGAGTTTGAATAAGTAAACATTGAGATAAGTTGACCAGTTTGCAAACTGCCACCAACAACTTCTTTAGCACCAAACCAGCAGATAGCCAAAGTTGAAATGTTCAAAACAGCCGCTACAACTAACGCATTTAAAGACATAATCTTTTGTGCGGTAGCGAATAACTTATAGATAAAGCCTGATGACTTCTCAAATTGTTTAATCTGATCTTTTTCTTGAACGTAAGTCTTTACTTCGCGAATACCCCGAACATTTTCACGAACGACTTGGTTCATACGGTCATATCCTCTAAAAATTTTAGGGAAATATGGATATGCTGCTTTAATAATTAATCCTAATAGAATCGCAAAAATTGGGCCTATAACTAAGAAAATCAAAGATAATCTTGGACTAATTATGATAGACATCACAATTGAAACGATGAACATCATTGGTGCTCTAACCGCAATTCTGATAATCATCTGATATGCCATTTGTACGTTATTAACATCAGTAGTCAAACGCGTAACCAAACTGGCACTTGAGAAACGATCAATATTTTCAAAAGAATAGTCCTGCATATGGTAGAACATATCTTTACGTAAATTAGATGCAAAACCCGCTGCAGCATGTGCGGAAACATAACTCGCACTCGCACCTAATATCAGTGAAACTATAGTTATTATCAGTAATAACAACCCCATTTTACTGATATAGGGCATATTCCCCTTCATAATTCCATTATCAATCAAAATTCCGACCAAATATGGAATCAGCATTTCGATAATTACTTCACCAATAACGAATAATGGTGAGAGCAATGACAATTTTTTGTATTGTCTAATCGATTTGCTTAGTGTTTTGACCATATAGACCCACCTTTCCATGCACTTCATAAATAAAAAGATAAATAGGCTATTACCTATTTATCTTTTTTGACGTTATTAAATTAAGTATGTACTTTTTTTAAAAAAGAAGCAAATTATTTGCGTTGCATATTTGGTGCAAACGGTGAACCAGTGATCTTGTAATATCTTCTGAATAAGTAACGAGCGCCAAATGCAACTACCGCAATAATAATATCTACTTCACCTGGCAATACCGGGTTAATAGGTCTTAAGCCTGGAAGAGATAGTAACCAAATCCAGACGAATAATACGACAACAACGCCTATCATCCCTAAAATGATTTTAGCCCATGATTGGCGCTTACCATTTTTAGGCATTATCCAGTCATTATATTTCACCATACCGATGCCCATTACGATACCAACACTGGCTAAGGTTAAAATACCCATTTGTGAATTCTTAGGTTGTTTAGTTTCAAATAAAGCAACGACTCCAAACAAACCAACAAAAATTGCAAGATACATTAATGCACCATCAATAGCTAATTGCCAAAATGGAGTTGCAACGGGCTTCTTATCCGGATGAAGCATTTGCTCTGCCTTAATCTTTGGCGAAGCTAAGTATAAACCATTAGCTGGTTGTCCATGACGTTGTGCCACTATAATTTCACCTAATAGTTTATCAGTCATCTCTACTGCTTCGGCACGGGAAATTGAACCTTGCAATTGCAATTCTTTTTCCAAACGAAAAACGTAATCTTGATTTTTATTACTTAACTTATTACGTAATTCCTTTGGATCCATTTGTTTAATTTCTTCATCTTGATTGTCAGCTTCGGTTTGACGCTTTAACTTTGCTTGTTTTTCGCTATCAATATTTGAAGCTGTTTGTTCTTTTTTTGTCTCTTCAGCCATTCTTCCTCCTAGACATTAAATCTAAATTCGATAATGTCACCATCTTGAACTTCGTAGTCCTTACCTTCAAGACGCAACTTACCAGCTTCCTTAACCTTTTGCATAGTTTCAAGCTTGTCTAAATCATCGAAGGAAACAACTTCTGCACGAATGAAGCCACGTTCAAAGTCTGAGTGAATAACACCAGCAACTTGTGGAGCCTTCATACCCTTGTGGAAAGTCCATGCACGAGTTTCAGGACCACCAGCAGTAAAGAAGGTTCTAAGACCTAAGATGTGGTAAGCGGCACGAATCAAACGGTCCAAACCAGATTCTTCAACGCCTTCCATTTCAAGGAATTCCTTCTTTTCATCGTCAGCCATGCCAGCGATTTCTTCTTCAGTTGCAGCAGAAATACCCAAGCATTCAGCACCTTCGCTTTCAGCGTGCTTCTTAACGATCTGGTAGTACTTGTCGCTTTCTGGATCAGCCATTGAATCTTCAGCAATGTTAGCAACATAAATAACTGGCTTAGAAGTCAAAAGGAATAAGCCCTTAACAATCTTTTGTTCATCTTCATTAAAGTCGATTGAACGAGCAGCATTACCTTCTTCAAGAACTGGTTGCAATTTGTTAAGTACAGCCATTTCTGCCTTAGCTTCCTTGTCACCTTGTTGAGCAACCTTCTTTACCTTGTTAATGCGACGGTTAACAGCATCAAGGTCAGCAATTGCAAGTTCCAAATTAATAGTATTAATGTCTTCTTCTGGATCAACCTTACCTGTAACTGAAGTAATGTTGTCATCATCAAAAGCACGAACTACGTGAACAACGGCATCAGTTTGGCGAATGTTTTCGAGGAATTTGTTACCAAGACCTTCACCCTTTGAAGCACCCTTTACCAAACCAGCAATATCAGTAAATTCAAAAGTAGTGTGCACAATCTTCTTAGCAGGAATTAATTCTTGGATTCTTGCTAAACGCTTGTCAGGAACTTCAACCATCCCGACATTTGGTTCAATGGTGGCAAATGGGTAGTTAGCCATTTCTGCACCAGCCTTAGTAATCGCATTAAACAAAGTTGACTTACCAACGTTTGGCAAACCAACGATACCAGCAGTTAATGACATTTGTTGTCCTCTTTTTCTAAAAAACTATTTTAATATTTTATCTTACTTGTCTATTTTATCTAAAATTAGGGCGAGCGATACGATCTTTTGGCACATATTGCTCTTTTTTTGCATTAACCGGATCATTAGCTTTAGTTAAAACCTTTTTCATCTTCCGATTAAATTCGCTACGCGGCATCATAACCATATGGCCGCATCCCATACACTTCAGCTTAATATCAGCACCCATACGCAAAATTTCCCAGTCGTTGACTTGGCATGCGTGAGACTTTTTCATTTGAACTGTATCAGCTAAATTATAAGTGATTTCTTTAGTCATCTAAATCAACACCTAACAAATCAAGAATTCTATTCAACGCTTCGGCAGAAGTGAAATCAATTGATAGGTGACCTTTACCCTTTTTAGTCTCTGAAATATTAACGCTTGCGCCAAATTTATTAGACAATTGGTTTTCGCTTGCTCTAATAAAGGCTGACTTTTTAATAGCCTTCTTTTGGGGCTTTTTGGCATTCATTTCATTGACCAAGGCTTCAACCTTACGAACAGGTATCCCTTCTTGGGCCACCTTTTTGGCTAAACTATCAATTTTATCTTTGTCTTTTAAAGCTAAAAGAGTTCTAGCTTGACCCATTGATAATTCGCCATGTTGCAATAAACGCTTAGTTTTGCTTGGCAAAGTCAATAAACGTAAATAATTGGCAATGTATGGACGAGACTTGCCCATTCTCTTAGAAACTTCTTCCTGAGTTAAACCCAGATTCTTTTGTAGCATTTCATAAGCTTGTGCTTCTTCAAGTGGGGTCAAATCTTCACGTTGCAAGTTTTCTAAGACGGCTACTTCCATCATTTGACTTTCGTCAAACTTGCGAACGATTGCAGGAATGGTCTTTTTCTTAGCTAATTTTGATGCACGATAGCGCCGTTCACCTGCAATAATCTCATAACCATTAACAGACTTGCGGACGATAATAGGCTGAAAAACGCCATTTTCCTTAATAGAATCAGATAATTCTTTCAGGCTCTTGTCATCAAATCGCTTTCTAGGCTGATATGGATTAGAGCGAATCTCACTTAAATTGAGTTCTTGAACTTCTTCAGTTTCCTCAATTTGTGGTTCATCATCAAATAAAGCTTCGATACCACGACCTAATCCGCCTTTTTTTCTATTTTCTTTACTTCTGGAGTCTCTTACCATGAGCTTTTAACACCTCTTTTGCTAAATCATCATATACCTTAGCACCACGAGATCTTGGAGCATATTCGGTAATCGGCTGACCATAACTTGGTGCTTCTGCCAATTTAGTGATTCTTGGAATAATTGTTTTATAAACTTTTTTACTAAAGTATGATTGAACTTCCTTAACTACTTCTGCACCTAAATTGGTTCTAGCATCTAACATAGTTAAAAGGACGCCTTCAACACCTAAGTCCTTGTTAAAGTGCTTTTGTACTAAACGAATAGTATTCAAAAGCTGACTTAAACCTTCCATAGCATAATATTCACTTTGAACTGGAATCAAAATTGAGTCAGACGCAGTAAAAGCATTAATTGAAAGTTGACCTAATGAAGGAGGACAATCAATAAAAATAAAATCATATTGATCACTAATTGCATCTAAAGCTGACTTCAATCTTGTTTCACGTGCCATCATGCTAATTAATTCAGTTTCAGCACCTGATAAATTGATTGTTGCTGGAACCATGTCTAACTTAGCCATTGATGTATGATGAATTGTATCTTGGATTGGAATTTCGTCAATCAAAACATTGTAAATGTCCTGGTCAATCTCTGATTTTTCAATTCCTAAACCAGAGGTGGCATTTCCTTGTGGGTCAATATCCACAATTAAAACACGGTAACCACGGTCGGCAATTGAGGCTGCTAAATTGATAGTAGTAGTGGTCTTACCCACGCCACCTTTTTGGTTAGCAACCGAAATTACATTTACCATATTTTCCATCCTTTCTACTTTCTCTTTAATTCAATGGTGATTTTGTAATCATCTGGATTTTTATCTTCTTTAATTTTAACTTTAATTCCTGAATCTTTAGCCAACTTAACAGCCTTCTTAATGGTATTAATTTGAACTTTAAGGTCCTTTGGAATGCGGTTAACAACACGCTTTTGTTCTGCTTTTTCCTTTTTCTTAGGTTGAGGATTAAAATAAGCATCCACATCTTTAGCAATTTCTTCAGTTTGCTTTACATTCAAGCCTTTAGCTTCAATCTCAGCTAAAACTCGCTTTTGATCAGCATCATCAAGATTTAAAAGAGCACGGCCATGACGAGCAGTAATTTTTCCTTCAACCAAAGCAGTTTGCACGTCATCATCTAACTTAAGTAAACGCAACTTGTTTGCGACATATGATTGAGACTTACCCATATCTTTAGCCAAAGCAGTTTGAGTTAAATCATTTAATTTCATCAAATTAGTATAGGCTTTAGCTTCATCAATAGGATTCAAGTCTTCACGTTGCAAATTTTCAATTAAAGCAAGAGAAGCTGCTTGATCATCATTCATGTTTTTGACAATGGCAGGAATAGTCTCCCAGCCTAAACTCTTAGCAGCACGATAGCGACGTTCACCTGCAATAATCTCATAGTGATCATCACCATCTTCACGTACTACAATCGGTTGAAGCAATCCATCTTGATCAAGAGTATCCGCCAATTCCTTAATTGAATCATCAGAAAATTGATGTCGTGGTTGATATTGATTAGGAACAATCTTATCTAACTCAAGATCTTGAATTTGCTTATTCTTGGGGATTTCTTCATCATGATGCATAAAAGAAAATAATGACATTTTTCATCCTCCTATTAACATATTGGTTTACGCCGCGGCGTCCCCGCTTGACGAGGGTATTTCTTTGGCGTTTCTTTAACTTTTTTAACCAAAACCAAAGTTCTTTCTTCTGTAGTTCCTGGCAAAGTTAACTCTTCATCTTTAATTAATTTACCTCCGAGAACTGCAAGTGCCTTTTGTCCTTCATCCAGTTCATCTTCAGCTTTTGGTCCTTTAAGAGCTACAAAATAACCATCTTTTTTAACCAATGGTAGACAATATTCGCTTAAAACACTCATCTTGGCTACAGCCCGTGCAGTAACAATATCAAACTTTTCGCGATAAAGCTTATTTTGACCAACATCTTCAGCACGGCCATGAACTAACTCCACATTATCCAAATCTAATTTAGCAATCAAATCTTTCAAAAAAGTCAGCCTTTTAGCCAGCGAATCAACAATCGTTACTTTAAGAGATGGCTTTAAAATCTTTAATGGGATCGAAGGAAATCCGGCCCCAGCTCCGACATCACAAAGAGTAGCACCATCTTTAAAAACATCGCCAAAAACAAAGAGTGGCGTAACACTATCATAAAAATGTTTGAGATAAACTTCATTTTCTTCCGTAATTCGAGTCAAGTTAACATGTTCATTGACTTCAATTAAGAATTTAAAATAAAGTTTAAATTGCTCTTTTTGTTTATCAGTTAATACAAAATTATGTTTTGATAATTCTAAAATAAATTTTTCAGGATTCATTTTTCACCCGTGAAACCTTGTTTCACACTTCTAAATTTAACGCTAATTATACTTATTAGTAAAGAGAAATCGTCCTTACAATTATCAACTATTTCATTGCAATCGTCAAAGTTTTGTCGCATGCAAAATAGGGTATAATATTCCGCAAAGGAGAAATAAAAATGGTTGTTACTTTAATTGTTTTGGCTTACTTAGCTTATAAAGCCTATACAGGCTATAAAACCGGCTTTACCAGATATATTATTGGTTTAATTTGTTCCGCTATTGTCTTTATGGTCGCAATTTTTATGCAAAATCCGTTTGGCAATTGGCTTTACACCCAAGTTACAGGAGAAATGATTCGAAGCAATTCAACAACTAATGTTGAATTAATGATTGCACGTTTTGCTGCATTCTTCATTATCTTCTTCGTTGGTAAGATGATCATGAAAATATTTAAGGGCTGGATTCCTGCTAAAAATCCACATGCCACTAATCTTGGCAGCCTTTTAGACAATGTCTTAGGAGCTTTGGCATCCCTAGTAGCCAGTTACTTCGTAGTCTACGTTGTCTTGTCCATGTTCAATGCATTGCAAAATCCATGGTTCATGCAACAAACAATAGATTCTAGCTTCTTACGCTTCATTATCTACAGTACACCTGGACTTTCTAACGGCGTCTTCAACAGTATCTTCAACATCGGTAAGACCGTTGGTTAAAAAAATAGGACTAAACAAACAATTTGCTTAGTCCTATTTTTTATTGATTAAAATTATCATATTCAACATGTTCATCATTATAAACAAAAATTGCCCCAACACGGTCAGGATCATCATGCCAGCCTTTTAGCGAATGACCTGCAAAGAATAATCTCTTGCATTCAATTTCTGCTTCCACGGATGTTTTGGTAAAAGTAGTTACGCCTGCCAAATCCGTTTTTACAGGATAACCAGTTCTAGGATCGATTAAATGATGATACTTATGTCCATTAACTACTAAGTAACGCTCATACGTACCACTAGTCACAGCTGAACATTCTCCTACCATTACAGAGGTAATATTGTCACCGCGAGGCTCTTTAGGATCTTGAATCCCAATCACCCATTTACCATTGTCTCGCTTAGGTGAATCGCCTACCAGAAGGATATTACCACCTAAATTAATAATCCCTGCTTCAACACCATATGCTAGCCATAAATCACGAATGCGGTCGGCGATCCAGCCCTTGGCAATACCACCAAGATCCAGTTCCATCCCCTTCATTTGAAGAAAAACAGTTTGATCTTGATCATTTAATTCCACCTTAAAAGGATTCGTCAGTAACATCTTATCTTTGATTTCTTCATCTTTTGGAACATGGGCACCTTTAAAACCAATGTGCCACAATTTTACTACTGGTCCAATTAAGGCATTAAAGCCAAAATTCTCTCTGCTTTTTTCTACGGCTAACTTCACTAGGCTGTAGACTGCACTTGAAACTTGGACAGGATGCTCACCTGAGGCATGGTTAATATCCATTACTTCAGATTGATCACGATTAACAGTAAAAATATCTTCATAATGATCAATTAAATCAAAAGATTTTTTCAACAGGCTTCGATCTTGTGTCCCAAATATTTGCAAAGTAATCGATGTACCTAAAGCATGGTGATGCCCTACTACTTGTTCTAATGCTAAATCTTTAATCATTTTAATTCCTAGTTTTCTAAATACAATTCACGTAATCTATCACGCAATTCCGACGTTACGCCAATTTTTTCTTTAAGATAATTATCGATACTACCGAAGTCTTTTTCAATTGCAATTAATGCAGTATCTAAAAATGCATCGGATACGGAACCTAAAATACGCATATTAGCACGGAAGCATAAATTTTCTCCTTCTTCTTGCATCTTTTTATCCCGTAAAGCACGATAGTCATTTAGCATATAATTTGAATATAAATAATCCTGCCTAATAGTTTCCATATCAACACCCAATAGGTAAAGAACAACTACGGTAACAATACCTGTTCTATCTTTACCTTCAGAGCAATGATACAACACTGCACCATCTTCAGTATTGGCTAAAACTTCTAAAATTTTATGAATACTATTTTGAGCGTGTTCTTTTAATACATGTGAACGATAGCGATCACACATCATTTTAAAGCCAGCATATTGGTCATGACGATAAATTTCAAATGTCTTAGCAAGGTCTTTTTTGCCTCCTTGCGTATTATCATCAGTCGAAATAGATAAATCAATGTGTTCTACGCCCGGAATTTTACTATCAGGCATCTTATGACACTCTAATGGCGAACGTAAATCAATGATTTTGGTCAAACCATAATCAAGCAAGAATTGCTGATCATGCAGCGTTATATTACTGATCTTCCCCGTTCTCAGTAAACGATGCATTTTTACTCTACGTCCATGATCACCAATATAGCCGCCCAAATCACGCGGATTACGAACTTGCTCTAGTGACAAAACAACTGGATTCATCATTTAATTCACCCCATTACATTTTTTGAGAAAAAACCGGATAGTTTTCTATCCGGTAATTTTACTATTGAGTTAGATAACTGGCAAAATTATTTATTTGCTTGTTCTACAAACTTAATGAAATTGTCCATCATTACATCTAATTGCTTGATGTAATCTTCATTTGAAAGATCACCAGTAGTTTTATCGAAGTTTCTTGCAGCGCCACCAATTAAGATTTCATTGCCTGGTAATACGTTGGCACTCATATCAGGTGAAAGCAAAATTTCTCGTGCATCTTCTTGAGCACGACTTGAACCTTGAATGCCGTATGATGTACCAACAACTGCTGCTGGCTTCATCTTCATTACGTCAGGGCCAGCATGTGAGCCAAGCCATTCAAGTGCACTCTTAAGAGCTGCAGGAATAGCATGATCATATTCAGGTGTTGTCAAGATTACGCCATCTGCATTCTTAATATCTTCAATCCAATTCTTGGTAGCTTCATCAGGTTCATCCGTTCTAGAGAAAGGCTTAATTTGATCAATTTCTTTAACTTCAAAATCAGCCTTATCTGCATAACGCTTAGCAATAAATTTTGCTAAAAAACGATTATATGAAAATGGAGCATTTGTACCAACGACTACTAATAATTTCATTTAAATAAGCCCCCTACTTAGTAAGTTGTGCATACCAATCATCTACTTCATCAAAGAAGTGATTCAAAAACTTAAGCGTACCTGGTTCGGTTAAATTGCCCTCTTCGTCAAATTGTTGTGGTGCAATTCCCATCATAAATTCATCGCCGTTAAATACGTGAGCACTAAAACCAGGAGCAGCCAAAATACTCTTTAAACGAGTTTGAGAACGAGCACCACCTTGAGGCATTGGTGAAGTTGAAACAATCACAACTGGCTTGTCATGGAAAGGATGAACTGAACTAGAAAGCCATTCAAGTGCACTCTTTAAAGCACTTGTAACTGAGTGTTGTTGCTCAGGAGAACCGATTAAGATCATGTCAGCTTCTCCTACTTTTTCGCCTAAATCTAAAATTTCTTTAGGAGCTTCAACACCTTCTTTAAACATTGGTAAGCCCTTAACAGTTGCAAAGTCGAAGTCGTATTTATAATCTAAATTTTTGATAATAACTTTGAGTAATTTTTCGTTAAATGAGTTATCTGCATTTGAACCAGATAAAGCGAGTACCTTCATAAAAACCACCTTTCGAAAATTCCTTTAATATATATAATTATAACTTAATGGCCACAAAAATAGCTGAATTTTAACAGCAAAAAAAGACACTCCACAATTGTGAAGCGTCTTTTTTCATTAAAAAGCACAGATGATTGATGAAATATTATGCTAAGTTATCCTTCAGAGATGCTTCGTCATCTGCAGCAAACATAGGATTTTCCTGAGTTTCGCTAAGACGATCGTTAAGCATTGCATCATGGATTTGAGCATTCAAAACATTAATAATTTGATTTTGGTTGAAACTTGCAATTTCGTTAACAACTAATGCAGCCATACCGGTAGTTGAAATCCAGTTAGCAATTACAATGTCATTAATCTTGTCTTTATCATATCCAGTATCAGGATATTGTTCATTAAACTTTTCAATTCCAAGATCCATCAAAGTATCAGCAATAATCTTGCTACCGAATTTACCATCAACAAACATTGCACGGAACAAGTTAACATGCTTTTGTGCAAAATCAATGTATGATAAATCCAAGTCGATTAAAGGCTCACCAGTAAACTTTTGTTGTAAAGTGTGAGTTCTTAAATCTGAAGAAATTCTCTTCAATACTTGATTACGAAGATCTCCCATATTATCGAATTCTAGATATAAAGGTTGGGTTGAAAAATGTCCTGCCTTAGCAATACTACGAGCAGTTAATCCTTCAATTCCACCTTTAATAGCCATCTTATAAGCAGTATCTAAAATCTTATCTTTGCTTATTTCTTTTTTTCTTGCCATTTTAATACACCTTAATCATTTGTTAAGTATGTGCTTTTCAATACGCTTGTTATTTTTTATGTACATCATATATCTAATAAATAACAAATGCAAGCCTAAGCAATACAATTTTGCCATTTTTTATAATCGCTTGAATAGCGATGATCCGTCGTCTCCAGTAAATTGATCATAATGTGATGACACCATTTCAATAACTGCTTGCTTATCTAATCCTTGTGCAGCACAAAATGAAAAGAAAGCTGCAGAAAGAATATAGCCCCGCTCACGATCGTCAGTCAGATTATCTGAAAATTTCATATTAATAGTATGATCTGCATAATCTGTCGTTAGCTCGATTGATTTATCTTCTGGTCCTTCACTCATGTTAAGACCTCCTTTTTTTACATATTTTTAATATAATATAAAAATTAATACAATTACATTATAATTATGTTACAAATGCGATTTAGAAAGCGTGATTTTTTATGAATAATGTAATCGGACGTTCATCGTGTACTTCTATTCTTATTGGTAAGAAGGCTTCTCTCACAGGAAGCGTAATTATTGGTCGTAATGAAGATGCTAAAACCGCTTGGCCCAAACATCTTGCATTTAATCCGCATCAAGATAATGTAAAAAATAACCATTTCAAATCAAAAGATAACAAATTTGAAATGGATTTACCTGAAACTATTTTTTCATATTCTTCAACACCAGAATGGACAGACAAGTACGGCGCCTTTGAAGAAGATGGTATCAATGAACATCATGTAGCAATGAGTGCTACTGAAAGTGCATATGCCAATGAACGAGTATTAGCAGTTGATCCTTTTGATACAGAAAAAGGTATTTTAGAAGAAGCCATGGTAACCGTTGTTTTGCCATACGTTAAAACAGCCCGCGAAGGCGTACAACGTTTAGGTGAAATCGTCGAAAAGCATGGTGCTGCTGAAGCAGACGGTATTTTATTCAGTGACCCAGATGAAGCATGGTATATGGAAATCGGTTCAGGCCATCACTGGGTTGCTCAAAGAATTCCTGACGACTCTTACGCAGTAGTTGCTAACC
The DNA here is from genome assembly GCF_001434975.1 of Lactobacillus gallinarum DSM 10532 = JCM 2011. GTDB lineage: Bacteria > Bacillota > Bacilli > Lactobacillales > Lactobacillaceae > Lactobacillus > Lactobacillus gallinarum. Next base: position 54,071 of record NZ_AZEL01000079.1, read on the forward strand.
AATTGGCAATCCAAGCTGTCGTCTTCGATGGTAATGATTTTATGTATTCAAAAGATCTAAAAGACTTTGTTTACCAAAATCAATTATGGCCTAAAGATGCCGTCTTTAACTGGCGTGAAATCTTTGGCACACATGACGATAGCGACTTGCATTACAACACACCTCGTGTCTGGATTGGGCAAAAATTATTAACCCCATCTGTCGAGCAAGAACCACAAGATTTTGACTTGCCATTTATTAGAAAACCGGACAAGCCAATTTCTATTCAAGACGCACAAGCCGTATTGAGCAATCATTACCAAAATACGCCTTATGATTTAACTAATCCTAAGAACAAGAATAATGCGACATTTAGACCTATTTCTGTTGCTACTACCCAAGAGTCTCACTTATTAGAATTAAACGGTGAAAACATGATTCATTGGTTAGCAATGGGTATAGCTGCACAAAGCGTTTATGTTCCATTTTACCCACAAGGAACTAAGGTCCCTACTATGTATAAATATGGCAAGGAAACTTACAGCACTAACTCTGCTTACTGGGTATTTAAACTGGCAAGCACCTTAGCTGACCGCGATTGGAATAAATATGGAACAGACTTAAGCAATGCCCAAGACGAAGCTAGAGAAAAGACTACCCGTCTGCGTTACGAATATGATCAAAAATTAGCTAAAGAAAGTGATCCAGCTAAGAGAATTGACCTTGTTAATGAAGCTAACGAAAAGATGGCTAAAACTGCTACGGATATTTTCAAAGAATTGTCTGCTAAATTAATCACCAAGCAAACTGGCGATTCACCTCTTCGCTTCAAGATGGATCCTAACTTATAGTTCATAACAAAAATACCTAGTTCAAAATTTTGAACTAGGTATTTTTTACTTCTTTTGACTCATCTTACCATCCATCATTTCATAAATATGATCCGCATATTTTTCAAGACGAGGGTCGTGCGTCACAATTAAAATTGCTTTTTCACGTTCTTTAGCCAGCTTCTTAAATAACTTACCAACTTCTTCTACATTTTGCGTATCTAAAGATGCCGTTGGTTCATCTGCTAGCAGAATCGCTGGGTTAGCATAAAGCGCCCGCGCAATTGCCACACGCTGCTGCTGACCACCTGACAATTCATTAGGATATTTTTTAACTAATTTAGTAATACCCAAATCCTCAAGCAATTTATCCAAATCTTCTTTAGACAAATTATCTTCCTTTTTAACTTTATCGACCAAAACAAATTGATCATGAACAGTTAAATACGGAACCAAATTATAGGCTTGTAAAATAAAACCTATTTCATTTAAACGCAAACTATTTCTTTTTTTATCAGAGAACTTGCTAATATCTTCTCGGTTAATGATAACTTGGCCTGAAGTTGGCTTCTGCAGTGAACCGGCAATAGTTAAAAACGTACTCTTACCGGCACCGGAAGGTCCCATAATCAGAACCAATTCGCTCTTATCAGCTTCAAAATTAATATCTTTTAAAGCTTCAACTTGCGCATCGCCTTTACCATAAATCTTTTCTACATCTTTTAACTCAATTACTGCCATTTTATTCACCAATTGCCTTTGCAGGATCAACCTTTAAAATTGATCTAATAGGAATCAAACTACCAATAATACCCATTACAAGCATCCCTAGCGTACCAGCAATCATAATAGTTGTGGTAAAGCTCATAGGCACCGCAGCGGGTAAAACAGCGGCTGTGACCCACATCAATATTAAGGCGATAATCACTCCCACAACGACCAAAATAATTGATTGACTAACTGTTGCACCAACTAGTGTCTTGCTTGGAATTCCCTGTGCTCTCATTACAGCCAAATTATGCATTTTTTGCATCGTCAAAATGTATAGGAAAACTGCAATGATAATTAGAGAAATGACAAATAAGAATCCAATCATTAACCCAAAGGTCATATTTTGTGCAGTATAACCTGGCAATTTATTAATAAATGTGGCAATCGGATATGTTTTTGCATCTTTATAGTTGTATTTATAATTAGCATTTTTGGAAACAATCGCTGCAGCAGCTACATTTGGTGCAACCATCCGCAGTTTTCTCCATGTAGCAAAAGAGCCATAGATAATTGGGGCAATGTTGATCTTGGCATTATTAACGAAGCCCACAATCTTATACTTTCTAGCTGAACCATTCAAACTAATCTTATCGCCTAAACGATAGCCTTTATCCCTTAAGCTTGAATCTACGGTAATTTCTGTTTTGCCTTTTCCTCGTTTACCAGCTACTAAGACCTGGTCTTTGTAAATAAATTGGTCTTTCTTAATCCCTAAAAATTGCGCAGAAACAGATGGCCGATTTTTAGATTTAACTACTACCGCTACTTGACCAATATATGCTTCATTTTTACCAATATCATCGTCTTTTAAATCTTTTTTAGTCAAAATAGATTGACTCAAACTAATATTGGAATTTTTATTTAAAACAATTTTCTTAGCACTCCAACTATCGATTGCCTGTGTATTTTCACTTGCTAATCCCACGGCTAATGAAGACAACATAAAAATCAGATAACTGATTAAAAAGATCATTAAAATGATTAAGCCATAGCGCAACTTTTCATGTTTAATTTCTTTTAGTGCTAAAAACAATTATTTCATCCCCTTTGCAATCATGTATAAACTCTTCTTGTAGCGAGCAAGGTTCTTCTCTTGATTTTCTGGGTCTGACAAGCAAAGATTGATTACTTCATGACTTAAAACCATTGCACTCCATAATTGTGGACTCATATTTAATAATTGTCTTGAATAAATCTTGAAGTTATCCGGAATTAAATATTCATTTTGCGACATGTGCAACTTCATCATTGGTTCATATTTACTGTTTTGAGTCTTATCAATAAATTTAGTAACTCGATCATAAAAATGATCAGGATCAAATTTTTCATTAGGACTCATATTAGCGTGAATAGTATCGATCGCAATATGATACATATAAACATAAGCATCTGTTAAATCATCGAAATACTTATAGAATGCACCACGTGCAATGTCTGCCTTTTTGACAATATGAGAAACTTTAGCATCTGCTAAAGGATATGTACTAAACTCTTCTAACAAAGCCTTTTCGATTCGTTCGCGTTTAGCGGAAGGTAAATTTTTAAATGTTGCTTTAACCATTTTTATCCTCTCTTTCAACACACTGACGTTTTGTCACCAATCAACTATTATACTATTCTTTTGTGACGCATTGTCAATGAATATACATAAAAAAAGCTGCTTGCTTTTTTACTAAGCAAGTAGCCGATTGTAGAAGATCATTCGTGCAATATTTTTCTTAACGCTAAATTTTGCTAGGGCACAATTATCCATCGTATCAATTTTATCCATATCGCCATTAGTTAAATAGTGCGCCGCCATCATTCGAATCAAACGACCATGAGCTACTACTAGCACCTTTTTATCAGGATACTTTTGGTACATTTCATCTAAAAAGTCACCGCAACGCTTGTCAAAAGCTTCGTAGCTTTCACCATTCTTGGCATATCTTATATAGTTGCGATTAACCTTTCCCCAAGGATCAACAATATCAGGATATTCCTTAACGATATCATCCATCTTCTTGCCATCCCAGTCACCAAAGTCAAATTCAAGCAAACGATCATCAAGATTGATCTTTTTCTTATCTTTAGTAAAAATTTTAGCGGTCTCGACTGCTCGCTTCATTGGACTAGAATATACTACGTCAAACTCATCTTCATCGAAGTTAGCTGCTGCTTTTTTAGCATAAGCGCGGCCATAATCATTTAATTCCGCATCAACATGCGCGCCTTGAAGACGATTATCCTTATTAACATCTGTTTGACCATGACGAATAAAAACTATTTCCATCATTAATACCTCGCATGACTTAATCAATGAATTAATTTTACGCGTAATTACGCAATCTTTCCAATTTCTTAATTTCTTTTCTACTAATTTTCCTATAAAAAAGTTTACAATAATAGTAGACCAATTTAGAAAGAAGAATGTTTATGTCCCGCATTACGATTGAAAGAGACGGTTTAACTCTCGTAGGTGACCGTGAAGAACCATTTGGTGAAATCTATGACATGGCTATTTTAATGCATGGTTTCACTGCTAATAGAAATACAGATTTATTAAGACAAATTGCCGATGATTTACGCGATGAAAATGTCGCTAGCGTTCGTTTTGATTTTAATGGTCACGGCGAAAGCGATGGTAAATTTGAAGATATGACTGTCTGCAACGAAATCGCCGACGGTAAGGCGATCTTGGACTATGTCCGCACCGATCCACACGTTCGAGACATCTTCTTAGTGGGACATTCTCAAGGTGGCGTAGTGGCATCAATGCTTGCAGGTCTTTATCCTGATGTTGTAAAAAAAGTAGTCCTCTTAGCTCCTGCAGCTCAATTAAAAGACGACGCATTAAAGGGTAACACTCAAGGTGCAACTTATGATCCAAATCATATTCCTGAAGTTGTGCCATTAGTAGGCAATAAATTAGGGATGAAGCTTGGCGGCTTTTACTTAAGAACTGCACAAGTTTTACCAATTTATGAAGTATCTCAACGTTTCACTAGACCAGTTTCCGTAATTGCCGGTACTAATGACCAAGTCGTTGATCCAAAATATGCTAAAAAATACGATGAAGTTTATGAAAACAGCGAATTACATATGATCCCTGATGCTGATCATAGATTTAGCGGTGAATACAAAGACATGGCAGCTGATTTAACTGCGCAATTTTTAAAGCCTGCGTTTTAACGACGTTTAAAATCAAAGTTAGTTCTAAAGACATAATGATCTGATGAACTAACTTCGGGCACAAATTGGAATTCAAAATCATGAAAATCTCGCAACTCTGTGGGATTTTTTATTTGGTTTTCGGCAATGAAGCGCACCATTTCACCGCGTGCCATCTTGGCATGAACACCTACAGTTTTCCATTGATCATTTTTTAATTCTTGAAAATCAATGGTAATCATTTTTCGATTTTCGTTTAAATACGGCTTAACCAACCGCATATATTGCTTGGAAGCTAGATTAATGACTGTGTCATCATCTTTAAACAGACTTTCAGCAATAGCATCACCCCAGAAATGGTACAAGCTATAATCAATAAAACCTTTCATCTTGGTATTAAGTTCTAAACGATATGGGCAAACACCATCAAAAGGTCTAAGCATCCCGTAAAAGCCAGATAAAATACGCAAATTTTTTTGAATATAATCAAGCGCTGGCTGAGTAAACAAATCCGGCGCCATATATTGGTATTGAATGCCTGAAAAAGCCAAAATAGCAGGCGTTAATCGTTCATCCAAATTCATATTCTTTAGCTGCTCGATACTCTGCTCTGTCACCTTTTTACTAGCATGCCATAACTCAGTTAATTGGTCTTCAGAACGCGATTTTAAAAATTTCTCCAGTACTTTAGTCTTATCCAAAAATTCAGGTTTAGACTCAACTAGAAAAGAATCACGATCAATTTTCATAATTTTTGCGGGTGCAATAATAATTTTCATTTTTAGATTTCACTTCTTTAGGTTAAACTTAACTAGTAATTAATAAGGAGGAAAAATGATGAATCCTGATTTTGCAATTGTCTTAAATTTTAAAATAAACGGAAATGCGGATGCGGACTTTTTAGTCAAAACTGCTAGAAACATTGGTGCACGTGCCGTGATAACCAATGCTCAAAAAGACGATTTTAAAGAAGCTTGCAGCAAATACACTATTTTTCTAGCTGACGAAGCAGACGGTGTCGATTTAAACAGTGATGATGTAATTGACACTATTGTTACTAATCGTCAAAATGGCAAAAATACTATCATTAACATCCCTGTAACCGACGGTAAATTTGACGATACTACTCAAAAGTTGCTTGATACCATTAATTCTTGGATGCACTTATTTGGTCATGCTTTAAATGAAGGCAAAAGTAGCACTCTTGAAAGCAACAATGGTTTTATTTTAGAGAATCGGCACGCAGATTACCAAAAATATGTTTTTGTAAAACGACCACTCCCTGAAAAAATTGAGGTTACCGGTTTAACTCAAGAACCTAACCGCGTTGAATGGATCGATCACAGAACTGATCTTGATTTTACTTTTAAAGACAGTAAATTGATCATCAATCTTACTGAACCAGAAAGTGATTTAGCTTGGCAAGTTTTGCGTATCCAAGCACATCGTCCAGAAGACGACATCATTCACACTGAATTCTAACAAAAAACCTTCTCGCAATGAGAAGTTTTTTTAGTTAATCTTCGATCCATTATCATAGAATTTTCTAAAGCGATGAGCTTCTTTGTCTAAAGTGATCTCATCATTTACTTGAGATAATTTATAGCCCACAAAATACGGAGGAGCCTCAAAACGGGTAATATATTTAGCACAAACACCACCATCTTCGCGTGGATAGAAGAACAAATTGTATGAATCACATCTGCCATTGTACATGATATTAAGCAAGTATTTAGCACCGCTCTGAATCCAATCTGCCCATAGGTCAATACTATCCTTAGTTAAAAGATTAATATTTAATTCTGTATATCCTTGTACGGGGTGTTCGGCAATATTGACTTCTACCCCATTTTCATCAAAAAGCGTTTCACCTTCAAAATTATTAGGGTGAATATATTTATAGCCATCTTCATGCTCAAGGCCCACAATCTGCATGTGTGGGTGAATCAAAGAACCGCCTGAATGCGGACCATAGTTTTTATACCAAACAACGGTCTGATAATCTTTATTAGCCGCCATTTTTTCAAAACATGCAAGGCTAAACCGCATCAATTTACGATTATGCTCTTTAGTATAAATACTAATATCACCATGGTGATCGCTTGATTCAATTAATACGGTCTGATTAGTATCACGCAGAGTAGGATATTTATTTTTCAGCCAAATCATGTCATCTTCTTTTTGATAAATATCAGTTAAATTAGCTACATCACAAAATGGACAAACCCTCTTCTTTTTGTCCTTACGGTAAGACTGCGGCTTATCTTTTGCAATATTCATTTGAAAAACAAGTGGATCATTATTCATATTTTCCCTCAAAGTATGTTAAAATTAATAACGTATGTTATTATGAAAATATTATTCTGAAAGTATTATATAGTAACTTTACTAGGATAAAAATAGTTGCTATACTGTTTCAAAGCAAACGCTTATTCGAAAATCTAATGAGATAGGTATTTGATAAAATGCAATCTAGAACGGAACTTAGAAAACATAATAATCGAAATAATCTCTATTTAATAATTATCGGCGTAATTGTCATAATTGCAATTATTGGTGGTGTGATTTTTTACAATAAGAAGGTAGAAAGCGAACAACGTGAGCGTGCCTTTGCTTCTACTCACTTCAATCCTAATGTTACAATCTATGGCGTTAAGGTCGGCAAATTAACAGTTAATAAAGCTACGAGACTGTCAAATCTTTTGTGTAAATAGTTCTTTCTCGCAAATTGATTTTTTAATT
>NZ_AZEL01000080.1:0-11468 GCF_001434975.1 Lactobacillus gallinarum DSM 10532 = JCM 2011
TTAAGTTTTTCTTGTCTTAGCTGGTAACGCTCTTGTTTGCTTAAATTCTCCCAGGTTTGTTCTAAGTAAAACATGCGATTGCAGTAGTTGAGTCCTTTTTGGGCAAGGGACTTTTCAGAAGCCTGTTGTGGTACGGCTTCGTGAAACTTTCTTCTAACATGAGCCCAGCAGCCAACTAAAGTTGCTTTCGGCAATTGCTCATAAGCCTGCCACATATCACAGTGCAAATAACCGGGATAGTTTCCTAAAAAGTTTAAGGCAACCTTGCCACTCCGGGAAGGATCATGATGATAGAGTGTAATCCCGTATTGATCATGTTTGCCTGAAAGGAAGACCCAATAGTAAGTCTTGATTGTTTTACTTTCTAAGACTGTGTAATAAGTTTCATCGGCATGTAAAATTGGCCGCATTAACAGCTTTTGCTTAAGCAGATCATACACTGGTTTAAAGTAGTATTGACTGCTTTTCAAATCCCAATAATTTAACATCTGTCTTGAAACTTTTAGTCCCATCTTCTTCCAGTCGCTTTCTTGGCGATAGTCCGGCACCTTCATTTCATATTTTTGATAGAGTGAATGAGCGATGAGTGAAGCTGAACCTAGACCATGGTTTAGGGGAGCTTTAGGTACTGCAGCTTTAATGATCTTGTCGCTATAATTTCTTTGACTGCAATATTTACATTTGTAAGCATGTTGGATATGGTCTAGCCTTTTAAGTTGAGCTGGGATAAACAATAATTCTTGGCGAACTGACTGCTTGCCTATCTCAATCAGTTCATGATGACAATCAGGACAATGCTTGTCGCCTAATTCATGGTGAACCTCTTCAGCTGGAAGGGCAGCTAGTAAGTCAGCACGCTTTCGTTTGTGAGCTTGTCTTTTATAAGTAATAGTCTGAACGGCGGCGTCGGGGACGTTCTCCGTCATCTTGAGCATCAGGTTCATCAAAGAGACTTGTTTGTCCATTTAAAGGCATTTGTTCTGAAGATTTGCCATAACGTTTTTGCGTTAAGTAAGCCACTTGTTCACGGAGGAGCTTGATTTCATCAGTTAAGTTTTGAATAGTAGTTGCTTGTTGTGCAATAATCTTTTCCAAATTTTCTTGTGACATGAGTTAAACTTCCTCCTAAATTTATTAGTTAAAAGAATATCAAAAAAGCGTGCGATGTCAAGTGTTAGTAGAATTCGCACGCTTTCGTGTTCTTTATTTTTGGATTGATTGCGAAGCCCTTCATTAGCCAGTCGACCTGCTCAGAAGATAAAGCTTGAACTTCATTTTGATTCCTGGGCCAGTTCAATTTTCCATTTTCAAATCTTTTGTATAACAGCCAAAAACCTTGTCCGTCCCAATAAAGGGCTTTGAAGCGGTCCTTGCTTCCGCCGCAAAAGAGGAAGACTTTGCCGCTAAAAGGATCAAGTTCAAACTGTTCTTTGACTAAAGTTGCTAGTCCATCAATGCCTTTACGCAGATCCGTCTTGCCGCAAACGATATAGACTTGACCCAAATCACTGAGCCTAATCATGATAAGACTTTCTCAAGCAGCTTATTCATAATTTCAGTATCTAAACTACTGTAGAAGTTCAGTTCTAAGTCATCCTTTTTTAGATTAAGCAATAAATTATTACGTGGTGGACGAGCCTTTTTAGGCTTAGTTGAATGTCCAAGTGCCACAATGGGTTGTTGTTTTTCGATCATATTCGTAACCTCCATTAATTTGATGAGATTAGAATACCTGAAAAATGAAGGCTAAAACAGATACCCGGTTATTTGACGCTTACAAAAAAACAATGTATATTATAATTATTTGGCGATGAGATAACGGAGGAATATTAGACAAATATGAATAATAAGAAGACCTTAGTTACATTTGCATCTGCAGCAGTTCTACTTAGTTTATTCACTATGACTAACGAAAAGACAGTATATGCTGATGTAACTGAACAGCCTACTTCAAATCAAGAAGAAGCTATTACAACTAATAATCAAGCTACTGATGTTAAACAGGCCCAAACTACTGAGAATAATGAGGTCGTAACTCAAGATAATAAAAAATCAGATTCTAACAATAGTAATTCTGATCAAACGGAAAACCAGACCAATAATACAAACGTTACTAATGATACTAATCAAAATGGTCAAACAAATAACCAAAACAGTAATATGGATATTACCAATGAGGTTAATGTAACTGACCAAGATCAAGATACACAGAACAGTCAAAACGTTCAACAAAATAATGTTGATCAATCAATTGATAATACAGTTTATAATTCAAATTCTAATACTGTAACAAATAGTAACACGAATAATTATCAATTAACTGATCAAGCATTACAAACTCTAAAATTGGCAGATATTGATCCAAGCACATTAAATTTAGATCAATTAACTGCAATCAGAAAGATTAACTTTAAGAATGATACTGTCGATACCAGTACACACTGGAGCTATTCACAATATGCTGGCGTTGCCAAAAAGATGATTGATCAAGATAAGCGTTATAGAGTACCGTACTTTAACGCTAAAAAGATTAAAAATATGCCGGCAACTGTTACTCGTGATGCGCAAACTGGTCAAGTAGCAGAATCAGAATTAGAGATTTGGGATTCATGGCCAGTACAAGATGCTAAGACTGGACGAGTAGTTAATTACAAAGGATACCAATTAATGATTGCAATGATGGGTATTCCTAATCAAAATGATGCACATATTTACTTACTTTATAATAAGTATAATGATAATAACTTTAATCATTGGAAATGTGCAGGACCTGTTTTTGGCTTTAATGCTAAAGAAACTAGCCAAGAGTGGTCTGGTTCGGCTACAGTGAATAAAGATGGCAGTATTCAATTATTTTATGCAGATGTAGATACTAGTGAGAATACTAACCATCAAAAGATTGCTACTGTTAACTTAAAACTTAAAGTTAACAAAAAGAAAAATACAATAAAGATCGCTAAAAGAAGTCACCGTCATGTATTATTTACAGGTGATGGCAAACAATATCAAACTTATAATCAATGGAAATCTACGAATAAAGGTGCAGATAACATTGCTATGCGTGATGCACATGTAATTTCCGTTAAGGGAACTCGTTATTTAGTTTTTGAAGCTTCAACTGGTAAGGATAACTATCAAGGTGAAGAGCAAGTTTATAAGTGGCAAAATTATGGCGGTACTCCTAAAGAAGCAATGGAAAACTTCTTAAAGGTTACAGCTAACCAAGATATGACTAGTCGTGCAACTTGGGCCAACGCAGCAATAGGTATTATTCGTTTAACCAAGAATGAAAATAATCCGAAAGTTGTTGCAGTATTACCACCATTAGTTAACAGTTTGATGGTTTCTGATGAAATTGAAAGACCAAACATCATTCCAATGAATGGCAAATACTACCTATTTGCTACTACTCGTTTAAACCGCGGTACTGGTGATGATCTATGGCAAAGAGCTGATAATGAAGTTGGCGATAACGTTGCCATGCTTGGTTGGGTTTCTGATCATTTGACTTATGGTTATAAGCCGCTTAATGATGATGCTGGAGTATTGGTTGCCAGTGTTCCGTTTAATTGGAGAACTTCAACTTATTCATACTATGCGGTTCCCGTAAATGGAAGCAAGAATGAAGTTTTGATTACTTCTTACATGACTAATCGTGGTTTTGCGTCTGGTCCTAATAAGCGTTCAACCATGGCACCAGCATTCTTAGTAAAAATTAATCCTGATAATACCACTGAAGTAGAGAATATTGCTACTGCACAAGGCGATTGGGTTTATGATAAGAAGAGTAAGCGTAAGTCTATGATTGCTAAGAATATTCGTGGTGCTCATTTAAAAGGTGAACCAACTGAGCACAGCTGGTTTGATAAAGCTTAATAATAATTAAAAATTCCACTTATTCTGTTTTGAATGAAGTGGAATTTTTTCATCACATTAATAATACGTGCATATATGCATAAAACGATAAATTCATTATATTTTTGTTATTATTAGTGTAGTAATTTTACTAATGGAAGTTAATTATGAAAGTAAGAAAAGCCATCATTCCGGCTGCAGGATTAGGCACTAGATTTCTACCAGCTACTAAAGCTATGCCTAAGGAAATGTTGCCTATCGGTGATAGGCCAACAATTCAATTTATAGTTGAAGAAGCTAAGTCTGCCGGAATTGAAGACATTTTGATTGTTACTGGAAAGAATAAACGTGCAATTGAGAACTATTTTGATTCTAATCCTGAACTTGAACAAGATTTGGAAGAGACCGGTAAAGTTAAATTATTGAAGTTAACTCAAGATATTACTAATTTAGGAGTTAACTTGTATTACACTCGTCAACCGCATCCAGCTGGCTTGGGTGACGCAATTTATCGTGCACGTAGCTTTGTGGGAGGAGAACCATTCGTTGTTATGCTTGGTGATGACTTAATGAAAGATAAAGTTACATTAACTAAGCAATTGATGAACGATTATGATAAAACTCATGCATCCACAATTGCTGTTATGCAAGTGCCACATAAGGAAGTTTCCAAGTACGGTGTGATTGATCCTGAAGGCAAGGGTAAGGTGGATAAAGATCTTTACAACGTAAAGAAATTTGTTGAAAAACCTGCTGTTGATAAGGCACCAAGTGACTTTGCAATTATTGGACGTTATTTGCTTACACCGGAAATTTTTGAAATTCTTGAGAATCAAAAGCCAGGTCGCGGTGGTGAAATTCAATTAACTGATGCCATCGATACTTTGAACCAGACTCAACGAGTATTTGCTCATGTATTTAGAGGTCAACGCTTCGATGTAGGTAACAAGGAAGGTTACCTTGAAACCTCAATCCAATATGGATTAAGACACCTTGAAACTCGCGATGCCTTGAAGAAGTATATTATCGATTTAGGTAAGCAACTTGAAAAGGAATAATTAGTTGCGTTGCATTGCGTGAAGTGGTGTATAATATTTTGAATAACCTTTTTGTTAAGACTAACTCCAGACTTTGGTGGGCTGGAGTTTTTTTATATCTAAAATGGATATAATATGGTTGTATATTGTGTTGGTTTAAATGAAAAAGGAATATAACAAAGATGAAGAAATTTTCTAGAACGAAACTATATAATGAACTTTTGACAAATACTTTGAAAGATTTATCTGAAAAATACCATATAAATTACGCTAAATTTAGTGCTTTTTGTCATCAGAATAATATACCTATTCCTGGTTCTAAATATCGAATGTATTTAAAAATGAATAGAGATGTTACAGGATTAGTTAAACCTTTGCCCACTGCTAAGAACGATAGTATTTATTTTGAAACAGAAGATGACAAAGACACTGATATAGCAAGTGAGTTAAAGGATTTAAATGATTCACAAAAAATTAAGCAAATAGAGCAAGTATTGGCTAATTTTAAATATTCGTCTAAAAAGCCTTTGAGTAATAAAGTAAAGAACTTTAAAAAGAGTGTTGAAGAATGGGAAGAAAGTAATCCTGGTGATATTCATACGTATGAATGGTATGAGGGGTATTCATATGAGCAAAAGCCAAAATTCATGGAAAATATTTCGTCAAAAGAAAAGCCTAGATTATATCGAATATTAGATGAAATTTATTTAGTTCTTGATCAATTAGGTGAAGAAGTTAAAGATGATTTTACAGTAATTATTGGTGGTAAAGATGAGGTTCCTTTTGATGTTTTAGAATTAAAAGATCGAGTAAAGCATGAAATAACTAAAGAAGAACAGAAAGACCTAGACGAATATGAAATAGATTTGAAGATAAGACCTGATTTTGCGATAAAGCCTAGAATAAGAAAGTACGATCATCCATATAATGGAAAGCTAAAGATAGAATTTAAGGATTATCAATATCACGCATATGTCAAAGATACGAATAAAGGACAATTAGAAGATAAGATCCCTGAAATAATTATAAATTTTTATAAGGAATACATAAGTGTAAGAAATGAACGCTTAGAGCGGGAATACGAAGAACGAAAGAGAAAAGAGGAGAAAGAGCGGAGAAATCAAAGAGCTAAGCGTGTTAATGATGAAAAGACCCGTGTTAAAAGATTAGTAACAGAGGCACGTGATTATCAAACTGCAATGCGGATTAGGAAATATGCTGCCGTAATTTCAGATGGAAAATATAAAGATTGGGCTTTGCAGAAGGCAGATTGGCTTGATCCGACTGTAGCTAAGGATGATGAAATTTTAAAATCGAGAGATTATAGTAAAGATTTGAAAGAATATTTGGATGATTTGCTGAAAATTGAGGATGAGTATGATTGGTGATGGAGATGGAATATATTTTAGCTTAAGGAGATTAAATTGGACATTAGAACAATAGAAAAAGATGTATTGACTAAAGCGAAAAATAATATAAATCCCAGTACCAGTTCTCAACTTGCTCGAGAATTACAACAAAAGTGGGGAAAATACGCTTTTGATATAACTAATAAGTTGCAAAAACAGGGATATTTAGTAAGGTGTGATTTCTTTTTTGGTGGTGACTTTTGGTTAGGATATCTTACGCCGGCAGGTACTGAATATTTAAAAGAATTAAATTATTCAGCTAAAAAAGAACAGACGAACATTTATCAAAATAATTTTAATTCAGCAGTTTCTGTTACTAATTTGCAACAAGGAGATCATAATTCAATTATTGAAAGTAAAAATGAAGTGGATTATTCTGCTTTGCTAAAAACAATTGAGAAAATCAATGATTTAAAATTGTTGTATATGAAAGCAGAGGATTATAATCCCGATTTTTATAAAACATTGGATGAATTACAAGAGAGCACTGAAAAAAAAGAATCCTATGGAAAATTGAAGAAAATTTGGAATAAATTGCAGAATATTTTAGGCTCCAATAGTGTAAGTAATATTAGCAGCATAATTTCTACTATTATTGCTGCATGTACGGCTTTTAAGTGATTAAAACTGAACGTTGGCGGCGAAAAGGCTGTTGCCGATACTTTGGACAAATACTTTATCGTGCGTATCGCTTGGGTATTCGGTGTTAACGGTTCTAACTTTATCAAGACTATGCTCAAGGTTGGTTCTAACCATGATGAAGTTAAGGTTGTTGATGATCAAATCGGTACGCCAACTTACACCTTTGACTTGGCTCGCTTGCTCGTCGACATGATCGAAACTGACAAGTACGGTTATTACCACGCAACCAATTCTGAATTACCAGCAACAGAAAGCGGTTATGATGAAAATGGCACTAAGACCGGCTACATTTCTTGGTACGACTTTACCAAGGAAATCTACCGTCAAGCTGGTTACGACACCAAGGTAACGCCAGTTACCACTGCTGAATATGGTTTCTCCAAAGCAATTCGTCCATTCAACTCACGCCTCGATAAGAGCAAGTTGGTGAAGAATGGTTTTAAGCCATTGCCGGTGTGGACCGATGCTGTGAGTCGATACCTCGAAATTTTGAAGAAGCAAGGCTTCTTTGATGAATTAGATAATAAGTAGAATAAGGATTAAGGAGGCCGTGATGGTCTCTTTTTTTATGCAATAAAAAAGCTGTTAGCAGCTTAACGTGAAGATCAGTTATCAACAGGAAAAATTATAGAGACATTTTTATCTATCTTTTTATGATATCTTTTAATCCTACAATTAAAATGCTTAATATTATATTTTATAGTTTATAAGCCACCTCTTACCTATTATGCAATTAACCAGAGCTAAATTAATTGGAATGTATTTCTTAGTTGTTTGTTAACTTTTATCAATTTGGGTGATTTTAGATTTCAAGGTATAATTATTAAAGTTATAAATTATATCGCGGCTCTTACAACACACAAAATGATACAAATGTCAATACTTTTCTTTTTCTTTTTTTATAAAGATAAAACTAACTTGAAATGTTGATATAACAGTATTTCTTTCTTTTTTCTTTCTTTTACTTACAGGTGAATTTATGGATTTTATTAATTTTGTTAAAGACGTAGATGCAATTGAATTTACAACTCCAAAAGAGAGTTTACATTTAGAGTTCAAAAAGGCTAGTTGGAAATTGCCTAAAAGTATATGGGAAACAATAAGCTCATTTTCTAATACAGATGGTGGTCTTATTGTATTAGGTGTAGATGAACCAACACCACATCATTATAAAATTGTAGGTGTTGATCACCCTGATGATGTAATAAAAGAATTGTTTAACGATAATAGCAACTCTACTGTAATCAATAAGCCTGTAATTCAAAATTCTGATGTTAAAATAACTACATTTAAGGGTAAAAGATTAATTCAAATTAAAATATTTCCTGCTCAGTTTTCTGATAAGCCCATTAATGCTAAGGGTAAAACTTATATGAGAACTGATGATGGTGATCGCTTAGCCACTCATGATCAATTGAAGTATTTATATGCTGAAAGCCAAGATCAGGTAGATACTAGATTGCTTGAGAATTTTGATTGGGATAGTGACTTAAATCTAGAAGATCTTAGTGATTATCGCAAAAAGCTAGAAAAATTAGAAGGTGCAGATAGTGTGTCTAAATTAGATCGTGAACTTTTGATAGATATTGGAGTATTAAGACGTGATAGGCGTTCCTCAAATAGAAATTATAAAATGACGGAAGGCGGTCTGTTGTTTTTCGGTAAATTTATGTCGATAATGGACCGATTTCCTAGATTTCAATTAGACTATACAAGATATGCTAAAGATGGTGATACTGATTGGATTGATCGTGTTTCAGCAGGTGATATGAACTATCCAGAAATGAATATTTATTCGTTTTATAATGTAGTCTTACCTAGAATAGCTTCTAATATTAATGACAAATATACTCAAGATGAAGAATTGACAAGAGGCAGTTATGTTGCTGATTTAAGATCTGCAGCCAAGGAAGCATTAGTTAATTGTTTAATGCATGCTTATTATGATGGTACGATAGCAATTCAAATTGAGGATCGCCCAAGTTATTGGGAATTTACTAATCCAGGCGATATGAGAGTCAGTAGAGAATCGTTTTTACGTGGTCAAAAGTCTGAAGTAAGAAATTCAGAGATCGCTACTTTATTTAGAAGAATTGGTATTTCAGAAAAGAAGGCCAGCGGAGGACCTAGAATTTTAAGGGCTGCAAGTAGAAACCATTTGATGGAACCTGAAATAGAAATTGATTCAACCAATAAGATTACAAAGATAAGGATTTGGAAAATAGATATTCGAACTAAAATTGATGATGAGATGGTTTTGGATCCAACTGAAAAATTTATCATTGATTATGCCATTCAAAAATCTAAATTTAGCTTTTCTCAAATGTTTAAAGATATGAATGATAAATTTGGAAGTAACAGTACCGTAAGAAAAAGATTTAATCACTTGTTGGATGAGAAGCTTTTAGTTTCAGAAGGAAACGGTAAGTCTACTGTGTATAAGTTAGAAAAGACCAGTGAACAAGAACAAGTAGATAGAATAATGAGATTGAAGAATATGGAAAAGAATTTATAATGATTTGAACCTTTTTTCTCATAGGGCTTGTTATTAAGTATAAAGGTAGGCAGGAACATGGCATTGTTTTTGTCTATCTTTTTTTGGAATAATTAGTTATATGACAAGATTGGGAAAATTTTGTCATATATGTTCGGATGAGTGATAGATCTGCGGTCAATATAGTTTCTTATCTTGTCAAAGAGCCATAAAATTTAGATAATAATGTGAATTTAGTAAAAGCGAAAGTTATGCAATTTTAATTGATAAAGAATAAAATGAAAATGTATTATAGTCAGCTTATTGAAGTAGATAAGAGATGTAGGCTAAATGAAAAAATTTTCTAGAACAGAACTATATAATGAGCTTTTAAAGAATAGTCTAAAAGATCTATCTGATAAATATCATATAAATTACAATCAATTTAGCTCTTTTTGTCATCAGAATAATATTCCAATTCCTGGTCCAAAATACAGAATGTATTTAAAGATGAAAAGAGATGTTTCAAATCTTATAAAACCTTTACCAATTGCTGAAACTGATATTATTTATTTTCGAACAAGCGATGAAAATGAAGACATCAAAAATGAATTAAAAGAATTAAATGATCCTTTAAAAATTGAGCAGATAGAACAAGTATTAGCGGAGTTTAAGTATTCATCTAAAAAGTCTTTGAGTTCCAAGGTGAGAAATTTTAAGAAAAGTATTCAGAATTGGAAGAAAGAGAACCCTTACGATGACCATTCATATGAATGGTATAAGTGGTATTCGGATGAACAAAAGCCTAAATTTATGGATGATATCTCACCTAAAGAACTTCCTAGATTATATAGGTTGTTAGACAGGATTTATTTGATATTTGATCAACTAGGTGAAGAAGTTAAAGATGATTTTACAATAATTATTGGTGGAAAGGACGAGGTTCCTTTTAGTATTTCAGAGTATAAAGATAATATAGACCATAGGATAACTAAAGAAGAGCAAGCGGAATTGAATGAATATGAGAAAAAGCGAATGATTGATCCAGATTTAGCTTATAAACCTAGAATTAGAAAATATGATCATCCATATAATGGAAGATTCAGAATAAAGTTTGATAGTTATCCCTATCATGCTTATATAAGAGATACCAATAAAGGAAAATTGGAAGATAAGATATCTCAGATAATTATTGAATTTTATAAAGAGTATATTTCTGTAAGAAAGGAGCGTCTTGTTAGAGAAGAGGAAGAGCGAAAACAAAAGGAAGAAAAGGAACGGAAAATACAAAGAGCTGAGCATATTAATGACGAAAAGAAAAAGGTTCAAAAATTAATAATTGAAGCACGTGACTATAAAACTTCAAAACAAATTCGAGAATATGCTAAGACAGTCAAAGATCCGGAGTATAAAGACTGGATTTTACAAAAAGCATCTTGGCTTGATCCAACTATCCACAAAGAAGATGAAATCCTGGGTAAGAGGGATTATAGTAAAGATTTGAAAGAGTATTTAAAAGATTCGCTAGAAATTGAAAGTGACAGATATTGGTAATAAAAAATTGATAATAATTTATCCGAAAATATTAATAGTAAAATTATAAAGTTCTTTTAATTTGCCTTTTCGTTAGAAACTGTCAAATCTTTTGTGTAAATAGATCTTTCTCATAGATTGATTTTTTATTCTTTATTTAATCAAAGTAAGATTCTAAGGTGTCCTAAACCTGACCAAAGCCTTTGTGAATTCGGTTGAAGTAGCGGTCATTGTAACTCATTGCTTGGATGCCAATAAAAGTATCAAGCGACTGTTCAGTCGGAGACTCTGCTTTAGGCTTAGCCTTGCGCTTAATGACGTTGTTAAAAGCTTAAATCATGTTGGTAGAGTAAATTGAAGCTCTGATCTGCTTAGGATAATTATAGAAGACCAGCAGGTCCGGCTCGATGTCTTTCAGGTTTCTTATGACATGATTATAACTCTTGTTCCATTTGGCATAGAAGGCATAGAAGGCATGCAATACATCAATAGCAGCTGCTTTATTGGCTTGCTGGTGAA
>NZ_AZEL01000080.1:11478-14799 GCF_001434975.1 Lactobacillus gallinarum DSM 10532 = JCM 2011
CCTCGCGATCCTCCACGCGTACTTTAGCGCAGATATTACGCATGACATGAACCAAGCTGACTGAGCCGCAGTAAGGACATGCAGGCGGGATCAGCACTGCTTGATAGATCTTCTGCTTAATGCCATGCTCAATGCGATAAAAATAATCTTCAAAAATTATGTTAGAGTCTTCAATATCAAGGGAAAATTTAATAGAATTATTGTAAGAGGACATAGTAATACCTTTGTTTATACATAGAATATTTGGTGGAACGGATTTTTATTGTAGCAGGGGGACTATGTCCTCTTCTTTATGCAATAAAAAAACCTGTTAACAGCTTATCATACAGATAAGTCATCAACAGGAAAAATTATAGAGCCGAAATAGTAATAGAGTATAAAATGAATGCATCCCTTTGTGGGATGCATTTTTTGATATAATTTAAGTGTTGATAAACTGTAGCTCCAGTAATCTCTGGTTTAGAGGTTATTGGAGCTTTTTTAGTGATATGGATAATTTAATTACTTAGGTACTTGCTATGACTGACAAACAAGATTTTATAAATACATTGGTTGATAAATGGGGTGTAGAAAATATATCCGATGGATTAAAAAACATAAATGAATATGAGCCCAGACTATATTTTGATGTAAATAAAGATTGTGGATATTTTTATTTAGACGCTTCTGATTCACTTATTGATGGTATTAAAGATAATTTATCGGATTATGGACCTGTATTTGCCGAAGATAGTGAAATAAAGAAGAAGACTCCAATTACATGGACAGTATATTTATCTAAGAAACCTGGAAAGGTTGATATACCTGAACTCAAAATAGTTCCTTTTCCTAAGGGATATTATTTTGATTTAGATAAAGGACATTTGCTCGCAAAAGAATTTATGCAGTATATCGGCTCGAATATAGAAGAGCTTAGGCCATTTTTTTATAAGAATAAACGATCTAATATT
This sequence comes from Lactobacillus gallinarum DSM 10532 = JCM 2011, assembly GCF_001434975.1. Classification (GTDB taxonomy): domain Bacteria; phylum Bacillota; class Bacilli; order Lactobacillales; family Lactobacillaceae; genus Lactobacillus; species Lactobacillus gallinarum. The sequence continues at coordinate 12,429 of NZ_AZEL01000080.1, forward strand.
ATTTATCAATTTAAAAATGTTAATCGAAATTGTAATGGTAAGTATGGGCAATCTCTTTTTGAAACGAGAGTAATCAAAGAAATCGAAGAGAATAATAGTAATATTTATTATCAGATTGAACCAGTCTTTTACGATGAACAAGATGAAATCCCAATTGGGACTAGAATAATTGCTTTTAGAGATACAGATAATAAAAGTGATTTTAATTTAGATAAGAAGGATATTAAGGTCCCGTTTCATGTCTTTGTACCTAACTATGATGACAGTAAAGATAACGTTAAAAAATATCCTAAAAATATAAATGGAAATCGGGATTTTTATAAGTACGGCCTAAAGGGAAAGAAAGATGAATAAAATTAAATACCTAACACGACCTCAAATTTATAAAGTTACAAAAGAGTTTTTAGCTCATTGTAAGAAAAATGTCCATCCTATTACTCCTTTAACAAAGAAAGAAGATATGTTTCTTTGGAATCGGGATAAGACATTATATGTAGAAAAAGATGAATATGAAACGATAACACAGTTGAAGATTTTTAATTCAATCTGGGAGAAAACGAATCCTGATTTGAAGGATTTTTATTCTAAAAATGGTATAAGTGATAGTTTCTATGCTGTTTTTTGTCATTATGTATTTGATGAGGGAAAATCTTTAACTGTTGATGAATGGGTCTATGATTGGACAAATAGAAAGAAAATATATACTACCTACTGTTTTAAAATTATAAATATACCCATTCTAAAAAAACGAGTAAGTTTTAATTCAAATGTATTTATTGATAAAGTATTGAGAATAAATCTTATTAGAACGTTTGTGAAAATTAAGGAAACAGATGATAATGCAATTCTGTCAACTGTCGAAAAAAATGATACTGCATTATCGGTAAAAGTGCGAGGATGTGCATCAGAAAAGGCATATAAGAAAGCTATTAATTTAGCTCAAAAGGTTATTGATTGTATAAATCTTGTATATGGACTATATAAGTATCCGTTACAAATAAGAAAATGGAATGTTAAAGAACAAGATGGTTATTCCTTTCCAAGATTTTGTGAAACGGATGCTATCTCATTCTTTATAAATGATCGCAAAAAATTTAGAACGCTTTCCTTTGAACCGAGTCCTAATTTACAATTTGTAACTCAAGATGACTTAATAAAAATTCGGGATTATGTCGACGGAATGATTAGGTTGCCTGATCTTTTGTCTGAGAATGTATTGATGAAAAGGTATCAAATTGCTTTTAGTTGGTTGGGCCAAGCAATCAGGGATCCATTACAATATAGAGGCTTTTTACAAGGAATGATATCTCTTGACACTTTTTTAAGTAGAGAGAAGCCAGAAATAAAAAATCAACGAATTATGACTTCAGATGGTCAAAGTATAAAACTTTTTACGTCTAGTAGAAGAAAAAGTGAGGAAGTAGACAGATTAACTTGGAAAAAAACACAAGTTGCAGATATTGTCTCATTTATTGATAAAGGCATTTCATTCTCACAACAAGAAATTTGGGATAAATTCATGCATTATGGTGATTTAAGAGATGAAATAGTGCACGATGGTATAACTACAGTTGATGAAAATGAATATAAGACATTTTTTACATTGACGGTTAACTTTTTTATTAATGTATTCATAAAAATTCTTGATAAGAATATGTCTACTGTTGGAGATTTATGGCTTTATTGTCATCCTGAAATAATTAACAGACGTTTGGAAAGTTTAAAAAATTGATATTAATAGAGACATTACGCGTGGTGCTAGTTAAATCGTTCTAGACAATATGCCATATTATAAGCTAAAATGGCAACTTCGAGTCTCTCTTGAAAACCTGCTAAACTTCTAGCTCGATTATTTTCAGCGTTGTAGTAAGACAAAAGCGAAAAATCACTCTCGATGGTCCTTCTGAGTGCCATTAAATAGTGCTTATTGTGCTTTTGATCATTCTTCATGTTTTTAAGATATGGTGTCCAAAGCGTATAGCCCATTTGCTCTAAGCGTTGATGCAGGTTTTTGCCCAAATATCCTTCATCGCCCAAAAGGTAACAATTTTCAGGATGAGCGTTAGTAATCAGTTCTACTGTTTCCTTAACATCATGAACTGAGGCCTTGGTTACGATATAATCTAGCAAGTAGCCGTCGTCGCTAACAATAGCGTGAACCTTAAAACCATAATAATAGATTTTTTTGGTTGCCTTATAGCCAATATCGGCATAGCCGCGAAAGATCTTTGCTCGACGATTGCGAATTGGCTGACAGACTGGCACAGGAAAGCTATCAATAATCAAAATGTCGCCTAACAGATCTACTTTTTCAGTAAGGCCATGTCGAATTAAATAGATCAATGGCAAAAGCATGCGTGCTCTGCGATTA
>NZ_AZEL01000081.1 GCF_001434975.1 Lactobacillus gallinarum DSM 10532 = JCM 2011
GATCATATCTATCAAGCAGCTTAAGTGTTCAATTTATTATTGCAATTTACGAATTTAATAATTGCTAAGGAGAAAGAAATGAAGAAAAATCACTTTCGAAGTTTGGCTCTCTTATTAGTAGCGGCAGTAGGCTTGATTTCCTTTGCCAATACTAATGTCCCATGCAATAACCAAACCGTTTATGCCGTTTCAGATAAGTCGCTGGCTAATCTGAAGTTCCATAAACAAGAAATTGTTACGGTCGACCATAATGAACCGCGCTTCTCTAAAAGTACGTTGTCAAAGAGAAATGGTCCCTGGCAAAAATACAGTAATTTAGATTACTTAAATAGAGCTCAGGCGGCTAATGCCCTTTTGAATAAGAGATTGATGCCCCATAGTCCAAGAGCCGGTTTGACTTGGGATCCAACTGGTTGGCACAACAAACGCATTGCTAGTGGCTGGCTTTACAACCGTTGTCACCTAGTTGGCTATCAATTAACCGGTCAAAATAATAATCCGCGCAACCTAATTACTGGAACACGTGAATTAAACGATCCAGACATGCTCAAGTACGAAAATGAAGTTGCCGATTATTTGAAAGACTCTTCAAGTAATTACGTTCGCTACAGAGTTACACCAATTTTCAAAGGTAATGACTTGTTAGCAAACGGTGTTGAAATGGAAGCTAAATCAATCGGCAGCAATGCTGTTGATTTCAATGTTTATATTTTCAATGAGCAACCTGGCGTAATCTTAAACTACAAAGATGGTACTAGTCGCGTTAAACATGGTTCAAGTACGATTGCTGAACATGTAAAAGCTAGAAGCCATCATGTGACTAAAGCAAGAACCATTCATAACATTAAGCACAAGATTTCTACTGCAAATTACCGTGTAATTGGTAACAAACGCAGCAAGATTTATCATGTTGCCAGTGGTGAAAACTATCATATGAGTTCAGCCAATGCAGTTTACTTTCCTTCAGAAGCTGCTGCTAGACGTGCTGGTTATCGTAAATCATTAAGATAATGAAAAAGAGTTATCTGCTTTTTTAAACAGATAGCTCTTATTTTTTATTGAACGCTCTTGCGCCCGCGTTGATAAGCTTCATGCAGTTCCGCAAAAGTCATATTCTTGCCCTTTTGATCAAAGACAACCAATACTTCTTGCACACCATCCAAAATTCTTGATAACCAGCGGAAAATTGTAGTTGCCGCACAGAACAAGACAAATAGAATGAACATTGCCTTATCAGAAATCATGGTCAGTGAGAACAGATTGTGTAAGAAGATAATCGCTAAAACTAACCCGGCGAATGATCCAATCATTACGCATAAACGGAATTTATTTAATGGAGCTGAAATGTGGTAAAGTACCATCATTCCCACTGTCACCAATAAAAGTGTTGCCGTTGTACCTACATCATTATGATCAAGCGATATATAGCCGCCTGCAACCACCAAAATACTTACCGCCAGCATATCGGTTACCCCACCAGGGATTGCTCTTGCCAAAATATTAGGAATAAATTGTCCGCGAATTCTATTGTGATTACTTTCTAGAGCCAACAAGAATGATGGCAAGCCAATGGTGAAGGCAGAAATCAAGGTAATCTGTGATGGCTGTAATGGATAATCAATAACCATTACGAGTGAGAAGATAGCCATCAAAAATGAGAAGATATTCTTTACCAAGAACAAACTGGCTGAACGCTGAATGTTATTAACTACGCGTCGACCTTCATTTACCACCTTAGGCATTCTAGCAAAATTTGAATCAAGCAATACTACTTGAGAGGCTTGAACAGCCGCACTGTTACCGGATGCCATCGCAATTGAACAGTCTGCTTTCTTCATTGCCAAAATATCGTTAACACCATCACCAGTCATAGCAACGGTATTGCCTAAGTTTTGCAAAGCTTTAACAAACTTACGCTTTTGTTCTGGCTTAACTCGACCAAAGACACTGTAGTTCTTCACTGCATCTTCATAACCATCATCAGGTATTTCCTGTGCATCAATATATTTATCAGAATTTTTAATACCAGCTTGCTTAGCAACTCTTGAGACAGTTACAGGGTTATCACCTGAGATAACCTTAATTTCTACACCCTGTTTAGCAAAGTATTCAAAGGTTGCTTTAGCTTCTTTTCTTATTGGGTTAGACAAGAGAATATAGCCGTAAACTTCAACTGGTTTAGATAATTTAGAATCGTCTTCAGTTAAAACACCTGGATAATTGGCTACGATTAAAACACGATAACCAGTTGCGGCATATTGTTCAAATTCATCCTTATATTGATCGAACTGGTCACGCAAAACCATTTCTGGTGCGCCAATTAAAAGTGTATGATCGTCAAAAATTACGCCGCTATATTTATTAACTGAAGTAAATGGCAGAATACCGCTGGCTGTTTTACCAGTATTTTCAGTGAAATGCTCGTGAACAGCCTTCATTGTCACATTATCTGCCGGCATGCTAGCAGCAAAATCACCTATGAGTTGGTCTAAGTTGTTTCCTTTAAAGTCTTTAGAAGCAACTGCTTTTTCTACGCTCATCTTTGGCTCGGTAATCGTACCTGTTTTATCAACACAAAGTACATTAACTCGAGCTAAAGTTTCAACACTCTTCATATCGTGGAGCATTACCTGCTTCCGTGCCAAACGAACTGCAGAAAGTGCTAATGCAATAGTCGTCAAAAGGTACAAGCCTTCTGGAATCATACCGATAATCGCAGCTTCCATGGAAACGATACTACGGTATAAAGACATGTGGTTGACAAAGAAACTCATCGAGAACAGTGCTATTCCCAGGGGAATAATGATAATGCCGACCCATTTAATCAATTTGTTAATTGAGCGAACCATTTCTGACTGTTCACTGCTGCCCATAGCTTTAGCTTTAATCGTCAGCTTAGAAATGTAGCTTTCCTTACCCACTTTTTCTAGTTGCATATAAGCAGAGCCCGAAACTACAAAGGAGCCAGACATTAGCTGATCGCCAACATCTTTAGTAATTTCATCAGATTCACCGGTTAAAAGAGATTCATTAACCCTGATGTCGCCTTTGACAACTTGGCCGTCGGCAGGAATCTGATCCCCTGTTTTAAGTAAAATCAGATCTCCTTTAACTAGTTTCTCAATTGGGACTTTTTCTTCTTTACCATCACGTAATGCCAAGATCTCTGTTGCATTCATGACGTTCAATTTGCTTAAGATCTTTTTAGCACGGATTTCCTGAACAATACCAATTACCGTGTTTAACACAATAACTGGCAAGAAGGTCAAATCCTTATATGCGCCAACTAAGACTAGCAAAACTGAGAGTACCAAGAAAATCAAGTTAAAGTAAGTAAACAAGTTTTCTCGGATGATTTGTTTATTTGTTTTAAATTGATCATCAACGGCTTTATTGACTTCACCAGCTTGAATACGCTGTTCAACCTGGCTACTAGTTAAGCCTATTTCTAAATTTGTTTTTTCTTCACTCATTTTTATTACCCGATAAATAAATAGTTAATATATTCCATTATAACCAAGAATAAAAAAGGCTCGCAAATCTGCGAGCTTATTTTAGTGTTTTCTTATATAAGTCAAAAAAGTATAAGGATATTTATTCTTGCTATCGGCATCGTGATGCTCTTGATGCACTAAATCAAACTGTGAGTAATCAATCTCTGGCATAACTGTATCTGCTTTAAAGACGCCCTCAATTTCAGTTTTTTCAAGGATATCAACCTGATCAAGCAAGGCTTTAAAAATTGATACGCCACCAATCGCACATATCTTTTCACTTTGATGATTGGAAAGATATTCATTCATTTCATCGATTGATGTCAAAATCTCTACCTGGTTATTATCTTTCCATTTACTTTTCAATTCTTCATTGTGGGTCAAAACAATGTGCTTTCGTCCTGGCAATAACTTGGGTAAGCTAGCAAAAGTTTTCCTACCCATTAAAATTGGATGATCCATTGTCTTTTCTTTAAAATGCTTTAAATCAGCTGGTAAATGCCAAGGCAAGTGCCCCTCTACGCCAATTTGCCTTTTTTCATCTTCTGCCCATACATATTCGATCACTTTTATCACCTAAACTGCAACTGGGGCCTTAATCGTACCGTGGTGCTTATAATCTACCACCTTAATATCTTTCATCTCAAAGTCTTCAATATGCTTTTTCTCAGGATTTAGCCAGAGCTTTGGTGAATCATAAGGCGTCCGTGACAACAATTTTTTTACTTGGTTAAAGTGGTTGCGGTAAATGTGTGCATCCCCCAGAGTATGAATAAATTCACCCACTTCAAGTCCAGTTTCACGCGCAATCATATTAAGCAAAAGTGCATATGAAGCGATGTTAAATGGTACGCCCAAGAACATATCTCCACTTCTTTGATAAAGTTGAACACTAATCTTTCCATCAACCACATAAAATTGGAACATTACATGACATGGTGGAAGTGCACTTGTTGGCACATCTTCAGGATTCCATGCAGTAACAATCATTCTACGTGAATCAGGCGTTTCTTTAATTTGCTTGATTACATTAGCAATCTGATCGATAAAACCACCATCGCGCTTTTGCCAATGACGCCATTGTGCACCGTATACATCGCCTAAATTGCCATACTTTTTAGCAAAGTCTTCATCATCGAGAAGTCTTTGATCAAATTTTTTCATCTCTGCTTGGTAGACCTTATTAAATTCCGGATCACTTTGACTACGCAAACCAAAATCGGTCATATCTGGGCCTTGATATTCATCACTGGTTACCCAATTTTTAAAAGCCCATTCGTCCCAGATATGATTATTATGTTCTAGCAAAAAGCGAATGTTAGTATCGCCACGCAAGAACCAAAGAAGTTCGCTTTTAATTAAACCAAATGGAACTTTTTTAGTCGTTAATAATGGAAAACCTTTGGACAAATCAAACCGCATTTGCGCACCAAAATAACTTCTGGTACCTGTACCAGTACGATCACTTTTATCATGGCCTTCAGTCATAATTTTTTGCAAAAGATCCAAATATGGTTGTTCAAGAATTGCCATTTTTTACACACCTTTCAAGTATTTCATCTTGTTTAAGATACCATAGATCTGGTGTATTTTATAATGCAAACTACAATATTTAGTATTTTAAGCAAAAATAAAAAAGATGAAATTAATCATCTTTCCTACTAATTTTTCTTAAATTCACCCTTATGTCTGATCAAGTAAACAACTGCTGCCACTACTAAAACCAATGCACCAACAATGACTGAAATTCTCGTATCAGGGTTGATAAACATAAAGACCACAATTACGAGTAGCATCGCAAAAGCAAAGTAGTTTGAGAATGGATAAAGCGGCAATTTAAATGGGTGGGTTGCCATTTTATCCTTATTATTTCTTCTAAATTTAAGTTCTGCTAAAAGAATTACAAACCATGGAATCATTCCCGGCAAAACAGATGAACTGAACACGATAACAAACAGGTCTGAAGCAGAATGATTAAACTGTGACGCAATCACATTTAAAACAAAACCGATAAAGATACCGCCAGAAATACCCATAATCGCACGGTCAGGCACAATTCTCTTAGAAATATGCTTGAAAGGACTAGGTGCTTCACCATCATGAGAAAGTTTAAACAGCATTCTACTTGATGAATAAATTCCTGAGTTGGCACCAGACAAAGCTGCAGTTAAAACAACAAAGTTAATAATTGAAGCAGCTGCGGTAATTCCTACTTTGGCAAAAGTAGTTACAAATGGCGAGCCCAAGCTACTCAATTTATTCCATGGATAAATAGTTACAATAACAAAGATCGCACCTACATAGAAAATCAAGATTCTAAGTAAAACTGACTTAACGCTTTTAACGATAGCTTCTTGCGGATGAGCAACTTCTCCAGCAGAAATACCTAAAAGTTCAATTCCTTCATATGAACCAACGATAATTGACATTGAGAAGAAGAAACCTTTAACACCGCCAGTAAAGAAACCACCATGAGCCCATAAATTGCTGAAGCCAGTTGGCTTACCGCCATTACCGACACCAAAGAAAATGACGATAAAGCCTAGAATAATCATCAAAATAATAGTAATTACTTTGATCATGGCAAACCAAAATTCTAGCGAAGCATAAGCCCTGGCACTAGCCAAGTTTGCTAAAAGCAGAAATGCAATAATGATGATACCTGACCACAAAGCACTAATATTCGGCCACCAGTATTTCAAATATTCCGTTGCAGCCACAACTTCTGACATACCAACAACGATATATTCAAAAACATTGGCCCATTCAGCTAAATATCCAGCAATTGGGTGGACATATTCTGTTGCATAGTCCGCAAATGAACCGGTTCCTGGATTGATATAAAGCATTTCCCCGAGTGCTCGCATAACAATATACAAAATCAAGCCAACAAACATGTATGCCAGTAGTACTGAAGGACCAGTCCATTTAATAGTTGACGTAGACCCCATAAACAAGCCGACACCGATTGCACCACCGAGGGAAATCATTTCCATCTGACCAGCAGTCATTGTACGGCGCAACTGAGGTGCGCTATTCTTTTTACTCATAACTCAACTCCAAAAAATCAATTCTATCCTTAAACATATTCTTAGATAACTTTAATTTTATTACTGGTTATTTGTCAAGGATAAATGTAGAAAAGTAAGTTTAGTTGTAATTATTTCTGCACCCTGTTTTTGACTATTTAAGATAATAGGTTATAATAATTAAAGTTATGGAGTGTTGGCAGAGTGGTAATGCACCGGACTCGAAATCCGGCGAACCAAGTATTCCTTGGCGCGCAGGTTCAAATCCTGTACACTCCTTAATTTTTGACAAAAAAACTAGAAGCCTATATACTGAACCTGTTCAGATCAGATATATAGACTTTGTCGATGTCGTTAGTTGCCACTACTAACGACTTTTTTATAGGCTAAGCTGATCTTTTGAAGAATATCATTCAAAAATTCAGCTGGGACCATACATCTATATTCACAAGCTCCTGCCGGTGAACTTGAATCAATAGTACGTTCATGATCTAACTCTACTTTGCCATGAATAGGTAAATCATCTGGCAATTCAATATGTAGCGGAAAATCTTTTTCATTACTGGTAATAGCAACCACTTTAATCATTCCACCATACATCATGTTAAAATCGTCATTTGAAACGATTAGAGCCGGACGATATCTACTTTGCTCATGGCCTTTTGTAGGGTTAAAATTCTCATGATAATATCGCCTTGTTTTAAGGCCTTCTTATAATCTTGCAAGTACCTCACCTCTTTCTAGGTGCCTTAAAGCAAAGTTAAAATACTTCTCGTCCGACTGGTTCTTTCCAGTCTTCTTCTTTTGATTTACCTGAATTTTCTTTTTTCCAATCAGCCCAATATTTTTTATAATCGAAGCCTTTAAAAAGCTCCTTCAAATCTTTAGGTTCTTTTTATTTCTTTAAAATAATCTCATTTTGCTCATTAACAATGATTTCAAATTTTGTTGGTAACTCACTAACTGCTATATAAAACATGGAAATATGTAGAAGAATACGAATTTCCTACATATCAGAAAGATATATTTTTCCTTTCTTTGTTTCATTTACTGTCGTCTTCACTAGTATTCTGATATTCCAAATAGGAGTAATCACATTGACTAGCTCTTACAGCTTAAGGACCTAGCCAGCCCTGTTTATTTTCTTTATTTTGCCAAAGCTAAAAGATTTAAAACTGCATTTTCATCGCGATCATTCTTGTAGCCACACTCATAACAGACATACTCATTATGTTTGGTACCATGCTTTTTATTGCCCTGCAAAGTGATCTTTTCCTCACCTTTTTTGAAATAACCGCACGCAGCACATCTTTGAGTTGATGGGTATGTTTTATCAGCCAAGATTAATTCTTTGCCATACCAATCACACTTATAAGTTAGTATTCGTCTAAACTTGCTAAAAAGTGATCTCTGCATTCCTTTTGAAGCTACATGCGTCATCATCATTTCTTTGACTGCCAAATCTTCAATTACAATTTGATCGTAATTATTAACAAGCTTAGTAGTAAATTTTTGTAATAGATCGTTTTGAATATTAGCTGCTTTGCGATAATCTCTTTGCAGTTTGGTTCTCACTGCAAAGTAATTATTTGATTTTGTAGCTAACTTACCGTTAACTTCTCTTTTACGTGCCAGCATTCTTTGATAATGCTTAATACGCTTATAAAGCTTTTGCAATTTAGCAGGCAAAACATTAATTTTACCATCTGTGTAATTAAAGTGGCCAACATTGACATCAACTGCTGTCTTTTGCTGGGTTTTAGCTTTTAG
>NZ_AZEL01000011.1 GCF_001434975.1 Lactobacillus gallinarum DSM 10532 = JCM 2011
CATCACCTTGCCATGGTGGGGGTCGCGGGTTCGAATCCCGTCTTCCGCTCCAAGATAGAAGGCTCACCGAATGGTGAGTCTTTTTTTCGGGAAATAGCTCAGTTTGGTAGAGCGCTACGTTCGGGACGTAGAGGTCGCGCGTTCAAATCGCGTTTTCCCGATTATATTTAAGCTGTCTTAATAGACAGCTTTTTTCTTTTTGCTATAATACACACTAAAACTATAGGGGACATGAGAATGACAGCTACTACGAAAGAAAATTATGAATTGTTAGTGCAGCAGGCAAAGGCACTAGTTGATGGCGAAGATGACTGGATTGCCAATACTGCTAATTTATCTGCGCTTTTGTTTAATTCGCTTAATAATGTTAATTTTGCTGGTGTTTATCGCTTTGAAAACGGCGAGTTGATTTTAGGCCCATTCCAAGGGATGCCAGCTTGTGTGCATATTCAAATGGGTAAAGGCGTTTGCGGAACAGCAGCTAAGGAAGAAAAAACGCAAATTGTGCCCAACGTCCATGAATTTGCTGGTCACATCGCTTGCGACAGTGCTTCGAATTCTGAAATCGTCGTGCCTATTTTTAAGGATGAAAAATTATGGGGCGTTTTCGATTTTGATTCTACTAAGCTAAACAATTTTGATGAAACAGATCAAAAATATTTAACTGAAATTGCCGCCGCAATTTTTGATTAATTGCGCGTTTTTGATCATAATGATCACGGAGATAAGTTAAATTATTTTACTTACTGACAAAATAAAAGTAAAATACCATAACGTATTTTAAAGGGGTGGTGTTTGTATGGAAAACTCATATAGTAAAAGCGTTAATCAAGTATTGGAAATTGCACGTGAACAAGCACAGAATTTCCATCATCGCTTAATCGGAACAGAACACGTTTTATTGGCTTTAGTAATTGAAACAGACGGTGAAGCAGGGAAGATACTTCGTTCATGGGGCTTAACTCCTACTGCTGTGCGTGAAGAAATTGAGCGCTACACCGGCTACGGTTCAGCACCTAAAGCTAGTTATATGGAAATGTCACCTCGTTTAAGCTTGGCACTAGATTATGCAAAAAGACAAGCCGATCAAGGTGGATATAAAGAAATTGAAACTAATCATGTTTTGCTTGGAATAACAGCTAGTGAACAAGTCTTGTCGGCCATGATTCTCAAGAATTTAAATGTGGATATTGGTCGCTTACGTCAAGATGTTAATGATAGCTTAGATCAGGAACAAGATTTTGGCGACTCAGCAAGCTGGTTAGGTAATAGCAATACAGCTACAGGGCAAAAGAAACGTAAAAATAGTACTACACCAACTCTAGATAAAGTAGCTGTTAATTTGAATCAACGTACTCGTGAAGGCGGTATTGATCCAGTTATTGGCCGCGAAAAGGAAATTAAGCGAGTTATTCAAATTTTGTCTCGTCGTACTAAGAATAATCCAGTTTTAGTAGGTGAACCTGGTGTAGGTAAGACTGCAGTCGCTGAAGCAATTGCTACAGAAATTGTTAATAAAAGAGTGCCAGAAGATTTACTCAATAAACGAGTAATGGCTCTTAACATGGGCAGTTTAGTAGCAGGTACCAAGTATCGTGGCGAGTTTGAAGATAGAATGAAGAAGATTTTGGATGAAATTGCTAAAGATGGCAAGGTCATTCTGTTTGTTGATGAAATGCATACTTTGATTGGTGCTGGTGGTGCTGAAGGAGCAATCGATGCTTCTAATATCTTGAAGCCATCACTTGCTCGTGGCGATATTCAAATGATTGGCGCTACTACATTTGATGAATATCAAAAGTATATTGAAAAAGATCAAGCATTAGCCCGGCGTTTTCAACAAGTACGTTTGAATGAACCTACTAAGAAAGATACATTGGCTATATTGAAGGGACTTAGACCTAAATATGAGAAGTTCCACCATGTAACTATTTCAGATGCCAGTCTTGAGGATGCTGTTGATCTATCTAGCCGTTACATTACCAATCGTTTCTTACCCGATAAGGCAATTGATCTGGTAGATGAAGCCAGTGCAGCTGTTAAAATTAAGACTAATGTTGGTTCAAATAAAGATTTAGTTCAAATTAATGAAAAAATAAAGAGTATTATTGAGCAAAAAAATGAAGCTGCTGCAAGTCAAAACTTTGTTCAGGCTGCGCAACTTCAAGAAGCACAAAATAACTTGCAAATGCAACGAGAAAAAATGGAAAATGCGCTGCAAGTTAAAGTTAGTGCTGAGGCTATTGTTGAACCAGAAGATATTGCCAAGGTAGTGTCTGATTGGACAGGCGTACCAGTTACTCAAATGAAGAGGGATGAGAGTCGCCAATTAGCTAACCTCGAAAGTATTTTGCACAAACGAGTTATTGGACAAGATAAAGCTGTCTCTGCTGTAGCTCGTGCAATTCGTCGTAGTAGAAGTGGTATTAAAGATGAACGACGCCCAATTGGATCATTCTTATTCTTGGGCCCAACTGGTGTAGGTAAAACGGAACTTGCTAAGTCAGTTGCAGCCGCAATGTTTGGCTCAGAAGATAATTTGATCAGATTAGATATGTCAGAATATATGGATCAAATCGCTTCCAGCAAGTTAATCGGGTCAGCACCTGGTTATGTTGGTTATGAAGAGGGCGGTCAACTTTCTGAACAAGTTCGTCGTCATCCATATTCTGTTGTCTTGCTTGATGAAGTTGAAAAAGCTCACCCAGATGTATTCAATTTACTTTTGCAAGTCTTAGATGAAGGATTTTTGACAGATTCTAAAGGCAGAAAAGTTGATTTTAGAAATACGATTATTATCATGACTTCTAATCTGGGATCACGTACTTTATTTGACAGCAAGGCTGTAGGCTTTAATGCTGATAAGGTTGATCAAGCTAAGGCAAGACAAGCTAAGGTAGAGCAAGCAATTAAACAATTCTTCCGTCCAGAATTTTTGAATAGAATCGATGAGACGATTATCTTTGATGAATTAACTAAGAAACAATTGCGTGACATTGTTACCTTGTTGACTCATAAATTGGTAGTTCGTTTGCAGAAGAAAGGAATCACACTTAAGATTTCTCGCGCTGCTCTAGATAAAATCGTTCAAGATGGTTATGATCCCGAAAATGGTGCTCGACCACTTAGAAGAGCAATTCAAAATGATATCGAAGATAAATTGGCAGAAATGTTGATTACCAGTGAAGTAAAATCAAATGATACTTTAAAAATCGGTAGTCAACATGGCCATTTAAAATTTGATGTTGTTTCTGATAAAAAGCTGGTAAAAACTAAGTGATATCAGGCATTAGACCTTGACAAAAAGTAGAAAAAGGCATATAATTTTTGCTGGTTTAAAAAGACTGAGATTCAGGATTTTGCTGATCTATTGTCCAGCAAAATGATAAGGACAAAAACGAAAAAGCTTCGTTTTTGTCTTTTTTATGCCTAAAATTGCAGTTTTTTGAATTTGTAACAGAAATGTAATATTTGCTTTCTTAGACAGAAAGGATGTTTTTCCTTGTTAAATGGACACGTAGTGAACTACGGTAAGCATCGAACTAGACGTAGCTTCTCTCGCATTAAAGAAGTATTGAAGCTCCCTAACTTAACTGATGTTCAAACCGAATCATATAAGTGGTTTCTTGATAAAGGCATTAAAGAAGTCTTTGATGACATCATGCCTATTAGTGACTTCTCAGGTAAGCTTTCATTAGAATATGTTGGCTACAAGCTTCAAAAGCCTAAGTATACAGTTGATGAAGCTCGTGATCATGATGCAACTTATGCTGCACCAATGCACGTAACTTTGAAGCTTACTAACCAAGAAACTGGTGAAATTAAGACTCAAGATGTATTCTTTGGCGATTTACCATTAATGACTGAATCAGGTTCATTTATCGTCAATGGTGCCGAAAGAGTTATTGTTTCTCAATTAGTAAGATCTCCAGGTGTGTACTACACTGGTGATTACGACAAGAATGGTCGTCAAATCTTTGGTACTACTGTTATTCCTAACCGTGGTGCTTGGCTTGAATATGAAACTGATGCTAAGAATGTTTCATTCGTTCGTGTAGACCGTACTCGTAAGTTGCCACTTACTGTTTTAATTAGAGCTATGGGTATTGGCTCAGACAGTGACATCATCGATATGTTTGGTCAAAGCGATACTTTGCAATTTACTTTGGACAAAGATGTTCACAAGAATCCAGCAGATTCTCGTGTAGCCGAAGCTTTAAAGGATATTTACGAAAGATTACGTCCAGGTGAACCTAAGACAACTGATTCATCACGTTCACTTTTGTATGCTCGTTTCTTCGATCCACGTCGTTATGATTTAGCACCAGTTGGTCGTTACAAGATCAACAAGAAGCTTTCTCTTAAGAATCGTTTGTATGGTCAAACTTTAGCTGAAACTTTGGCTGATCCAGATACTGGTGAAATCATTGCTAAGAAGGATACTGTTGTTACTCACGAAGTAATGGACAAGTTAGCTCCATACCTTGATCGTGATGACTTCAAGATGGTAACTTACCAACCTTCAAAGGAAGGCGTATTACCAGATCCTATTACAGTTCAAGAAATTAAGGTTTACTCAAAGGTAGATCCTGAACGTGAAGTCAAGTTAATGTCAAATGGTCACATTGCTGCAGATGTTAAGCATTTAACTCCAGCAGATGTTTTGGCTTCAATCAACTACTTCTTCGCATTGCAAGACAAGATCGGTACAACTGATGATATTGACCACTTGGGTAACCGTCGTATTCGTCGTGTTGGTGAACTTCTTCAAAACCAATTCAGAATCGGTTTGGCAAGAATGGAACGTGTTGTTCGTGAAAGAATGTCAATCCAAGATCCTTCAACTGTTACTCCACAACAATTGATCAATATTCGTCCAATTGTTGCAAGTATCAAGGAATTCTTCGGTTCATCACAACTTTCACAGTTCATGGATCAACACAACCCATTGGGTGAATTGACTCACAAGCGTCGTATGTCAGCCTTAGGGCCTGGTGGTTTGACTCGTGACCGTGCTGGATATGAAGTTCGTGACGTTCACTATACTCACTATGGTCGTTTATGTCCTATCGAAACTCCAGAAGGTCCTAACATTGGGTTGATTAACTCACTTGCTTCATACGCAATCATTAACAAGTATGGTTTCATCGAAACTCCATACCGTCGTGTATCTTGGAAGACCCACAAGGTTACTGACAAGATCGACTACTTGACTGCTGATGAAGAAGATAACTACATCATTGCTGGTGCTAACACTCCTTTGAATGATGATGGTTCATTTAAGAGTGATTTAATCTTAGCTCGTCAAAAGGAAGATAACGTCGAAGTTACTCCAGACAAGATTGACTACATGGACGTTATTCCTAAACAAGTTGTTTCTGTAGCTTCAGCATGTATCCCATTCCTTGAAAACGATGACTCTAACCGTGCTTTGATGGGTGCCAACCAGCAACGTCAGGCTGCTCCTTTGATCAATCCACATGGCTCACTTGTTGGTACTGGTATGGAATATCGTGCAGCTCACGATTCAGGTGCTGCCTTAGTAGCTAAGGATGCTGGTACTGTTGAATACGTAGATGCAAACGAAATCCGTATTAGACGTGAAGATGGTACTTTAGACAAGTACACTCTTGAAAAGTATCGTCGTTCAAACAACTCTAAGTCATACAACCAAACTCCTAATGTTAAGTTGGGTGATCATGTTGATGCTAGTGATGTTATTGCTAACGGTCCAACTATGGATCATGGTGAACTTGCTTTAGGTCAAAACCCACTTATTGCCTTCATGACTTGGAACATGTACAACTATGAAGATGCCATCATGCTTTCAGAACGTTTGGTTAAGGATGATGTTTATACTTCAATTAGTATTGAAGACTACGAATCAGAAGCTCGTGATACTAAGCTTGGTCCTGAAGAAATCACAAGAGAACTTCCTAACATCGGTGAAGATGCTTTGAAGGACCTTGATGCTGATGGTATTGTCCGCGTCGGTGCTGAAGTTCACGATGGTGATATTTTGGTAGGTAAGGTAACTCCTAAGGGCGTAACTGAATTATCTGCTGAAGAAAGATTACTTCACGCTATCTTTGGTGAAAAAGCTCGTGAAGTTCGTGATACTTCACTTCGTGTACCACACGGTGGTGGCGGTATCGTTCAAGACGTTAAGGTTTACACCCGTGAAGCCGGCGATGAACTTTCACCAGGTGTTAATACTATGGTTCGTGTTTACATTGCACAAAAGAGAAAGATTCAAGTTGGGGACAAGATGTCTGGTCGTCACGGTAACAAGGGTACTGTTGCTGCTGTCGTTCCAGAAGAAGATATGCCATACTTACCAGATGGTACTCCAGTAGATATCTGTTTGAACCCAATGGGTGTTCCATCACGTATGAACATTGGACAGCTTCTTGAATTGCACTTGGGTGCTGCAGCACGTCAATTAGGTATTCACGTAGCTACTCCAGTATTTGATGGTGCTAATGAAAGTGATGTTTGGGACACTGTTCGTCAAGCTGGTGTTGATAAAGACGGTAAGACTGTTATCTACGATGGTCGTACCGGTGAACCATTCCACAACCGTGTTTCAGTTGGTGTCATGCACTACTTGAAACTTACTCACATGGTTGATGACAAGATCCACGCACGTTCAATTGGGCCTTACTCATTGGTTACTCAACAACCTTTGGGTGGTAAAGCTCAGTTTGGTGGTCAGCGTTTCGGTGAAATGGAAGTTTGGGCCCTTGAAGCTTATGGTGCAGCTTACACATTGCAAGAAATCTTGACTTATAAGTCAGATGACGTTGTTGGTCGTGTAAAGGCATATGAAGCAATTGTTAAGGGCGAAAGAATTCCTAAGCCAGGTGTTCCAGAATCATTCCGTGTGCTTGTTAAGGAACTTCAATCATTAGGTTTGGATATTCGTGTTCTTGATATGAATCATAATGAAATTGAACTTCGTGATATGGATGAAGATTCAAGTGAACATTTAAACATTGATTCATTGTCACGTATGGCAGAAGAACAAGAAAAAAAGAAGTTAGCCGAAGAAACTGGAAAATCAGAAGATAAAAAAGACGATAAGAAAGATGCAGATAAGCCAGTAGCTCCTGCAGATGAATCTGACGACAAAGTTTCTAAATAGTAGGAGGTTAAA
Organism: Lactobacillus gallinarum DSM 10532 = JCM 2011; assembly: GCF_001434975.1. Lineage (GTDB taxonomy): Bacteria > Bacillota > Bacilli > Lactobacillales > Lactobacillaceae > Lactobacillus > Lactobacillus gallinarum. Next base: position 7,157 of record NZ_AZEL01000011.1, read on the forward strand.
CTTTTGATCGACGTAAATAAATTTGAAAGTATGCAAATTGGTCTTGCATCACCTAACAAGATCAGAAGCTGGTCATATGGTGAAGTTAAGAAGCCTGAAACCATCAACTACCGTACTTTAAAACCTGAAAAAGATGGTCTATTTGATGAAAGAATCTTTGGACCAACTAAAGATTGGTCATGTGCCTGTGGTAAATATAAGGGTGTTAGATACCGTGGCATCGTTTGTGACCGTTGCGGTGTTGAAGTTACTTCTTCAAAAGTAAGAAGAGAACGTATGGGACACATTGAATTAGCTGCCCCTGTAACCCACATTTGGTACTTCAAAGGTATCCCTTCAAGAATGGGTTTAGTATTGGATATTTCTCCAAGATTGCTTGAAGAAGTTATCTACTTTGCTGCATATATCGTAATTGATCCAGGTGATACTGATCTTGAGCCTAAGCAATTATTAACTGAAGCAGAATACCGTGAACAAAAAGCTAAATACGGTAACCGTTTTGAAGCTAAGATGGGTGCTGAAGCTATTCGCGAATTGCTCAAGAAAGTTGACCTTGATAAAGAAGTTAAAGATTTGAAGAAAGAGCTTCAAACCGCAACTGGTCAAAAACGTACTCGTGCAATTAGACGTTTGGATATTTTGGACGCATTTAAGAATTCAGGTAATAAGCCTGAATGGATGGTTATGGATGCAGTTCCAGTTATTCCACCAGATCTTCGTCCAATGGTTCAACTTGAAGGTGGCCGTTTTGCTACCTCAGATTTGAACGATTTATATAGACGTGTAATTAACCGTAACAATCGTTTGAAGAGATTGCTTGATTTGAACGCTCCTAACATCATCGTTCAAAACGAAAAGCGTATGCTTCAAGAAGCTGTTGATGCTTTGATTGACAACGGTCGTCGTGGTCGTCCAGTTGTTGGACCAGGTAACCGTCCACTTAAGTCACTTTCACACATGCTTAAGGGTAAGCAAGGTCGTTTCCGTCAAAACTTGCTTGGTAAGCGTGTTGACTACTCCGGTCGTTCAGTTATCGATGTTTCACCAAAATTGAAGTTCTATCAATGTGGTGTTCCACGTCCAATGGCTTTGGAATTATTTAAGCCATTTGTAATGCACGAATTGGTTAAGCGCGGTATTGCTTCTAACATTAAGAATGCTAAGCGTAAGATTGATCGTGAAGATGATGATATTTGGGATGTACTTGAAGACGTTATTAAGGAACGTCCAGTTCTTTTGAACCGTGCACCTACTCTTCACCGTTTGAGTATTCAAGCATTTGAACCAGTTTTAGTACCAGGTAAGTCAATCAGACTTCACCCATTAGCTTGTGAAGCCTACAATGCCGACTTCGATGGTGACCAGATGGCCATCCACGTACCACTTTCTGATGAAGCTGTTGCTGAATCTCGTTTACTTATGCTTGCTGCTCACCACATCTTGGCTCCTAAGGATGGTAAGCCAATCGTTACTCCATCACAGGATATCGTTTTGGGTAACTACTGGTTGACTCAAGCTGAACGTGGTCGTGAAGGTGAAGGCATGATCTTTAGTTCACCAGCTGAAGCAACTGTAGCTTATGAAAATGGTGATATTCACTACCATACTATTATTGGTATGTCAGCTGATGCTATGCCTAAGAAGCCATGGCCACAAGGTCATGAACATGGCATTTTCATTACTACATACGGTAAGCTTGTCTTTAACCAATTATTCCCAGATGATTACTTCTACATCAATGAACCAAGTGAAGAAAACTTAAATAATCCTTTGGATGCTAAGTACTTCTTAGGTGAGGGTCAAGATATTCATGACAAGATTGATGAAGTTGGCGATGATTTAATTGCTACACCATTCAAGAGTAGTTTCTTGTCAGACTCTATTGCTACTATCTACAAGTACTACAAGGTTCAAAGAACTTCAGAATACTTGGATGACTTGAAGAAGTTAGGTTACACTAGTTCAACTACTTCAGGTATTACTATTGGTATGAATGACGTTCCAGAAATTCAAGATAAGGATGAAAAGGTAGCTAAGGCACGTAAGCAAGTTGATATTGTTTCTAAGCAATTCAGACGTGGTTTAATTACTGAACAAGAACGTCACGACCGGGTAATTAGTATTTGGAATGCATGTAAGGATGAAATCCAAAACGAAATTGCTCAAATTCACTCACCACGTAACCCAATTTCAATCATGGCCGACTCAGGTGCCCGTGGTAACATTTCTAACTTTACTCAGTTAGCTGGTATGCGTGGTTTGATGGCTACTCCTAACGGTGGTTTGTTCGAAATTCCTGTTACTTCAAACTTCAAGGAAGGTTTGTCAGTATTGGAATTATTCATGTCCACTCACGGTGCTCGTAAGGGTATGACGGATACTGCCTTGAAGACTGCTCAGTCAGGTTACTTAACTCGTCGTTTGGTTGATGTTGCTCAGGACGTTATTATTCGTGATGATGATTGTGGTACTGATCGTGGTATTACAGTTAGCGCCATCATGGAAGGTGACGAAATGATCGAACCATTATTTGATCGTTTGGTTGGTCGTTTCACTGCTGAAACAGTTAAGGATCCTAAGACTGGTGAAGCTATTGTTGGCAGAGATGTCATGATGGATGAAAACATGGCTCATAAGATCTGTGATGCAGGAGTAACCCATGTTAAGATTCGTTCAATTCTTACCTGTGATACTCCACACGGTGTATGTCGCAAGTGTTACGGTATGAACCTTGCTACTGGTGAAGAAGTTGAAGTTGGTGAAGCAGTAGGTACTGTTGCCGCTCAATCAATTGGTGAACCTGGTACTCAGCTTACTTTGAGAACTTTCCACAACGGTGGTGTTGCCGGTGCCGAAGATATTACTCAAGGTTTGCCTCGTGTGCAAGAATTGTTCGAAGCACGTAACCCTAAGGGTCGTGCAACCATTTCTGAAGTAGATGGTGTAATTGATTCAATTCAAGAAAATCCAGCAGAACATACTCGTGAAATTACTGTTAAAGGTAAGATTGATACTAGAAGTTACAGTGTTCCTTACACTGCTTCTGTTGCTGTATCTGAAGGCGATTATGTTCACCGTGGTGATAAGTTGACTCTCGGTTCTGTTGATCCTAAGGAATTGATCCAAGTTACTGATACTTTAACTACTGAAAAGTACATCTTGGCTGAAGTTCAAAAGGCATATAGAATGCAGGGTGTAGACATTGCCGACAAGCACGTCGAGGTATTGACTCGTCAAATGCTTCAAAAGGTACGTGTCCTTGATCCAGGTGAAACTGACATCTTGCCAGGTGAAGTTATGGATATCGGTCAATTTAGAGACCGTAACAAGGAAGTTATTATTTCTGGTGGTATTCCAGCAACTGCACAAAGCGTTATCTTGGGTATTACTAAGGCTGCTTTGGAAACTAATAGTTTCTTGTCAGCTGCTTCATTCCAGGAAACTACTCGTGTTCTTACTGATGCTTCAATCAGAGGTAAGAATGATCCACTTCTTGGACTTAAGGAAAACGTTATTATCGGTAAGATTATTCCAGCTGGTACTGGTATGCCTGTATACCGCAGCATGGAACCTGAAGCTGACGTTAAGAAGCCAGATTCAGTTTACTCAATTGCTGATATTGAAAAGCAAATGAAAGAAAAAGAACAAAGTAAGTAAAATTTAGTTCTTATAAAAAGCGTTTCTATTCATAAAGAATAGGAACGCTTTTTTAGTTTGAAAATTGTGTTAGAACTAAACCTAAGAAAATAAATGGTATGAAAGGATAATGATAGTTGGAATCTTTATGTTCAATTACGAAAAATAATAAAAGTGAGAAGCAAGCAAATAAAAATATTATGTTAGCAATAGAAGGAGTTAAGTAACTGGCAATAGTGAGATAAATTAATAGGTCGCCTAGCCCCATTTTATGCTTAAAAATATTCCAACTGAAAATTGAAATAATTAATATAAGAGAAATAAAATCTAAGGTCGTAAAAGCAGAGAACTTATTTTCTAAGATAGCGATAGTTATTGCAGGAAAAAGAAAGAAAAGATCAAATTCTTTTTCATAAAAATCAGCGATAGCCGTCAAAAGAAGAGAGGAAAGAAACACAGAAGATGTGATGCCACTAATAGAGCTGAAGTCAATCAAAGAAAAGGCAAATCCTCCAACTAATTCAAACAGAAATAATTCACTTGGAATAGATTGTTTACAATAATGACAACGTCCTTTCAATAATAAGTAAGAAATAAGAGGAATCTCGTCCAGCAAAGATAATTCAAAGTGACAATTTTTGCAATAAGAGCGAGAAAAAATGAAATTTCTGTTCTCCCATCGATCAAAAACTACTGCCATGTGGGATGCAATACAAGTTCCAATTGCAAAATTAGTAAAAGTATAAATTAAATTCAAAAAATCACCTCACTATTTAATACGCAAAAAATCATTGTTTTTCTTTTTTTATTTTGAAAAAGTTTGATTTCTATTAAAAACCGAGTACAATAGTGTTTGTATGTTTTGAAGAGTCTGTTCGTGAGTATAAAAAGAAACTCCCGGATGTGTGAACAAAATAGTAATTTTAGGAGGAAATTTTAATGCCAACCATTAATCAATTGGTAAGAAAAGGCCGTCATTCAAAGGTTACTAAGTCAAAGTCACCTGCTTTGAATTACAGCTACAACAGTATGAAGAAGGAATCAGTATTCAACCCAGCTCCACAAATGCGTGGTGTTGCAACTCGTGTGGGTACTATGACTCCAAGGAAGCCTAACTCAGCTTTACGTAAGTACGCTCGTGTTCGTCTTTCAAACTTAATCGAGGTTACTGCTTACATTCCAGGTGAAGGACACAACTTGCAAGAACACTCAGTTGTTTTAATTCGTGGTGGTCGTGTAAAGGACCTTCCTGGTGTTCGTTACCACATCATTCGTGGTGCCCTCGATACTGCTGGTGTTGATGGTAGAAAGCAAGGCCGTTCTAAGTACGGTACTAAGAAAGATTAAAGGAGGAGTTAAATAATGCCTAGAAAAGGTCACGTAACTAAAAGAGACGTTTTAGCAGATCCAGTTTACAACTCAAAGCTTGTTACCAAGTTAATTAACCACTTGATGATTGATGGTAAGAGAGCTAAGGCATCTTCAATCCTTTACGATGCTTTCAACATTGTTCAAGACAAGACTGGTAAGGAACCACTTGATGTATTTGAAGAAGCTATGAACAACGTTATGCCAGTTTTGGAAGTTAGAGCTCGCCGTATCGGTGGTTCAAACTACCAAATCCCAGTTGAAGTACGTCCTGAAAGAAGAACTACTTTAGGTTTAAGATGGCTTGTTTCATACGCTCGTTTACGTAACGAACACACTATGGATGAACGTTTAGCTAACGAAATCATCGATGCTTCAAACAACACTGGTTCAGCAGTTAAGAAGCGTGAAGACGTTCACCGTATGGCTGAAGCTAACCGTGCATTTGCACACTACCGCTTCTAATTCGTTCGTTTTATTTTAAGGAGAGAATAATTTATGGCTAACAAGCGTGAATTTCCATTAGCAAAGACACGTAACATTGGTATTATGGCCCACATCGATGCGGGTAAGACTACTACTACTGAACGTATCCTTTACTACACTGGTAAGATCCACAAAATTGGTGAAACTCACGAAGGTGATTCACAAATGGACTGGATGGATGAAGAAAAGGAACGTGGTATCACCATTACTTCTGCAGCCACTACTGCACAATGGAAGGACCACAGAATTAACATCATCGACACCCCAGGACACGTTGACTTCACTATCGAAGTAGAACGTTCACTTCGTGTTCTTGATGGTGCCGTAACTGTTCTTGATGCCCAAGCTGGTGTTGAACCACAAACTGAAAACGTATGGCGTCAAGCTGAAACTTACGGTGTTCCTCGTATTGTTTTCGTTAACAAGATGGATAAGATCGGTGCTGACTTCGATAAGTCAGTTAAGTCATTGCACGAACGTTTAAACGCTAATGCACATGCTGTTCAAATGCCAATTGGTTCAGCTGACACTTTTGAAGGTGTTATCGACTTAATCAACATGGTTGCCGACATCTACGACGAAGACAAGCTTGGTTCTAAGTGGGATACTGTTCCAGTTCCTGACGAATACAAGGAAGAAGCTGAAGCACGTCGTAACGACTTAATTGAAGCCGTAGCCGATGTTGATGACGGCATCATGGAAAAATTCCTTGGCGGTGAAGAAATTTCTAACGATGAATTAAAGGCAGCTATCCGTAAAGCAACTTTGAACTTGGAATTCTTCCCAGTATATGCTGGTTCAGCATTCAAGAACAAGGGTGTTCAAATGATGCTTGACGGTGTTATTGACTACTTGCCATCACCACTTGACGTTAAGCCTTACGTTGCTCACGATCCTAAGACTGGTGATGAAGTTGAACTTATGGCTGACGATAAGAAGCCATTTGCAGCTCTTGCATTCAAGATCGCTACTGACCCATTCGTAGGTCGTTTGACTTTCATCCGTGTTTACACCGGTTCTCTTGAATCAGGTTCATACGTATTGAACGCTTCAAAGAACAGTCGTGAACGTGTAGGTCGTTTGCTTCAAATGCACGCCAACTCAAGAACTGAAATTCCAGAAGTATTCTCAGGTGATATCGCTGGTGCCATCGGTTTGAAGAACACCACTACTGGTGACTCATTAACTGACCCAGATCACCCACTTATTTTGGAAAGCTTGAAAGTTCCAGATCCAGTTATCCAAGTATCAGTTGAACCTAAGTCAAAGGCTGACCGTGATAAGATGGACGTTGCTTTGCAAAAGCTTACTGAAGAAGACCCAACTTTCCGTGCTGAAACTAACCCAGAAACTGGTCAAACTTTGATCTCAGGTATGGGTGAACTTCACCTTGATATCATGGTTGAACGTATGAGACGTGAATTTAACGTTGATGCTAAGATCGGTGAACCACAAGTTGCTTACCGTGAAACCTTCACTAAGGAAGCTAAGGCACAAGGTAAGTTCGTTCGTCAATCAGGTGGTAAGGGTCAATACGGTGACGTTTGGATTGACTTTACTCCTAACGAAGAAGGTAAGGGTTACGAATTTGAAGATGCCATTGTTGGTGGTGTTGTTCCTCGTGAATTCATTCCTTCAGTTGACCAAGGTTTACAAGAAGCTATGAAGAATGGTGTTCTTGCAGGTTACCCATTGATCGATGTTAAGGCTAAGCTTTACGATGGTAGTTACCACGAAGTCGACTCATCAGAAGCTGCCTTCAAGGTTGCTGCTTCACTTGCTTTGAAGAACGCTGCTTCAAAAGCTGGCGCTGTTATCTTGGAACCAATTATGAAGGTTCAAGTAACCACTCCAGAAGAATACTTAGGTGATGTTATGGGTTCAATCACTGCTCGTCGTGGTACTATGGAAGGTATGGAAGACAGAGCAGGTGCTAAGATCATCAACTCATTTGTTCCACTTTCAGAAATGTTTGGTTACGCAACTACTTTGCGTTCATCAACTCAAGGTCGTGGTACATTTACTATGGTATTTGATCACTACTCACCAACACCTAAGTCAATTCAAGCTGACATTATTAAAAAGCGCGGCGGCGAAGCTGAATAATTTTTAATAGTGAAAAGCTTTATGCTTTTAGCTTAATTGAAAACAATTACATATAAAAAAGAGTTATTGAGAATTTTCAATAACTCTTTTTTTGTAAATCTTTTTTAGAAAAAATGCCCTTAAGCCTTGATATTTAAGGAAAGACAAAGTACAATAGTCTTTGTGCTTAAGGGACGATTGTGCCTTGAGTAATTAAAATTGTTGTAAAGCGTTGACGCAAAAGGTTGCGGCACGCCAGGCTGCATTGCCACAGTGGCGTGCGGGGAATTTTTGCCGAGCGAGTCATCTTTTAAAGAAGACGTTAAGGAGGTAATTTAATGGCAAGTCAAACAATTCGTATTAGACTTAAGTCATACGAACACGGTATTCTCGATGAATCAGCTGCTAAGATCGTAGCTACTGCAAAGAGAACTGGTGCTGAAATTTCAGGTCCAGTTCCTCTTCCAACAGAAAGAACTTTATTCACTGTTCTTCGTTCACCACACATGAACAAGGACTCACGTGAACAATTCGAAATGCGCACTCACAAGCGTTTAATCGATATTTTGAATCCAACACCTAAGACTGTTGATTCATTAATGAAGCTTGATCTTCCAAGCGGCGTAGACATCGAAATTAAGTTGTAATTTAAATAGAAAGAGGTGTAAACATGACCAAAGGAATCTTAGGAAGAAAAGTTGGTATGACTCAAATCTTTACTAAAGATGGTGTCCTTGTTCCTGTAACAGTTGTAGAAGCAACTCCTAACGTTGTTATGCAAGTTAAGACTGTTGAATCAGACGGTTACGAAGCTGTTCAATTAGGTTACCAAGACAAGCGTGAAGTTTTGAGCAACAAACCAGAAAAAGGTCATGCTGATAAGGCAAAGACTTCACCTAAGCGCTTCATTCGGGAAATCCGCGGTGTTGAGCTTAAGGACTATGAAGTCGGCTCAGAAGTTACTGTGGATACATTCAAGGAAGGTGACGTTGTAAACGTTACTGGTACTTCAAGAGGTCATGGATACCAAGGTAACATCAAGCGTTGGGGCCAATCAAGAGGACCAGAAACCCACGGTTCAAGATACCATAGAATTCCTGGTTCAATGGGTTCCATCATTAACCGTGTACCAAAGGGCAAGCGTTTGCCAGGTCACATGGGTATGAAGAAAGTTACCATTGAAAACTTAGTAATTGAAAAAGTTGTAGCAGACAAGAACGTATTGATGATCAAGGGCAATGTTCCAGGTGCTAAGAACTCATTAATCGTTGTTAAGACTGCTTCTAAAGCTGTTAAGGCTGATAAATAGGAAGGAGGACTAGAATGGCTAATTTAAAAGTTATGGATCAAAACGGTAAAGATTCTGGTGAAGTTACTTTAAACGATAAAGTTTTTGGTATTGAGCCTAACGAAAGTGTCGTTTTTGAAGCAATCATTAGACAAAGAGCCGGTAAGCGTCAAGGTACCTCAAAGGTTAAGAACAGATCTGCCGTTCGCGGTGGTGGTAAGAAGCCTTGGAGACAAAAGGGTACTGGTCGTGCTCGTCAAGGTTCTATCAGATCTCCACAATGGCGTGGTGGTGGTACAGTATTTGGCCCAACACCTCGTTCATACGCATACACGATGCCAAGAAAGCAACGTCGTTTGGCTATTAAGTCAGTTCTTTCCCAAAAGATGATTGATAAGGATTTGATCGTTTTAGATAAGTTGACTATGTCAGCACCTAAGACTAAAGATTTAGTATCAATGTTAAACAGCTTAAATGTTGATGGTAAGGTTTTAATTGTTTCAGATGATAACAATGTACAACTTTCCGCAAGAAACTTAGCTAAGGTTAAGGCTGTTCCAGTTAACGGTTTAAACGTTGAAGATGCAGTTAACTATGATAAGTTAATCTTGACTCAAGATGCTGTTAAGAAGATCGAGGAGGTTTTGGCTTAATGGACGCACGCGATATCATTTTAAGACCTGTCATTACTGAAAAGTCCACGAACTTAATGGATGATAAGAAGTACACATTCGACGTGCTTTTAACTGCAACCAAGACACAAGTTCGCAATGCTGTTGAAGAAATCTTCGATGTTAAGGTAAAGAGCGTTAACATTATGAATGTTCGCGGTAAAGACAAGCGAGTAGGTCGTTACACTGGTAAGACTGCTCGTCGTAGAAAGGCAATCGTCACTTTAACTAACGATTCAAACGACATCAAGATTTTCCAAGACGAAAATAAAGAAGACAACAAGTAATAGGAGGTCAGTCAATTGGCTATTAAGATTTACAAGCCAACCACTAATGGTCGTCGTCATATGACTTCTTCCGACTTTGCTGAGATTACCAAGACAAAGCCTGAAAAGACTTTACTTGAATCACAATCACATACTGCAGGTCGTAACTCATATGGTCACATCACTGTAAGACACCGTGGTGGTGGTCACAAACAAAAATACCGTATCATCGACTTTAAGCGTAATAAGGATAATGCAAAGGCAGTTGTAAAGGCTATCGAATACGATCCAAACAGAACTGCTAACATCGCATTACTTCACTACACTGATGGTATTAAAGCTTATATCTTAGCACCTAGGGGATTAAAGGTTGGCGATATCGTTGAATCAGGCGATTCAGTTGACATTAAGCCAGGTAACGCATTAGCATTAAAGAATATCCCATCTGGTACTTCAATCCACAACATTGAATTGAAGCCAGGTAAGGGTGGCCAACTTGTAAGAAGTGCTGGTACTTCTGCTCAAGTTTTGGGTGTTGATGGTGATTACACTTTAGTAAGATTACAAAGTGGTGAAGTTCGTAAGATCTTGTCATCATGCCGTGCAACTATTGGTGTTGTAGGTAATGAACAACATTCATTAATTCAATTAGGTAAAGCTGGTCGTAAGCGTTGGTTAGGCAAGCGCCCACAATCACGTGGTTCCGTAATGAACCCTAACGATCACCCACATGGTGGTGGTGAAGGTAAGGCTCCAGTTGGTCGTCCACAACCTATGACTCCATGGGGTAAGAAGGCTCGCGGTATCAAGACTAGAGACACCAAGAAGGCTAGCGAGAAGTTAATCATTCGTCACCGTAAAGGTAGCAAGTAATAGAAGGAGGGTTAATTAATGAGCCGTAGTATTAAAAAAGGTCCTTTTGCTGATGCATCATTATTAAAGAAGGTTGATGCACAAGCAGATGCAGATAAGAAGCAAGTTATTAAGACTTGGTCACGTCGTTCAACTATTTTCCCTTCCTTTGTTGGTTTGACTATAGCTGTTTACGATGGTAGAAAACATGTTCCAGTATACATTACTGAAGACATGGTTGGTCATAAGTTAGGTGAATTTGTTCCAACAAGAACTTTCCATGGACACAAATCCACTGAAGATAAAACCACAGCACAATAGAGGAAGGAGAAACATCTAAATGGCAGAACAAATTAGTTCAGCTAAGGCAGAAGCAAGAACTGTTCGCATCGCTCCAAGAAAAGCTCGTTTGGTCGTTGACTTAATTCGTGGTAAGAGCGTTGCCGAAGCATTAGCAATCTTAGAATTTACGCCTAGAGCTGCTTCCCCAATCGTTGAAAAAGTTTTACGTTCAGCAATTGCTAACGCAGAACACAACTACGATCTTGAAAGTGCAAATCTTTACGTATCAGAAGCATATGTAAACGAAGGTGCTACTTTAAAGAGATTCCGTCCCCGTGCTAAGGGTATGGCTTCCCCAATTAACAAGAGAACCAGTCACGTAGTTGTAGTAGTTTCAGAAAAGAACGATTAAGGGAGGTATATTAATGGGTCAAAAGATTAACCCAAACGGTTTTCGTCTCGGTGTCATCCGTGATTGGGAATCAAAATGGTATGCTGACAAAGGATACAAAGAAACTTTAAATGAAGACCTTCGAATCAGAAAGTTTATTTCAAAGAAATTGAAGGATGCTTCAGTATCTACTGTTGAAATTGAACGTGCAGCTAACAGAATTAACATTTCAATCCACACCGCAAAGCCTGGTATGGTAATTGGTAAAGGTGGTTCTGAGGTTGAAGCTTTAAGAAAACAATTAAATGCTTTAACTGGTAAGCAAGTTCACATTAATATTGTTGAAATTAAGAAACCAGATCTTGATGCTGAATTGGTAGCAGATAGTATTGCTCGTCAACTTGAAGCTCGTATTGCTTTTAGACGTGCTATGCGTCAAGCTACTCAAAGAGCTATGCGTGCTGGTGCCAAGGGTATCAAGGTTCAAACTTCTGGTCGTTTGAACGGTGCCGACATGGCAAGAAGAGAATGGCACACAGAAGGTCGTGTTCCATTACAAACTTTGAGAGCTGATATTGATTATGCTTGGGTAAATGCTTTCACTACTTATGGTGAAATTGGTGTTCAAGTTTGGATCAACCGTGGCGAAATCTTACCTACTCGTAAGAACAAGCCAGCTTCAAAGCCAGCGAAGGGAGGAAATAGATAATGCCTTTAGTACCAAAACGAGTAAAACACCGTCGTGAATTCCGTGGTAAGATGCGTGGTGCTGCTAAAGGTGGTAAATATATTGCCTTTGGTGAATATGGTCTTGAAGCCCTCGAATCACATTGGATTACTAACCGTCAAATCGAAGCAGCCCGTGTTGCTATGACACGTTACATGAAGCGTGGCGGTAAAGTTTGGATTAGAATTTTCCCTCAAAAGTCATACACTGCTAAAGGTGTAGGTGTACGTATGGGTTCCGGTAAAGGTGCACCTGCAGGTTGGGTAGCTGTAGTTAAGAGAGAAAAGATTATGTTTGAAATTGGTGGTGTTGATGAAGCAACTGCTCGTGAAGCTTTGAGACTTGCTTCAACTAAGTTACCAATTAAGACTAAGTTTGTAACTAGAAGTTCGGAAGTAGGTGGCGAATCTAATGAAGGCTAAAGATATCAGAGCATTAACCACTGATCAAATGTTAGAAAAAGAAAAGCAATATAAAGAAGAACTCTTTAATTTGCGTTTCCAACAAGCAACGGGTCAATTAGAAAATACCGCTCGCTTGAGTAAAGTCCGCAAGAATATCGCCAGAATCAAGACTGTTCTGAGCGAAAAAGCATTAGAAAACAATTAATGGAAGGGAGCTATTAACTTGAGCGAAACAAACGAAAGAAATCGTCGTCACGTATACCAAGGTCGTGTAGTTTCTGATAAGATGGACAAGACTATCGTAGTCGTTGTTGATACTTACAAGAACCACCCAGTTTACAACAAGCGTATTAGATATTCTAAGAAATACTACGCACAAGACGAAAATAACGAAGCTAAAGTTGGCGATACTGTACGTATCATGGAAACCCGTCCATTATCTCGTAAGAAGCGCTTCCGTTTAGTAAAGATTGTTAAGAAATCTGTTTAATTTGCGGATTTAGTGAGGGGAGGATTCTACAGTGATTCAAAACGAATCTCGTTTAAAGGTTGCTGATAACTCTGGTGCCAGAGAACTTTTAGTTATTAGAGTCTTAGGTGGATCAAAGCGTAAGACCGGTAACATTGGTGACATCGTTGTATGTACTGTTAAGCAAGCAACACCAGGTGGCGTTGTCAAAAAGGGCGACGTTGTAAAAGCTGTAATTGTTAGAACAAAGTCAGGTGCACGTCGTGAAGATGGTTCATACATCAAATTCGACGAAAATGCTGGAGTAATTATTAACGCAGATAAGAGCCCACGTGGTACTCGTATCTTTGGGCCAGTTGCACGTGAGTTACGTGAGTACGACTTTATGAAGATCGTCTCTCTTGCTCCTGAAGTCTTATAATTGATAGTGAGGTGCACTGATGTTCGTTAAAACTGGTGACAAGGTAAAAGTTATTGCCGGAAAAGATAAAGGTAAAGAAGGTACTGTTCTTTCTGTTAATGTTAAGAAGAACCGTGTAGTTGTTAAGGGTGTTAACAAGATTAAGAAGCACCAAAAGCCTTCTCAAACCAACGCTAATGGTGGTGTAGTTGAATCAGAAGGTTCAATTCACGCATCAAACGTTAAAGTTATTAGTAAAAAAGAAGATAAGTAGAAGGGAGGACACAAATGGCAAGTTATTTAGCTGAAGAATACAAAGAAAAAGTAGCTCCTGCATTGGCAGAAAAGTTTGATTACAAGTCATCAATGCAAATTCCAAAGATCGACAAGATCGTTTTGAACATGGGTGTCGGTGACGCTGTTTCTAACGCCAAGAACTTGGACGAAGCTGTTGAAGAATTAACTTTAATTTCTGGTCAAAAGCCATTAATTACTAAGGCAAAGAAGTCAATCGCTAACTTCCGTTTACGTGAAGGTATGTCTATCGGTGCTAAGGTAACTCTTAGAGGCGACAGAATGTACGACTTCTTATACAAGTTAATCAATGTTTCTCTTCCACGTGTTCGTGACTTCCGTGGTGTATCAGCTCGTTCATTTGATGGTCGTGGTAACTACACTTTAGGTGTTAAGGAACAATTGATTTTCCCAGAAATCGATTTTGATAAGGTTAACCGTACTAGAGGTTTAGACATTGTAATCGTAACTACTGCCAACACTGATGAAGAAGCTCGTGAACTTTTGACTCAATTTGGTATGCCGTTTGCAAGATAGTGGAGGACATTAATGGCTAAAACATCACAAAAAATCAGAAATCGTCGTCCTGCTAAGTTCTCTTCACGCGAATATACACGTTGCGAGAGATGTGGTCGTCCACATTCCGTATACCGTAAATTCGGTTTATGCCGTATTTGCTTAAAGGAATTAGCACACAAGGGTCAAATCCCTGGTCTTAAAAAGGCTAGTTGGTAGTATACGGTTAGGAGGATAGCTTAAATGGTCATGACAGATCCAATCGCAGATTACTTGACTAGAATCAGAAATGCCAACATGGCAAAGCACGATTCAGTTGAAATTCCTGCATCAAATATTAAAAAGTCTATTTCAGAAATTTTGAAACGTGAAGGTTTCATCCGTGATTACGAAGTTGCTGATGATAACAAGCAAGGCGTTATCAAGGTATTCTTGAAATATGGTCCAAATGGAGAACGCGTTATTTCAGGCTTAAAGCGTATTTCTAAGCCAGGTCTTAGAAACTACGTAAGTGCTGAAGACTTACCTAAAGTTCTTAATGGTTTAGGCATTGCCATCGTTTCTACTTCTGCTGGTGTTATTACTGACAAAGAAGCAAGACAAAAGAACGTTGGCGGCGAAGTAATTGCCTACGTTTGGTAATACTGACAGAAAGGAGAACAATTAATGAGCCGAATCGGTTTAAAGACTATTGAAGTCCCTGACAGTGTCACTGTTACCAAGGAAGGCGACAACATTACTGTTAAGGGCCCTAAGGGTGAATTAACTAGATACTTCGATCCAAAGATCACTTTTGAACAAAAAGACGGTGAAATTAACTTTTCACGTTCAAGTGAAAATGATAAAGCAATTCACGGTACTGAAAGAGCTAACTTAGCTTCAATGATCGAAGGTGTAGTTAACGGTTATAAGAAGACTTTAAAGTTAATCGGTGTTGGTTACCGTGCACAAGCACAAGGCAACAAGATTACTTTAAACGTTGGTTACTCACACCCAGTTGTATTGACCGCACCAGAAGGTGTTTCTGTTAAGGCAACTTCAGCAACTGATGTAGAAGTTGAAGGTGTTTCAAAGCAAGATGTAGGTCAATTTGCAGCTGAAATCCGCGCCGTACGTCCACCAGAACCTTACAAGGGTAAGGGTATTCGTTATGTTGATGAATACGTACGTCGTAAGGAAGGTAAGACAGGTAAGTAATAAGTAGTTATTTTGAGGTGAAATTGTGATTTCTAAACCAGATAAAAACAAGTTACGCTTAAAGCGTCATAAACGTATTCGTGGTAAGATTTCTGGTACTGCTGAGCGCCCACGCTTAAGCATTTTTCGTTCAAATAAAAACATCTACGCTCAATTAATTGATGACGTAGCGGGTGTTACGCTTGCAAGCGCCTCAACTTTGGATGAAAACGTATCAGAAGATGCAACTAAGGTAGAACAAGCTGCTGCTGTAGGTAAGGCTATTGCTGAAGCTGCAAAGGCTAAGAACATTTCTACAGTTGTATTTGATAGAAGTGGTTACTTATACCACGGCCGTATTCAAGCATTAGCTGATGCTGCTCGTGAAAACGGATTAGATTTCTAGGAAAGGAGAATTAACACATGGCAAACCGTAATGATTCTCGTAATAATCGCAGAAACAAAGACGATATCGAAGATCAATTAGTCGCTGTCAACCGTATCACTAAGGTTGTTAAAGGTGGTCGCCGTATGAGATTTGCTGCTCTTGTTGTTGTTGGCGACAAGAAAGGCCGTGTAGGTTTTGGTACTGGTAAAGCTCAAGAAGTCCCAGAAGCAATCCGTAAGGCTGTAGAAGACGGTAAGAAGAAGATGATTAACGTACCTAAAGTTGGTACTACTATTCCTCATGAAGTTATTGGTCACTACGGTTCAGGTAACATTTTATTGAAGCCTGCTGAAGCTGGTTCCGGTGTTGCTGCTGGTGGTGCCGTACGTATCGTTATGGATATGGCTGGTATTTCAGACGTAACTTCAAAGTCACTTGGTTCTAATACTCCAATCAACGTTGTTCGTGCAACTATCGATGGTTTGAAGAAGCTTAGAACTAGCGAAGAAGTAAATAAACTTCGTCAACCTGAAAGAGCTTAGATTAGGGAGATCATAGATGACTGATTTAAAGATTACTTTAATTAGAAGTGCTGCTCACCGTCTACCTGAACAAAGAAAGATTGTTAAAGCTCTTGGCTTAGGTAGAGTAAATAGTACTGTTGTTCTTCCAGACAACGCTGCTACTCGCGGTGCATTATTGAAAATTGCTCACTTAATCTCTGTTGAAGAGATTAATAAATAAGATATCAAGGAGGTGCCAAATTAATGAAGCTTCATGAATTACATTCTGCTGAAGGCTCACGTCGCAATAGAAAACGTGTTGGTCGTGGTACTTCAAGTGGTTACGGTAAAACTTCTGGCCGTGGTCAAAAGGGTCAATTAGCTCGTCAAGGCGGTCATACACGTTTAGGTTTTGAAGGTGGTCAAATGCCATTATTCAGAACTATGCCAAAGCGTGGTTTTAAGAATATTAACCGTAAAGAATATGCAATTGTAAACTTAGATGACTTAAATAAGTTCAATGACGGTAGTGAAGTAACTGTTGAAACTCTTAAGGAAAACGGTTTGGTAAAGAAAGAATTATCAGGCGTTAAGTTACTTGGCAACGGTGAATTGAAAGTTAAATTAACTGTAAAGGTTAACAAAGTTTCCGCAGCTGCTAAGAAGGCAGTTGAAGCCGCTGGCGGAACTGTTGAGGTGATCTAATGTTTTCGACCTTGAAGAACGCCTTTAAAGATAAAGAAATTAGAAATAAAATTTATTTTACACTCTTTATTCTTTTAATATACCGGATTGGTGCTAATATTGCTGTTCCTGGTGTTAATGCAAAGGCGATCACGCAGGTTGCTCAAACTGGATTAGTTCCAATGCTAGATACTGTATCTGGTGGTGGACTAGATAACTATTCAATATTTTCCTTAGGTGTTTCTCCCTATATTACGGCCCAAATTGTAATTCAATTATTACAAATGGATATCGTACCTACATTAGTAGAATGGGGGAAACAAGGTGAAGTTGGGCGTCGTAAGACTAATCAAGTAACTAGATATTTGACATTAGTTGTTGCTTTTGTTCAAAGTATTGGTATTACATTAGGTTTTAACGCCTTGACTGAAATGGGGTTGGTAAAGAATCAAACTCCACAAACTTATATAGAAATTGCTATTATCATGACCGCCGGAACTATGTTATTAACATGGTTAGGTGATGAAATCACAGATAAGGGACTTGGAAATGGTGTATCAGTAATTATCTTTGCTGGTATTATTGCAAGATTACCTAGTGGATTATGGCAAATCTATAAAGAAGGAATTATTAATAATAGTGCCAGTGATCGTTGGCAAGGTATTTTGTTCTTCATCGCGGTTATAGTTGCAATCCTTATTGTAACCCAATTGGTTACATGGGTTGAACAAGCTGATCGTCGTATTCCTATTCAATACACAAGAAGAGCGACGATTAGTGGTTCTGAAAGTTTTCTACCATTAAAGGTTAATGTATCTGGAGTTATTCCAGTTATTTTTGCCAGTTCTTTTATTGTTACACCGGCAACAATTTTAATGGCCTTTCAAAGAACCCAAGGTGATCAGCAATGGTTTAAAGTAATGAACCAGATCTTTAGTTTACAAACTACACCTGGAGTTATTATCTACACCTTTTTAATTATTCTATTTACATTCTTCTACGCTTTTGTACAGGTTAACCCTGAGAAGCTAGCAGAAAACTTACAAAAGCAAGGTGCTTATATTCCTAGCGTTTGGCCAGGTAAAGATACCCAGAATTATATTTCAAAAATGTTGATTAAATTATCAACTGTAGGTTCAGTATTTTTAGGCTTAGTTGCATTATTGCCTCAATTAGCTACTAACTTTTGGAATCTCCCAAGTTCCATTGGTTTAGGAGGAACAAGTCTTTTAATTGTTATTGGGGTTGTTCTTGAGTTATCTCGTCAAATTAACGGATTGTTAATGAAGAGAGAATATGTTGGATTCATCAGATAGGAACGGATAAATGATTAACTTAATTCTTTTAGGTTTACCGGGTGCTGGTAAAGGTACGGCATCAGAGAGAATCGTCGATAAATATCACTTAACTCATATTTCAACTGGAGATATGTTTAGGGAAGCAATGGCTAATAAGACTAAGGTTGGTCTTGAAGCTAAAAGTTACATTGATAAAGGTAACTTGGTACCAGATGAAGTTACTGCTAAGTTAGTTGAAGAACGTTTAAGCCAACCTGATATTAAAGAAGGTTTCATCTTAGACGGTTTCCCAAGAACTACTGTACAAGCAGAACTTCTTGATGGTATTACTAAACGCTTAAAGAAACCATTAACAAATGTTATTGCGCTTGAAGTTGATGAAGATACTTTGATTAAGCGTTTATCAGCTAGATACATGTGTAAAAATTGTGGTGCCACTTATAATAAACTTTCAAAGCAACCTAAAGTTGAAGGTACTTGTGATCGTTGTGGTGGTCATGAATTTTATCAACGTGAAGATGATAAGCCAGAAGTTGTTAAGAATCGTCTTGAAGTTAATGAAAAGATGAATGCACCTTTGAAAGACTTTTATCAAAAGAAAGGTTTGCTTACTGTAATTAATGGTGAACAAACTCCAGAAAAAGTCTTTGAAGATATTGATGCGGTATTGAGTAATAATCAATAGAATAAATTTGTATAATTTTTTATCCGTGTTATAATTTCAAAGTATGACTGTTTAATTGCGGAGGAACAACTTTGGCAAAAGATGATGTCATTGAAGTAGAGGGTAAGGTAGTAGATACCTTACCTAATGCTATGTTTAAAGTTGAATTAGAAAATGGGGCTACTATTTTAGCACATGTTTCAGGTAAAATCAGAATGCACTATATTCGCATTTTGCCTGGAGACCGTGTAACAGTAGAATTATCTCCATATGATTTAACTAAAGGTAGAATTACGTATCGGTTTATAAAGTAATATAACGGAGGGAAACATGAAGGTTAGACCATCTGTTAAACCAATGTGCGAACATTGTAAAGTTATTAAGAGACATGGCCGTGTAATGGTTATTTGCTCAGCAAATCCAAAGCACAAGCAACGTCAAGGTTAATAGTGTAGAAAAAGAGGAGGTGTAGTTTATGGCTCGTATTGCTGGTGTTGACTTACCAAGAGATAAAAGAATCGTTGTTGCTTTAACATACATTTATGGTATTGGTGATGCAACTGCTAAGAAGATTTGTGCTGATGCTGGTGTTTCTGAAGACGTTCGTTCAAAGGATTTAACTCCAGAAGATCAAGAAAAGCTTCGTACTGAAGTTGATAAGTATCGTGTTGAAGGTGACTTACGCCGTGAAGTAAGCATGAACATTAAGCGTTTAGTTGATATTGGTTCTTATCGTGGTATTCGTCACCGCCGTGGACTTCCAGTTCGTGGTCAAAATACCAAGAATAATGCTCGTACTCGTAAGGGTACTAAGAGAAACCGTTAATTTTATTTATAAGGAGGTTTATTGATGCCTGCAAAGAAAACAGCACGTAAGCGTCGTGTGAAGAAGCATGTTGAAAGCGGTGTGGCACACATTCACTCAACGTTTAATAATACTTTAGTCATGATTACTGACGTTCAAGGTAATGCAGTTGCTTGGTCTTCAGCTGGTGCATTGGGCTTTAAGGGTAGTCGTAAGTCTACTCCATTTGCAGCTCAAATGGCAGCAGAAGCAGCAGCTAAGAGTGCAATGGACCAAGGTATGAAACATGTAGAAGTTTCTGTAAAAGGTCCTGGTGCTGGTCGTGAATCTGCTATTAGATCACTTCAAGCAACTGGTCTTGAAATTACTGCAATTCGTGACGTTACGCCAGTTCCCCACAATGGTTCCAGACCACCAAAACGTCGTCGTGTTTAATATTGTCCTTGATATAGGACGTTACGTTTTGAAAGGGGCCCAGTAATGATTGAATTTGAAAAACCAAATATTACCGTTGTTGAACAAGAAGATTCTTACGGTAAGTTTGTTGTTGAACCACTTGAGCGAGGCTTTGGTACTACTTTAGGTAACTCTCTAAGAAGAGTCTTACTTACTTCTATTCCAGGTACTGGACTTGTTTATGTGCAAATTGATGGCGTTTTACACGAGTTCTCAACAGTTCCTGGCGTCAGAGAAGATGTAACCAAGATTATTCTTAATTTGAAGAAACTTGAATTAAAGTCTCTTTCAGATGAGAGAAAGGTTATTGAGTTAGACGTTGAAGGTCCTGCCACAGTAACTGCTGATGATCTTAAAGTTGATGCAGACGTTCAAGTCTTAAATCCGGATCAATACATTTGTACCATTGCTGAAGGTGGACACTTGCACATGGAAATTGCCGTGCAAAATGGTAGAGGTTATGTTGCTGCAAGTGACAATAAGAGTGATGACATGCCAATTGGAGTAATTCCTGTTGATTCTCTATTCTCACCAATTAAAAAGGTTAACTACCAAGTTGAATCAACTCGTGTTGGTAAGAGAGACGATTTTGACAAGCTCACTTTTGAGATTTGGACTGACGGTTCAATCAAGCCTAATGACGCCCTTAGTTTTGCTGCTAAGATTTTAGTTGAACATTTCAAGGTATTTGAATCAGCTGATGCAGATACTAAATTCAGCGAAGTAATGGTGGAAAAGGAAGACGATAAGAAAGAAAAGAAACTCGAAATGACAATTGAAGAGCTTGATCTTTCTGTTCGTTCATATAACTGCCTGAAACGTGCCGGCATTAACACTCTTCAAGAGTTAACTGATAAGACAGAATCAGATATGATGCGTGTACGTAACTTGGGACGTAAATCATTGGAAGAAGTTAAGAATAAATTAACCGACTTAGGTCTTTCACTTCGTCAAGAAGACTAAAGTAGGTAAATAAAGGAGGCAAACCCATGGCATACCGTAAATTAGGTCGCGATAGTGCTCACAGAAAAGCAATGCTAAGAGAAATGACTACTCAATTAATCATGAACGAACGTATTGTTACTACTGAAACTCGTGCTAAAGAAGTTCGTAAGACTGCCGAAAAGATGATCACTTTAGGTAAGCGCGGCGATTTAGCTTCAAGAAGAAAGGCTGCAGCATTCGTACGTAACGAAGTTGCAGATGTTCATGAAGAAAAAGATGCAGTTGTTGTTAAGTCAGCATTGCAAAAGCTTTTCAGCGATGTAGCACCTCGTTACAAGGATCGCAATGGTGGTTACACCAGAATTTTGAAGTTAGCTGTTCCTCGTAAAGGTGATGCTGCTCCAATGGTTATTCTTGAATTAGTTTAATTCAGAATTACCACAACTTAATACGTATTAAGAATTATCCATGAAAGTGAGAAAAAGCGTAAAGATGATGGCGAAAGCTTAGTCTAGCTTAGATGATAGAAATCATCCCTCTTCATGGATGATTTTTTTTGCTCTTTTTTCTGTTACAATTACTAATAAGTAGTTTAGAGGGGAAGTGTCAGCATGCCTAAGGATGATGCTGTTGAGTTTCAACATGTCAAGTTTACTTATCCAGATACAAAAAAAGCTGTTTTAAAGGATGTTAATTTTACAGTAAAAAAAGGGTCATGGACGTCTTTAATTGGACATAATGGTAGCGGAAAATCAACAATTTCCAAGTTGATCAATGGGTTACTGTTACCAGATGAGAATTCTAATAGTAAAATTACGGTTTTAGGTACACCTGTGACGGCTGAAAATATCTGGAATATTAGAGAAAAAGTTGGAATAGTTTTTCAAAATCCGGATAATCAATTTGTTGGTGCTACTGTAGGGGATGACGTAGCTTTTGGCTTAGAAAATCGCGGCGTACCTAGAGAAGAAATGATAAAAACAGTAAGGAACGTTTTATCTGAAGTAGGCATGTTGGAATATATTGACTCTGAACCCGCTAATCTCTCTGGTGGACAAAAGCAAAGAATAGCTATTGCTGGAATACTAGCTGTCGAACCCAAAATTATTATTTTAGATGAATCTACTTCTATGCTTGATCCGAGTGGGAGAAAACAAGTTCTTAAAATAATTAGTGAGTTGATGCAGAAAAAGGATTTAACGGTTATTTCCATTACACATGATATCGATGAAGCCAGTATGGCAGATAGTGTGATTGTTTTAAATGATGGTGAAATAATTGATCAGGATTCACCAGAAAAGATTTTTAATAAAACTTCTATGCTTAAACAAATAGGGTTAGATATTCCATTTACTAATAAATTAATACTGGAATTAAATAAAAATGGGATTCGAGTGCCCCAGAATGTAAAAACGAAAGATGAGTTGAAGCAATATCTATGTCAATTAAATTTGAAAATGTAAATTATGTTTATTCTCCTGGAACAACAATGGAGAAAAAAGGGTTAGACAATGTTTCTTTTGAATTATTAGACAATAGTTTTATTGCATTAATCGGACATACAGGTAGTGGAAAATCGACTTTAATGCAGCATTTTAATGCATTGCTAAAACCGAGTTCAGGAACAATTGATATAGCGGGATATCATATTACGTCCCAAACTGGAAATAAAAACTTAAAAAAACTGCGTAAAGAAGTAGGATTAGTGTTTCAATTTCCAGAAAGTCAATTATTTGAAAACACTGTACTTGATGATGTGAAATTTGGTCCAAAAAACTTTGGAATGAGTGATAAAGAGGCCGAAGCTAAAGCAAAGAAATGGCTAGAGCAAGTGGGGTTGTCAACGGATGTGATTTCTAAGTCTCCATTTGAGCTTTCTGGGGGACAGATGAGACGCGTTGCAATTGCAGGTGTAATGGTCAATGAACCTCAAATACTCTGTCTGGATGAGCCTGGAGCGGGATTAGATCCACGAGCTCGAGAAGAAATGATGCAGATTTTTGTGAATTATCAAAAGGCCGGTCATACTGTTATTTTGGTTACTCATAATATGGATGATGTTGCTAAATATGCGGATGATGTTTTAGTAATGGAACACGGAAAATTGATTAAACATGATAAACCACAAAAAGTTTTTGAAAATGAGGAATGGTTAAAAAAGCATTATTTAGATGAACCTACTTCTAGTTTGTTTGCATCATCGTTAAAGGGCTTCAGATTTAAAGAAAATCCGTTGACAATCAAAGAATTAGTTGATGGAATTAAGGAAAATGTGCAGGGGGGAGTTTAATGAGTAAGATAATTATTGGACGATATATTCCAGGTGATTCTCTTGTTTATAAAATGGATCCCCGAGGTAAATTATTAATCACTATTTTGTTTATTTTGACCATCTTTTTAGCCAATAATCCTATTACTTATGCAATTATTACCTTATTTTGCTTTTTAGCGATAATTGCTACAGGATTAAAAGCTCGAGTGTTTTGGAATGGTGTTAAACCTTTAATAGGCTTAATTTTCTTTACTTCCTTATTACAATTGTTTTTTATGACTGGTGGCAAAGTTTTTTGGCATTGGTGGATATTTAGTATTTCAAGCTATGGTATCGTAAATGCGATATATATTTTTGTCCGTTTCACGTTAATCATTTTGATTTCCACAGTAATGACGGTGACGACTATGCCTCTGGAGATAGCAGATGCAATGGAATGGTTACTTAAGCCTTTAAAAGTGGTGAAAGTTCCTGTAGATAAAATTGCACTCGTCATTTCGATTGCTTTACGTTTTGTTCCGACTTTATTTGATGAGACATTAAAAATCATGAATGCTCAAAGATCACGTGGAGCGGATTTTAATGATGGTGGCTTAATAAAAAGAGCTAAAGCAATCGCACCGATTCTTATCCCATTATTCATTCACTCACTTGAGACAGCGATTGATCTCTCTACTGCGATGGAATCACGTGGATATCGTGGGAGTGAAGGAAGAACCAAATATCGAGTTTTAAATTGGTCAAAATATGATTTGATTTCTTTGGCATATTTTGTTTTGTTGGTAGGACTATTGTTAATTTTTAGGACACATTAATTATGGCAACTAGATATAAGATGACAATGGCATATGATGGTCATTTATTTCATGGCTTTCAGCTGCAGCCAGATCAACGTACAGTTCAGGGAACCGTTGAAGATGCATTAAAGAAAATGACTAAGGGAAAACGCATTATTGTTCAAGGCTCTGGTAGAACAGATGCTGGAGTTCATGCTGTTGGACAGGTAATTCATTTTGATTATCCTGGTAAAACTATTCCAGCTAATCGAATGATCTTGGCGTTAAATTCAATGATGCCAACTGATATTATTTTTAATGATTGTGAAATAGTTAATGAAAATTTTCATGCTAGATATTCTATTAAAGGTAAATGGTATCGCTATCGTGTAAGTTTGGATCATTTTGTTAATCCATTTAAACGGTTTTATACAGGACATTTTCCATATGTGCTAGACGTAGAAAAAATGCAAGAAGCTGCGCAAGACTTGTTAGGCAAACATGATTTTACTAGTTTTGCGGCAAGCGGTGGGCAAATAGAAGATAAAGTTAGAACAATTTATTATGTAAACATTGTTAAGGACGAAAAAGAGAATGAAATAATATTCGATTTTATTGGTTCTGGTTTTTTATACAATATGGTTCGAATTATGGTTGCTGCATTGCTTGAAATCGGCAATGGACGGCGTCCAATTCATGATTTAAAGCGTGTAATTGCCGCTAAAGATAGGCAGGAAGTACGACAAACGGCTCAAGCAAGTGGTCTTTATCTTTATCATGTTTTTTATGATGAAATACCACAAAAATATAGATTAGACTAGCATTTATAATTGACTTTTTAGCAAAAAGGACGTACTCTAGTATAGTATGTTTGTCCACGATAGGCCCCGGAAACTTATTGTTTTCAAACTGCAAATAAACGGAGGAATTTAAATTGCGTACTACACCATTAGCAAAATCTAGTGAAATCGAACGTAAGTGGTACATTGTTGATGCAACCGACGTATCTTTAGGTCGTCTTTCTGCAGCTGTAGCCACTATTTTGAGAGGTAAGAACAAGCCTCAATACACACCTAATGTTGATACCGGTGATAACGTTATTGTTATCAACGCTTCAAAGATTAAGTTGACTGGTAAAAAGGCTTCAGACAAGTTCTACTACCACCACTCAGAATGGCGTGGTGGCTTGAAGGCTGTTTCATACGGCGAGTTGCTTGCTAATAACCCAGTTAAGATGGTTGAAATCTCAGTTAAGGGTATGCTTCCAAAGAACACTCTTGGTCATCATGAATTCATGAAGATGCATGTTTATGCTGGCGAAGACCACAAGCACGAAGCACAAAAGCCTGAAAAGTTAGATATCAACAAGTTAATTTAATTAGGAGGTTAAATAATGGCACAACAAGCTGCATACACAGGTACTGGTCGCCGCAAGGATTCAGTTGCGCGTGTTCGTTTAGTACCAGGTAACGGTAAGATCACTGTTAACGGTAAAGATGTTGATCAATACATTCCATACCCTAACTTGGTTAAAGATTTAAAGCAACCTTTAACATTAACTGAAACTGAAGGTCAATACGACGTTCACGTTAATGTTAACGGTGGTGGTTTCTCTGGCCAAGCTGGAGCTATCCGTCACGGTATTGCACGTGCTCTTCTTGAAGTTGACCCAGACTTCCGTGGTCCACTTAAGAAGGCAGGTTTCTTAACTCGTGACCCAAGAATGAAGGAAAGAAAGAAGCCAGGTTTGAAGAAAGCCCGTAAAGCTTCACAATTCTCAAAACGTTAATCTTTGGATTTACGTTTATACAAAAAGCATCCCAATCAGGGATGCTTTTTTGGTGCAATAAAAAACTAAGAGCATTTTAGCTCTTAGTTTTCCACAAATTATAAACTATCTTGAATATTATCAGCTAAGTAGTCGTAAAGCATACCATGCTTCAATTGCTTAGTATCAACACCAAGTGCTTCTGCAATAGCGTAAGCAAATGCCCAAGCAGTAGCTGGACCACGGCTAGTCAAAACTTTGTGTTCTTTGTCAGTGACAGTAATTCTTTCACTGAAATGAGCGCTTGGATCATACTTAGCACATTCTTCTTCAATACCTGGATAGCAAGTGAACTCAGCATCTTTTAATACACCATAGCGAGCTAATGCACGAGGAGCAGCACACATTGCAGCATCCCACTTTCCAGCTTCATGACGCTTAACCATTAAATCGCGTAACTTTTCATCATCACGTAAGTTAGCTGAACCAGTCATTCCACCTGGAAAAGCAACTAAATCGTAGTCAAGCAAACTGTTGTCCACAACTTTGTCACAAGTTAACTTAATGTGGTGATCACCATCTACGTCTTTACTGTGCAAGCCGACCATATCACATTCAACATTTAGACGGCGTAATACATCGACTACACTTAAACCTTCAACTTCTTCACAACCATCTGCAAAGATAACAGCAACTTTTGTCATCAAAATCATCCTTTCTAAGTGACATATATTTATTATAACTATTAATCAAGGTCTAGATAAAAATCAAGGTCTGCTAATTTGCTTAAATGTAGGGTAGGACGAGGTGAGATAGGAATTTTATCCTTTTTTGGTGCAAGCCATAAAGATTTTAGATTTGCGTTTTCTGCGCCTTGAATTTCTTCATCTAGATTTGTGCCAATCACGAGAGTACTGTCAGGATCAATCTCAGGATGATCCTTCAATATTTTGAAAAAGATATTTTTACTAGGCAGCTTATCTTTAAAATCGTCTGCAAAATAAGCAAAGTTAAAAGAACTGAGTAATTCAGTTGGCGCAAGACGTGGCTCAATTTGAGCTTTGGTTTCTTTAGCAAGTAGAATTAGACGAAGAGAACCAGTAATTTCATCTAAAAAATCTGTAGCGCCTTTAACTAAGCGAGTTTGTTCTTGCATTTTTTGTGCAAAAACAGCTCGTGTTTCAGCTAAATCTTCTTTTAGGTATGTGGACAAAGCTAGATCGATTTGTTCATCTGTGGATAAAAGCTTAAATTGCTTTTGCAAACTAGTATATTTAATCCGTTCAGCTGGTCCCCAATCTATGCCGTAATGTTTTAAAGTTTGGCGAAGAGCATTTTTTTCAGCTAGTTTTTCATTTAAAAGACTGCCCTCAGGAATAAAAATTAAAGTATTGAATGTAGACATTTGATAACTTCCTTTATGTTAGTAACTACTAGAATTATAATGGATTGGATGATGTAAAGAAAGGGAATAGAAAATGACGATTTGGACGATAATCTTTTTATTGTTAGGTGGAGTAGCTGGCGGCTTACTTTCTTCTATTGCATCAATGGCATCACTTGCCTCGTATCCGGTGCTTTTAGCTGTGGGTATTCCGCCGGTTTTTGCCAATGTAACAAACGATGCCGCATTAATTTGGACTAGTATAGGTTCAACTGTCTCCTCTACGAAAGAGTTAAAGGGACATTGGAAACAGGTCTGGTTTTACACTATTTTTACTGTAGTCGGTTCAATTATTGGTTGCATGCTTTTACTTTCATTTCCATCCAGTGTCTTTGAAAAAGCAGCCGATGTGGTTAAAGGTGATCTATTTCATTGCGCTTTTAATAATGGGAGCCTACACTGGCTATTTCGGTGCAGCCGGTGGTGTAATAGTACTCGTGCTTTTGACCTACATTACTAATGAAAAATTCATCGTGATTAACGCAATCAAAAATGTGATTTGTGGTTTTGCTAATTTAGTGGCTCTTATTATTTTTATGTTTACTTCGCACATCTATTGGCTGCAGGCAATACCATTAGCCATAGGGATGTTTGCTGGTGGCTATATTGGACCTGCAATTTTAAGGCGAGTGCCAGAGAAGCCAGTTCGAATTTTCATTGCTACACTTGCATTTGTTCAAGCATCATATTTCTTTTATACAGCATATATTCGTTAAGTTTGATACAATGTTTATTAATGTAAAGGGAGGGTTGATATGTCAACAGAAGTTTATTTAGTTCGTCATGGTGAAACCATGTTTAATCAATTGAATAAGGTGCAAGGCTGGTGTGATTCACCACTGACTGTTAAGGGAATTAACGATTTAAAAGTGACTGCTAATGCTTTGAGTCAAGTTCACTTTGATAATATGTATTCATCTGATTTAAAAAGAGCAATTGATACTGTTCATTTAATGAAAGATGCTAACTTGGTCTCAGATATTGGTAAAATTAAAAAGTTGCCTGAATTTCGTGAAGTATTCTTCGGAACTTTTGAAGGTGATGATATTAACCAAACCTGGGATCAAGTAGCAATGGCAGCAGGTATAGGGCATGAAGATAATGTTGCTAAGATTATCAACCAAGTAGGTTTGCGTGAATTTCGTGAAGCTACTAAGAGAGCTGATCCAAGACACTTAGCCGAAGATAAAGATGAGTTAGATAAACGTATGGTTCGTGCCATCGATGTGTTAAAAGATGTGACTAAAAATGAACAAAGAGTTTTATTAGTAACTCATGGTGATTTTATCAAGACTTTATCTATTAAATATTGGAATAAGAGCGATGGTAAGCACGATATCATTTTCCCAGATAATGGAAGTGTCACTCGTGGAATTTTGCACGATAATGGTAAATTTGAAATTGTAGATTACAATGTCAATGCCGAAAAACTGTAAAAATAAGTCCTACTGCATAAGTAGGGCTTTTTTGGTACACTGATAACGGAAGGAAAATATTTATGAATAAAGATCATACAACAAAGCGTTATGTATTTGTTACATTGCTTAATGTGATAATTACTATTGCGGAATTTTTAGGTGGTATTTTATCAGGTTCACTGGCATTGCTTTCAGATGCTGTGCATAACTTAAGCGATGTGGGGGCCATTATTTTATCTTTTGTAGCTCACTTAATTAGTAGAAGAAGTCGCAATCAACGAAAGACTTTTGGCTATGATCGAGCCGAAACCTTGGCTGCGTTTACTAATGGAGTTGTGCTAATAGTTATCAGTGTTGTATTATTCGTCGAAGCTATTCAAAGATTTTGGCAACCGGAACATATTCATGGTGGAATTATGTTAGTTGTATCAATTATCGGACTAGTCGCCAATATTATTTCTATGTTAGCGATGCATCATGATGCTAAAGGAAACTTAAATGTCCGTTCAACATTTATCCACATGCTTAGTGATGCACTATCTAGTGTGGCTGTTGTAATTGGTGCGATTTTTATTTACTTTTGGAATGTAACTTGGCTTGACCCTGTTTTGACAATTCTAGTTTCAGTCTTTGTTTTACATGAGGCTTATGAGATCACGATGAAGGCTGCTAATGTATTGATGGAATCAAATCCTGATATTGATTTAAATTCGGTTAATGACATTGTGCTTTCTTTTCCAGAAGTAAAGAATATTCACCATGTCCATGTATGGCGCTATAGTGATGACTTTATTATGATGGATGCCCATATTAATGTTGATCGCAATCTTCATGCAGATGAGCTTGAGAATCTTTATCAAGATATTGGTAAAAAACTTAAAGCCAAATTGGGTATTAACCATGTGACGTTACAAGCTGAATGCGAACGTGGACGCAATGATAAAATGATCGTTCCAGGCCGTGGGACTAATGAGGATTAGGTGAAAAGATGTTCTCAGTTAATATTTTTACAGCGATAATTGTTTTAATCATGGGAATCTATGACATGTCTTATGCCTTTAATAGACGCAAGCAGCCCAATAATAAGGGCGGCATTAAGGCGTTTATGATTTTGGGGATAATTTTTACAATTGCTGGTATAGTTATGATTGTTAGATGTTTACTTAAATAAAGGATCGATAAAATGGCGAAATTAGTATTGGTTCGACATGGTGAAAGTGTTGCTAACGCCGCAAATGTTTATACGGGCTGGAATGATGTGCCATTAACTAAAAAGGGCAAGCAACAAGCTAAAAAAGCAGGTGAATTGATTAATACTATTTCTGATTTTGCACCAACGCATATTCATACTTCTGTCTTATCTCGTGCCATTGTGACGGCCAATATTGTAGCTGAAACATGCGATTTTTTGTGGCTACCTATGACTAAGACGTGGCGCTTAAATGAACGGCATTATGGCGCCTTGAGAGGCCTCAACAAGGATATCTCACGCAAAGTCTTTGGTGTAGAACAGGTTTTATTATGGCGGCGCAGTTTTGATTCCATTCCGCCCAAGCAGGGATCGCCAATTATTGATCGTCGCTATAAGTTGTGTGATCAACATTTAATGCCGCGTGCAGAGAGTTTGCATCAAACGCAAAAGAGATTGATGCCATATTATTATGATCACATTGCCTCAAGATTGCTTAATGGAGAAGATCAATTAATAGTAGCTCATGGTTCAAGCCTGCGAGCTTTAATCAAAAAACTAGAAAATATTAACAATCACGATATTGTAAACTTGGAAGTGCCTAACGCAGAACCAATTGTTTATACTATGGATGATCAGTTAAATATTGTTAAAAAAGAAATACTTCGGGGGTAAAATGCAGCTTGTTGCATTTTTTTAGTGCTCTTAATAATGATTTTCGCGTATCTATGGTAAAATCTATAATGATTTCTAGTATATTTAGTTTGGAGTATTAGGCATGCGTAAATTATTTTTATTACGAGGTGCACCTGGCTCCGGTAAATCTTCTTTTATTGCACGCCATCACTTAACGCCTTATGCGATTAGTCGAGATCAAATAAGGTTATTATTGGCGGATTTGACAGTTTATTATCAAGAGGATGCGGATGTATTACACCAAGTTATTCCGCGGCACGTAACAGTGCGTACTGAGCAAATGGTGGATCACCTTGTAGAACACAAGATGGAACATGGGGAAACCGTAATTGTCGATGGAACGCATATTGTTCCAAGTGCAATTGAACATTTTAAGTCATGGGTGGATAAGTATCATTATGAATGTTTTGTGGTTGATTTGATGCAACACAATACATTAGAGAATTTGCTTAAACGTAACCAGACAAGAATGCATTATGACTGGGTAAAACCAGAAGTAGTTAAGCAAATGTATCGTTCATATGAAGCCCATCCTGAAGTACCATATTGGGCACACAAGATTGTCCCTAATCAGATGGATCACGCTTTGTCCCAAAGAGAAAGTAATTTAGATAGTTATGCACATGTGATTGCAGTTCCAGATCAAGTGGAAGAAGAAGATTTTCCACATGTGCATATCTCTAATTTCTATTTTTCATTTAATGAAAAGTTTACTGAAAAATATGGTACATATCGCAATGTAGTTTCAATTGCTAAGACCGAAGATGAAGCTGTAAAACAATTTAAGTTACCATACTTTGTATTCAAGTTTCATCACAAGCATTTCTTGATTTCTGCTTACCCAATCAGAAATGAAATGCTTGACCCAATTAGAAAAGTGAAGGGTGTATGGACATATTCAACTGGACTGTACAACGTTGCTGATTTTATTAAAGAATTTCCAGAAAATTCTAAGCAGCACGTTCATCAGTTTAACTTAAGCAAGTTAGACCCAACACGTTTGTTACATATTTGGTAAAAACAAAAAAACACAGTTGGTAAGATTTTCTTACCTAACTGTGTCTTTTTTATTTTACTGAATAAATTATTCTAATTTACCAGCTTTTGCTAAAACTTCCTTAGCTTTTTCAAGTGAGTGGTGTTCTTCACGATAACGTTTAATATCGTAGCCATCAGTATCACTTAACTTATCAAGCTTTTCATCAGCTTTAGCATCGATCTTAGCGTCATATTCACCGACTTTTCTAGCATGCTTTAAAATGGACTTAATGTCCTTAATTGTTTCATGTTGCGACGGTCAGGAACTGAATCTTCGATTCTAGCTAAGTGACTTTCAGCGTCACTAATCTTCTTAGAAAATCTGTCTAAAGCTTTCAATTGTCTCTTTGAATAATCTGTCATGTTTATTACCTCCTAGGTAAATGATAATCTCTACTAAATACGCTTTCATTGTATGTTTCATTTTTGAATAAAGCAAGAATATGCACTTGGAAATGTGAAAGCATTATAGATTTATGATATTGATAGTAAATACAAAAAGACTTCAGAATAAATCATCTGGAGTCTTTGTTAGTTTTAGTATTTCATTGAATAGCTGCACCAATGATAATTAAGATCAAGCCAACGAAAGTTGCAACTAATTCTAACTTAGTCTTATTTTCACCAATGAAGAAAATACCGCCTAAGGTAGAAATTATTACGCAAAGTTGACTATAAATAAAAGCAGTAATAACACCATTTAGTTGAGCTGAAAAGATATATGCGAATGCGGCAATACCGAATGAAAAGCCGGAAAAGATATTAAGCCAGGTAGTTTTTTCTTTTAATACCTTGGTTTGATGAGATACCAATAAAAATACCGATCATTTGTGGTAAAAATAGGGTCTGCGCATCGGCTGTAATAGCTTTTGGAAATGATGAATAAATCCAATAACCAACTGATGTGAAGAGCAATAAAATAATATCTCTTATTTTGAGCTTTGCACTTTTATCTTTGCTGAGAGCGGTCAAGCTAACGCCAATGATAATTAATACCAAGGCTAAAGTACCAATTAAATATTGAGAACTGCTAGTCCATTCTCCGAAAATTATGCATCCAATTAAGGTATTACCAATCAACTGTAAACCTGTCGATAAAGGCATCGTTTTACTGATGCCAATATTGCGCATTGAAATAAATTATCCAGATTGTCCAATCGTCCAAAAGATTCCGGAAATCAATGATAATGAAAATATCGTAAGGTTGGAATTGGTAGGATGGATAATGGCTATAATAATACCGACTATTAATGCACCAGTTCCCAATCCCATTAATTCATTAGCAGGTTGACTGTTTTTGATTTTACCAGCAATAAGCGGAAAAATACCCCAACCAAGTGCTGGAATTAAAGCAATGAGTATATTCATAAATCACCCTACTTATTTTTTATAAGTATAAACATAATAATAAACTAAATAAAATTAAATTGCTAGCAAATTATTTTGATTTATGGAGAAAAAAGACTAGGAATGCCTAACTTACATTCCTAGTCTTTCAAGTATGTTGAATAAAATTATTTATTAATACTTAAATGCTAAAGCACCCATTGGGTCCCATGGCAATAATTGAATTGGGTTATCCTTGCCTTCGTCGTAAGCCTTCTTGAGGTCTTCTGGCAAGATATCCTTGTTGATAACTGCTTGGTAAACAAATGAGTCAAACCATGAATCACTCATTACGAAGTAGCCCTTAAAGCCCGGCTTTTCACCCCATGAATTTTCAATTTTCCACTTAGTTGGCTTGCCATCAACAATGTCAACACCGGTGATGACCATTGCGTGGTCCATCATGCTTTCGCCTGAGTCAAGCTTGTCAGCCTTAGACATTGAGAAGTCAACATCAAACAATTGATCACGGCGGTAAAGGTTAGTGTCAAGCAGACCAGCCCGACGTTCAGAATCCTTAACAACGTTTGAACCAAACCAAACAACTTCACCGCTCTTCAATTGCTTGATGATTAAATCCTTCATTTCATCAACCTTTAAGTTCAAGTGACGAACTTGACGACCGCCCTCAACGTTACCCAAGTATTCAACTGAGAATACCTTGTGGAAAGGCTTATCGCTGGTTGGGGCATTGATAGTTGAAATGTGGTTAGCTAAATCCATACCAACATATTTATCGAAGAATTCTTTAGGTGTAATGTCCTTGTCGATGTGATAATTGTGATCATCATCACGGTATTCAAAGTTGAACTTCTTTGGTGGAACACCAAGTGAAATTGCGAGAACACGGAAGACATCGTTTAACATTTCTTCTTTGCGAGCTTGTACTTCGTCTTCTGATTTGCCAGCATTAACAAGTCTGCGTAATTCAAGACCGTCCTTACGAAGCAAAGTGTTCAAAGTATCGTTTAATGCACTTGAATTAGTTGCGTTAGCAGTTTCTGGGTAAACGCTCTTTGGCACAATACCGTATTTTTCGATGATGCCGCAAAGCATGTCCCATTGACCACCATCTTGTTGTGGGGTAGTGAATAAGAATGAAACCTTACGATCGCCTAAGTCTTTATCAGCTGTTGCAATTACGTTTTCAAAGAACCAGTTAGATTTTTCAAATTTATCCCAGAAGTTAGTGTAGTTTTGAGATAATTCAAAGTCCTTTAACTTAAACTTCTTTTGTAATGGGTGGCGCATAGTGTTTAAAGCACTAAACATCCAGCAACGGCCTGATTGTTTTTGATCAGCTGGCTTACCAGTATCAATTTCAATTGAGAAAGTTGGGTCTAGGTCGATCTTAGTTTGTAAGTTTTGACTTGCTTTGTAAATGCCATTTTCTTGTGCTGCGTGACTTGCAACGTTAAAAACAGGATGATTGATTAAATCATTTTCAAATTTTGCAATGGTATCATTATTAATTTCTTTTGCCATTAAAAATCCTCCTTTTAATGTATACCTCTTTATTTTATATTTTAGCTGATAAAAAGGAAGTAGTCTATTATTAGTATTGATATACCTATTTTAGATAAGATATATAAAAATTTTATATCACGATAAAGATTAATTAAAAAGTTCGACCTATCTCGATTTTAGTAATGGGTACGATGCAGGGGTATTAAGATGTAGTAGTGAAAATAATGAAACTAAATTGGTAGAGCAACAAACGACTTGGAATGGCTATAACAAAATAGATTTCAAGTTACCAGATGGTGCAAAATATAATCAATTGCAAAGAAAATAAGAGCCCACGTATGTGGACTCTTATTTTGTGTAAGGCTGATGATACCAAATACTGTGAAATTCGGGATGCTTTTCAAAATAGTTGATAACTATTGGATCAAGTGGCCAAATAGGGTAGCCGGATTCTTGGGCAACGGATAAAGCGGTAGGCATTTCCTTTTCTAATGCCTCTTCTAAATTAGAATTAGGATTAATAAAGAAATGATTCATCACCCAAACGGTACCGTCATTTCTTTTTATTTTATCCATCGTCCAGCTACTGGTTAAAACGTTGCTATCATCATGATCTTCAAATGATAGATGTGATTTATTAATGTCAAACATAAAATTTCACCTTTTTAAAAGAAAAAATCACTCTTTTTTGCGTAATAAATAATAGAGAGTTAAATATTTTGTGTTTACTCAAAACATTGTAGAATATATATCTGTTAAATGAAAAGTAGTAAATGGAGTTATCGAAATGAAAACACGCGGATTTGAAGTAGTAAAGAAGTATCAAGATAAGGAAATTAATTTACCACGTCGTCAAACTTTAGCTAGTGCGGGTTATGATATTGAAGCTGCTGAAGATATCACTATTCCTAGCATTTGGCGCTTGGATTTCGTTAGAATCTTTCGCTTGATTCGTAATGGACATCAACTGTATCAACGCGATTTTGAAATGGCTGATAAAATTTTAAAGCCGATTTTGGTGCCAACTGGTTTAAAAGTTTATATGCCAGAGGATGAAGTGTTAATTTTGGCTAATCGCTCATCCAATACATTTAAGAAACACTTATCTTTACCTAACGGTATCGGTGTGATTGATGCAGATTATTACAATAATCCCAATAATGAGGGTGAGTTATTTGTTCAAATGTTAAATTACGGAGTTTGTCCACTGCATATCCATAAAGGCGATCGAATTGCACAAGGAATTTTTATGAAGTATTTAAAAACCGATGATGACAATCCGATTAGTCGTGCGCGATTAAGTGGCTTTGGTTCAACTAATGAAGAGGAAGATGATTAATGGCTAGAGTAAAAACACAATATAAATGTCGTTCCTGTGGCTATATCTCTGCTAGTTACTTAGGACGCTGTCCTAATTGTGGTGCATGGAATCAATTTGAAAAAGAAACTGAAGAAGTGCAAAAGCGGTCTACTAAGGCAACCGCCAGTCGTTTAATTCAAAAAACGGGAATTAATGAGCCAGTTCATTTGGATAAAATTAAGGCGGAAAAAGAAGAGCGAATTCCAACTAAATCTGAGGAATTAAACCGTGTCTTAGGTGGCGGAATTGTCCCCGGATCTCTTGTCTTAATTGGTGGTGACCCTGGAATTGGTAAATCAACTTTAATGTTGCAGATTATGAGTGATTTGGCAGAAAAATATAAGGTTCTTTATGTTTCAGGGGAAGAGTCAGCTAACCAAATTAAATTGAGAGCGGACCGTCTTGGAGTCGGTCAAAGCAATATGTTGCTTTATCCAGAAACGGATATGCATGATATTCGCGAACAGATTAATGATGTTAAGCCGGATTTTGTCGTTATTGATTCTATTCAAACGATGAATGAACCAAGTCTTGATTCAATGACCGGTTCTGCTTCACAAGTACGTGAAGTCACTAGTGAATTGATGAAAATTGCTAAAATGGACGCGATTACCGTTTTCGTAATTGGACACGTGACTAAAGAAGGTGCAATTGCTGGTCCAAAAATTTTGGAACATATGGTGGATACTGTCCTTTATTTTGAGGGGGATGAACATCATACGTATCGGATTTTGCATTCCGTGAAAAATCGTTTTGGTGCTGCTAATGAAATCGGGATGTTTGAGATGGAAAATGAAGGATTACGTGAAGTAACTAATCCATCATCGATTTTTCTTGATCAAAGACTGCCTAACTCAACCGGTTCAGCCGTGGTAGTTTCACTAGAAGGAACACGTCCGCTTTTGGCAGAAATTCAAGCTTTGGTAACACCAACTGCATTTGGTTATGCTAAAAGAACTACTTCAGGAATTAGTTTTAATAAAGCATCATTATTGTTAGCCGTGCTTGAAAAAAGAGGCAATTTGATGCTTCAAAATCAGGATGTTTATTTAACGGCTACCGGTGGTATTAAGTTAAATGAACCGGCAATCGATTTGGCAATTGCAATGTCAGTTGCATCAAGTTATACCGATAAAGAAATTTCGCCTACTGATTGTTTCGTAGGTGAAGTAGGGTTGACCGGCGAAGTACGCCGCGTTGATAAAATCGAAGCAAGAGTAAAGGAAGCTGCTAAGGTAGGTTTTAAACGTATTTTTATTCCTAAACACAATATGTATCAAAGCTTAACGGAAAACGGGATTGAAGTAATTCCGGTTTCTAGTATTCCTCAAGCATTAAAATTAGTTTTTGGTTAGCACAGATTGAATTCTTCCTATATAACGAGTAAACTAAAATTGTTTGAATTTACTATTTTGAAAGAGGCATGAATTTTGGCTAAAGAAAAAATCCGTGTAAGATATGCACCAAGTCCAACTGGTCACTTGCACATTGGTAACGCACGTACTGCACTTTTTAACTATTTATTCGCCCGTCATAACAAGGGTACTATGGTATTGAGAATTGAAGATACCGACCAAAAACGTAACGTTAAGGGTGGTTCCAAGTCTCAGATGGAAAACCTTCACTGGTTAGGTATTGACTGGGATGAAGGTCCAGATAAAGGTGGAGACTACGGTCCATACCGTCAATCAGAAAGAAAAGAAATTTACCAAAAGTACATTGATCAATTGATCGATGAAGGTAAGGCATACTACTCATACAAGACTGAAGAAGAACTTGAAGCTCAACGTGAAGAACAACGTGCTATGGGTGTTGCACCTCACTAC
The DNA here is from genome assembly GCF_001434975.1 of Lactobacillus gallinarum DSM 10532 = JCM 2011. Classification (GTDB taxonomy): domain Bacteria; phylum Bacillota; class Bacilli; order Lactobacillales; family Lactobacillaceae; genus Lactobacillus; species Lactobacillus gallinarum. The sequence continues at coordinate 44,851 of NZ_AZEL01000011.1, forward strand.
ACTTATGAATATGAAGGCATGACTGCTGATGAAATCAAGCAAGCTCAAGAAGAAGCTAAGGCTAAGGGCTTAAAGCCAGTTGTTCGTATTCATATTCCAGAAATGGAAACCTACTCATGGGATGATATCGTTAAGGGCCACCTTGAATTCGAATCAGACACCATCGGTGGTGACTTCGTTATTCAAAAACGTGATGGTATGCCAACTTACAACTTCGCCGTTGTAATTGATGACCACTTGATGAAGATTACCCACGTACTTCGTGGTGATGACCACGTTTCAAATACACCTAAGCAATTAGTTGTTTATGAAGCACTTGGTTGGAAACCACCTAAGTTCGGTCACATGACTTTGATCATTAACTCAGAAACTGGTAAGAAGCTTTCTAAGCGTGATGAATCAGTTCTTCAATTTATTGAACAATATCGTGACCTTGGTTACTTGCCAGAAGCTATGTTTAACTTCATTACTCTTCTTGGTTGGTCACCAAAGGGTGAAAACGAAATCTTTAACAAGCGCGAATTCATCAAGCAATTTGATCCAGCTCGTTTGTCTAAGTCACCTGCTGCATTTGACCAAAAGAAGCTTGAATGGATTAACAACCAATACATCAAGAAGGCTGATCGTGATACCTTGCTTGACCTTGCTTTGAACAACTTGCAAGAAGCAGGTTTAGTTGATGAACATCCAGCTCCAGAAAAGATGGAATGGATTCGTCAATTGGTTAACATTTACTCAGTACAAATGTCATACACTAAGCAAATCGTTGACATGGCTAGGATCTTCTTTGAAGATACTAAGGATCTTTCAGATGAAGAAATTGAAGAAATCAAGAATGATGATGGTCGTGGTGTAATTGAAGAATTCAAGAAGCAATTAGACCTTATCCCAAGATTTACTTCAGTTCAAATTATGGGTGCTATTCAAGCTACTCGTAAGGCAACTGGCGTTAAGGGCAGAAAGCTCTTTATGCCAATCAGAATTGCTACTACTCGTTCAATGGTGGGCCCTGGTATTGGTGAAGCTATGGAACTTTTGGGTAAGAAGCGTGTGGTTGAACACATCGACTTAACCTTAAAGCAAATGAGTGAAAATGGTCTTTAATTAAAGACGATTAGAAAAAGAAGCTGCAGATAACTGCAACTTCTTTTTTCATTTGCTAAAATAAGGATAGCTATTTTTACAGAAGGGATAAGTGTTAGCCGTGAAAGTATATAATACACTGACGCGTAAAAAAGAAGAATTTAAACCTTTAGTTCCAGGACAAATTAGCATGTACGTCTGTGGACCTACTGTGTATAACTATATTCACATCGGAAATGCTCGTAGCTCAATTGCCTTTGATACTATTAGACGCTATTTGGAGTACAAGGGCTATAAGGTTAAGTATGTTTCTAACTTTACTGATGTTGATGACAAGATGATTAACGAAGCCCGTGCTGAAGGCACCACGGTTCCTAAGTTAGCTGAAAAGTTTATTAATGCGTTTTTAGAGGATACAACTGCTTTAAATATCGAGCCGGCAACACTGCATCCCCGTGCTACTCATGAAATTAAAGAGATCATCAATTTTGTTCAAACTTTAATTGATAAGGGCTATGCTTATGAGAGTCATGGTGATGTTTATTACCGTGCTAAGAAATTTAAGCATTATGGACAGCTCAGTGATCAAAATATTGAACAACTTGAAGAGGGCGCTTCAGAACATATCAATGATGAAGAACAAAATCGAAAGGAAGACCCAATTGATTTTGCTCTTTGGAAAGCTCAAAAAGAACCAGATGAAATTGCTTGGAATTCTCCATGGGGCAAGGGGCGTCCAGGTTGGCATATTGAATGTTCAGTAATGTCTACTAAATATTTAGGTGACACAATTGATATCCATGGCGGTGGTCAAGACTTGGAATTTCCGCACCATGAAAATGAAATTGCCCAAAGTGAAGCTAAAACTGGTAAAAAATTCGTTAATTACTGGCTTCACAATGGTTTTGTGACTGTGGGTAAGGATCAAGAAAAAATGTCTAAGTCATTACACAACTTTGTGACTGTACACGACATTTTAAAAGAAGTTGATCCACAAGTTTTGCGTTTCTTTATGGCAAGCGTACAATATCGTCGTCAGATTAATTATTCTGCAGAAAACTTGCAACAAGCTGCTACTATTTTAGATAGATTTAAAAATACTTTAGTTAACATCAATTACCGTCTTGAAGATGACACGCCAAGTGAAGATTCAAGTGAGTTAGCAACTGCTATTAATAAAACAAATGAAGAATTTGAAGCTGCAATGGATGATGACTTTAATGTTCAAAATGCTTTAACCGCTATTTATGATTTGTTGCCAGTAATTAACGCTAATGCCAATGCAGAAAAAGCTGATAAAGAATCATTGAAGCTTTTTAAGGATAAGCTTTCCGCATGGCTGTTGGTATTTGGTATCGATACTGAAAAGCTCTGCAGTCAAAGTGCAGGTTCAAATGATGATGAAATTGATCAATTGGTTAAAAAGCGTGATGAAGCACGTAAGAACAAGGATTGGGAAACTAGTGATCAAATCCGTGATCAATTAAAAGAAATGGGTATCACTATTCAAGATACTCCACAAGGGACAAGGTGGACTCGTGATTAAAATAAAGAAATTAACGGAAGAAGAAGTAAATCCGGATACTTTGAATGGACAAACGCTTGCCTATTTGGGGGATGCAGTTTATGAAGTAATCATTCGCCGTCATTTAGTTAAAGGCGGAATTGTTAAGCCGCAGGTCTTGCAGCGTGAAGCGACTCATTATGTTTCAGCTAAAGCTCAAGCCGGCTTAGTTACTAAATTGCAAGATGAAGAGCGATTAACTGAAGCTGAATTAACAGCTTTCCGCCGCGGTCGTAATGCCAAGAGTCATACTAAAGCTAAAAATACTAGTTTAAAGACCTATCAATTATCCACTGGTTTTGAAGCTATGATTGGTTATCTTGATTTATTGAATAAAAATGATCGCGTTCAAGAGTTGACTGAATGGTGCATTAATACCGTAGAAGAGGATGGATTAAAAGATTATGACTTCAAGTAAAGATTTCGTTTTTGGGCGCCATGCTGGTCTTGATTATTTAAAGACACAAAGTGCTGATAAAATTAATAAAGTATTTTTACAACATGGTATTCAAGAAGATTTTGCTAATCAGGTTTATGTTATTTGTAAAAAGAAGCGATTAGTAATTCAAAATGTGCCTAAAAATAAACTTGATCGTTTGGTTGATGGTGGTAATCATCAAGGCTTAGTTTTGGCTATTTCTAGTTTTGAATATGCCGATTTAAGCAAATTATTGGATCAATTTGATGATGAAGGTAAAGAACCATTTTTATTGATGCTTGATTCAATTGAAGATCCTCATAATTTAGGTTCAATTTTGCGTTCTGCTGATGCCACTGGTGTTGACGGGATTATTATTCCTAAGCGCCATGCAACAGGATTGACCTCAGTTGTAGCAAAAACTTCAACAGGGGCAATCGATTATGTGCCAGTTGCTCGCGTCAATAATTTGGTACAAACTACCAAAGAATTAAAAAAGCGCGGCTATTGGGTATTCGGAACAGATATGGCTGGTACGGATTATCGTGAATGGAATGCTAAAGGGAAAACGGTTTTAGTAATTGGTAATGAAGGTAAGGGAATTGCGCCATTGCTTAAAAAGCAAATGGATCAAACAATCACTTTACCAATGATTGGACATGTGCAATCTTTGAATGCGAGTGTGGCTACAGGAGTTTTACTTTATCAGGCTTATAATAGTAGACACCCGTTGCATTAATTAATAGAGGTGGACAAAGAGATGGCTTTGTCCATCTTTTTTTATACAGGGAAATAGTTGTGTGACAATAAACGTTTGTTTTCTTCTCGACTTCAGAGGGCTACAGGTATTCTCAACGAAGAAAAGTTGAGAGGAAATATAAATGCAAGCTAAAGAAAAGAAGTTGATTAAGCAAGTTAAAAGAGGAGATGACGAAGCCTTAAAGGAGTTGTTTACTTTATATCAACCCCTAGTCAACAAAGTGCTGAAGGGATATTATTTACGTCATTATGATCAAAATGATTGGCAGCAAGAGGCGATGATTATTTGTTATGAAGCGGCCATGGTTTATTCTGAGCGTAAAGGCAATTTTGCGGGTTTATATAAAGCTAAGTTGACTAATCATGCGCGAACTTTGGTACGCTATCATACTGCATTAAGGCGGCGAACGTATAATAATTCGGTTTCTTTAGAGAGACTTGATTTGCAAAGTATTAATGAGCCTAAACGTTCTGAACTCGCGATTCCAATTGATGATACTTATAATAATTTTGTCAAAAGCTTATCCCGGCTTGAACTAATTGCATTATTAACAATTTTAGGTGAGATGAGCGTTGAGTATGTAATTAATCATTTGAATATTGGAGCTGCCAAACTATTACGGGCGAGATCTAGAACGATTCAAAAGATGAGGAATGTTCTTTTTTAATATTTCAATTTGTAGCTGATCAAAAGAAAGTGCGGTATAATACTAAATGTAGAATATTTTAGGAGGTAATTTAAGATGGCAGACGAAATTATTAAGACTGCATTGTTAGACCGTCACATGAAGGAAGCTTTTGACTGGAGTGATTCAAACATGCCAGTTAGAGATGCCCTTTGGGACTACTTTATGGAAAAGAATGGTAGAGATACCATGAAGGCGGAAGAAGATATGCTTCCATTTTTGAAAGACTCAGATGATAAAATCGAAGCCTTCGTTAACGAAAATCTTAAGAAGTAAATCCGACTAAAAAACAATGTTCTACGCACCGTGGTCACGCATGTTTGACTACCAAAGACAGCTACTCTCCGGTAGCTGTTTTTTTGTTGCAAAGAATGAATAAGGATTAAATTTATGAAATACATAATTGGCATAGATATTGGAACAACTGCAACTAAGGGAGTGCTATATGATTTAGATGGTCAAACTATTATGATTGTAAGTCAAAGCTATCCATTAATTCAAAAGGAATTAGGGCAAGCAGAAGAAGATCCACAGGTAATCTTTAATGCGGTGCAAAAGATTATTTTTAAATTGGCTAAAGAAGTGCAGGGGAAAATTGCGGCAATCTCATGGTCGAGTCAAATGCACAGTTTAATTGGGCTAGGGAAAAATAATCAAGTTTTGACTAATAGCATTACCTGGGCAGATAATCGCTGCATCACTGTAGTTGAAGAAGCAAAAGAGACTGACTTAGCACAGAAGATTTATCAAAAAACGGGAATGCCGCTCCATCCGATGGCTCCGATTTATAAATTGATATGGCTAAAGCAGAGTAATCCTGATCTTTTTCACCTGGTACAAAAATGGATTGGGATTAAGGAATATATTATTTATCGTTTGACTGGCAAAATTGTGACAGATACAACGATGGCAGCTGGAACAGGGATGCTTAATCTAAAAACATTAGATTGGGATCAAGATTTGTTAAAAGCGGCAGAAATTGATGCAGCTAAATTACCGAGTTTAGCTGATCCGGCAACGGTTGTGGGAGAAATTTGCGCAAAGTATGTGCATAAGCTGGGGATAAGTGCGGACGCGAAGATTGTTTTAGGCGCAAGCGATGGCTATTTGTCCACGATTGGTGTAAATGTTGTGGACAAAAATCATTTTGCATTAAATGTTGGTACTTCCGGTGCCGTGCGAACGATTGTTAAAAGGGCACAAATAGATCAAGATGCGCGTTATTTTTGCTATCCAGCAAGCAAACGGCAATTTTTATTAGGCGGTCCCGTAAATAATGGTGGAATTGTACTGGATTGGGCAAGACGAACTTTGCTAGATGAAAAAGCAACAGTAGAGGATTTCTTGCAATTGGCTAAAAATGCACCGGTTGGTAGTAAAGGCTTGATCTTTTTACCATATTTAGGTGGAGAGCGTGCACCTATTTGGGATGCAAAGGCTCGCGGTTCTTTTGTTGGCCTGACTCGTCAGCATACCAAGTCTGAGATGGCACAAGCAGTAATCGAAGGGATTATCTTTAATCTTTACGATGCAGCAACGGGGTTAATTGAAAGTACTAAAAAACCAGCTGCGATAAATGCAACTGGCGGATTTATGCAAAGTGATTTTATTAGACAGATGTGTGCTGATATTTTTGATGTGCCGATTGTCACGATGAAGGAGCAACAAAGTGGAACGCTTGCAGCTATGTTTTTAGCAAGACAGGTATTAGGGCTAAATAAAAAGATTGATGAAATAGGACAATTTGTTGAAAATGACAAAGTTTATTATCCCCACAAAAAAGAAGCAGCTATTTATCAAAAAATGGTTCCACTTTATCGTGAAATTGAGAACGATTTAGCTACTTCTTATCAGAAATTATCTTCTTTTCAAAAGATGTATTTTAAAAATTAGAGAATATATCTAGTCTATTTTCTTAATAGGCAGCAGTTCAATGTAACCTCTGCTTCCGATAGGTTCAAGTTGAATTCTTGGATTAGATTCATCCCAAAGATAGCCTTTAGTTTTAGGATCATATTCTTTAATTGCTGCTCTTACATCTTCAATAGTTGCACCGCAGTTTTCTTCTGCAAATGGTGCACTTTTAAACATTAAATATTTAGCAGCGGGTAATTCAATAACGTCAAACCCTTTTGGCACTGGAGCGTTATAATCTGTTGCTACTTCAACACCTTGAACATATTCGGAAGTATTGGGCTGACGATATTTAGCAGGTAGCCAGAGGCAAACAGGTTCTCCACTGATTGATTTAATGCTTTTAAGCAATCCCCATACTTCACAGCCAACTTCATCACAGTAGTCTAAGTAATCAGTTGCCTTAATGCCGCGTTTAATAATTACTTTTCTTTTAGGTTTATCAACAACCTGAATAGAAATTTTCTTAGTAGTATTCATGGGAGACTCCTTTCTATATCTATTAGGTTTGTATTTAACGCCATAAGGATTAAATAGATAAATTGGAACAGGATGTGCAGCATATTCACTAGGATTGCATTTAAATTCGCGGTAGAAAGCTCGCTGAAAACCATCTACACTCTTAAAGCCACTTTCTAATGCAATGTCAGTAATGCGATCTTGATAATCTCGCAATTTTAACGCAGCTTGTGATAAACGTACCCGTCTGATATATTGTGCTGGCGTCATGTTGAGATAGCTTACGAATAGACGATAGGAATACCAAGGTGAATATAATGAAACCTTTGATAATGCAGTAAGTGTGATCTGTTCAGACAAATGATTTTGAATAAATTCTTGCATCCGGTGAACTGATTCAATTTGTTCCAAAATTTTTACCTCCTTACAGCTTGTATTATGCAGGATTAATTGAAAAACTACTCGACTTATTTTGCCATGAAAAAATCTTCGGATAAATCACCCGAAGATTTTTTTAGATATAATTATTAATTTCTAAGCATTTTTGATATCTTCAACAATTTGTTCAACCGTCATTCGGTTGTCTTTTAAAATATCCTTTAATGGCGTTTGATCAGTGTAAACTCTCTTTTGACCATAGTTCAAAACTTTGACATCTTTGTCGCCTAAGTAGGAAGCTACTTTTTCACCAAACCCACCATCTAAAGTATTGTCTTCAATAGTGACGATGACTTTATTTTCTTTAGCTAATTTATCTAGAGCATCTTTGTCTAAAATATTAGCTGAAACTGGGTTAACTAAGGTCGCGTTAAGTTCTTGCGCTACTTTTTCACCAAGTATTGCATACATGTCACCCAAAGCTAAGATAGCAACGTCTTTACCTGGCTTAATTTGGTAGGTGATTTCACTGTAATCTTCTTGAGCGTCACCATTTTCAGGGACAGCCTTAGTTGGTATCTTAATAGCTACAGGGTGTTTTCTTTGCTTGATTGCCCACTTCATCATGGCTTTTTCTTCAGCTAAATTAGTAGGAGCTAAGTAAATCCAGTTAGGCAAGTTAGAAATCATTACTTGGTCAAAAATACCAAGGTGAGTTTTACTGGTGCCCGAGACTCCGCCACCAGCAACCATCATGACTACTGGTAAATCATTAGCTGCGACATCATGTGATAATTGGTCAAATGCACGTTGCAAGAAAGTGGAATTTTCAAATAAAACTGGAACTGCGCCTTCCTTAGCAGCACCAGCTGCAAAAGCAACAGATTCTTGTTCAGCAATACCAACATCTGTGTAGTGGTCTGGATATTTGTTCTTAATTTTATCTAAGCCAAAGACACCAGGAATAGCAGCGTTGATTGCCATTAAGTTAGTGCCTTTTTCGATTTCTTCACTAACAACATCTAAAGCAACTGAATTAGCAGTTGGTGCCTCACTAGCAGGTGCTAATGGCCTATCAGTCTTTAAATCGAATGGCATTACCCAGTGGTGAGCCTCTTCTTCATCAATTGCTGGTTTGTAGCCTTTACCTTTTAAAGTATTGATATGCAAAAGAATAGGGTGATCAACATCTTTGACTGCTTTAAAGGCTTCAATCATTGATTTAATATCATTACCATCGGCAACATAACGATAGTCGAAGCCTATTGCAGTAAATGGATTTTCCTTAGTTTCACCATTTGAATCACGTAACTTCTTTAAAGCAGTGACTAAACCACCAACGTTTTCATCGATGGACATTTGGTTATCATTAACTACCACAACTAAATTATGTTTTTCAATTGCGGCATTGTTTAAGCCTTCATAAGCAAGACCACCAGTCATTGAACCATCACCAATTAAGGCCATGATGTTTTCGTGATTACCCATTAGGTCTCTAGCCTTTGCCATTCCAGTTGCAAGTCCAATTGAAGTAGAGGTGTGGCCAACGGCGTAGTAATCGTATGGACTTTCGTCAGGATTGCTGTATGGAGTAACATCTTCATAATGATCAGGGTCAAGCCAAGCAAGAGCACGGCCGGTTAACATCTTGTGTGGGTAGGTTTGGTGAGATACATCCCATACAATCTTGTCTTTTGGAGCATCGAAAACATAATGATAAGCAATAGTAGCTTCGACAATTCCGAGATCAGGTCCTAAGTGCCCACCTTCAGCAGCGTCTTTTTCTAAGATTAAGGTTCTAATTTCTTGTGCCAATTGTTGCATTTGAGCGATAGATAATTTCTTTAAGTCTTGTGGACCAGAGATTTTATTTAATAAATATTCTGGATGTTTGCTCATTTAAAGTAGTCCTTTCTAAAAACTCGTTAAACTTATTATAGATAAGTGATAGAACTATTTGAAATATTAAGTTGCTATGGATTAGGATAGGTTTTAGTTATTGGTAATTCTAATTTAGAATATTGACGTAATTGCATTTGACAGTATAAAATACTGAATAAGTATGTGTTTTTATATAAAAGTTTGGAAGTGAGATTATGGCAGTGAAAAAAGCAGCTTTAGCCTGCAGTGTATGTGGGTCACGCAACTACTCAATCACCGCAAGTAAAAATCGCACTCAGCGACTTGAACTGAAGAAGTTCTGCAAGCATTGCGGTAAGATGACTTTACACAAGGAAACGAGGTAAAAAGGTTAATGATTAAGTTCTTTAAAAGCGTTGCCCATGAAATGAAATTGGTTACTTGGCCAACTGCAAAACAAAATAGACATGATACTATGATTGTTATTACAAGTTCAATTTTGTTTGCTGCATATTTGGGTGCACTTGACTGGCTCTTTAGCTGGTTAACTCAACATATGTAATCAGAATAGAAATTATTATTGGTTCATGTTATAATAATGACAGCTAAGAAAAACCTCTGTGGGAGGTTTTTTTGTTTACCCAAAAACAAGGAGAAGAATTATGGTCGAAACTGCAAAAAAGCAATGGTACGTTTTACATACTTATTCTGGCTACGAAGACAAGGTTAAGTCAGATTTACTTTCTCGTGCTCAAAGCATGGGGATGCAAGATTATATCTTTCGTGTAATGGTTCCCGAAGAAGAAAAAGTTGAAACTGTTCGCGGTAAGAAACAAGAAATTGAAGAAAAGATTTTCCCAGGTTATGTTTTAGTCGAAATGGTTATGACCGACGAAAGTTGGTTTATCGTTAGAAATACCCCTAACGTAACTGGCTTTGTTGGTTCACACGGTGGTGGTTCAAAACCTTCACCACTTCTTCCTGAAGAAGTAGAACGTCTTCTTAGAAATCAAGGCAAACCTGCTAAGAAGCCAACTGAAAACTTTGAAATTGGTGAATCAGTAACTATTATTGAAGGTGCATTTAATGGCATGGTAGGTAAGATTACTGATATTCAACCTGATAAATACAAGTTATATGTTTCAGTTGATATGTTTGGTCGTGCTACTACTGCTGAACTTGATTACGATCAAGTTAAAAAGCTAGATGTAAACGAATAACTATAAATTTTAGTTGTAATTGCAGCTAAACGATGTTATCCTAATACGGTACGTTTATTATTGTGGGAGGAGAAAAAAAGGAAAATTCTCCATTTTAACCGCATCACGGAATCAAGGAGGTTTTGACCGTGGCAAAGAAAGTTATTAACGTAGTTAAGTTACAAATCCCAGCTGGTGCTGCTACCCCAGCTCCTCCAGTTGGTCCTGCTTTGGGTCAAGCTGGTATTAACATTGTTGGTTTTACTAAGGACTTCAATGCTAGAACTGCTGACCAAAAGGGCATGATTATCCCTGTAGTTATTACAGTATATGAAGATCGTTCATTCGAATTCATTACTAAGACTCCACCAGCACCAGTGCTTTTAAAGCAAGCTGCTAAGATCAAGAAGGCTTCAGGTGAACCTAACACCAAGAAGGTTGGTAAGGTAACCAAGGATCAAGTCAAGGAAATTGCTGAGACTAAGATGAAAGACCTTAACGCTGCTGATATTGAAGCTGCTATGCGCATGGTTGAAGGTACCGCTAGAAGTATGGGTATCGAAGTCGAAGACTAATCCTGTTAATTTTATTTAGTTAACACTTTAGGTGGGAGAGTTAGAGAAGCTCATTTGACCACATATACAAGGAGGAAATCACATGCCAAAGCATGGTAAGAAATATTTAGATGCTGCCAAGAAGGTAGACTCAAATAAATTATACTCAGTAGCAGAAGCTATGAAACTTGTTAAGGAAACTTCATACGCTAACTTCGACGCTACAATTGATGTAGCTTACAACTTAAGCGTAGATCCTAAGCAAGCAGATCAACAAATTCGTGGTTCACTTGTTTTGCCAAATGGTACTGGTAAGACTCAAACCGTTGTAGTATTTGCTGAAGGTCCACAAGCTGATCAAGCTAAGGCTGCAGGTGCTGACTTTGTTGGTTCAGATGATTTAGTACAAAAGATCCAAGACGGTTGGTTGGACTTTGACGTTGTAGTTGCAACCCCAATGATGATGGCTAAGGTAGGTCGTTTGGGTCGTATCCTTGGACCTAAGGGCTTAATGCCAAACCCTAAGACTGGTACTGTAACTATGGACATCGAAAAGGCTGTTAAGAACGTTAAGGCAGGTCAAGTAGAATACCGTGTTGACCGTCAAGCAGCTATTCATACTCCAATTGGTAAGGTTTCATTCACTGAAGATCAATTAGTTGAAAACTTTGATGCTTTACGTGATGTTATCTTACGTGCACGTCCAGCTTCAGCTAAGGGTCAATACATCAAGAGTGTTGCTGTTTCAGCTACTTTTGGCCCTGGTATCAAGCTTGATCCATTAAACTTGGACTAATTTAAAAACTGATTAATAAAAGGTCTCGCACATGCGAGACTTTTTTTGTGCTTAAGAAAAACTTAACTTAATTAGAGCTGGGTAAGCGCTAGACGTGATTGACCTAGCATTTTTTTACATGGTATCATTAATTGTCTATATGAAATCGTATTCTATTTACTTAAGGAAAGTGTTAATGAAAAAACATTCTATTGGAAAAATATTAATTTTAGTGTTGTTGATGTTAGCCTGTGTAACTGGATGTGCTAAAGATAATTCTAAAATTACAATTGTTGGTTCTAGTGCATTACAGCTTCTAGCAGAGCAAGCTGGTAATGATTATCGGTTGACCCATCCAAGCAGCAACATTGTTGTTCAAGGTGGTGGATCAGGCACTGGATTGAGCCAAGTACAAGTTGGTGCTGTTCAGATTGGAACCTCTGATGTTTTTGCAGAGACTAAAAAGGGAATCGATGCAAAGAAGCTTAAAGACTATAAAGTCGCAGTTGTTGGTATTGTACCAATTGTAAATAAAGGCGTCGGTGTTAAGAATGTCTCTATGAAACAACTACGACAAATTTTTACCGGTAAGCTAACTAATTGGAAACAACTTGGTGGAAAGAACGTTCCAATTATTGTCGTTAATCGTTCTAAAGGCAGTGGTACCAGAGACTCTTTTGAAGACATTGTTTTACATAAGCAAAAAGCTATTAAGTCTCAAGAGCAGGATTCAAATGGTGCGGTTAAAAAAATCGTTGATACGACGCCTGGAACAATTAGCTACATATCTTTCCCATATGCTAATGGTGACAATATTCAAAAACTTAGTATCGATGGTGTTAAGCCAACTAATAAGAACATTACTACTAATAAGTGGCAATTATGGGCTTATCAGCATATGTATACTAAAGGCAAACCAGACAAGAAGACAAAGGCATTTATTAAGTATATGTTAGGTAAAAAGGTACAACATGATCTTGTACCTAAAATCGGTTATTTGAGTATTGATGATATGAAAGTAACTCGAGATAGTGATAATCGAGTTATCAAAGTAGGAAAATAATTTATGAATGATAAAGATAAATTAAAAGAAGTAGTTGATCAAGCTATTGCTGATCAGCAGGTCCCACACGTTAAATTAAAAAAGATGGGTCCGAGTAGCGTTGATATTGAGAAATTAACTAAGCCTTCTAAAGAAACTCATCAAGAGTATTGGGGTAAAGGATTAACTTATTTTGCTATTGGATTAATTATAGTATTAGTTGTATCCATTATTGGCTTTGTAGGTTATCACGGCCTCGCAACTTTTATTGATAATCATGTAAATGTCTTTCATTTCTTGACCTCAACTGATTGGGATCCTGGTGAAGGAAAGAATCACGTCGGTGCCGCAGTAATGATCGTTACCTCGTTTGCGGTAACGCTTTTAGCAGCTCTTGTAGCTACACCATTTGCGGTAGCCATTGCGCTCTACATGACAGAATACTCCTCTAAAAAAGGTGCTTCATTTTTACAATCAGTAACAGAATTATTGGTTGGTATTCCATCAGTTGTTTATGGTTTCTTAGGATTAACGATCATTATTCCTGTAATCAGAACATTATTTGGTGGAACAGGTTTTGGTATTTTAGCAGCTACTTTAGTTTTATTCGTCATGGTTTTACCAACTATTACTTCTTTAACTGTAGATAGTCTAAAAGCCGTACCTAGTCATTTCAGAAAAGCATCAATGGCATTAGGTGCAACTCATTGGCAAACTATTTACCATGTTGTCTTGCGTGTAGCAACTCCTAGAATTTTGACAGCGGTAATTTTTGGTATGGCTAGAGCATTTGGTGAAGCATTAGCCGTACAGATGGTTATTGGTAATGCAGTTCTTATGCCATACAATTTGGTTAGTCCATCCGCAACTTTGACTAGTCAATTGACCAGTCAAATGGGAAATACCGTTATGGGGACATTGCCTAACAATGCATTATGGTCATTAGCATTATTGCTTTTGATTATGTCATTAGTATTTAACTTCCTAGTTAAGTTAATTGGAAAGAGAGGCCAGAAATAAAGATGGATGCAAAAAAGAAAGATAAATTAGCAACCGCTGTTATCTACATCTTAGTTGGAATCGTTGTATTAATTCTGGCTGGTATTTTAGGGAATATTTTAATTACTGGTGTTCCTCATTTATCATGGCATTTCTTATCCTCAGAGGCTTCATCTTATCAAGCTGGTGGAGGGGTGCGAGATCAATTATTTAATTCATTATATCTATTGGTCTTAACTACTATTATTTCATTGCCAATTGCGCTAGGTGCTGCAATTTATTTGGCAGAATATGCTAAAGATAATTGGATTACCAATTTGATTCGTACGACTATCCAAATTTTGAGTTCTTTGCCTTCAATCGTAGTTGGGTTATTTGGCTATTTGCTTTTTGTAGTTCAATTTGGCTTAGGCTTTTCAATCATTTCTGGTGCTTTGGCTCTTACATTTTTTAATTTGCCTATTTTGACCAGTAACATTGAAGAAGCGATTAAAGGTGTGCCACAAGATCAACGTGAAGCTGGTTTAGCATTAGGATTATCTAATTGGAAAACCATTCGTGGTATTGTTTTGCCTGCAGCGCTTCCTGGTATTTTGACCGGTATCATTTTAAGTGCAGGACGAATTTTTGGTGAAGCAGCTGCATTAATTTATACTGCAGGTCAGAGTGGGTCAACCATTAATTATGCAGATTGGAATCCATTTAGTCCGACAAGCCCATTAAATGTAATGCGTCCAGCAGAAACTCTTGCAGTTCATATTTGGAAGGTTAATACAGAGGGGATTATTCCAGATGCAACTATTGTTTCTGCGGCTACATCTGCTTTGCTGGTGATTGTGGTAATTGTGTTTAATTTAGGTGCACGTTATTTGGGTAATAAATTGTACCGCAAGCTAACCGCAGCTAAATAAAGGTGATATGATGCAACAAGAATTAAAACAAAGCTACGTTAAAACTTTTGCCAAGGATGATTTAGAGCTTTCTACAAAGGATCTAAGTGTTTTGTATGGTGGAAAAGTACAAAAGCTTTTTGATGCTAGTTTACAGTTTAAGAAGAATACTATTACGGCCTTAATTGGAGCTTCAGGCTCTGGAAAATCTACTTTTTTACGATCACTTAATCGAATGAATGATCGAGTAGCAACGGTTAATGGCGAAATTTGGTTTCATGGCTTAGATGTGAATAAGCCTAACATTAATGTTTATGAATTAAGGAAAAATATTGGGATGGTTTTTCAACGTCCTAATCCATTCCCTAAGTCAATTAGAGAAAACATCGTCTATGCACTAAAGGCTGATGGGCAAACTAATAAAAATGAGCTCGACAAAATTGTAGAAGAAAGCTTGCGTGCTGCTGCTTTGTGGGATGAAGTAAAGGATAAATTGGATAAAAGTGCCTTGGCTTTATCTGGTGGACAACAGCAACGTTTATGTATTGCAAGAGCTTTGGCTGTTAAACCTGAAGTATTGCTTTTAGATGAGCCAGCTAGTGCACTAGATCCTGTTTCTACTTCAAAGCTAGAAGATACTTTAAAGCAGCTTAGAAGTAAATATACAATGATTATGGTAACTCACAATATGCAGCAGGCATCAAGAATTAGTGATTATACTGCATTCTTCCATTTAGGGCATGTAATTGAATATAATTCCACTGCGGATATTTTTACAAATCCTAAAGGTAAGATTACTGAGGAATATATTCAGGGAAGTTTTGGTTAAAATGACAACAATTATTTCAGCAAAAGATGTTCATTTGAGCTATGGCAATTATGAGGCACTTCATGGCGTCAATCTTAATTTTCAAGAGAAGGAATTAACTGCATTGATTGGACCTTCGGGATGTGGTAAATCTACCTTTTTGCGTTGCTTAAATCGAATGAACGATGATATTGAAAATATAAAGATCACTGGTGAGATTAAGTTTGAAGGGCAAAATATTTATAGCTCTAAAATGGATTTAGTTAAGCTACGTAAGGAAGTAGGGATGGTTTTCCAGCAGCCAACACCATTTCCATTTTCGGTTTATGACAATGTGGCTTACGGTTTAAAAATAGCTGGCGTTAAAGATAAAGATTTAATTGACCAAAGAGTTGAAGAAAGTCTAAAGCAAGCGGCTATTTGGAAAGAAACTAAAGATAATTTAAAGCGCAATGCACAAGCATTTTCTGGTGGACAACAGCAAAGAATTTGTATTGCTCGTGCCTTGGCTGTTAGACCTAAAGTAGTGCTTTTGGATGAACCGACTAGTGCGCTTGATCCGATATCAAGTAGTGAGATTGAGGAGACCTTAATGGAATTGAAGCATCAATATACTTTTATTATGGTGACTCATAACTTACAGCAAGCAGGGCGAATTTCTGATCAAACAGCGTTTTTAATGAATGGTGATCTAATTGAAGCAGGGCCAACTGAAGAAATGTTTATTGCACCTGAAAAGCAAATAACGAGTGATTATCTTAACGGTCGTTTTGGTTAAATTTTGAGGTATAAAGATGCACGAAATATTTTTAGATGAATTAAAGAAATTAAACACGCAATTTATGGAAATGGGTGTTTTTGTAAATGATCAAATCGATCAAGCCACACGCGCATTTGTTGATCATGATAAGAAGACAGCTCAATCTATGGTTGATAATGAAGAAAAGATTCCTACTGAATCAATCGATATTCAAAAAAAGGCCTTGAAATTAATGGCCTTACAACAACCAGTAGCTACTGACTTCAGAGTAGTTATTAGTATTTTGAAGGCAACAACTGATTTGGAAAGAATCGGTGAAAATGCCATGAGTATTGCTCTTGAAACAATTCGTGTAAAGGGTAATCCGAGAATTCCTGAAGTTGAAGAGATCATTTCAAATATGACTCACAATGTTCGTCACATGCTTATTCAAATTTTGACGGCTTACGTACAAGATGATGAAAAGATGGCGCGAGAAGTTGCCAGTCGTGATGGCGTAATTGACCATGATTATGTTAGAGCACGAAAGTTAATTGTTGATGGTATTGAAGATGATCCATCTAGAGCAGTGGCATCATCTAGTTATTTTGTTGTAACTAGATTGTTAGAGCGAATTGGAGATCACATAGTTAATTTAGCTAGCTGGGTTGTTTACAAAACTACTGGTGAACTAGAAGAATTAACGAATCCAAGTGAGACTAAAACCATATAAATTGAAAGAGGAAAGCACAGCTTTTCTCTTTTTTTAATTATTTACGTTATTATTTTACTTTTTACAGATAAATGCTCATAACAAAAGTATATTCATATATGGAAAGTTAGCACAATATAAAAAAGAGATATCATCTCAGGAGGAGAATTGTGGTTGCAATTTTGGTAAATGACATCGTGCCTATCCTTGTCATTATGCTATTAGGTTATATTTGCGGCAAATTTACATTCTTTGATGATGATCAACGCCAGGGGTTAAACAAGTTAGTTCTTAATATTGCTTTGCCGGCGCCTTGTTCATTTCAATTGTTAAAGCCACAAGAGAAATGTTTGCTCAAGATATCGTTTTAACTTTGATATCAATAATAGGTGTAACAGGCCTATTTATGGTTAGTTATTACTTGGACAAATTAATGTTTCATCGTTCAACACAAGAAGCTGCCATTTGTGCGCTAATTGCTGGTTCACCAACCATCGGTTTTTTGGGTTTTGCCGTACTTGATCCAATTTATGGTAATAACACCAATACTAACTTGGTTATTGGGATCGTTTCAATCGTAGTTAATGCGATTACTATTCCATTAGGCTTGACCTTAATTAATAAGGGACAAGATAAATTAAAGCAAAAGGTTGCCGCTAAGAAGAGCAACGGTTCTACTCAAGTGGAAATTAAAGTTGGACAAAAGGGTACTAATAAGAAGACTATTAAGAAAGTTTCAGTTCCTGATAACGTTCCTGTTAGTGATGAAGAAGCTAAAGCTTTGAGTGAAGTTGGTATTCAACGTGAAATTGATTTAATGCATGCGGAATTTGCTGATCACGCTGGCAAAAAAGATGCTAAACCAATGAATCCAACATTAAAGTCAGTTATTAATGCTGTTAAAAAGCCAGTTGCTGCAGCTCCACTTTTGGCTGTTATCTTTGTTTTAATTGGAATTAGAATTCCAGCTTCATGGGCACCAACTTTTGACTTGATTGCTAAAGCCAACGCTGGTGTAGCCGTTTTAGCAGCTGAGTTAGCCTTATCGACTGTTAAATTTTCAATTGATAAGGAAGTTATTTGGAACACATTCTTCCGTTTGTTCTTAACCCCTGGAATTATTGTGCTAGTTTCATACTTATGTGGTATGGACACTCAAAAAATTTCAATGATTTGTTTAGCTACTGGATTACCACCAGCATTTTCAGGAATCATCATTTCCAGTCGTTACAATATTTATGTTAAAGAGGGTGCCAGCTCCGTTGCTGTTTCAACTGTCTTCTTTGCAGTAAGTTGTATTTTCTGGATTTGGCTTTTGCCAATTATTGCTGGTGTATTTCACTAATTTATAAAGTAAAAGATGAGATCAACTGCAGTTGATCTTATTTTTTTGACTTATTTTTAATTTACTACTTGTTATTTCGACTTTTGCCTGCTATACTAAATAACTGTAAATTCTACCTAAGACTCGGGTGGCATGACGCCTCAAAATCCCGCCGAGGCCAGAAGATAATGAAGATTTTTATGCTCCATGTCTTTCGGCATGGAGTTTTTGCTTTAAAAGGCCTTATAGAATTTATCAATGTAATCATGGAGGTGAAATAATTTGAGTAAAGCTGCTATTGCTGAAAAGGAAAAGCTCGTTGATGCATTTGCTGAAGAACTTAAAGCTGCTAAGGCTATCTTGGTAATCAACTACCTTGGTTTAACTGTTGAAGAAGTTACTAACATGCGTAAGGAACTTCGTGATAACGACGTTAAGATGAAGGTTATCAAGAACACCTACTTGAGACGTGCTGCTGCTAAGGCTGGTATTGAAGGTCTTGATGATACTTTCGTAGGCCCAACTGCTGTTATCTACACTGATAACGCTGATGACATTACCGAACCTGCACGTATCGTTTCTAAGTACGAAGATGATTTCGATGTTATCGAAATCAAGGGTGGTATGCTTGAAGGCAAGTTGACTTCTAAGGATGAAATCAAAGAACTTGCTTCAATCCCAGGCCGCGAAGGTTTGCTTTCAATGCTTGTTTCTGTATTGCAAGCTCCTATCCGCGACTTCGCTTATGCTGTTAAGGCTGTTGCTGAATCTAAGGATGAAGACACAGCTGAATAATAAAGAAATTATATTTAATATCTAAATTCTAATTTTTCGGAGGATACTTAAATGGCTTTAGATACTGATAAGATTATTGAAGAATTAAAGGGTGCTTCAATTCTTGAATTGAACGACCTTGTAAAGGCTATTGAAGACGAATTTGACGTTACTGCTGCTGCTCCAGTTGCTGCTGCAGGTGCTGCAGACGCAGGTGCTGCTAAGTCAGAATTCGACGTTGAATTGACTGAAGCTGGTCAAGAAAAGGTTAAGGTTATTAAGGCAGTTCGTGACATTACTGGTCTTGGCCTTAAGGACTCAAAGGACCTTGTTGATGGTGCTCCTAAGAACGTTAAGGAAGGCGTTTCAGAAGACGAAGCTAACGACATCAAGGCTAAGCTTGAAGAAGTTGGCGCAACTGTAACCCTTAAATAGTTACAGCCCAACTGGGCATTAAGAATAAGCTCTTTGCTATGTGCGAAGAGCTTATTTTTTTGTATAATAAATTTTATGATGATTGGTTTAGATAAAAAATTAACTCCCTATCAATGGGTAATGGCAATTTTGTCTATCATTTCTATTTTTTTAATTATTTTAGATTTTGCTGCTGTCATCAGTATAAATCAGCCAACCAGTAAATGGTTTTGGATAAACTGTGCTATTGTTTTATTTTTTGCAATAGATTATTTTTATCGCTTCTATGAAGCGGATGATAAAAAGCTGTATTTTAAAACCCACATTTATGATTTATTATCTATTATTCCAATAGGATTATTATTTGTGGGGTTAAATATTTTTAATTTATCAGGTTTAGTTTCTGATTTAAGATTGTTAAGATTGATTCGTCTTGCAGGCCTAATGGGAAAATTAAAAATAATTTTTCATACTAACGGTTTGCTGTATGTTGTCTTTTTTACTATTACCTTCTTATTAGTTGGTGCTGAGGCGTTTGCAATTACCGAGCATGTGTCATTAGATACTGCATTTTGGTGGGCTTTATCGACGGCATCAACGGTAGGATATGATGCAATATTTGGAAAAACTATTCCTCCTCATAGTATTGTGGGTAAATTTGTTACACTAGTTATTATGCTGTTAGGAATTGGTATAGTCGGAATGCTTACCTCATCAATTACTTCTTACTTAATGCGTAAAACTAATGGTGCAAATACACTACATACGCATGACGATATTGAATTAGTACTAAAAAAGCTTGATGATCTTGAGAAACAAAACAAAGATTTAGCTGATCAAAATAAGCAAATGCAAGCAGAAATTCAATCTTTAAAAAAGAGACGAGATGAAAATGAAGTAGAAAAATTTAAAGATTGGCTGGAAAAAAGAAAGGAAAATAGGATGAGTACAGATAAAAATCAAATGTATTTTGCGACAGATCCAACGACTGCGCATGATGAACATGTGATTGATTATCATGTGGATAACATTGATTTGAAATTTACCACTGACGCTGGTGTTTTCTCAAAAATGCGCGTGGATTACGGCTCTGGCGTTTTGATCAAAGCCATGAAAGAAGTGACTTTTCCACAAGAAAATATTTTAGATGTGGGAACAGGATATGGTCCTATTGGATTATTTGCTGCAAAGTTTTGGCCTAGTCAAACTGTCGACATGGTTGATGTCAATGAGCGTGGTTTGAATTTGGCTAAACAGAATGCACAAGTAAATCACATTTCAAACGTAAATATTTATTCCTCTGATTGTTATGCACAGGTGGATAAGAAGTACGGCTTAGTTTTAACCAATCCGCCAATTAGAGCCGGTAAAAAAGTTGTCAGTGACATCATTGCCGGTGCGAGCGATCATTTGGTTGATCAGGGCGTACTTTTAGTAGTTATTCAGAAAAAGCAAGGCGAACCTAGTGCACGTAAGTTGATGACTGCTACCTATGGAAATTGTGAGATTCTTACTAGAGATAAGGGATACTATATTTTGAAGTCTGTTAAGAGGGATAATAATGCTGTCTAGCGCTAATAAAAAGAAATATATGGAATTAGCCATAGATCAAGCTAAAGAGGCTGAGAAGCAAGGAGAGGTTCCTATCGGAGCAGTAGTAGTTGATCCCGAAGGAAAAGTAATAGGCACAGGCTATAATAGGCGGGAATTAGACGAAGATGCTACTCAACATGCTGAAATGATTGCTATCAAAGAAGCATGTCATAATTTGGGTATGTGGCGTTTAATCGATTGCAGTTTATTTGTTACGCTGGAGCCTTGTCCAATGTGTGCTGGTGCAATTATTAACTCGCGAATTAAGGATGTCTACTTTGGTGCACTTGATCCAAAAGCTGGAGCTTGTGGATCAGTTGTGGATTTGTTTGAGGTGGAAAAGTTTAATCACCATCCACATAGCATCCGTGGTTTATATCGTGATCAATGTGCTCAAATGCTGAAGGATTTCTTTCGTGCAATTCGAGAAAAACAAAAGGCCGAAAAATTAGCTAAAAAAGCAGAAAATAATTAAATTTTTAGGCTAGAAACTAGAAAAAAATTGCGAAATACGTTATGATACTTTGTGGGCAATGTTTGACCTCTGAATCGTGTCAGGACCGGAAGGTAGCAGCACTAAGGTTGTTCAGGCATGTGCCTTTTATTAGACAATTACAAACTCTTAACTCTTTTAAAGAGTTAGGAGTTTTTTTACTAGGGAAGAGAATTTATGGCTTATCAAGCGCTATATCGTAAATGGCGACCACGGACTTTTGATAGTGTGATTGGCCAAGAGTCAATTACTGATACTCTTAAAAATGCGATTAAAAGAGGCAAAGTATCCCATGCATTTTTATTTGCGGGACCTCGCGGTACAGGTAAAACCTCCTGTGCTAAAATTTTTGCTAAAGCGTTAAACTGTACTAATCTTCAAGATGGCGAACCTTGTAATGAATGTGCTAATTGTATAGCTGCAGATAAAGGTTCAATGCCTGATATTATGGAAATTGATGCGGCTTCTAACAATGGTGTAGATGAAATTCGTGAGATTCGCGATAAGGTAAAATATGCTCCAACAGAAGGAAAATATAAAGTCTACATTATTGACGAAGTTCATATGCTATCAATGGGTGCTTTTAATGCATTGCTTAAGACACTAGAAGAACCACCAGAACACGTTGTGTTTATTTTGGCGACAACCGAATTACAGAAGGTTCCAGCTACTATTATTTCAAGAACGCAACGCTATAACTTTAAACGCATTTCAAAAGATGATCTTGAGAAGAGAATGAAATATATTCTTGATCAGGAGAATATCAAATATGAAGATAAAGCTCTAGCTGTCATTGCACAAGTAGCAGATGGTGGGATGCGGGATGCGCTTAGTATCTTGGATCAGCTGCTTAGCTATGAGAAAGAAAGCGTCAATTATCAAGACGCTTTGGAAATTACAGGCTTTGCTGCAAAGGAAAATATTGAAAAAATATTGTTAGCATTGCTGGAGCAGAATCCAGAATCAGCTTTAAAATTAGCTCAAACTGAATTAGCGCAAGGGGCTAGTTCTAAAAACATTTTGGATGAATTGATTGAGATGGCAACTAAGAGTTTGATGTTGATCAAGGCGGGAGACGACAACCAGAGTACGTTTTTATCTGAAGATTTTGTACAAAAAATTAAGGATATACCTACAAATATATTCTATCGTCTGATTACTTTAGCAAATAAAGCACTGAATGATCTGCGTTACACTAATCAGCAACAAATTCCGCTTGAAGTATTTTTAGTAGAAGCTGGCAGCAAGCAAGAAGAGCAAGTAGCATCTTCGACAGCTGCTCCGGTTCAAGCTGCTCCAGCTAAAGTTAATACTAATATGCAAGCAGAACTAGCTGCATTAAAAAAACAGGTAGTAGACTTAACGCAACAAATTAGTAAGCTGTCCAATAAGCCAATACTGGCTAAGGATCAAGTGTTCCATTTGGATACGGCTGTACCAAAGACGTCTCCTAAAATTACCAAAAAGACAATTGTTAAGGAAGTTAAAAAATCACCAAGAAAAATCAAAAAAACTACAGCAGAAAATCGAAAACAGGTTTATCATGTTCTTGAAAATGCAACCAAAGAAGATCTGACCGCTATTAAGAATGTATGGCCAGATTTACAATCTGTGTTAGAAGTTTCAGAGAAAGCATTATTAGATGTTCTTGAACCTGTGGCTGCTAGTCCAGACCAGGTTGTAATGAAGTGTAAGTATACTTTATGGTTTGAAAATGCTTCAGATGGTGACTTACTGGATAAGTTGACAGATTTGATTGAGAAATTTGCTAAGCATTCATATGGAATTGTGTTAGTCCCAGATGATGATTGGCTTGCTGTGAGAAAAGAATTTGTCGAAAGTCACAAGGAAGAACTGCTTGCTAAGAAAAAGCAACAGATTGAAAATAAAGAATCTAAAGAAAATTCTGAAATAGTGAATAAGGCTAAAGATCTCTTTGGGGATGCTGTAACGATTAAAGATTAAGGAGAAGAATTAAAATGAGTAGAAGACCTAACTTTGGCGGTATGGGCATGGGCGGAATGAACATGCAACAAATGATGAAGCAAGCAAAGAAGCTTCAAGCACAAATGGCCCAAGAACAAGAAAATATTACTGCACAAGAATTTACTGGTAAGTCAGCTGATGATCTTGTAGTAGCTACTTTTACAGGCGATCGTAAGCTTAAAGACATTAAGATCGATAAAGAAGCAATTGATCCAGATGATCCAGATATGCTTCAAGATTTAGTCATTGATGCTGTTAACAAAGGATTATCTCAAATTGATGAAGCAACTCAAGCAAGTTTAGGCAAGTACACGAAAGGTTTGATGTAATTGCAGTATCCATTACCAATAGCTCATTTGATTGATGCTTATATGAGGCTGCCTGGAGTAGGTGAAAAGACTGCTACTCGTTTGGCTTTTTATACAATGGATATGCCAGAAAAGGATGTTGAAGATTTTTCTAAAGCTTTAATTCAAGTGAAGAATGATATTCATCAATGTCCTATTTGTGGAAATATTACTGAAAAAGAAGTTTGTGATATTTGCTCCAATCCTAATCGTGATCAAACTACCATTATGGTTGTTGAACAACCTAAGGATTTGATGGCTTTTGAAGATATGGGTGAATATGATGGTCTTTATCATGTGCTTCACGGTGTTCTTTCTCCAATGGATGGAATTGGACCAGAAGAGATTAATATTAAGTCATTGATTACTCGTTTACAAAAAAATGATGATGTAAAAGAAGTAATTTTAGCTCTTAACTCAACTCCAGAAGGCGAATCAACTGCTATGTATATTAGCAAGTTAATTAAGCCAGCCGGAATTAAGGTTACTCGATTAGCAGCTGGCTTATCTGTGGGCAGTGATATTGAATATGCTAATTCCATTACTTTAAAGCGAGCAGTGCAAGGAAGAACGGCATTATAATGGCTAGAAGAAATAAAAATAAAATTAAAGAACTAGGTGATCAAAAGCTAGTAACTGAAATTGAAAAATTGCAGAATCAACTAGCTTTAGAACAAGATCTAGATCAAAATACTTTGGATTTATCAGATGATAATTATATTCAAGGTAGAATTTTAAAAGCAAAGTATACTTTTTTATATAATGAAGCCCGTCATCGAGGCACAAGATTTAGTGGTATCACTAATGCGATTACGCAGTAAAATTTAAGTCCCATTATGGGACTTTTTTAATTTTATAAATTAAAAATTGCTAGGGCTGTTAATCTATGTGAAACTTCTGTAAAATAGACCTATGGAGGATTTTATGAGAGGTTATTTTGTTAGTTTTGAAGGTCCTGATGGCGCAGGAAAAAGTACAGTTTTAAAAGAGGTTTTGGATAAGATTGGCCCTAAACTTAAGACACAATATCTTGTGACTCGAGAACCCGGTGGATCAAAAATTGCAGAAAAAATTCGCGATATTATTTTGGATCCAGCAAATGATAAAATGGATGCCAAAACAGAGGCGCTTCTATATGCGGCTGCAAGAAGTCAACACGTAGAAGAAATAATTCGTCCAGCTCTTAGTGAAGGCAAGATTGTCTTTTCAGATCGTTTTGTTGATAGTTCACTAGCATATCAAGGAGAAGGCCGAGATTTAGGGATCAAAGAAGTTAAGCAAATTAATGATTTTGCGACAGGAAAATTAGATCCTGATTTGACTTTCTTTTTGGATATTGCTCCTGAAGTTGGTCTTAATCGAATTCAAAAACTTCGTCCAGGCCAAGAAGACCGGTTAGAACAAGAAAATATGGCTTTTCATAAAAAAGTTTATGCTGGATTTTTAAAAGTGAAGAATTTATATCCAGATCGTTTTGTAACAATTGATGCCAGTCAACCAATTGATGATGTCGTAAATCAAGTAATTGAAACTCTAGAAAAAAGATTGCCAGAGATATTTTAAGGATTGATTAAATGAAATTAGTAATTGCGATTGTACAAAAAGAAGATTCAAATAATCTACAAAGAGCATTTGTTAAAAGCAATTTCCGTGCTACTAAATTAGCAACTTCAGGCGGCTTTTTGAGTCAAGGTAACACCACATTTTTAGTGGGATGCAAAGATGAAGAAGTCGATGATGTACTAAAAGTAATTAAGAAAGAATCACGGGCAAGAGAAGAAATCGCAACACCACATATGATTTCTACAGGGTATGAAATAACTCAACCATTAAAGGTTACTGTAGGTGGTGCAATTTGTTTTGTTGTTCCAGTTGATAAGTTTAAGCGTTTTTAAATGATTGATATTTCTAATATAGGGACGAAGCAAGCCCAATTTTTACAAAGAGCATACCAGCAAAAGAAATTAGCCCATAGCTACTTATTCGTAGATAGCGATGAGAGTCGCGCACTTAATACGGCTTATTGGTTAGCTTGTTTATTTAATTGTACTGGTGAAAATAAACCGGATGGGACTTGTCAAAATTGTAAACAAATTTTATCTGGTAATCATCCAGATGTTCTATTAGTTGAACCTGAAGGTAAACAAACTTTGGGAATCGATCAAGTGCGGCCTTTAAAAGAAGAATTGGCTAAAAGTCCGGTTGAAAGTAGTCGACGCTTTTTCTTTATTAATGAAGCTCAAAAAATGACCTTATCCGCAGCTAATGGTTTGCTTAACTTGCTAGAAGAGCCCGTTGCTCCTGTAGTTACAATTTTAATTACTAATAACAGTGATCAAATTTTACCAACAGTTCGATCTAGAACTCAGATTATCAATTTTGATAATGGCGAAAAGCCTACCGGAAAGAATGCATTGTTACTAGAAAATGGTTTTTCTAAGAGTGAAATTGAAGAACTGGGTAATCTTGATAAATTAGATCAGGCAATAAAATATTTCTACCAAGAAATGCTAGAACATAATAGTTTGGCTTTAGTTAGTGCACATAAGCTGTCGGAGAATGCTAAATTAGTATCAGAGCAGCGCTATATTTTGGTTAAGTTGAAGTTATTAGCAGAACATGATCTGTCTGATTCGCTTAAGCTAAATATAGCTGCACGAATGCTAGATAATTTGGTTGAAATAGATAAGATGCGTTTAAGCAATGTTAATTTTCGCAATTCTTTAGATTATCTTGCTTTAAATTGGAAGTAGGTGTTTTAAATTGGATCCATATTTAAAATTGCAGAGACTGAAGGAAACAACTGAAAATATGACTAAGACTATTGCTAGTCTTGAGAATGATATTTTAGATACTTTAAAAGAAAATACTGAATTAAAAGTAGAAAATCAGTTGCTTCATGAAAAATTAGATAAATTAACTGCAAATCAGCCTGCGCCGGAAACTAAGACGCAAAGTGGTTTAGAGTCATTAAAGAAGATTTATGATTCTGGTTACCATATTTGTAATATGTATTATGGCTCACATCGTGATCCTAGTGCAGATTGCATGTTTTGTCTTGATATTTTAGATAATTTTGGCGAAAAAAAAGGCATAAAGAAGGATGGCAGATAAATTGAAACGGCAAAGCAGTTATGCAAAAGATGAAGGTAAGTTATACCTGGTTCCTACACCTATTGGTAATTTAGAAGATATTACAATTAGAGCTAAAAAAGTTCTGACTGATGCAGATTACATTGCGGCTGAAGATACCAGAACTAGTGGAATTTTACTAGAAAAAATTGGCGTTCATAATCGCATGATTTCATTTCATAAATATAATTCTAAAGAACGTGCGCCAGAATTAATTAAATTAATGAAGGATGGTGCAGTAATTGCGGAAATAAGTGATGCCGGGATGCCGGTTATTTCTGATCCAGGATATATCTTGGTTCAAGAATGTATTAAAAATGATATTCCAGTGGTTCCTCTTCCAGGTCCGTCTGCTTTTGCGACCGCACTTATTGCTTCTGGTTTTGATGCGCAGCCATTTACCTATTACGGCTTTTTACCACGTAAAAGTTCTGAACAAAAACCCTACTTTGAACAAATGAATCAAGCTAAGGCCACATCTATCTTTTATGAGGCACCGCATCGTTTAGCTAAAACACTGAAAAATTTAGCTACTGTTTTACCTAAAGATCGTCAGATTGTAGCTGCACGTGAATTAACTAAAATTCATGAGGAATTTATCCGTGGTAGCGTTGAAGAAGTAACCGAATATTTTGCTCAAAATGCACCTCGTGGAGAATTCGTAATTTTGATTTCACCAAATACTGAGGCACCAAAACAATTGTCTTGGCCAGAACTGATTGATTTAGTCAATGCCTTAGTAGAAAAAGGCGAATCAAAGAAAGATGCGATTAAGCAAGTAGCTAAAGAGCATCATGTTTCTAAGAATGAGTTATATGATCAATATCATCAAAAATAAATTATGAAATATACTGAAAACTACCAGATTGAATTTAGAGATTGTGATGAAAATCGTCGTCTAGAGTTGCCGGCTATGGTTGAATTATTGATGCAAGTTTCAGAACATCAATTAAGTAACAGCCATGCTGGTACAGATGATTTAATAAAAAGAGGATTAGGTTGGGTGGTTACTCAATATCATTTTGATATTAAGCGATTACCTGAAGCCGGTGATCAAGTCATTTTGAGTACTAATGTCAGTGGATACAATCGTTTTTTTGAATACCGTGATTTTGGTATTAGTGATTCTGAAGGGAATCCATTGGTTAGCGTAAAAAGCCAATGGGTCATGCTTGATCTTAAAAAGCGCCATTTAGTTCCTGCCGATGTAAAAATGATGGAAGATTGGGGCGTGCCATTACTGAAGAAAATGCCCCGTTTTCCTCGTTTGAGAGCACAAGATAATTATGAGAATAGAAGAAAATATCGGGCAAGATATGATGATTTAGATACTAATCATCATGTTACAAACAGTCATTATTTTAGTTGGCTTGTTGATATGTTAGATCGTGATTTCCTAAGAAATCATGTAGTTAAAACTATTGATATCAAGTTTGATAAAGAAGTACATTATGGCGACGAGATAATTTCTTGCATGAATTTAATACAAAATGATGCTACCAAATCCTATCATGCGGTTGAAACGAATGACGGAAATGAGCAGGCAGTCTGCGAATTGAAGTGGCGTGAGATATAATAAAAGGCATGACAAATTGGTCATGTTTTTTTCATGATGAGAGAGGATGGAAAAATAGATGAATGCAAAAAAGATTTTACGTACAGATTTGCAACAGATGATTTTTTTGGGCATGATAGTCGCAATGAAAATTATTTTGGGGCAATTTTCATTTGGTCCAACTACGGTTAAAGTAGGCCTAGGCTTTATCGGTAGCGTATTATTAGCTTACTTTTTTGGCCCAGTTTGGGGCACAATTGGTGGTGGAATCAGTGACTTGGTCTCCTCTGCTATTTTTGGCAATCAAGGAGGCTTCTTTATTGGTTTTACTTTGACTGCAATGGTTGGGCCATTAATTTATGCATTATTTTTATACGATCATCCAGTTAAAGTGTGGCGAATTGTTGCTTCAACAATTTTAGTAACAATTATTGTGAATATCGGAATGAATACATTGTGGCTTCATCTGATGTACGGGATGAATTTTAACGCTGCTTTAGTTCAGCGATTGCCTAAAGAAATGATTATTCCTTGGGTGCAAATGGTTGTAATCTACGTTGTATTGCAAGCTGTTTCTCGTGTTAAAATAAAAAAGTAATTTAAGCAGAAAGAGAATAATATTAATGAAAATCTTAAGTGTTTCTACAGCTACTAATCATTTAAGCGTTGCCTTAAATGAAGATCAACAAGTTATTGTTGAGAAGAATGAGCGAGATGAACGTAATCATAGCGAACACCTTGATCCATTAATTGAAGAGATTTTAAAAGAAAATAAATTAACTTTAAACGATATAGACCGTTTTGCTGTAGCAATCGGACCAGGTTCATACACCGGTTTAAGAATTGGAATTACTACTGTTAAAATGTTTGCTAGCATTTTAAATAAAGAAGTAGTTGGTATTTCTACTTTGCAAGCTTTAGCTAAAGGGGTTAAAGAACCAGCTTTAGTAATTACCGGTTTAGATGCTAGAAATGATAATTATTTTGCTGCAGGATACATTAGTGGGGACATTCCTAAAAATGTAATTCCGGATGGTCATTACAAAATCGACGTCTTGATTAAGGCTATTCAAGAATATGCAGCACAAAATAAGGTCGATAAGATTGTATTTGTTGGTTCTGGTCTTGAAAAGCAAGATGAAAAGATTAAAGCTTTGAATATCCCATATGAATATGGCACCGATGAGCAAAATGTGATTCATGCTGGCTTAATTGGTCAATTAGCAATTGATGCCCAACCAGTAGATCCAGATAAGTTATTGCCAAGATATTTGCGCAGAACGCAAGCAGAAGTAGATTGGCATAAGAAAACAGGGAAGCCATTCGAACCGGATAGTCATTATGTTGAAGAAGTTTAATCAGTTTTTTCATCAATCAGTTAATCAAATTGATATGAGTTTTACGCCATTTATTACCAATGTAAATGGCAAAATTTTGCAAGTAATGCAAGCTAATGATGATAATATTCCAGATCTATTAGTATTAGAGCAGCAGGTTTATTCTGGAAGAACCCCTTGGAACCAATTTTCTTTTGCAACCGAATTGAGAAAAAGAAATAATTCTCTTTATTTAGTGGTTTATCACGCCTCAAATTTGGTAGCATTCATTGGTGCAAGATTTAGTCCAGAAGAAACGCATATTACTAATATCGCTGTTTCTCCGCTTTATCAACATCAGCACATAGGTCATTATTTGATGGAAATGATGATCAATCGTGCTCGTGAGAATGACAGTGATTGCGTGACTTTAGAAGTACGTACGGATAATGAGATTGCTCAACGGTTATACCGCTCATTAGGATTTACAAGCAATTTTATTCGTAAAAATTATTATCAAGATACTCATACTGATGCAATAAATATGGTTTTATGGTTAAAGCCACATCAAATTAGAAGAAAGAAGTTTACGTTTTGAGTGAGAAAAAAGATATTCGCATTTTAGCTTATGAAAGTTCATGTGATGAAACTTCCACAGCTGTTATCAGAAATGGACGTGAAATTGAAAGTTTAATTGTGGCAACACAAATCAAGAGTCATCAAAGATTCGGTGGTGTAGTACCAGAAGTTGCCAGTCGTCACCATATTGAAGTTGTTAGCCAAATTACTAAAGAAGCTTTGAATGAAGCAAACTGTGGTTGGAAAGACATTGATGCTATTGCGGTTACTTATGGCCCAGGACTTGTCGGTGCGCTTTTGATCGGTGTTAGCGCAGCTAAGGCAGCCTCAATGGCTACTGGTATTCCTTTGATTGGTGTCGATCACATTATGGGTCACATTATGGCAGCGCAATTAAAGGATGAGATTGAATATCCTGCTTTGGCATTGCAAGTTTCTGGTGGACATACTGAAATTGTCTTGTTAAAAGATCCAGTTCATTTTGAAATTATCGGTGATACTCGTGATGATGCCGCTGGTGAAGCATACGACAAGATTGGCCGTGTACTTGGGGTAAATTATCCAGCAGGTAAGACCATTGATGCATGGGCTCACGAAGGAAAGGATACCTTTAACTTCCCACGTGCAATGATGGAAGATGATGACTATGATTTCTCATTCTCAGGACTCAAGTCAGCATTTATCAACACTTGCCACCATGCTGATCAAATTCATGAAAAGTTGAATAAATACGATTTGGCTGCCAGCTTCCAAGCTGCGGTAATTGATGTTTTAGCAAATAAGACGATTCGTGCAATTAAGCAGTACAAGCCTAAGACCTTTATCATGGGTGGTGGAGTTGCTGCTAACCATGGTTTGCGTGATCGCATGAGTGCAGAAATTGCTAAACTACCTAAGGCAGATCAGCCAAAGGTGATTTTACCAGATATCAAGCTTTGTGGTGATAACGCTGCGATGATTGGTGCTGCTGCATATAATCTTTATAATGATAATCAATTTGCGGATTTGACTTTGAATGCTGATCCATCACTTGAATTGCCATATGCTAAGAGCATGTTGAATTAAATAGAATAGATAAAAAATCCTAGAGAAAATCTAGGATTTTTTATTATGTAATTGCATATATGCTGCCTTTTATTTAACTAGGCTATAATATCATATATGTAAGCAATATGTTATTACATAATAGAAGAGGCTTAAATTATGAAATACACTTTAGATGATTTTGCTAGATTAATCGATCACACTAATTTGCATGCTGACGCAACTGAAGCAGATATGAAGAAACTTTGTGATGAAGCTAAGAAATACCACTTCAAGATGGTCGCCATCAATCAGGTGCAATCCAAGTTCTGTTCAGAACAACTTAAGGGTACCGATATCGATACTGGTGCAGCCATTGCCTTTCCTTTAGGACAACAAACCATTGAATCCAAGGTCTTTGATACCAAAGATGCGATTAAAAATGGCGCTAATGAAATTGACTATGTCATTAATATCACCGAATTAAAGGCAAAGAACTATGACTACATCAAGCGTGAAATGCAAGAAATGGTTGCTGCTTGTCACGAACACAACATTCCATGTAAGGTAATTTTTGAAAATTGCTACCTAACTAAGGATGAAATTAAGAAGTTAGCTGAGATTGCTAAAGAAGTAAAACCAAACTTTATTAAGACTTCAACTGGCTTGGGTACTGGTGGTGCTAAGGTGGAAGATGTAAAGTTGATGAAGTCAGTAGTCGGTGATGACGTCAAAGTTAAGGCAGCTGGTGGTATTCGCAATAGCGACGACTTTTTAGCCATGGTGCGTGCCGGTGCTGATCGTATCGGTTGTTCTGCTGGTGTGAAGATTTACGAAGCTTTGAAGCGCCGGATGGAAGACGATCATGTTGATGGCATTGGGATTAATTGTTAGGAGTAAGAAATGAAATTAGGAATCGTTGGTAGTGGCCAAATTGTGCATGACTTTTTGTCAGCCTCTGATCAAATGCAAGATGTAGAATTAGTGGCAATTTCTACCTTAGCCAGATCAAAGTCAGTCGCAGAAAAATTAGCTGAGAAGTATCATATTCAGAAAGTTTACACAGATAACGAAGCAATGTTTGCCGATAGCGATATTGATACTGTTTATATTGGTGTACCTAATTCGCTGCATTTTCCAATTGCTAACCAAGCTTTAACCGCAGATAAAAATGTCATCTGTGAAAAGCCATTAGTTGAGACAAGCGAGCAGGTAAAAGAGCTTAAGAAGATCGCTGATAAACACCACGTTTTGCTCTTTGAAGCAATGACTGTTCTTTATCTGGAGAACTACTTCCACTTAAAAGAAGACTTGAAAAAGATCGGCAAGGTTCATGTCATAGCTTTGAATCTGACACAAATTTCTAGTCACTATGCGGACTTCTTAGCAGGTGTTCATATTCCTAA
This sequence comes from Lactobacillus gallinarum DSM 10532 = JCM 2011, assembly GCF_001434975.1. Taxonomy (GTDB): domain Bacteria; phylum Bacillota; class Bacilli; order Lactobacillales; family Lactobacillaceae; genus Lactobacillus; species Lactobacillus gallinarum. The sequence goes on from NZ_AZEL01000011.1 coordinate 77,632, forward strand.
GTTTGATCGTAAAATGGGTTGCGGTGCTTTAATGGATATGAATATCTACAACATCAATTTCTGTGTCAGTTTATTTGGTCAGCCAAAGCAAATTTCATACTTACCAACAATTCAGCGTGGTACTGACACTTCCGGTATTCTGAATTTAACTTATGATGATAAGCAAGCTAGTTTAATTGCAGCCAAGGATGCAGTTGGACCAACTCGTTCTTATATTGAAGGCGAGAAGGGGTTAATCTACTTTGATGGACCATTAAATGTTCTGCCTGATTATTATGTTCAAATAGGAAAAGAAGAGCCAAAGCATTATAACTTCAATAAGTATGATCACCGCATGATTAGCGAGTTTAATTACTTTGCACGTAAGATCAAAGAACATGATCAGCAAGCGGCCGATGAAGCTGCAGAGCATAGCTTGAATGCGATTAGCGTATTAGAAAAAGCACAGGAGTTTTTGCCTCATGACTAAGGCGAAGTATCAAGAAATTGAAGAAATTTTGCGCAAGCAGATAACTGATGGCAGTTATCAAACCGGTGATCTGATTCCGAAAGAAGTAGAACTTGCAGCTAAATACGAAGTCTCTCGTCCAACGATTAGTCATGCTGTCCAGGGTTTGGTTAATCAGGGCTACTTAGAACGCCGTAAGCATGTTGGTACAATTGTTAAGCAGACTAGAATTGCCCAGGAATTTACTCATGTCATTCAAAGCTATGATTGTGAAATGAAGCAAAAAGGGTTAACTGCTCAGACTCAAGTTCTTTACTTTAAAAAAGCAAAGCCTACAGAAGAGGTAAGGCAAGCTTTAAAGTTGAAGGCGAACGATGAAGTCTACAAGTTAACGCGTTTACGTTCGGCTGATGGTAGTCCTAATGTAGTAGTGACAACATATTTACCTGTAAAATATTTAACTGATTTAGGGCAAATTGATTTTTCAACGCAATCACTTTATCAAGAACTGAGCAAAAGAGATTTGTCGGTGATTCATGTCAAGCGTGAGCCTTCGTTGAATCCCTTTAATGAAGCATAGATCAACTTAGGATTCATTGCATGTAATTTTTCCCAACCAAAGCCATTACGTTCGGCAGAACCAGGAGCGATATTTTCCACGAAAACATCAGCCTTCTTGATTAAGTCGTACATGATCTTCTTACCTTCATCAGTCTTGATGTTTAAGGTCAAAGCCTTCTTGTTGGCGTTTAATTGCAAGTAGTAAAGACTCCATGAATCTTGAATATCAAGCAATTCATTTCTAGTAGGGTCACCAGTACCGGTACGTTCAATCTTAATAACATCGGCACCAAGCCAAGCTAAAAGTTGAGTACATGAAGGACCAGATTGTACTTGAGTCCAGTCGACAACCTTAACACCTTTTAAAGGTGCGTAATTATTTTCTTCAGTCATGATTAATTGTCCTTTTCTTCAAGTTGTGATAAGCCCAATTGTGGATTTAAGTTACCAATGTGTCCAGATTCCTTACCCATTGATTCAGGAATTTGAGCATCAATAATTGATGGGTTACCTGATTCATATGCCTTTTCAAGAGCATCCTTCATTTCAGCGTAGTTGCTTACACGATAACTATCACCACCGAAGGCCTTTGAAATTTCAGCATAGTGAGTAGCATGGTCCAAAACAGTAGGACCTATTTGATCCTTAACAACGTTACGATCACCATTGTAGATACCACCGTTGTTAACGATGACAACAGTAATAGGTAAGTGGTAACGGCAAATAGTTTCCATTTCCATACCATCAAAACCGAATGCTGAGTCACCTTCAAGAGCGATAACTGGTTTGCCAGTTTCAACAGCTGTAGCAATTGCGTAGCCAAGGCCGCCCCCCATAACGCCCCAAGTACCAGTATCAAGACGATGACGAGGCTTTTGCATACCGATTAAGTTACGACCAATGTCCAAAGTGTTGGCACCCTCACTTACGATGTAAGTGTCAGGGTGCTTTTGCATCAAGTCATTGATAGGTTCAATTGCACTGTAGAAGCCTAAAGTTGGCTTAGCTTCAGAATCAGCGATTCTCTTAGTAAATTTAGCATTATTTTCATCGCTGTGTGCTTTAATTTCATCAAGCCAATCTTGTGGAGCAGTAACACCTGCTTTTTCAACAGCTGGAACTAACTTTTGCAATACAGATTTAATGTCACCTTGTAATGGGGCATCGATCTTTCTGTTTGAATCAAATTCTGTTGGGTCAATATCAACTTGAATGAATTTTGCATCTTCACGGAATAATGGTGACTCACCATTAAAAAGCATCCAGTTAAGACGAGCACCGATTAAGAGAACAACATCAGCTTGACCAAGTGAAAGTGAACGAGCAGAAGCTGCAGATGATGGTGAATCGTCTGGAACCACACCCTTAGCCATTGACATAGGTAAGAATGGGATCCTAGTCTTATCAACTAATTCTCTAACTTCGTTTTCACTTCTTGCATAAGCAGAACCCTTACCAAGAATCATAACTGGGTGATTAGCATTCTTGAGTAATTCAACTGCACGATCAATTGCATCGTCTGATGGCATTTGCTTTGGAGCAGGATCAACTACTTCGTAAATGTGAGCATCTTCTTTTTTATCAACTACGTCAGCGACTGTTGCAGCAGGAAGATCAAGGTAGACACCACCTGGGCGGCCACTAACTGCAGTTCTAATTGCACGAGCAACTGCTAATCCCATATCTTGTGCGCGATCAACACGGTAAGCTGCCTTACAGAAAGGCTTAGCTACGTTGTATTGATCAAGTCCTTCATAGTCTCCACGATCAAGATCAATAACGTGACGATCTGATGATCCTGGGATCATAATTAATGGGAAACAGTTCGTAGTAGCTTGTGCTAAAGCTGTTAAACCGTTTAAAAAACCAGGAGCTGATACAGTTAAGCCAACACCAGGTTTACCAGTAAGGAAACCTGCTGCGGCAGCTGCATCTTCACGTCTGAATCCATAATATTTCATACTCTTTAATTCTGCTAAACGGGCCAAATCTGTAACTGGAATACAGACAACACCATACATATTATTAATGCCATTTGCTTGCAAAGCATCAATCAAAAGTGATGCGCCAGTAAGTGATATATCTTGTGTCACAGGAAAAATCTTCTTTCAAAAATCCCTAAAAATGCAAACGGTTTATGCATTTCAGTTTTAAGATACACCTCTTAAAAATAATATATAAGGATATTGAATAATAAAATCCGTTACTTAATATAGCCATAAACACAAAAAAGACTACCACATATTGTGGAAGTCTTTAGATATGTTATTCAAAATTATCCATTTCTTCGATTGCCTTTTCCCAAGCGTTATTTGCATCATCTAGCTGTTTTTGAACATCAGATAATTGCTCTTGAAGTGGTCCAAGCTTATCAAAATTGGAAGCAATATCAGGATTTGCCATTTCATTTTGAATACTTTGTTCTTGTTCTTCTAATTCTTCAATCTTTTGTTCAGCTTGGTCAATTGCGCGCTGCAATTTTCTCTTTTGTGAATCACGCTGTTTTTGTTCTTGGTAAGAAAGCTTTTGCTGGCTGACTTGTTTAGTAGGTTGAACTTCTGTTGAAAGTGAGGCAGCTATTTCTTGCTTTGCTTTTTCATCAAGATAGTAAGAATAATTACCATTATATATCTTGGCGTGACCATTTCTAACAGAAACAATTTTATTAGCTAATTGATTAATGAAGTAACGGTCGTGAGAAACGAAGAGCAAAGTGCCATCGAAGTCTTTTAGTGCTTTTTCAAGCACTTCTTTTGCTTCAATATCCAAGTGGTTGGTAGGTTCGTCCATCAACAAGAAGTTATCGTGTTCAAGAGAAAGAACTGTTAAAGTTAATCTGGCTTTTTGACCACCGGATAGTTGTCCGACAGTTTTATCAATATCTTTAGCAGTAAAAAGAAAACTGGCCAAGATTGAACGAACATCACGTTCTGGCATTGTCTTATGACGATCCCAAACAGTGTCCAAAACGGTCTTAGAAGGATCAAGTCTTTGCAATTCCTGATCATAATACCCGATGTCTAAAGATGCGCCGTATTTAATGGAACCACCTTTAGGCTGCAATTGTTTCATAATGGTTTTAAGTAATGTAGATTTACCGATACCATTTGGTCCAATAATAGCTACACGATCACCTTTATTAATTTGGAAGGAAATATCACTAACCATTGTTTTGTCTGGATAGCCAATAGTTAAATCGTTAAGAATTAAAACTTCCTTACCAGAAGGGCGCTCGCTATTAAAGTGAATTCGAACCTTGTTCTTATGCTTTGGTGGCTTGATTCGTTCGATTTTTTCAAGCTTTTTACGACGACTCTGAGCACGTTTGGTAGTAGTAGCTCTTACTAAATTCTTTTGAATAAATTCTTCGTCTTTTTTGATCTCGGCCTGTTGCTTTTCATATGCTGCTTCTTGATCTTTATCACGTTGTTCACGCTGCATTACGTAAGCAGAATAATTACCCTTAAATGGAGTTAATTTACCAAATTGCAATTCGAAGATTTGAGTTGCCAAATGATCTAAGAAGTATTGGTCGTGGGATACAACCAAAATTGCACCGCTATAGTTCTTCAAAAAGCCTTCCAACCAATCAAGCGTATCCAAGTCAAGGTAGTTAGTAGGTTCGTCTAGCAAAAGCAATGCGGGCTTACGCAGAAGCAACTTTACGAAAGCTAATCTAGTCTTTTCACCGCCAGAAAGGCTGCCAATCTTCTTTTGCCAAGTATTTTCTGGAAACTTGAAACCATTCAGGATACTCTTAATATCTGATTGGTAGGTATAACCGCCTTTTTGTTCAAAAGCAAATTGCTTTTGGTCATATTGCTTAAGCAGTTCCTGGTCTTCGGGATGTTCCGCAATTTGTTCTTGCATGTGAGTTAAACTTTTTGCTTCCTTTATTAAGGGTGCAAAAACAGATTCCATTTCATCCCAAATGGTCTTGTCTTCGTTTAATGCATTTTCCTGAGCAATGTAACCTACATCAATGCCCTTGTTAACAGTGAATTCACCGTGAGTTGGTTCTTGCTCGCCTGTCATAATTTTTAATAGGGTAGTTTTACCGACCCCGTTGGGACCAACTAAACCGATTCGGGCATTAGAATCGATTGAAAAAGTAACATTTTTAAATAAAGTGTTGGCACCAAATTGTTGTTCTAAATCGTGTCCTTGTGCAATAATCATAATTTTTCACCTAACCATTATTCTACCATATGGTAGAAAGTGATCGAATACTAAATACATGTGAAAAATAATCTTTGTGAAAAATATGTTTGGACAAACACCTTGTTAACAGGTATGATAGATATGCTTGATTGTGCATTCACAAACATGAAATACAGTTGGGGGCTTCTATTATGGATAGAATAAAAATTCCAAAAGCAACAGCAAAAAGACTACCTTTATATTATCGTTATTTGATCATTTTAAATGAAGAAGGCAAGGATAAGGTTTCTTCCACTGAACTATCTGAGGCAGTTCAAGTTGATAGTGCTTCGATTAGAAGAGATTTCTCATATTTTGGTGCTTTAGGTAAGCGCGGATATGGTTATGATGTAAAGAATTTGCTGAGCTTTTTCAAAAAGATTTTAAATCAAGATACATTGACAAACGTTGCTTTAGTTGGTGTTGGTAACTTGGGAAGAGCGTTACTTAATTACAATTTTAAGCGAAGCAACAATATTAGAATTTCTTGTGCTTTTGATATTAATAAAAAAATTACAGGTCGTATCCTAAGCGGCGTTCCTGTTTACGATATGAAAGATTTAAAGCAGCAATTAAGTGATCAACAAATTTCAATTGCTATTTTAACTGTTCCTTCAACCGCTGCCCAAAAGACTACTGATGAAATGGTAGATGCGGGAGTTAAGGGAATTATGAACTTTACACCGATTAGATTATCTGCTCCTGCAAGTGTAAGAGTGCAAAATGTAGATTTGGCAACAGAATTGCAAACATTGATTTACTTTTTAGATTCTGAAAAGCAAAAGAACGATGAATTATAATCTTAAAAGACTACTTTTCTAAATGAAAGGTAGTCTTTTTTTACCTCTTAGTCATGAAAATTGACCACTTAGTCTAAATAGCTAGTTTTCACGCAAGATTCTTAGTTTAATATAGTTAAGTCGAAGGGAGGGATGAAGCTTGAAGGTAAAATTAAATATTGATCCTAATCAAAAGGAGACAGAAATAGTTATTAATGCTTCGGAATTAACGCCAGAAATTGAACAATTGTATCATGCCTTGCAGAAACAAACGCCTAATCTTGAGCAGATCGAAGCTATCAAAGATGATGTCTCTTATTATTTGAATTTAAGCGACATCCTTTTCTTTGAAACTGACAGTAAGATCGTCATGGCTCATACGACGAAAAATGCTTATCAAGTTAAATACAAATTGTATGAGTTAGAAGATATATTGGGCGGCAATTTTATGCGAGTAGCTAAATCTACTATTTTGAATTTGGATAAAATATATGCCATTACACGTTCGATTTCTAACTGTCAGATTAAATTTGAAGAATCATATAAAACGGTCTATGTATCGCGGCATTATTATCGTGATTTGCGTAATCGTTTAGAAGAAAGAAGGAATTTTCAATGAGAGGTAAATTGGGACGAGCTTTTTGGGGCATCTTCTTTATTGCCTGTGCATTGTTTGTAGTTTTAAACCAAATGGGGATTTGGACTTACAGACTAGGGTTCTGGGCTGCGATTGGGACAGTGATTTTTGCAATCAGTATATTAGATGGATTAATTAATCGTCGGATCACTGAGAGTGTCTTTTCCGTTGCGTTCATTTTAATGATTTTCGCTGAACCACTACATATTACTCGGTTGGTACCGTGGACTATTTTACTTGCAGCAGTCCTAATTTCAATTGGATTGGGGATTATTTTTCGCAATCGATTTCATACGGTGGTTTATGCAAATAAGAAAATTAAAAACTTTAGGGACAAAAGAGAAAATCTTACAGATCATATCTTTACTGATACAGTAAGCAAAGAACAAGGTTCTCATGTAGTAGTTGATCAAACTATGTCAGACACTTCTCGTTATATTCATTCTAAAGCACTAGAGACAATTGATGTGAATGCTAAAATGAGTGATGTTAACTTATACTTAGATGATGCTCAGGCAGCAAATGAAACAGTGACAATGAATGTCAATATAACAATGACAGATTTGACGATCTATTTACCATTATCATGGCGGGTAGAAAGCAACATGGCATCTACTTTCATGTCAGGTGATTTTGAAATTGATGGTACGTCTAACGGTGGTGGACCAACTTTAATTATTCAAGGTCGTTCGAGCATGAGTGATATCAAAATAGAATATGTCTAAAAAATAAGGCTTGGAAATCTCCAAGCCTTATTTTCATGCGGTTGTTAAACTTTTAATTAATTTAACAGGTAAGATGTAATGCTTTTTGTTAAGTTCTTTATTAGGATCACTAATTCTTTGAAGCAAAAGTTTAACTAACAAAATAGCTATATCATTGATGGGTTGAGCAATTGTTGATAATTCAGAATGGTAAGTTTGAATTTGTTTAGTGCCATCAAAGCCAATTACTTTTAAATCTTCAGGTACTTTTAATCCTAACTTTCGTGCTTCTTGTAAAACTAAGATTGCGGTTAAATCATCTGTGCAAACAACACCATCAGGATGATCATTTTGCAGCATTTCATGAATAGTTATATTTTTCAATAATGTAGAATCAGAAAATGCTACTGAACAAATGTGGGGAGTAAAATTTAAATTTTCTGCTTCGTTTAAATAGGCCTTTAATCGTTGGTCTGTAGGGTTACCTTTTAATTGTTTATTTCCTAAAAAGAAAATTTTATGACAACCACTTTGAATTAAATCATGTACTGCTAATTTGATTCCTTGATAATTATCACAACTGACAATAGGTACATTTTCGGATAATTTACGATCAAAAGAAACAATCGGCAATCCTAATTCTTGATATTCTTCGATTCCTAAATTATGAGCTCCGGCAATAATACCATCAACCTGGTTGGCTAAGAGCATTTTTAGGTAGGCACGTTCTTTTTCTTTATCTCTTTGAGCATTACAAAGGATTATCTTATATCCCTTTTCAAATAAAATGCTTTCGATATCTTGTATTAGTTCCGCAAAAAATGGATTGGTTATTTCTGGGAAAATCAATCCAATTAATTTCATTTTTTTGCCTTGAAGTGATCGAGCAAGGGAATTAGGTTGATAATTTAATTCTTTCATAGCTGTGAAAACTTTATGTTTGGTTTTATCGCTTAAATAGCCATGATTATTAATTACTCGAGAGACAGTTGTTACTGAAACACCAGCTTTTTGTGCAACATCTGTCAATTTTACTGCCATAATATCACCTTATTAAAGGATCGTTTCCATATTGTAGAAAGTTCCTTGATAATTTGTATCTTGATCAAATTTAATTCGTTGGTTAACTGGATCAGTGAAAAATCTGCCAGTTAGAACATGTTCGCCACCGTTAACGAAGATTTCTACTAATGAGTGATCGACAAAAATATCAAGTTTTAAGTCTTCGTGTGGAGTAAAGCTAGTAGATCTAGTGGTGCCATAATCAACTGCTACTTTCTTCCCAGCCTGAGCACGATTCAAAGTTAATTTTCCATCGTTGGTATCAAACTTGATTTGCAAGCTTTCGCTTAAATCATCGTTAGCAGCAAAGTGCAAAGTGCCAGTTTGGTTAGCTGAAATATTTAACTTTAATTCATATTGGCCGGTAGTATTTTCTTTTATTGTCTTACCACTAACTTTTTCTTCATTTCTGCGTAATGACTTGATAGTTTCAACTGGTTCTTGAATTAGTTTGCCATCATGAATACTCAACTTCTTAACTTGGCTTAAGCAGTTAGCCCAATTTTCATCATCGGTTGGGTAAGTGGTATCAGGCAAACCAACCCAGCTAACTTCGTATGCAGTACCATCAGGGGCGTTAAATGCTTGTGTAGCATAAACATCGAAGCCTTCGTCGAGGTTGTGTAAAGGACCTGGGTTGATTAAACGGTGATTTTCAAAATCAATGTCATCGGCAATCACATACATGTTAGGGTAAACATCATCATAGTCTGCAATCTTTTTATCTAAACCTTGAGGGCAGAAAATGACTACGACTTTACCGCCGACGCGAACAATGTTAGGACATTCAATCATGTAGCCTAAAACGTGATCTGATAAGTTTAAGAAGCCTAATTCTTCCCAATTCTTAAGATCCTTAGATTTCCAAACATCAATATGACCGTGTTTTTCAGCTTTGTCTTGTGCACCTAAAATTGCATAGTAAGTGTCATTTTCCTTAAGAATTTGAGGATCGCGGAAATGTTCAGTGATGTGATCAGGATTCTTGAATAAAACAGTTTTGTCTTTGACGACACCATCTTTATCCATCCAAGCACCAATTTGGTAAGGAGTGCGAACCCAGTTTTCATCACGGTGATTACCTGTGTACATTAAGAATAATTTGCCGTCGATTTCACGAGCAGAACCTGAGTAGGCACCGTGTGAATCTGCCATGCTGTCAGGCTTAACAGCTAAGCCGAGATTGATCCAGTGAACTAAGTCTTGAGACTTGAAGTGGACCCATGATTTTAAACCGTGAACAGCACCAAATGGATATGATTGATAAAACAGGTGATATTCACCATTAAAATAAGAAAATCCATTTGGATCATTAACTAAACCCGAAATAGGGTGTAAATGGTAATGCATTTGATAAGCGGAATTTGCGGCCTCTGCTTGTAAGTCAAGTAAGGTCTCTGCATCCCATTTACTATAAGGTAAATAACGTTTTTCTCTTGTCCATTCCATAATTTTGCCTCCGTGTAAGCGTTATCTTTAATTTGTATTTTAGTAGATAATAAAAAATGTGTCAAACGCTTATCATATTTTATATCAGCAAAATTGGCTTATTAAGTCATAAGTCTGTAAAATAAATAAAGAAATTTCTGTCAAACGATTGACATATTTCATGAATGCGTTATCATAGTTAGTGAATTGAGAATAAAAACGTTTACATAGGAGGAAACAAATATGGACCACAAAAAGGTGGCTGAACGAGTAATTAAAGATGTGGGCCACGATAATATTATTGCTGGTGCACACTGTGCTACTCGTTTGCGTTTAGTTTTAAAAGATGATTCAAAGGTTGACCAAAAGGCATTGGATAATGATCCAGATGTTAAAGGTACTTTTAAGACCAATGGTCAATATCAAGTAATCATTGGGCCAGGAGATGTTAATGATGTTTATGATGAATTCATTAAGATCACTGGCTTGAAAGAATTATCAACCGATGATTTGAAGAAGGTTGCTGCAGAAGGTAAAAAGAAGAATCCAGTAATGGATTTCATTAAACTTTTGTCTGACATCTTTGTTCCAATCATTCCAGCCTTAGTTGCTGGTGGTTTGTTGATGGCTTTGAACAACTTCTTGACTTCACCAGGACTATTTGGTTCTAAGTCAGTTGTTCAAATGGCACCTAATATTGCCGGCCTTTCTAACATGATCCAAGTCATGTCAGCTGCTCCATTTATCTTTATGCCAATTCTGGTAGGTATGTCGGCGGCTAAAAGGTTTGGAGCTAACCAATTCTTGGGTGCTGCAATCGGTATGATTATGACCACACCTAACTTGGGTGGTGCTACTAAGTTCTGGGATATCTTTGGTTTACATGTTGCACAAACTAACTACCAATACCAAGTTATTCCTGTCTTAGTATCAGTTTGGGTATTATCAATTTTGGAAAAGAGATTCCACAAATGGCTTCCATCTGCAGTTGACTTTACCTTTACACCACTTCTTTCAATTATGATTACTGGTTTCCTTACTTTTGTAATTATTGGACCAGTCTTCAAGGGTATCTCAGACGCTATTACTAATGCAATCGTATGGCTTTACAACACTACTGGTGCCTTTGGTATGGGTGTCTTTGGTTTGACTTATTCAGCAATTGTTACTACTGGTCTTCACCAAAGTTTCCCAGCTGTTGAAACTCAACTTTTGGCAGCATTTGCTAAGAATCCAGCAAGTTCTGGTGACTTTATCTTTGTTACCGCATGTATGGCTAACGTTGCTCAAGGTGCCGCAACCTTCGCAGTTTACTTCTTGACTAAGAACGAGAAGATGAAGGGGTTGGCAAGTTCATCAGGTGTATCTGCACTTCTTGGTATTACTGAACCAGCATTGTTCGGTGTTAACTTGAAGTACAAGTTCCCATTCTTCTGTGCTTTGATCGGTTCAGGTGTTGCTGCCGCATTTGCTGGTGCAATGCACGTAACTGCAGCTGCCCTTGGTTCAGCTGGTTTCCTTGGATTCCTTTCAATTTATCCAAAGACTATTCCAATGTGGATTGTTTCTGTAGCAATCAGTTTTGTAGTTGCCTTTGTCTTAACTTACGTTTACGGTAAGGGTCACTTGAAGGAAGAAGTTGCTGAACAAGATGTTCCAGTAAACGATGCAGATGATTACGCTGAAGAAAATCAAAAGGCAGAAAAGCTCGGTAAGGAGGAATTATCGTTAAAGGATGAAGTTATTGCTTCACCAGTTGATGGTACTCCAGAAAGCTTAACTAGGGTTAACGATCAAGTATTCTCAGCTAAGTTAATGGGTGACGGTGCTGCTGTTATCCCTAGTGACGGTACAATTTACTCACCAGTTACTGGTACTGTAACTATTGCTTACGAAACTAAGCACGCATACGGTATTAAGTCAGATGACGGTGCTGAAGTATTGATTCACATCGGTCTTGATACTGTAAACCTTAAGGGTGAACACTTCGAAAGCTTTGTAAAACAAGGTCAAAGAGTTGAAAAGGGCGAAAAGCTTGGTACAGTTTACCTTGATGCTGTGAAGAAAGCAGGTTACGACACTACTGTCATGGTAGTAATTACTAACACTGCTAACTACGCAAATGTTCAACGCATTACCGACGCTGGCGACAAACACGGTGATAATTTGATCGCTGTCACAGCTCATAATTAATCATTAACTTATATAACTTACACTTCTCTAGAAAACAAAAAAGTTAAAAAGATAGATAAAATAAAGAAGACACTAAGAAAGATTATTTCTTGGTGTCTTTTTGTGTAATTAATATGTGAATGGACGAAATATGTTATAATTTAAGTAAAGAAAAAAGGAGACACAAAGGTCTCCTTTGCAGCCCGCTTTAAGAGCGGTGGCTAAAAATTATAAGATTGACGAACGTCTACTCAAATAACCTGCCAAAGTTATTGAATTGAGCGGCGTTTTATTTTTTGTCGTGATGATCGATGTAGGTCAGCAAAGCCAACACAAACATCCCAAACAAGAGCATCAAAGAAATGCAATCGTAAACCGACATGGTTGAACCCTTTCTCTAGTTTATTGACCATAGACCTCACCTCCGGGAGGTAAAACAACCACCGCTCATAAAACTTTCTGCGGAAATAATTATATCGAAAGCTAGTTCGTAAAGGAAGACGAACTAGCAAAAAAGCTCGCGTATGCGGGCTTTTTTAAGTAAGGCTTTGATAACATTCTAAAATCTTAGCAGAATAGTTATTTAGCATGAATGTGGAATTTAAGTTGTTGACTCTATCTAAGCCAACTACAAAGGATTTTAATGCTGATTGATAATCTTTTTGTTTCAAAAAAATACATCCCTGTTGATAGCGAATTACGTTTAAATTCTCAGATTCGGCATCTCTACATGAAAGAATTTGTTTATTAACGATTTCAAATAATCGGCTTGCTTCTTTAGTTTTATGTAATTCAGCGTAAATTACACCTAATGAATTAATTAAAAGAAATTCAATAGAATTTTTAGGACGTAAATGATCAATATCAATATTCATAGAGTATGTGATTGCCAATTCAAAATAATGCTGACAATCTAAAAGGTCGTGCTCAATCTGATAAACTGCACAACCATAATAGTAATAATAGTTCTGAAAATCTTGATCATTGTTTAAAGAAGAAATGATAGGTTGTTGACTAAGGTATTTAATTAATTCTCTGTATTTGTGCTTACTACATAAATCAAAAGCTGTATCTGTAAGTGTAGAATTATTAAAAGGCAATTTTTCTTTAAGAAAATTCTGATCAATTGACAAATTGAGCTTTTGGCAGAGTGCAAGAAAAATAGCGGTATTAGGAATATAATCGCCATGTTCGATACTACTAATCATTGCTTGAGAACAAATTCCTGCGGCTAATTCTTTTTGTGAAATATTTTGTTTTAATCTTTCTCGCTTGATAGTTTTGCCTATCTTTTTTGAGACTAATTCTTCAAAGTTATTCATAGTGAAATAACTATATCATATTAATCAATGAAAGAAATTAAATTCCTGCCTCGGCTGGGATTATTTTGTTGAAAAATTATTGCACTCTGAAAATCTTGGTAAGAGAAGGTTCTATTAATAGGGATGAATAGTCTTTTTTCTTGAATCTCATTCATTAAAAATTGATAATCCTTCGGTAAAGCAGGACGACTGATGAATTGCATTCCAGGAGTGTTCTTCTGTACAACGGTAATTATTTCATCACCATGTGCAAAATGCTTGAATAATTTTTCATTAATTGCAGGCCCAGCAAGGTCAATAATAAGACGAGAGTTAGTTCGTATATTTGGAGCAATCTCGATATTGTATTCATCCATTCTTTCGTTTAAATAAGTTTTTGAGATGGCTCTTACATGAGGGATGAAATTTATATCAGTATGTCTCGTTAATAATTGCATTAGAACTAAACCAGTTACTGAGTTAGCACCGTAGATTAGTACTTGCTTATCTTTTTGTTTAATTATTTTAAATAAAGTCAATGCTAAGTCAGCTCCGCCAACTAAAGCAGTAGCTTCTTTGAGAGCAACATTATCAGGGATAGGAATAACAAGTGGTGGAATATTAGAGATGATTTTTTCTTGAAAGGTTCCCCAAGGATTAAGGACTAAGACTTTTTGATGAAGAAGGGAGTTAGATCTTAAAGAACCAACTCTAGTAACAGCCCCGGTTCCACCGTATCCCATAATTTGTGGTGATGTTGTTGTAATAGTTCCATTAAGCTTGAGTAGATCATACCTAAGTAATGGCGCATATTTTGTTTCAATTTCTAAAGAAATAGGGGAGAATGTTGGCATTTGAATATCAGTTAATTTTGCTTGATTAAGAGCTGATTGAATAATAGCTTTCATAGATTTGTATCCTTTCAAAAATAATTGAAGAAAGAATACAAGATTTAGATTATTTTGAAAAATAAGAATACTGATATTGGATTGATGTAGTTATATTTTAGATTATCTATTTATAAATCTAATTAACTTTAATCTCTTGCCAATTTGACTAAAAGATTACAACTAATTGGATTTTTACACTGAAATAGAGTAAAGATGGGAGTTAATTAAATTTTGATTATTAGTAGTGTTACACCTTAACAACATGCTATAATTTTGGCTAATTAAAGGGGAGATGATGAGAATGAAAAAGAAGAAAAATGAAACACTAAAAATCACTTGGATCATGACCGCTGTTTATTGGGTAGTTGGTCTATTATGCATGTTTTGGGGTAAGATAGATCATGCTTTTGCTAACCAAGTAAAAGATATTAACAATGTGTATGCACTGACCTTATTAATTATTCTGATTTTGCCACTGCTTTTTTCAATCTTATTATCCATGAAAGTGAAGCCACCACGTTTAATTTGCAATCCACTGGTTGCCGTAATTTACTTGCTAATCGTAATTGCAGCAGGGATGGCATATAATTTTCAAAATATTATTGGCTATTTCTTTCCGATTATTCTTTTTGTTTTGATGGCATTTTTGGCAATCTTTTATGCTTTGCTTAAAACCATTAGAAATAAGAAAAATGGTAAATATTATTTTGGTGATGGTAAAGATAAAGAGGAATGTAATAGCTTTTGGGATGCATATAAGCAATATTATGCGATGGGATTAACCTCTGGCATTATTGAAGGTTTACTAACTGTAGTTTTTAATTAAAAATAAGATAAAAATAAAATTAGCACTCTTTTATAAAAAGTGCTAATTTTTTCTTGCTTTTTTTAATGAAACAGGTTATTATCATATTTGTAAGTTAGCACTTAAGAAATAAGAGTGCTAATCACTAATAAAGATATCAAAAATTTAAAAAAGAAAACTAATTATAAGGGGGACTAAACGTGTTACAACCAATCGGTGATCGCGTGATCGTAAAAGTTAAAGATGAAGAAGAAAAGACTGTTGGTGGTATTGTTTTAGCATCTAATGCTAAGAAGAAGCCAACTGAAGGTGAAGTTGTAGCCGTAGGTGAAGGTGCTTACGCATCAAACGGTGAAAAGATTCCTATGTCAGTTAAGAAAGGTGACGTAGTTCTCTACGATAGATATTCTGGCACCAACGTTGAATACGAAGGTGAAAAGTACTTAGTACTTCACGAAAAAGACATTTTAGCAATTGCAAAATAATTGACGCAATTATTAGAAATTAAAATACGAGATTAAGGAGCATAGATAACCTATGGCAAAAGATATTAAATTCTCAGAAAACGCAAGACGTTCACTTTTAAAGGGTGTTGATAAGTTAGCTGATACTGTTAAGACTACTATTGGTCCTAAGGGTAGAAACGTTGTTTTGGAACAAAGCTATGGTAACCCAGACATCACTAACGATGGTGTTACTATTGCTAAGTCAATTGAATTAAAAGACCACTACGAAAACATGGGTGCTAAGTTAGTTGCTGAAGCAGCTCAAAAGACTAACGACATCGCTGGTGACGGTACTACTACTGCTACTGTTTTAACTCAAGCTATCGTACGTGAAGGTATGAAGAACGTTACTGCTGGTGCTAACCCAGTTGGCATTCGTCGCGGTATCGAAAAAGCTACTAAGGCTGCTGTTGATGAACTTCACAAGATCAGCCACAAGGTTGAATCAAAGGACCAAATCGCTAACGTTGCTGCTGTTTCATCAGCTTCTAAAGAAGTCGGTGCTTTGATTGCTGACGCTATGGAAAAGGTTGGTCACGATGGTGTTATCACTATTGAAGACTCACGTGGTATTAATACTGAACTTTCAGTAGTTGAAGGTATGCAATTTGATCGTGGTTACTTATCACAATACATGGTAACTGACAACGACAAGATGGAAGCAGACCTTGATAATCCTTACATCTTGATCACTGACAAGAAGATTTCAAACATCCAAGACATCTTGCCATTACTTCAAGAAATCGTTCAACAAGGTAAGTCATTATTGATCATTGCTGACGACGTAACTGGTGAAGCTCTTCCAACTCTTGTTTTGAACAAGATTCGTGGTACTTTCAACGTTGTTGCTGTTAAGGCTCCTGGCTTTGGTGACCGTCGTAAGGCACAATTACAAGATATCGCTGCATTAACTGGTGGTACTGTTATTACTGAAGATCTTGGTCTTGAACTTAAGGACACCAAGATTGATCAATTAGGTCAAGCTCGTCGTATCACTGTAACCAAGGACTCAACTACTATTGTTGACGGTGCTGGTTCAAAGGATGCTATTGACGAACGTGTTGACACTATCAGAAAGCAAATCGAAGACTCAACTTCAGACTTCGACAAGAAGAAGTTACAAGAACGTCTTGCAAAACTTACTGGTGGTGTAGCTGTTATCCACGTTGGTGCTGCTACTGAAACTGAACTTAAGGAACGTCGTTACAGAATTGAAGACGCTTTGAACTCAACTCGTGCTGCCGTTGACGAAGGTTACGTTGCTGGTGGTGGTACAGCTTTAGTAAATGTTGAAAAGGCTGTTCGTGAAGTTAAGGGTGAAACCACTGATGAACAAACAGGTATCAACATTGTTCTTAGAGCTTTGAGCGCACCAGTTCGTCAAATTGCTGAAAACGCTGGTAAAGATGGTTCAGTAATCTTAGACAAGCTTGAACACCAAGAAAACGAAATTGGTTACAATGCTGCTACTGATAAGTGGGAAAACATGGTTGACGCTGGTATTATCGACCCAACCAAGGTAACTCGTACCGCTTTACAAAACGCTGCTTCAATTGCTGCTCTTCTTCTTACTACTGAAGCTGTTGTTGCAGAAATTCCTGAACCAAAGCCAGCACAACCAGCAGGTAACCCTGCAGGCGCACCAGGAATGGGTATGTAATTGTAGCTTTTTAGCACAACACTCTCACTCTATTTCAAAAAACAAATAAATATTAAAAGCTTCGAAGTTGAAAAAAGTTCAGCTTCGAAGTTTTTCTTTTCTCTTCCTTTATAGCGTATAATACTTAACAGTAACTCACTCTAGATGAAAATAGGAAAGGGACGTAAATGGCTGAGAAAACAACTCCTATGATGGAGCAATATTATGAAATAAAGAAGCAATATCCCGACGCCTTTCTTTTTTATCGCGTCGGAGATTTTTATGAATTGTTTGAAGATGATGCGGTTAAGGGGGCACAGATTCTAGAATTAACTTTGACACATCGCTCAAATAAGACCAAGAACCCTATTCCAATGGCTGGCGTTCCGCACATGGCTGTGGATACTTATGTGAATACTTTGGTTGAAAAAGGGTATAAAGTAGCTCTTTGTGAACAACTTGAAGATCCCAAAAAAGCTAAAGGCATGGTGAAGCGAGGCATCATTCAACTAGTAACTCCGGGTACCATGATGAATGAAGGACCTAATGATGCTAAGGATTCTAATTATTTAACTTCTGTAGTTACTACTAAAAGTGGCTTCGGTTTAGCTTACAGTGATTTATCCACCGGTGAAATTTATTCTACTCATTTGAAGAGCTTTGCCGCAGTTTCTAATGAACTTTTGTCTTTGAGAACAAGAGAAGTTGTGTATAACGGTCCATTAACTGAACAAAACAAGGACTTTATGCACAAGGTAAATATTACGGTTTCAGCACCTACACCAATTGAAGGCGAGCATGCGGAAATTTCTTATGTTGAACAAAATTTGACCAATGCAGCCGAAAAAGAGGCAACACGTCAATTAGTCGGTTACTTGCTTTCAACGCAGAAGCGAAGCTTAGCTCACTTACAAATTGCTAAGAGCTATGAAGTAAATCAGTATTTGCAGATGTCACATACTGTGCAAAACAATTTGGAATTAGTGGCTTCAGCTAAGACCGGTAAAAAGATGGGATCACTTTTCTGGGTATTGGACAAGACTCATACGGCCATGGGAGGTCGTCTACTCAAGCAATGGTTGGCCCGTCCATTGTTAAATGTGGATATCATTAATCATCGTGAAGAAATGGTTCAAGCATTACTTGATGGCTATTTTACCCGAGAAAATGTGATTGATGCCTTAAAAGGTGTATATGACCTAGAACGTTTAACAGGACGAATTGCCTTTGGCAATGTTAATGCCCGTGAATTATTGCAATTGTCGCGTTCTTTGCAAGCAGTGCCGGTTATTCTTGATGCACTTAATCAATCTGACAGTGATGTTTTGACAGATTTCGCCAAAAAAATTGATCCTTTAAAGGGTGTTGCTGAATTAATTTCTACTACTCTAGTAAAAGATCCACCACTTTTAACCACAGACGGTGGATTAATTAGAGATGGTGTGGATAAACAACTCGATCGCTATCGGGATGCCATGAACAATGGTAAAAAGTGGCTTGTTCAAATGGAAACTGATGAACGTCAAAAGACAGGCATTGACAACTTGAAAGTCGGTTTCAATAAGGTCTTTGGCTACTATATTCAAGTATCTAATGGTAACAAGAGTAAGGTGCCTCTTGATCGCTATACTCGTAAGCAAACTTTAACTAATGCAGAACGCTACATTACTCCAGAGTTGAAAGAGCATGAAAATTTAATTTTAGAGGCGCAGACTCGTTCAACTGATCTTGAATATGATTTATTTGTTCAATTGCGTGATGAAGTCAAGAAATACATTCCTGCTTTGCAAAAATTGGGTAATCAATTAGCTGCCTTAGATGTTTATTGTGGCTTCGCTACAGTTGCTGAACAAAACAATTATTGTCGCCCATCTTTCCACACTGATAGTCAAGATATTGACGTCGTTAATGGTCGTCACCCGGTTGTGGAAAAAGTAATGACTGCAGGTTCATATATTCCTAATGATGTGAAGATGGATTCTGCTACAAATATCTTTTTGATTACTGGACCAAACATGTCAGGTAAGAGTACTTATATGCGGCAGATGGCGTTAATTGCCATTATGGCGCAAGTTGGTTCATTTGTCCCTGCTGATAGTGCAGCTTTACCTATCTTTGATCAAATCTTTACTCGTATTGGTGCAGCTGATGATTTGATTTCTGGTCAAAGTACTTTCATGGTGGAAATGAGCGAGGCAAACGATGCTTTGCAATATGCTACGAAGCGCAGTCTAGTTTTATTTGACGAAATTGGACGTGGTACGGCTACTTATGATGGTATGGCCTTAGCGGGTGCTATTGTTAAATACTTGCATGATAAAGTTGGTGCCAAGGCACTTTTTGCTACGCACTATCATGAATTAACCAGCCTTGATGAAACGCTTGATCATTTGAAAAATATCCATGTTGGTGCAACTGAAGAAAATGGTAAGTTAATTTTCTTACATAAAATCTTGCCAGGTCCTGCTGATCAAAGTTATGGTATCCACGTTGCACAACTTGCTGGCTTGCCACGTGCCGTTTTACGTGAGGCAACTAAATTATTGAAGCACTTAGAAGCACAGGGGAGTGAACTGGCACCAGTTAGTCAGCAACTTGATTTATTTGCTCAACCAGTAACGGACTCTGATGAAATTGAAGATAATGACAGTGAAAATAGTCTGATGACCGATGCGGAACAAGATGTGCTTGATGATATTTCTAATCTTTATTTAGCTGATAAGACACCATTGCAAATCATGCAAATGGTAGCTGATTGGCAAAAGGACTTGAAGGATGATAAGTAATGGCTAAAATTCACGAGCTATCTGAAAATTTAACTAATCAGATTGCAGCGGGTGAAGTAATAGAGCGTCCTGCTAGTGTAGTTAAAGAACTTGTGGAAAATTCACTTGATGCTGGTGCAACGAGAATTAGAGTCGATTTTATTGATGCCGGATTAAAGCAAATTGTAGTCCAAGATAATGGAACTGGAATTGCACGTGATCAAGTAGATTTAGCATTTACTAGGCATGCCACAAGCAAGATTAACAATGAGCATGATTTGTTCAAGGTTTCTACTTTAGGATTTCGTGGTGAAGCTTTAGCTTCAATTTCCGCTGTTAGTCATGTCGAAATTGTGACAGCCACAGAAAATGCGATTGGGATTAAGGCAGAATTTAGTGGCGGCAGTAAAAAAGGCCAAGAAGATGCAGCGTCACAAAAAGGAACTAAAATTACAGTTCGAGACCTATTCTTTAACACGCCTGCGCGATTAAAGTATTTACGTAGTCCACGGACTGAAATTATGAAAATTGTGGATATTATTAACCGTTTATCTTTAGGTTATCCGCAAGTTTCGTTTACCTTGTCAAATACGGGTAAAGTTTTACTCAGAACAACTGGCAATGGCAATTTAAAACAGACGATCGCTAATGTATATGGCCGTCATATTGCTGAAAAAATGGAAAGTTTTGAAGCAAAAGACAGTGATTTTAAGATTACAGGATTAATGTCCAAACCAGAATTAACTCGTTCTACGCGCAACTTTATCTCGATCTTATTGAATGGTCGTTATATCAAGAATTTTCAATTGAATAATGCCATTATGGATGGCTACGGTTCAAAATTAACGGCGCGTCATTATCCTATTGTCGTGATCGCTATTCATGTTGATCCATTATTAGTAGATGTGAACGTCCATCCCACTAAGCAAGAGGTACGTTTATCTAAAGAAAAAGAACTTAGTCGTCTGATCACTGGTGCCATTAGCGATGCTTTGCTAGATAAAGCTGAACAAAGTAGCGGTTTTGCCAATTTAGAAAATAAACGTGAAACTTTAGTTGATCAATTAGAGTTCAACCTCAATCAAGACGTTGTCAATACAACGCGTAAGACGCCGGAAGTTCATGAAGAAGCTGAGAAGCCAGAATTTTTAGTAAAACAAGAAGCTAAAAAAGCTGAGGAGCCTAAAAAAGAAACTACGCATAACTATGTGGATATCAATATTCCACGTGAGGATGATCAATATATCATCACTAAAACTTGGGATAAAAATGTTGCTTTGCAACAAAAATTGATGCCGTTTAGCAATAAAAAAGTAGATCAAGAAGTTATTTCGACGGGGGATGAAACTTTAGCCAATAATTTGCCGCGCCTTGCTTATGTTGGGAAAATGGATATGTATATACTGGCTGAAAATGATGGTGACTTATATTTGATTGATCAAGTGGCCGCCAGACGCCGTCTTCAATTTGAACAAATCTATCAAACTATTACTTCTAAAAAAATAGTGCAGCAAGGTTTGCTGACACCGATTGTGTTGGAATTTGGTAATTTGGATTTTTTGCAAATTAAAGATAAAATTTATCAAATTAAGCAACTAGGCATTTATTTAGATGAATTTGGTCAAAATAGTTTTATTGTGCGTTCGTATCCTACATGGATTCATGAGCATGTCGAAGAATCCATCCGTGAAATTTTGGATAATTATTTGAATCTTGATAAGGGTAAATCACAAAATTTATTTAAGCGAGTAGCAGCGTTAGAAGCTAAACGCAATGTTAAAGGTAAAATCAATTTATCCGCTGCAGAAGGTGCACAAATTATTGCGGATCTGCGTAAAACGTCCGATCCTTATCATGATGCAGATGGCCAGTTAATTTTAGTGCGGATAAGTCAGAACGAATTAAGAAAAATGTTCAAGAAGGATGAATAATAAATGTACGAATATTTTGAAGGAATAGTTACAGTTATTACACCAAGTTATATCGTAGTCGATGTAAATGGCGTAGGTTATAAAGTATATAGCCCAACTCCTTTTGCTTACCAAAAGGGAGATAAAGCTAAGATATTTATTGAACAAATTGTAAGAGATACAGGAATTACTCTTTATGGTTTTCAAAGTGAAGATGATAAGGGGCTCTTTCTTAAACTCTTAAGCGTTAGTGGGATTGGTCCTAAGAGTGCCTTAGCAATCATGGCAGCTGAAGATGCCAACTCTTTAGCCGAAGCAATTGAACAGGGAGAAGTAAAATATTTAACTCGTTTTCCTGGTGTCGGCAAAAAGACGGCGTCTCAGATTGTGCTTGATTTGAAGGGCAAGCTAGGCGATTATGTTGCTCGACTTGATCGTCAAGATGAAGAACAAGGAAATATCCCGCCAGCATTGAATGATGCTTTGTTAGCATTAATTGCTTTAGGTTATACTCAAAAAGAAGTCGACCGCATTACTCCTAAGCTTGAAGAAGTTAATGCAGATACAGCCGATCAATACATTAAAAAAGGTTTAGCATTACTGCTTAAGAAGTAGATCTTGTTATAATAATAAATATTGATATAAGTGAGGAAGTGAAACTGGTGGCAGAAAATGAAGATGTAGTAACTTCAGGTGAAGTAGAAAATTCTGAAGAAGAACAAATGGAATTGTCTTTAAGACCCCAAACTTTGGATCAATATTTAGGTCAAAAGCGTGTTAAAAAAGAAATGTCCATTTATATTAAAGCCGCAAAACAGCGTGATGAGGCTTTAGATCATGTCTTGCTTTATGGACCACCAGGTTTAGGTAAGACAACTCTAGCTTTTGTAATTGCAAATGAACTTGGCGTGCATTTAAAGAGTACAAGTGGTCCTGCAATTGAAAAAGCGGGGGATTTAGTAGCACTACTTTCAGATCTTGATCCAGGGGATGTGCTTTTTATTGATGAAATTCATCGTCTTGCTAAGCCTGTTGAAGAAGTTTTGTATTCAGCAATGGAAGACTACTATATTGATATCGTAATTGGTGAAGGGCAGACTACACATGCTGTTCACGTGCCGTTGCCACCATTTACTTTGATTGGGGCAACAACCTTGGCTGGTCAATTATCTGCACCACTCCGAGATCGATTTGGTATCGTTGAACACATGCAGTATTACACAATTGATGAACTAGAAAAGATTGTCCAACGATCAAGTGATGTTTTCCATACTTCAATTGCACCTGAGGCGGCTCATGAATTAGCCCGAAGGTCTCGAGGAACGCCGCGTGTAGCTAACCGTCTTTTGAAACGTGTTCGTGATTTTGCGGAAGTTAAAGGTGAAAAGACAATTTCTCTTGCCACAACTGAAGGTGCACTGAAGCAGCTTCAAGTGGATGACGAGGGATTAGATCAGACTGACCGTCGTTTGTTACGGACAATGATTGAAGGCTACAATGGTGGACCGGTTGGTATTAGAACCTTGGCTGCTAATGTAGGTGAAGATATGGAAACAATTGAATCACTCTATGAGCCTTATTTGTTGCAGCATGGATTTATTTTGCTTACACCACGTGGGCGAATGGTGACAGACAAGGCATATTTGCAATTAGGTTTTCCTGTTCCAGGTGATAAATAATATTATTTTCTGTATAATAGACATAATATCTAGACAATAATTTTATGAGGTGAAAGATTTGAATACTTTATTTTTAGCAAATGCTGGCGCTGCTGGTGGCAGCAACATGATGATGATCGTCTTATTTATCGTTTTGATCGGTTTTACTTACTTTGGTATGATTCGTCCGCAAAAGAAGCAACAACAACAAAGATTGCAAATGATGGATAAGTTGAAGAAGGGTGACGGCGTTGTTTTAGTTGATGGTTTGCACGCTAAAGTTGATAAGATCAACAGTGACAAGACTATCGTAGTAGATGCAGACGGTATTTACTTAACTTTCGAAAGAATGGCCGTTCGCCGCGTTATTCCTGCTGCAGCACCAGTTGAAGAAAATGATGCTCCTGCAGCAGATAAGACTGAAGATGCACCTGCTAAAGAAGATACTAAGAGCACTGATGCTTCTTCAGATGAAACTAAAGAAGACAAATAATTAATAATAGCAAAAGCGTCAATTCAGACGCTTTTTGTTTTGCCATGAAAAAGCTTGTTGTAAAATAGAAATGATTTAAAAAAGCAAATTAAAGAAAAGGATAGTATTATGAAAAATATTCCTGTAGTTATGATTATTTTTGGTGGTAGTGGTGATTTAGCTCACCGTAAGCTTTACCCAGCTTTGTTTAATTTGTATCAACAAGGCTTAATTCATGATAATTTTGCCGTAATTGGAACAGCTCGTAGACCTTGGTCACACGAATATTTACGTGAACAAGTTAGTGATGCTGTTCATGAAACTCACGATGAGGTTGATGAAAATAGTTTAAAGCATTTTGCTAGCCATTTTTACTATCAATCACATGATGTTACAAATGTTGAACACTATGAGACACTGAAAAAATTAGCTCAAGAATTAGACGATCGTTATTGCGCACATGGAAACCGTCTCTTTTACATGGCAATGGCCCCAAGATTCTTCGGTACGATTGCTACACATATCAATGACCAATGCTTAACAGGTAGTGGCTTTAATCGAATCGTAGTAGAGAAGCCGTTTGGTCATGATTTGGCATCTGCCGAAAAATTAAATAAAGAAATTACCGCTTCATTTAATGAAGATGATATCTTTAGAATTGACCACTATTTGGGCAAAGAAATGGTTCAAAACATTATGCCAATGCGTTTTACCAATCCTTTAATCAAAAATATTTGGTCAGCTGATTACATTAAAAATATTCAAGTTACTTTGGCAGAACGATTGGGAGTGGAAGCACGTGGTGGATACTATGATACTTCCGGTGCTTTGCGTGATATGGTTCAAAATCATATCTTCCAAATCATTACTTTGCTTGCTATGCCAGAACCTAAAGATTTAACTTCTGCTAGTGTCCACAAGGCTAAGCAAGATTTGCTTGAAGGCATGATCATTCCTAGTCCAGAGGAAGTGAAAAAAGATTTTGTTCGCGGTCAATATTTAGGTAGTGATACTACTTTTGCTTATAAGCAAGAACCAAATGTTGATGAAAATTCTACTACTGAGACCTTTGTAGCTGGTAAAGTTAAA
This sequence comes from Lactobacillus gallinarum DSM 10532 = JCM 2011, assembly GCF_001434975.1. Classification (GTDB taxonomy): domain Bacteria; phylum Bacillota; class Bacilli; order Lactobacillales; family Lactobacillaceae; genus Lactobacillus; species Lactobacillus gallinarum. Next base: position 102,658 of record NZ_AZEL01000011.1, read on the forward strand.
TTTAAGGAAGGCCCAATTGCCGGTGTGCCGATTTACTTTAGAACTGGTAAAGAATTTAAGGAAAAGAAGAATAGAATCGATATCGTATTAAAGCATATCAATAATCCTTATGGTCAAGCTCATTCCAACAATATTACGATTGAGATTGATCCTACTAGCAAGATTTATGTCACCATTAATGGTAAAAAGATCGATCAACCAGGAATTAGACGCGAAGATTTAACCTATGAATTTTCAAAATCTGAAATGGTAAAAGTTCCAGACGGCTATGAGCGGCTTTTACATGATGTTTTTGTCAATGATTCAACTAACTTTACCCATTGGAGCGAATTAAAACGTTACTGGGAATTTATCGATTCTGTTGAAGCTGATTGGCAAAAAGAAAATGAAGCAGGCAATGCCAAAATTGCTCAATATTTGCCATATAGAATGGGTCCAAAGGAAGCAAACGATATCTTCGAGGCTCCAACGGAACATTGGATTTATGAATAAGCAAAATTTATTGCCGCAAAACGACATCCATCGTCGGATTATACATCTGGATATGGATGCTTTTTACGCTTCAGTTGAAACTCAAAGAAATCCAGAATTAAAAAATAAGGCACTAGTTATCGGGCAAGATCCTCGTAATAATGGTGGGCATGGAGTTGTAGCAACTTGTAATTATATAGCTCGAAAGTACGGCGTTCATTCGGCAATGCCTGCGATTAAGGCGGTTAAGTTGATTCCAAAGTCAGAATTAGTTTTTATTAGACCTGACTTTAAGAAATATCGTAGCGTGTCAGCCGAGATTCATTCTTTTATGCATAATATTACAGATAAGGTAGAATCAATTGCTTTAGATGAAGCTTATCTTGATGTCACCCATAATAAGTTAGGACAAAAATCCGCGGTCCAATTAGCAATTAGCTTGCAACGCCGGATTAGAACAGAGCTTGGACTGAATTCATCTTTTGGCGTTTCTTATAATAAGTTTTTGGCTAAAATGGGCTCAGAATATGCCAAGCCCTTTGGCAGAACCGTTATTTTGCCTGATGAAGCTAAGCAATTTTTAGGGATGCAAAAAATTGAAAATTTCCCAGGCGTAGGTCCTAAAACGCAAGAACAGTTACATGAGATGGGGATTTATACAGGTGCGGATTTGCAGCAGGTTGATGATTTTGTTTTAATTAAAAAGTTCAAAAAGATGGGCTACTTCTTAGCGCAGCATGCACATGGGATTGATTTGCGCCCGGTCATTGCGGATTCAGATGCAAATCGTAAATCGATTGGTATGGAACGCACTTATGAACCGGCTATTTATACACGTGATGAAGTGTTGACGCACATTCGGCATTATTGTAAACATTTAGAAGAAGAACTAAAAAAGCGTAACTTTTTTGCCCAAACTGTAGTAATAAAAGTTAGAGATAATGATTTTGATACTGTGACTAAGCGCAGAAAATTGACGAAACCGTCGAATAGCCAGTATGATTTCTATGACAGTGCTCGTGATTTGTTTGATAAAGCCAGTAACTTTTTAGAAAAAGGTATTCGGTTAATCGGGGTAACTGTGACTGATTTTAAGCAGGATGAATATCAAGCAATCAATTTATTCGATTATTAAAAGAAGTCCTTTTTCTGGTAAACTAGATACAGATAATTTTTAGAAGATGAGGAAAAATAATGAGTAGTTTTGATGACATTTACGAAAAAATCTTACAATATCCAACTATTATTTTGCACCGTCACACTAGTCCTGACCCAGATGCAATTGGTTCACAAGCTGGTTTGGCACGTGCAATTATGGAAAAGTTTCCTGACAAGCGCGTTTTATGTGCCGGTGAAAATGACGAAGGCGATTTAGCTTGGATTAATCATATGGACCAAGTTAAAGCAACTGATTACGAAGGTGCATTGGTAATTACTACTGATACTGCTAATACCCCAAGAATTTCAAACAAGCTTTACGACAAGGGTGACTTTTTAATTAAGATCGACCACCACCCAGATGTAGATCCATACGCTGATATGAGTTATGTTGATCCTGATGCTCCAGCAGCTTGTCAAATCATCGTTGACTTCTTAAATGACGAAGGCTTTAAGATTACTCCAGAAGTCGCTTACCCACTTTACGCAGGTATTGTTGGCGATACTGGTCGTTTTATGTATCCAGAAACTTCAGAACATACCTTTAAAGTAGCAGCTCAACTTGCTTCAACTGGTATTGATATTACTGAAATCGCTAGAAACATTGCCGATGTAACCTTTGATGAAGCTAAGCTTCAAGCATTAGCAATGGACAAGATGGAAATCGATCCAGTTGGTGCTGCTTACACTATCTTGATGCAAGATGATTTGAAGAAGTTAGGTTTGACTGATGATCAAGCTAATGTTGCAGTTTCAACTCCAGGTCGAATCAAGGATGTTTTGGCTTGGAACGTATTTGTTGAAAAGCCAGATGGCACTTTCCGTGTGCACTACCGTTCAAAGGGTCCAGTAATCAATGAATTAGCTGCTAAACATGATGGTGGTGGCCACGCATTAGCAAGTGGTGCTAATGCTAAGGACATGGACGAAGTAAAGCAAGTCTTTGCTGAAGTTGTTGAAGTAACTAAGAAGTATAAAGAAGATCATGAATAATATTTTCGCAGATTCCAGAATTAAACCAGCTATTCAAGAGGGGTTAAAGAAAATCCATTTTGAAAAGCCAACTAAGGTGCAGGAAAAAGTTATTCCCGCAATGCTTTCTGATTTAAGTGTTGTAGTACAAGCTGCAACTGGGTCAGGTAAGACACATGCTTATTTGGTGCCTATCTTTAATGAAATTGATGAAGATGCTCACTATGTACAAGCAATTGTGACTTTGCCTAGTCGTGAATTAGCTGATCAGCTTTATCAAGTGGCACGTCAATTAAGAGATGCGGCAGGGATGAACTTTTCTATCGCTCACCTTGCTGGTGGTACTGACCGTGAACGTCAGTTAGAAAAGTATCAAAATAATACGCCACAGTTAGTAATTGCAACACCTGGACGACTCTTGGACTTTGTACAAAAAAAGGTATTCGTTGTTGATCAAGTTAAGACTTTTGTCATCGACGAAGCTGATATGACTCTTGACATGGGCTTTTTGGCCGATATTGATCAAGTAGCAAGCAAGATGCCTAAGGATGTACAAATTGCAGCCTTTTCAGCTACTATTCCAGTTAAGTTATCTAACTTCTTGCGTAAGTACATGGCTCATCCAGATCAAATCGTGATCGATAATCCAAGTGTCATTGCACCTACAATTAAGAATGATTTGCTTGATATTGGCTCAAAGAATCGTAAGAGTGTTTTGTACAAGTTATTGACTATGGGTCAACCATACTTGGCTTTGGTTTTTGCAAATACAAAACAAACTGTTGATGAATTAACTAGATACTTGCAGGATCAGGGCTTAAAGGTGGCTAAGATTCATGGCGGGGTAACTGAGCGAGAAAGAAAGCGGACTTTGCGTCAAGTTGAGCAAGGACAATTTCAATATGTTGTTGCCTCTGACTTAGCAGCACGTGGTCTTGATATCGATGGGGTAAGTTTAGTTATTAACTATGAAATTCCACGTGATATCGAATTTGTAATTCACCGAATTGGTCGTACCGGTCGTAATGGTTTATCAGGTCATGCAATCACTTTAATTCGTGAAGAAGAAATGAACCGGGTCGAAGATTTGGAAAAGATGGGCGTTCATTTTGACTTTGTTGAAATTAAGAATGGTGAATTAGTACCACGTAAGCATTACCGCAGTCGTGAGAACCGTCAAGGTAAGAATCGCAAGCTTGATACTAAGTTAGTTGGTTACGTTAAAAAAGAAAAGAGAAAGCGTAAGCCTGGCTACAAGAAGAAGATTAAGCGAGCAATTCAAGAAGATAATCGTCAAAAGCGTAAGCTTGAACAACGTCATGAGATTAGAAAAGCTAAGCGTCTAAGAAAACGCAAGCGTGAACAAGGACGTTGACAGACGAGGATTTTGTAGTACAATTATTTTCAGCTTAAGATATGTCTATTAAAGTTGAATTTCAAAGAGAGAGCCAATTGGTGAGAGGGCTTAATTCGCTTTAACAGATGCTCCTTTAAGTTGTATTAATTAAGAATATCAAGAGGTAACAAACACTGTTGCAATCAAGGTGGTACCGCGCGCGGAGCGTCCTTGAATAAGCAATGGTGTTTTTTGTTTTGTTTATGGGAGATAAAAATGAAGAAACTAACTAGTTCAGAGTTTCGCCAAATGTTCCTTGACTTCTTCAAGGATCATGGCCATATGATTATGCCAAGTGCATCACTTATTCCACAAGATGACCCAACTCTTCTTTGGATTAACTCTGGTGTTGCTACTATGAAGAAATATTTTGATGGTTCAGTTGTACCAAAGAACCACAGAATTACTTCTTCTCAAAAGTCAATCAGAACTAACGATATTGAAAATGTTGGTAAGACCGCTCGTCACCAAACTTTCTTTGAAATGCTTGGTAACTTCTCAGTAGGTGATTACTTTAGAGATGAAGCTATTCCTTGGGCTTGGGAATTCTTAACTAGTCCTAAGTGGCTTGGCTTACCAAAGGAAAAGCTTTACTGTACTGTTTATCCAAAAGACGTTGATTCACAACGTGTCTGGGAAAAAGCTGGTATGCCAGCAGACCATATTGTTAAGTTAGAAGACAACTTCTGGGATATTGGTGAAGGTCCATGTGGTCCTGATACTGAAATTTTCTACGACCGTGGTCAAGAAAACAACGACGTTGCTGAAGACGATCCAGAAAACTTCCCAGGTGGTGAAAATGCACGTTACCTTGAAATTTGGAACATCGTATTTTCACAATACAACCACTTGCCAAATGGTAAGTACGTAGACCAACCACACAAGAACATCGATACTGGTATGGGGCTTGAACGTGTACTTTCAATTTTGCAAGATGCACCAACTAACTTTGAAACTGACTTATTCTTGCCAATTATTCACGCTACTGAAGAAATGACTGACGGTAAGAAGTACGGTGAAAACAAAGAAGACACTACTGCATTCAAGATTATTGCCGACCACGTTCGTGCCGTAAGTTTTGCTATTGCTGATGGTGCTCTTCCATCAAACTCAGGTCGTGGTTACGTTCTTCGTCGTTTGATTCGTCGTGCCGACCTTAACGGTCAACGTTTGGGCATCAAGGGGGCCTTTCTTTACAAGCTTGTACCAGTTGTTGGTAAGATTATGCAAAGCCACTACCCAGAAGTTATGGATCAACGCGGCTTTATCGAAAACGTAATTCAAAACGAAGAAGAAAGATTCCAAGCTACTCTTGATACTGGTTTGACTTTGCTTGATGACTTAATTGATAAGGCTAAGAAGTCAGATGACAAGACTATCTCAGGTAAGGATGCCTTCAAGATGTTTGATACTTATGGCTTCCCATACGAATTGACCTTTGAATCAGCTCAAGATGCTGGCCTTAAGGTTGATAAGAAGGGCTTTGATGCTGAAATGCAAGCTCAAAAGGAACGTGCACGTAAGGCTCGTGGTGATCTTCAATCAATGGGTCGTCAAGATGTAACTTTGATGAACATTAAGGACAAGTCAGTCTTTGAACGTGATACTTATGAAGAACCACATGCCAAGCTTCTTGACATCGTTGTTGACGATAAGTTAGTTGACAAGGCTGATGGCGAACACGCAACCTTAGTCTTTGACAAGACTCCATTTTATGCAGAACGTGGTGGTCAAGTTGCCGACCACGGTAACATTTATGATCAAGATGGTGAACTTGTTGCTAAGGTAACTGATGTCCAACACGCTCCAAACGACCAAAGCTTGCACTTTGTTGACCTTATTTTGCCAATGGAAAAGGGCAAGGAATATATTTTGAAGATCGACAAGGAACGTCGTGAAGGTTTACGTCACTCACACTCAGCAACCCACTTGCTTCACGCTGCACTTCGTCAAGTTTTAGGTGAACATACTCACCAAGCAGGTTCATTAGTTGATCCTGACTACTTGAGATTTGACTTCACTGCTATGGAACCAATGACTCCACGTGAAATTAAGTCAGTTGAAGAATTAGTTAACCAAAAGATTTGGGAAGCTATCGATGTTAAGACTACTATCACTACACCTGAAGAAGGTGAAAAGATGGGTGCTTTAGCCCTCTTTGATGGTAAGTACGGTGACAAGGTTCGTGTTGTTCAAATGGGTGACTTCTCATCAGAATTCTGTGGTGGTACTCACTGTGATAACACTAACCAAATCGGTATCTTCAAGATTACTTCTGAATCAGCTGTTGGTGCTGGTATGCGTAGAATTGAAGCTGTAACTTCAAAGAAGGCATACGAATACTTAGCAAATCGTTCAGGTTTACTTGATGATATTCAAACAGAAGTTAAGGCAACTAAGCCAGACAACATTATTGATAAGATTGACTCACTTGAAAGTGACTTACATGATAGTCAAAAGCAAGTTGAAGCTTTGACTAAGCAAATCAACCAAGCTAAGGCTGGTCAAATCTTTGATGATGTAAAACAAGCTGGTGACTTGACTGTAATTGCTACTATTGCAGATGTTAACGGCATGAACGACCTTCGTGAACTTGCTGACAACTGGAAGAGTGGCAACAAGTCAGACGTCTTAGTTTTAGCTGCTGAAAATGATGGCAAGGCTAATATGATTATTAGCTTGAATCAAAAGGCCTTAGACAAGGGTCTTAAGGCTGGCGACTTAATTAAGAAGGCTGCCCCAATCTTTGGTGGTGGCGGCGGTGGTCGTCCTAACATGGCTCAAGCCGGTGGTAAGAAGCCAGAAGGTCTTAACGATGCTATCAAGGCTGTAATCGAAGAAATTTCAAAGAACTAAGAATTAATTAATTGTGTTTAAGCTTTTTTTCAAGTAAAATTGTTGACAGGAGGAATAAATATGAGTTCGCTAGATAAGACTATGCATTTTGACTTTAACCAAAATAAAGGAAAGAATGTTTATGACACTCTGCAAGATGTTTACAATGCGCTTGAAGAAAAGGGCTATAATCCTGTCAACCAGATTGTAGGTTACTTACTTTCTGGCGATCCTGCTTATATTCCACGGCATAATGATGCCCGTAACTTAATTCTTAAGCACGAACGTGATGAAATTATTGAGGAACTCGTTAAGAGCTATCTTGGTAAGAATAAATAATGCGATTATTAGGTTTAGATATAGGCTCTAAAACTGTGGGTGTTGCGGTCAGTGATGAATTAGGAATTACTGCACAGAAGTTAGAAACTATTAAAATTGATGAAACCAGATATAATTTTGGGATGCGTCCATTAAAAAAGTTAGTTAGACAATATGAAGTAGATGGCTTTGTATTAGGTCTGCCTAAGAATATGGATGGCACTTCGGGAGCTTCAGTTGCCCGCAGTAAGGCTTACGGTAAAAGACTCGAAGAAAAGTTTGGCTTGCCCGTGCATTATTCTGATGAAAGATTAACAACTATCGAATCACGCCGAGTACTCGTAGAAGATGCAGGTATTCATGATCGTAAAAAACGTAAACAAGTGATTGATCAGATGGCAGCGGTGCTCATCTTGCAAAATTATTTGGATTTACACCGAAAGGATTAATATGGCAGCACAAGTTAATGGTGACGATCAAGATCGTCAAATTACTTTGATCGATGATCAAGGTAATGAAGAATTGTATGAAGTATTATTTACTTTTCATTCAGATGATTATGATAAGTCATATGTACTTCTTTATCCAGCCGCTGTTGGGGACGATGAAGATATTGAAGTACAGGCTTTCAGTTATGATGCAGATGACGCAGGTGATGTCACTAGCAGTGATTTGCATGAGATTGAATCTGATGATGAATGGGACATGGTACAAGGAGTTTTGAATACTTTCTTGGATGATGATCGCCTAAGTGGTAAATAATAAAAAAGGACTAGCTGCGGCTGGTCCTTTTTGTTAGTTTATAAAAAGAAATATAAATAGCTATGAATGATAAAATTTTAAAGATCTTAGAGTTCGGTGAAATTACTAAAAGATTAAGTAAATTAGCAATTACCGCTCCAGCTAAAGATGCGGCATTGAAGTTAAGACCGAGTGGTAATTTTGACCGAGTACAAAATGAATTAAAACAAACTTTAGCATTGGCTGACTTATTGCGAGTTAAAGGACAACTTCCGTTAACTGATTTTCAAGATGTTCATCCTAGCACTAAAAGATTGAGTGTAAAAGCAAATCTGAATGCTCAGGAATTGGGTAATTTACTTCTTGTTTTAAGCTTAGCCAATGAGATTAATGAATTTCTGGAAGATGTTGATGATGAAAAGCTTAACTTATCAGCTATCGATTCAGTTTTGGATCAGTTAGATGTTCCAGACCTTTTATTTAGAGAATTAAAAAAATCTGTTGATTATGATGGTGAAGTACTTGATACAGCTTCAAGCGCATTAGCACGTTTGCGTCACGATATGCGTAGTAACGAAGAAGACATTAAGAACCGGATGAATGCTTATACCAAAGGAAATAGCAGCAAGTACTTGTCTGAACAAATCGTTACTATTCGTGATGATCGCTATGTTATTCCGGTTAAGCAGGAATATCGTGGCAAGTTTGGTGGGGTAGTTCATGATCAAAGTGCAAGTGGTCAGACTTTATTTATTGAGCCTGAAGCAGTTTTGAACTTGAACAACCGCCAGCAAAACTTAATTGCTCAAGAAAAACAAGAAATCCGCAATATTTTGAAAAACTTGTCTGGCTTAGCTAGAGAAGAAATTGATAGCATCAATAATATTGCTAATGCATTAACTCGTTTAGACTTTTTGCAAGCAAAGGCAAAATTGGCTAAGGAAATGAAAGCTAGCGAGCCTAAGTTGACTCAGGATCATTCGCTGGAATTACGAAATGCACGCCATCCATTAATTGATCCAGAAAAAGTTGTTCCTAATGATATTCGTTTAGGCGGCGATTTTGATACAATGCTGATTACTGGGCCAAACACCGGTGGTAAGACTATTACTCTTAAGACCGCTGGCTTGCTGCAATTGATGGCTCAGTCTGGTTTATTTATTCCAGCTGAAGAAGGCAGTAAAGTTGGCGTATTCAAAGAAGTTTACGCTGACATCGGTGATGAACAATCAATCGAACAATCATTAAGTACTTTTTCATCACACATTAATGACATTATTGCCATTATGAAAAATGTAGATAAAGAAACCTTGGTTTTAATTGATGAAATTGGTGCAGGAACCGACCCAGAAGAAGGTGCCAGTTTAGCTATTAGCATTTTGAACTTTTTGCGCAAGAAAGATGCTAAGATCATGGTCACTACGCACTATCCTGAATTGAAGCTTTACGGATATAACAGACCACGCACTACTAATGCATCGATGGAATTTGACTTAAAGACTTTATCACCAACATACCATTTACAAATTGGTATTCCAGGTCACAGTAATGCTTTTGCGATTGCTCGTAGGCTGGGGATGCGTGAAGATGTAGTTAAAAATGCGCAAAACTTAATGTCAGATGAGGATTCTGATATTAATAAGATGATTGCTAAATTAAATGCGCAAACTAAGGCGGCTACTACAGCTCGCAACCGATTAGAAACGAGTTTAGATCGCAGTCAAAAACTTGAACAAAAATTGCAACAAGCGCTTGATTGGTACAACCAACGTGTTCAAAAGCAACTCGATTTTGCGCAAGAAAGAGCTAATGAAGTTGTAGCTAAGAGACGTAAAAAGGCTGATAAAATTATTGCCGAGCTGGAAAAGCAGAAAAATGCTGGCGTTAAAGAAAATAAAATTATTGAAGCTAAGGGTGAACTTAATAGCCTAGAGCGTCAGGCCCACAATTTAGCCCATAATAAAGTCTTACAGCGTGAAAAACGTCGTCATCATGTAAGTGTGGGGGATCAAGTAAAGGTCCTTTCATATGGACAAACAGGTACTATTACCAAGAAATTATCTGAACATGAATATGAAGTTCAAATGGGGATCATTAAAGTCAAAGTTAGTGACCGCGATATTGAGAGAATCGACAAGAATAATACACAACCTAAGAAAAAATTGGTTAGAGCAACAAGTGCAATTAGACGTAGTAATGCACATAGCGAGTTAGACTTGCGTGGTCAACGCTACGATGAAGCTATGACTAATTTGGATCGTTATATTGATTCCGCATTACTGGCAGGTTTAGATATTGTAACTATTATTCATGGGATCGGTACTGGTGCAATCCGTAAAGGCGTTTGGCAATATTTGCGTAGCAGTAACCACGTTAAAGGCTTTAATTACGCGCCTGCTAACGAAGGAGGTAATGGTGCCACAATTGTTAAATTAAAGTAAGCAGTCTTCTTGTAAAAAAGTAAGTAAAACTGATATATTATTAATATAGATTTAAAGATAAAACGATATTAATTGAAAGAGGTAAAGCATATGGTTGATGCAATTACTGATCAAAATTTTGAAGAAGAAACTAAAGATGGCGTTGTTTTAACAGACTTTTGGGCAACTTGGTGTGGTCCATGTAAGATGCAATCACCAGTAATTGACCAATTGGCAGAAGAACGTCAAGATGTTAAGTTTACAAAGATGGATGTTGACCACAATCAAGAAACTGCTAAGAATCTTGGTATTATGGCTATCCCAACTTTGATTATTAAGAAGAATGGTCAAATTGTTGATCGTTTAACTGGTTACACTCCAAAGGAAAAGTTGAACCAAATTTTGGATCAATACGCTGGTTAATTAAAATAAAAAAATAAGCTTGTGGCTTCGCCACAAGCTTATTTTTATGCTTCTTTTTCTTTAAGAAGATCACGGATTTCTTTTAAGTAGTCTACTTCAGTTGGAGCAGCTGGAGTTTCTTCTTCTTCCTTTTTCGTAAATTTATTAACGGCTTTTACGATTAAGAAGACAATGAAGGAAATAATAAGGAAATTGATGATGGAATTTAGGAAACTTCCGTATCTAAAATTAGCTTCTCCTACTTTAAGAGTTAAGTTAGACAAGTCAATTCTACCGATAAAAAGACCGATTAGCGGATTGATTAAATTTTTAACAAGTGATTTTACGATTGCTGTAAAAGCTGCACCGATAATCACACCGACTGCTAAATCAATAACGTTTCCGCGTGCAATAAATTGTTTGAATTCCTTAAGCATTTTATTACTCCTATATCTAAATCTAAAAATATTTTAATCTAAGGTAAAGCATATAGTAATAATAAATTATAGTCTATAAAAAAGCTATCTTTTTTGCTAAATTTTTAGCCGAAACGAGCAATGATTTGAACTTTCTTTTCTTTAGGTAAAATGGTAATTTCACTTTCGGTGATTTTACCAGTTTCCTTTTGTACGGTTTCGGCAATCATGCCACTTTCAAGAGAAAATTCTTTACTATCACTGTCTAAACGGTCTTCGATATTTTGACCGCTTAATTCAAAAGTGATGGAGGCTCTTCTTTCTTTGGTTTTTACAAGAGTACCAAATTTAGCCATATGGAAGAAATCAACCAAATCATCAAAATCGCTTAAGTCGTAGTGACGTGAAATTCTTTTGCCAGCCCAATAAAGAATAGGGGCATCGTCATCACCTAAAATAGTTGGTAAAAGAAAGTCACGGTAAAGTTGATTAATAAAATATACGTGTTCGTTTGCGTTTTCTGTCATAAACTTATTCATCCCTTTTATTCTTTTTTATTTTACCGTAAACTAGTAGGAGTAGAAAATAATTTTTTCTTAATAAGAGGTTTTTATTATGGATAATCGTCCCATTGGATTGTTAGACTCGGGTGTTGGCGGCTTTACAGTTGTTAAAAAAGTAATTGAAAAGTTGCCTCACGAATCTACTGTTTTTATTGGTGATAGTGCCAATATGCCTTATGGTGATAAAAGTCGTGAACGAATTATTGAACTTACACGCCGAAGTGTGAAGTTTTTATTGCAAAAGAAAGTAAAGTTGATTATCTTTGCCTGCAACACAGCTACTGCAGTAGCAATGCCAACTTTGCAAAATGAAGTTGAACAACAAGTTATCGGGGTTATTCAATCAGGTAGTTTAGCTGCGGCTAGAACGACTAAAAATAAAAAAGTCGCAGTAGCAGCAACTCCGGTAACGATTAACTCACATGCATATCAAAAAGAAATTAAATTCAGAGATCCTGATATCAAGGTGATGGAAATTGCAGCGCCAGAGCTTGCTCCACTCATTGAAAGTCAAAAGGATTATGATACAAACTTAGCAGCGGTAAAACGCAGTATTGCCCCACTTAAGGGTCAAGATTTTGATACTTTTGTTTTGGGCTGTACGCATTATCCACTAATTCAAAATGAATTTGCGGAAGCATTAGGTGATAAGATTCAAATCGTGGATCCTGCTGATCAAGTAGCACAATATACTTTTAATGTTATGCGACGTGATGGTTTATTTAGTTCATCTGATCAAGCTGGAAAACATGAATACTACACCACTGGAGATCCTGATAAATTCTCAGAAATGGGGAGAAGATTTTTAGGACAAGCAGATTTGACTAGTCATCAAGTAGATACGAGGAATTTATAATGACTAAGGAAATTTTATTTGCGACTGGCAATCAAGGAAAAGCTAAGGAATTAAAGGAAGCTTTTAAAAGAGCTGGAGTGGATGTTGAAATTAAAACTAATGCAGATTTAGATAATCCGCCTCATCCAATTGAAAGTGGAAGAACATTTGAAGCAAATGCCAAGATTAAAGCTCATGAGTTAGCAGAATTTTCAGGATTACCAACAATTGCGGATGATTCAGGCTTAATGGTTGATGCATTAAATGGTGAACCTGGCGTAAGAAGTGCTCGTTATGCTGGTGAAGCTCATAATGATGCCAAGAATAATGCCAAGTTGTTGGCTAATTTAGGCGGTGTACCTGATGAAAAGAGAACGGCCAAGTTTTGGACGACGATCGTTGTTTCAATGCCAGGTGAGTTTGATAAAGATCTAGTTGTTTCAGGTACTTGTTCAGGCCGGATCCTTGCTGCACCACGCGGTGAAGATGGATTTGGTTATGATCCACTGTTCTTTATTCCTGAAAAGGGTAAGACTTTTGCACAAATGACAACAGATGAGAAAAATGAAATCTCTCATCGTGGTAATGCAGTGAGAAAATTGTTGCAAGAATTGCCTGATTGGCTAAAACAATTCAATTAAAAAAGTGTTTAGAATTTTTCGTTCTAAACACTTTTTTCTATGCGCTAGTTTTGATTGTACTAGCAGTTGTTGCAAATTTAATATCATTTTTTTGCAAAGCTTGAATGTATTTACCTAAATATAAATTTTTAACTATCGATTGCTTTTCAGGTTTTACCTTAAAATAAACGCCATAGGTAACTGTGCGTCCATTTTGCCCAGTAACCCCAATAATTGAAGGGCCAGAAGAAACGGTGCCTTTTTCAGGTTTAATTGATTTATTAACCTCTTTAATAATTTTGGTGATATGACTAAAGTCATTGTCTGCATCTAATTCAAGATTAATAGTTAGTCCAATAGCATTATGGGCCAGATTTTGTACAATCGTAATATTGCGGTTAGGAATGTAAATTATTGAACCATCTGATGCTTTTAATCGAGTGGTTCTAAGACCTAATTGATCTACAGTACCGACTTGACCATTAATGGAAACTGTATCGCCGACATCAAATTGGTCTTCACTTAAAATGAAGAAGCCGTTAACTAAATCACTCACAAAACCTTGGGCCCCCATACCTAAGGCAAGAGAGAAAATTCCGGCACTGGCTAATAAAGTTCCCACTGGCACGCCGATAATGGATAAAATACCGAAAAGATAAAAGAATATCAAGGTATATTGAAAGATACTGTTGATTAAAGCAGTAATTGTTTTAGTCCTTTTATTTCTAATTGTATTGTGTCTAGCCAAGTAGTTGTTAATTATCTTGTGACCAAAGTGGGATAAAAGGTAAAAGATTAGGGTAGTAATGGCTAGTTGCCAAATAATTGATAGAAAATTTTGCCCAATTTTGTCCCAATTGAACTGAATTTTATGCATACTGAAATGAGTAGGTAATGTGGGTATTTTCATAAATAGTTTTATAATATCCTTTCTTGAATTTAATAGGTTATAATAAAAGAATAACAAGACATTAATTGAGAATAAAGTATATTCATGCTAGACTTTTTTTAGATGGTATATGGAGGTAGAAGTTAGAAGATGACAATTTCTTATGGTGCTTTAGCAGGTTTAATTGCCGCAATTGCATTCTTAATTTTAGTATTATTTACGATCCCTATGCTTATTCGTACAGCAAAAGTTTTGAAAGAAACAAGTGCTACTATTCAGACAACTAATGAATCAATGAAGAAGCTTTCTGAAGATATGGATGGTCTGATGGATCAAACTCATAATTTATTAGATCAAACTAACGACCTAATGATCGATGTTAATGGTAAAATGAAGACGTTGGATCCAGTAGTAAAAGCTGCTGCTGATTTGGGTGAGAGCGTATCAGAATTGAATGATTCTTCAAAGAAGATCGCTAAACGCTTTAGTAGCAATCATTTTAGTCACGCTGGTCTTGTTTCTTCAATTGCGGCTACTGCTTTTGCAAGACGCAGACGCCGTAGAGGTGAAAATTAATAAAGGAGGATTTCACTATGAAAAAATTTGCAAGTTTCGTATTAGGTGCTGTAGCTGGTTGTGCAGCAGGCTTTATTGCAGGTTCATTACTTGTTAGTGATGAACAAGTTGATGATGTTAAGAACAAGATTAAAGACAACGATAAACTTCAAGATTTGAAGAAGAAGTACGATAATGGTACTGAAATCGTTAAGAATCAATTAGCTTCATTCCCAAAGAACGTTGAAGATGATTCAGAATTAAAGGACTTCGATGACATCGTTATTGATGATTCAAACAAGGACAACGATGTTGCTGATGGCGATAACGCAGAAAAATCGGTTGATGATTTGAACAATGCTGAAAATGACAATACTGCCTCAACACCAGATAATTCAGAAGAATAGTCAATTATTCATCGCAAAATAAAAAGCTGACGTTATGTCAGCTTTTTATTTTGCGTCTAAATTTTAGATTAATCTCTAACAGGGATAATCTTCAAGTCTTTATTGGTATGTGTAAATGTCTTAAAACCATCCTTGGTTACGACACCACAGTCTTCAATTCTTACTCCAGCAAAGCCAGGGATGTAGATACCTGGCTCAATGGAGAAGCACATCCCCTCTTCAAGAACTAAATCATTGCCTTGAACGATTGATGGATATTCGTGGACATTTTTACCGATACCGTGGCCTAAACGGTGAATGAAGTATTCGCCATAGCCGGCTTTAGTAATGATATCACGAGCAACGCTATCAAGTTCTTCAGCAGTAATACCAGGCTTAGCGGCTTCAATTGCGGCTTGTTGTGCTTCGCGGTCAACTTCGTAAATTTCACGTTGCTTGTCTGATGGCGTACCATAAGCGACTGTTCTACTTGAGTCTGATGCGTAACCATCATGCATAGTACCTAAGTCGAATAAAACTAATTCGTTAGGTTGAACAGTGTTCATAGTTGGACCAAGGTGTGGGTTAGCTGCGTTCTTACCAGCTTGGACGATCGTTTCAAAACTTTCGTGCATTACGCCTTTTTGAATCTTTAATTGGTAATCAATTTGACCAGCGATACTTCTTTCAGTCACACCGGTTCTGATTGCATCAAAACCAATTTGAAAGGCAAAATCAGCTTCGGCACCAGCGCCTTGTAATTTTTTAATTTCTTCTGGTGTCTTGTAAAGACGAAGTCTTTCAATGAATGAAGAAACATCATTAGTAAAACTTGCATTTGGAAATTCGCCGCGCAGGTATTGGTAATGAGCAACGGAAAGATCGTTTTTTTCGATAGCCCAGGTGTGAGTATCTTTAGTTCTCTTTCTTACGTTGTTGGCGATTAATTCCCATGGATCTTCTGAATCAAGGTAACCAAAAACATCACCGTTCCATTCAGAATCTTTTGCTTCTTCTACATTTAAAGCAGGGCAGAAAATAAAAGGATCTGCATCTTTAAATACGAGCAAAGCAAAGATACGTTCATGAGGATCCATAGAATATCCCGTGAAGTAAGAAATAGTAATTGGGTTAGAAATGTATGCAATATCATTGTTTGAATCTTGCAGCCATTGTTGTAATTTATCTAAGTTCATAAATAGCCTCTTTTTTCGTTAGTTTAGTGTTAGTATATCATGTTTTTGTATGAAAAAATGAAAGGAAAGCTGTAAACGCTTGCACTTAGAGCAAAATAATGATAAATTAAGGTGAAGGATTTTTCGGAAGGACTGAGAATAAGCGATGCATAAACAAGAAGTTACAATTTATGATGTTGCTCGAGAAGCTAAGGTGTCTATGGCGACAGTTTCTCGTGTTGTTAACGGCAATAATAATGTGAGAAAAGAGACACGTGATCGTGTTCTTGAAGTAATTAAAAGATTACACTATCAACCAAATGCTGTAGCGCAAGGTTTAGCATCTAAGCGTACCACTACAGTAGGGTTAATCGTCCCAGATTTGACTAATTTATATTTTGCAGAATTATCTAAGGGTATTGATGATATTGCACTTTTATACAAGTATAACATTATCATTACCAGTATTGAAAATCGTTTGATGAAGGAAGATCAAGTAATTCAAAGTTTGCTTAATAAGCAAGTAGATGGCGTGATCTACATGTCAAACCGTTTGCCAAACGAAGCTGCAGAAGCATTTAAGAGAACTAATACTCCAGTAGTATTAGCTGGGACTAAGGATAATCGCGACGAGTTTGCGTCCGTAACTATTGATTATAAGAAAGCTGATACCGAAGCATTGAATTTATTAATGCACGATGGCAAGAAGAACTTGGCACTCGTGGTTGGTGATGAAGATGCAGTGGTAAATGGTGAAAATAGAATTCCAGCATACAAAGACTTTATCAAAGAGAATAATCTGGGTGAGCCACATGTTTACACCGGGGTTAAGGATTATTCAGATGGTTACAATTTATACCCACAACTCGTTAAAGATGGTATCGATGGTGTAATTGTTACCCGTGATATTTCATCTGTTGGTATTTTGAACTCAGCCATGGATGCAGGCAGGAAGATACCAGAGGATTTGGAAATTGTTACTGCAAGTGCAACTCAACTTGCTTCTGTTGTTCGTCCAGCCTTGACTACAATCAAGCAGCCACTTTATGATATGGGTGCGGTGGCTATGAGAATGTTAACTAAGTTGATGAATAATGAAGAAGTTGACGAAACTCATATTGAATTGCCATATGAATTAGTTAAAAAACAAAGTACTTTAAATCAATAAAAAGTATCAAAAAAAGAAGTAGTTGATAAAAACTGCTTTTTTTTAATTTAGTGAATAATTTGATTAATTTGTTTTCGTTTTTGCCAATAAGTTGATGTGAAGATTAATTTATTAGGATTGAAAGGCAATAAAACTAAGTTCGTGTATTTGCTTACTCGTGGCAAGTTGTTATATTGCTGAAAAGCTTTTTTATTGAAAAAGCCGTAGAAAAGTATTTGATCAGCCTTAATCCAACCTTTCTTGGTGTAAAGCCACATGTTCTTAGGACCGCCATTAAAGTTTTGAATTTTAAATAATATGTTAGCAGGCAAGAATTTCTTTGTTTTTGCTTGATTGTCAGGATAACTATAAATTGCTACTTTAGTGTTAGGCTTAGCAATTATTTTTTTATTTTCATAAGGTGCAATATCATTACGGCGTAAATCTAAGTTGACGAATTCCGCTGAAATAAAAGTTTTTTCTGCTATCTGATAGTATAATTTGTTGTCGACTCGCACGCCGTAAGTTACATTAACTTTTTGGTTAGGTCGAACGTATTTCTTTTCCTTAATTCGGACATAGGGATTCATCATAGTAGGGGTCTTAGTTTTACCAAAATAGATTCCTGTTCGATTGATAGCATATTTTTTAGTACCACTTTTGGCTAATTTATATTTAAACCCAGTAGCGGGGAAGTTGGTAACGACCCCATCGACATTACGATTAATTAACCAATGCCAAAGAGCAGGTGATTCATCCATTTCTGCCCAGACAAATAATTGTTTATGCAATTTGTGGAGCCAGTGAATTAAGAAGGGATGCTCTTGAACAATGTCAGAAGCGGCGTTTACGGCATTTACTTGAGGCAAAATACTGAAGTTAATACGTTTTAAGCTACCTACAATGAAGATTAAATAAGCATCAGGCATTATTTTTCTAAAATGAAACAGACTTGCTGCAGAAAATGAATGAATCATGATACGTTTTTGCATATGATACTTCTTAACTACTGCAGCAATTTTATCTTCTAATTCGTAAGATGGGTTGATACTATGATCAATCTTGGTTTCTAAAACAAATTTGGCGCTAGGTTTATTTTTATAATGCTCAAATAATTCATTAAGCGACATTACGTGTTCGCCATTATCATACTTTAGCTGTTTAAGTGTCTCAAAGTTATTTTGTGATACAATTGCATGTGTATGAGTGACTCGCTCAAGGTCGTCATCATGAGAGATGACTAAAACTCCATCTTTGGAAAGTTGGAGATCGAGTTCGACGTAATCAGCACCGGAATTGAAGGCAGAATCATCAGACTGAATAGTTTCTTCAGGATACTTGATGGGATCGCCGCGGTGACCAACAACAGTAAAACCACTTGTTGTTAAAAAGATTAAGCTAAAAAAAAGAGCCCAAAATAGTTGGCTTTTAAATTTCATATGTGTACACCTCTATCGCATATTAACAATAGCATGGTTACACATTTTTTTCTATTTTATAGTATGATTCTGTTATTCCAAAAGGGTGAAATTGATGGAACAATTGGATTTAATTGAAGAGATTACCAGAAATGATGGTAGTCGTTATTATGAAATTTCTAATATTGATCAAAATGGAATTGCTGAATTAGCGGTGGACCATGGTGAAATTAAAAAAGTACGGATATTACAGTTGAATATTCCGCGTACTACTGCATTAATTGAGTATGAAAAATATATCAATGATACTTATGATTTGCAGACATTGACTAATGAAGATGATTGGAAAAATCCTAAGTGGGTAGAATGGGATAAGCCTAAAGGCAAAATTTTGGATGCTTATCACATGATATTGAAGGCTAATCGAATTGGATAGAAAGTGGTACAAAAATGGAAACTTTGCGAATTTTACATACTAATGATCTACACTCACATTTTGAACACTTTTCTAAAATTGGGCGTTATTTAAAAAAGGCTCAGGCAAATACTTCAGTTGATGAAGTTTATACTTTTGATGCCGGTGACTTTATGGATCGTTCGCATCCCTTAACCGATGCAACTGAAGGCCAAGCTAATATTAAATTAATGAACGGCTTTCACTATGATGCGATCACGATTGGCAACAATGAAGGAATATCTAATCCGCACTGGGTGTTAGAAAGATTGTTTGATCATGCTGATTTCCCAGTAATTTTGGCTAATTTGCGTGAAGAAGACGAATCCATGCCTAAATGGGCAGTGGGTCATAAAATTATTAAAACCAAGAAAAACACGCGAATTGCTTTAATCGGCCTTACTGCAGCATATCCCATGACTTATGGTCCTAATCACTGGCATGTCAAAATGCTAGGTCATGCAATGGATCAACAATTAGCTCAAATTAAGGATCAATATGATGTTTTGATTCTGATTACTCATGTAGGACTTAAGATGGACCGCTGGCTTGCCAAGAATTATCCGCAAATCGATCTGATCGTTGGTGGTCACAGTCATGATCTATTAGCTCATGGTGAAAAAGTTGAACATACTTGGATTACTCAAACTGGAAAATGGGGTAATTACGTTGGCGATATTCATGTTGAACTCGAAAACCACCATGTAACTAAAATCGTACCTGATACAATTCCTACAGCTTCAATGCCAGAAATGCCAGAAGATGAGGCAGTTATTCAAGGCTACTATGATAAAGGTCAAAAACTTTTGTCTGAACATAAAGTAGCTAAGCTGCCTGAAAAATTTAATGATGACAAAATTGCGGCAGTCCAAGTTTCGCTTGATGCGATTGCTGATTTTGCCAAGACAGATTTAGCAATTTTGAGTTCAGGATTATTTTTGACCCCATTTAAGAGTGGAGTTTTAACTCAGTATGATTTGCAAAAGGCATTGCCACATCCTATGCATGTTGTGCGTTCTACCTTAAAAGGCAGCGATCTTTGGCGTTTAGTAATGGAAATTGAAAAGAATCGCCATTATTTGGATCATTTTCATTTGCAAGGGATGAGCTTTAGAGGCAAGATCTTTGGGCAAATGTATTACAAGGGAATTAAAGTAGATACTCGTAAGCGAATCGTTTATGCCAATGGTCATGAGATTGATCCAGAAGAAGAGTATCAAATCGCTTGCCTTGATCACTATGTATTAGTGCCATTCTTCCCGACTTTAGCTATTGTTGGTGAAAATGAATTCCTATTCCCTCAATTTTTGCGTGAAGTTGTTGGCAATTATTTAGCTAAAATATACCCACTATCATCGAGAAGTGAAGTAAATGACAGAAAAAAATAAAACTAATTCAGAAAAAAGCGCAGAGGAAAAAGTAAATAAATTTGAAGAAGAGCAGCCTTTGCGTCATCCGCTTGCTAACGTAGTACAGGATGGTAAAAGTATAAAAATTAATGATCAGTTATATACCATTGTCACTAATGAACGGGATGCGCTCGATCTAGAAATGCTCCGTAAAAAATATGATCCATTTTTGGATCAATATGATTATTTAGTAGGGGATGTTTCAAGTGACCACCTGCGCTTAAAAGGCTTTTATAAAGATGAAGCTCGCACTTCGATTGATAAAAAAGAGATGGCGATCGTAGATTATTTAACTGAATATTGTAATCCGGGTGGGCCGTATTTTATCTTGGAATTAACTAATCCTACTCATCATTATTCACGTCAAAGACCGCGCAAACCGCATTATGAACGTGAACGTAATCGTAAGAATGATCGCTTCCACTCACGTCGACGTCACGGCAAGGGATATCGTAAAACTGAAAATAATCCATTCAAGAAGCGTCGAGTTCATCAAACTAAATTTAAAAAGAAGCAGTCAATTGCAGTCAAAAAAGAATTTGGACGTCATCATTCTTTTATTATTAAGAAAAGAAAGGGAAACTAGTGAAAGATTACCGGGTATTTTTAATTGACTTAGATGGGACAGTTTATCGTGGCAAGGATACTGTTGAATCAGGAGTAAGATTTGTTCATCGTTTAATTGAGCAAAAAAAAGATTATTTATTTTTAACCAATAATACGACTAGAACACCTCAAATGGTGGTCGATAAATTAAAGAGACACGGGGTAGAAACCGATACTGATCATATTTATACGCCAAGTATGGCGACAGCCAGTTATATTTTGAGTCAGAATAAAGATCATTCAAATAAAAAGATCGGTTTATACATCATTGGCGAAATCGGCTTATGGAGAGAGCTATTGCAGCATCCTGAATTTGAACTTAATGAGGAAAATCCTGATTACGTTATTGTCGGGATGGACAAGGATTTGACTTATCATAAAGTTCGTGTAGCCTCAAGAGCAATTAGACGCGGGGCTACTTTTATTGGTACTAATGCTGATATGAATTTGCCTACAGGGGATGAATTAATCCCAGGCAATGGATCTCAGTGCGTTTTTGTTGCAGCGGCTAGTGGGGTAGATCCGTTATACATTGGTAAACCAGAATCTATCATCGTAAAAAAGGCTTTAGCTAAAGTAGGATATTCTAAAGATGATGCCTTACTAGTAGGTGATAACTACGATACTGATATCAAAGCAGGTTTTAATAGTGATGTAGATCAATTATTAACTTTGACGGGTGTAACTCAAAAAGAAGATATTGTTGGCAAACGCCAACCAACGTATGTGGTTGATAACTTAGACGAATTCGAACTATGATTACAAAAGATAATTTTTTTGGACTGATATATCATTTTTTGTTTGCCATTTCGAGTAGTGTAGTGGGAGCTATTGTCGCTAGCTGGCCGCTTTTGTTTATTTTTATGCTGGTACAAAAGACATATGAGACTGTTCACATGTCTTTATTTCAAGTAATGCATAATTATAACCAGTTGATGATTTATTTGATCTGGCCCTTTAAAAAGCGGCTTAAAATGGATAATTTTCCCACATCCGCTAATGCAGCAGAACATTTTGCGGAATGTAAGCAATTATTCGTTTTTGCTGTACTCGTATTTATTGTTTGTTTAATGCTGTATTTTGTTTTTAAAAAGCGTAGAAAAAAAGCGCTGCTTAGCTTGGATAAATCTGCAGCACTTATTTTATTGTTATTGCCAATCGTAGTATTTCCTTTTGCAGTAACCAATTTTGATAGTTTTTTTGTAATTTTTCACCACATGTTGTTTAACAACAATGATTGGTTATTCGATCCGAATACTGATCCGATAATCAATGTGTTGACCGAAGGCTTTTTTGCATCTTGTTTTGCAGTAGCCGGGATTATTTACGAATTATATTTTGCTGAAAAGTTGTTACGAAGATAAAAAAGAGTTCCATTAGTGGAACTCTTTTTTGAGTGAGATTTTTTTCTTCAAAGCTACGATGGCAATTGGAACAACTGAAACCAGGATGATGGCAATTACAATCATTGAGAAATGATCTTTTACTACAGGGATGTTACCAAAGAAGAATCCGATAACAGTAAATAATCCTGTCCAAAGTAAACCACCGATAATATTATAAGCAATAAATTTACCGTAATGCATTTTGCTACCGCCAGAAATAAAGGGGACAAATGTCCGGATAAATGGAATAAATCTTCCGATCACAATTGTAATTGGACCATGGCGTTCAAAGAACTTTTCTGCAGCTAGTCGATTATTTTGATTGATTAATTTATTGAACCAACTGTGTTTTTCACCTGCTCTAGTAGACCATGCTCCAATTTCATAATTGGCGGTGTCACCTAGTATGGCAGCTAAGGCAACGATTAAATATATTAGCCAAATATTTAAACCATATTTTGGGTTAGCAGCCATCGCACTAGCGGCAAAGATAAGTGAATCACCTGGCAAGAATGGGAAAATAACTACACCAGTTTCAATAAAAATGATGGCGAACAAGATCAAGTAAGACCAACCACCAAATTGGTTAACAATTGTGACCAAGTGGTCATCAATATGTAAGATAAAATCGATTAAAGTCATTTCTTTCTCCTAAATGCTAGTTGAGTGAATGGTTAAAGTTTTTTCTGGAAATAGATCACGCATAATAGAAGTAATAGCGATTTGAGCTTCTCCAAAACCTAAAGCAATTAGAGGAACCCGTCCAGGATAGCTTACTACGTCTCCAGCAGCATAGATTCCATCAATGTTGGTTTTCATCGTTGGATCAACAGCAATATTAGTTCCGTTGAGCTCAATTCCCCATTTTTTCACAAAACGATTATTAGCTTTGAAACCATAAGCGACAATAATTTTATCAAACTGCTCATGGCGTGGTTGAACATCACCCATACCTTTAAGAGTTATATCCAATTGATTATTAACTAATTGGATGTCCTTTGGAAGATAGGGAGTTAAAATTTCGACGTTTGCTAAAGAACGAAGCTTTTTAACGTTGGATTCAAGGCCGCGGAATTCATTACGACGATGGATAATTTTGACATTTGTATAATTTGCCAATTCAATTGCTAAATCAAGAGCAGAATCGCCTCCACCGAAGACGCCTATCTTTTGGTTGGCAAAATCTTTAGGGTCTTTAATGAAGTAGTGGACTCTTTTTTGAATATCTTCATTCATCTTCAATGGTAATTCTTTAGGTTTGAATGCTCCTGCACCTGTAGCAATAATAATGCTTTTGGCTAATACCATATCATCTAAAATGAAACCGTCGTCGCTTTTTTTAACATCATTAACTTTATGATTAGTAATAATTTCGGTTTCCTTTGGTAAACCTGATTTTAAATTTTGGATTAAGGCTGTTCCACTGATTGTATTATAAGCAGGGATGTCACTAATTTGTTTAAATGGATAAAGCATTTGGGGCTGACCACCAACCTCAGATAATGAATCGAAGATTAAATTAGACAAGCCATGCAAGTGAGCAAAATGAGCTGCAAATAATCCAACAGGACCGGCACCTATAATTGCGAGATCAACTTTTTTAATTTTTAAAACCTCCTCTAAGTGGTGATGTATCAACTTTAACATGATTTAAGACAATAATCATTTAAAATTTGTACTTGTTTAAATCTGTTGACTAAGGTATATTAATTAAGTCGTCTTTTGAAGGACAGATTTAATTAATAAAAAAATACTTGCAAAACCAAGTTAAGTATTATATATTAATAAAGTCGTCTTGAGAGATGACGAAGAGCTCGAGAGCTTTAAAAAAGTTTT
>NZ_AZEL01000082.1 GCF_001434975.1 Lactobacillus gallinarum DSM 10532 = JCM 2011
CGTTTTTTATGGAAAGTTGGGATTCCATGACCAATCTTGCGATAGTTGCTCCAAGCCTTCTGGTAGTTCTGAATCGCATTGGCAAGGGCAAGGCTATCAATTTCTTTAACACGCAAAAAGTTATAAGCATCACGAATATTCCTGGGCTTAGCCAATAACTCGTTATTGGCGACTACTTCTTCTGCCAGCTTAGTCTCATAATTATTAAGAATAGAAAAGGCAAA
>NZ_AZEL01000083.1 GCF_001434975.1 Lactobacillus gallinarum DSM 10532 = JCM 2011
CAGATGGACTTTTTATTTTTCTAAAGTGTTCAATTTGATTTTACAATCGGCGAAAAGAAAAAAGCACAAATATTGTTTAGTAGGCAATATTTGTGCTTTTAATTTTGTGGTAGAATATTTCAGGATTAAATGGCAGAGGGGGATTTTTTAGATTGAAGTCAAAAAAGATAATGTTAGCCATTTCATTTTTATCTTCATTTATTTTTTTAGGTAATAGCGCAACAGTTAATGCCAAGACATATTCTAATAGTCAATTACGTAAATATGCTGTTAAAACAATGAATAAGCATCATTTACGCGGCACGATTGAAATTGTTAAGGATGGACATCGTCAAACAGTTAATGTTGGTTATGGCTACTACAGACGTAAAATTAAAAATGGTAATAAGAAATTACTATATCCTGTTGGCTCATTGCAAAAATCTGTAACGGCGGCAATTATTACGCAGTTAATTTATCAAAAGAAGTTTTCACAAAATACTAAAATCTCACGTTGGTATCCAAGATTAAAGCAGGCTAAGCATATTACAGTAGGTCAATTAATGACCCATACTTCAGGAATTAATGTGATTGGTACCGAGTCTAGTCATGGTATTAATTTCTCTGAAAAGGGCGCAATTAATTGGACTGTTGTTAAGGCCAATGCTACATCTCACACCAAGCGGGGAGCTTTTAATTATAATAATGCCAATTATGTTTTGCTTGCAGGTATCATTCGCAAGGTAACAGGCAAATCTTATGCAGCAAACGTAAAAAGCAGAATTATTAAACCACTTCATTTAAAACATACATATATTTATCAAAATATTCCTCGTTCAAAGACAGATGCTATTTCATATCTTTATCGTCATGGTAAAAACTATCAAAGCGCTTCTTATGCTAATAGATATGTAGTGTCTCAACTTACAGGTGCGGGAAACTTATTCTCTACCGCTGGTGATTATTATAAGATTCAACGAGGATTGCATAATGGCAAAGTTTTAACTGAGAAGAAATTCAATTATTTAAGTCATTTAAAATCCAAAGTTAATACATACTCTGGCGGTTTTTATTTAAAAGATGGTGGTAAACTGAAATTAGCTTATGGTAATTTTGGAGATACTCATTTTACTAATTGGATGCAACTTACTACAGACAATAAAAATGGAATTGTGATGTTTTTAAATCAGTCATATGGTAGTAAAAATCAAATTAAAAGCGTAGGTTATAGCATTTTAAAACATATTAAATCTAACACTTTTATTAAAAGATAGAGGCTAAAGATGAAAACAGGAGATCAATTTACTGATTGGGCAATTGAATTACAGAGCATTGCTCAAAATGGTTTGAAATATGGTCATGATGTCTTTGATCGTGAACGATATGAACAGATTCGCCAAATTGCGGCTGAAATGATGACTGTTAAAACAGAGATACCAATTGAAAAGGTGAAAACTTTATTTTGCGGTGATGAAGGTTATCAGACTCCAAAAATAGAGACAAGAGCTGCAATTTTTAAAGATGATCAGATTTTATTAGTTCATGAGAAACTATCTGACGATTGGTCACTTCCGGGTGGTTGGTGTGAAGCCAATCTTTCTACAGAAGAAAACTGTATTAAGGAAGCAAAAGAAGAATCAGGTAGAGATGTCAAACCAATTAAATTGATCGCTTTACAAGATCGAAATAAACATAATAAGCCAATTCGAGCTACTGGAATTATAAAAGCTTTTTATTTGTGCAAGGTAATAGGTGGCGAATTCGAAAAGAACATTGAAACTACAGATTGTCGTTACTTTTCATTAAATAATCTGCCTAAGTTATCACTTGGTCGAAATACGCCTGAACAAATAAAGATGTGTTATGAGGCATCCAAAGATCCCAATTGGCAAACTGTTTTTGATTAACGAAAAAGCAAGATGGAAAAATCCATCTTGCCTTTTTCATCTGTGATTTTTTGGCATCTTGGGCCGCTGATCAAATAATTCTCCAATAAGTTTGAAGAAACCGTAGATAATTAATAAAATTCCCATTATCAGGATAGATTTGCGATCGAATGCTCGTGGATTAATGATGACGATAATTCCTAAGGCAAAGGCGATAACTGCTTCCGTAGCCACGACTGTGATCCGGAATACGCCTGATATTCTATGAAGAATTAGTTGCCGCAGTCTGACATAAGAATAAATAATTAAAAATATTCCCAAGAAATAGTGAGCTAAGAAGATTAACAAACGATTATTAGAAATTAAAGCCGTTGATAGAGCAAAAACAACTAAGTATGAAATAATAAAGAACTGTTTCTGCTTCTCTTTTAAACTAGAATTTGCCGTATCTAAAATTTGATGGACACTAAAGCCAATTCCAGCAAATGCTACTAGAACACCAAAAGCACGTAATGCATATTGAGGCATGGTTAAACTGATGATACCCAGCACTACCAGGATCCAACCAACGATTGTATCAGTCGAAAACAGTACTTTAGTTAGATGGCGACTTTTGATTGTTTGCCAAATTGATGAAAACAAGGAGCCAAAAACGAAGCGAGTTCTACGAGAAGAATTTGTGAATGACAGCAGAATAGCCCCAAAACCACCGAAACCATTTTTATCTAATTCGTTGATCTTGGTAGCGCCACTTGCGCCTAGTGCAGCAAATAAATCATTGGTTAGAGATTCGCGTTCTTCAAGCGTTGCGTTTCCAATCCATTGGTTGATTAGTTGATTGTAAACTTTTGATTGCGGATTTCTATGCCTTTTAGTATCAAAGCTCGAACCAATGATTTGCCAACTGAAAGTATCATGTTGACTCAAATTATTGCGCGTACTATTCACAATAGTTGGATGGATTCCTTCAGGTTCAAATAAGCGGCCGATAACGCTAAACTCTGGCACAAATCTTCTTAACGTGTTTTGTAGATATTTTAATGGAAGCTGTGCACCTACTTCTTCAGCGATACCAGGAGAATCAAAAGTGTAGATCCGCTTAATTCGTTTACGAAGTTTGGGCTCAATATTAATTGCAGCATATTCGGCTAAATTGCCACCTTTTGAGTGACCACAAAGATAATAATCTTGATTGTCCGCTTTTAAAATACGTTCGAGTAATTTAACTGCTTGCTTTTGTGCAACAGTAATTCTGAAACTAATTTCAAAGTCTTCTTTCCAACCGATAAGTGAATCATCTGTACCACGAAAGGCGACGAAATTAGTTCCATCAGTTAATTCGATTTTAATGGCACTAAATTGAGTATGTTCAGTTAACGTGCTAGTAAAATAAGATAATTGCGCCTTTTTAAAACGCTCGGCTCGTGCCATTAATTTAAATAGTTCTTGATATTGCAAATTATCATTACGTGGGTGATCATCTGCAAAATAGAGCTTAGCTGCTTCATCTACAGTAATTGTTTTAGCATCGCCACTAACAATATCATGCAATTCAAGATAAGAAAAAATAGATAAAACAAGTGCATCAATATCATTGAAAGGCGATGTACTAAAGTCAATGTCTCCACGCCATTTTAAATATGTAAGAATATTATTATCTGGATACATGTTTTACCTCTTCAAATGAAAAAACTATAATCCCCTCTACAATTTTAACGTAACTATTGAGAGATAGTGTAATAAAAAACTTTTTTAGCTATTTAACGACATTTGTTATTTTATACTATAATAAAAACAGGTAGAAGGGGATTCAACTACCTGTAATGATGGATTATAATAAGGACTTATAGAAATTATAACCCGCACATAAGTATATCAGTTATTGATAGTTAATGGTATACTTATATCTTTACATTTTTTGAAAAAATTACTCTTGTATGTATTGTACAATATGTATGAGGGCGTTTTTTTATTTTAAAAGGGGAATTTTTATGTTAAAAGATGGAATATATGATGCTGAAGCAAGAGGCATGGCAGGCTTTGTTAAAGTGAAGTTAACTGTTAAGGATCAAAAAATCGTGGCAGCTGATTTAGATTTATCTACTGAAACGCCACAATATGGTCAAAAAGCAGAAAAGCAGCTTGAAAATGAAATTCTGACTAAGCAATCTGCAGATATCGATGCGGTAAGTGGTGCAACTTTTACTTCAAATGGAGTTAAAGAAGCAGTTACGGATGCTCTAAAGCAAGCAAAAAAGTAGAGGAAGATTAATGCACGTTACAACATACTTTGTTATTGGAGCAATTATCATCTTGATTATTGCCCTTTTTCGTTCGGAGCATAAATTTGAATTTTTGAAGGCGGCAATTTTATTTCTTGCTCAAATTTTCTTTAGTACAGTTAACTTTTTGCTCTTTTTTGTAATTGCATATTTCATGATGCAGGATAAGGATCATGTGAATTTAGGGAATCTCTTCTTGTTGCTGGCGGCATTTGTGGTACTTTCCGGGATGTTTATCTATTGGGGAATGCGAGTGGCCGCTCATGTTTTCAAGTTTTCGACGACGACTTTGGCTTTGGTTGAATATTATATTCAATGGTCGCTGATTTATGTGACGGTTTATCAGGCAATTTTCAGCAATATTAAGCATATCAGTACGATTACTCACTTCATTAGAGTAGGTAATTTCCTAGATCCGAATTTGCTAGTGGTTGTCGTTTTACCTTCATTTATTTCGGCGTGGATTGCCGTGATTTTATATAAAAAGTTTATTAAGGCAATTTAATTAAAAAGCATCCCAATTCCGGGATGCTTTTATTGTTCATGGTAATGTTATTACTTAGTTCTCTCAAGAATTTCATCCATCTTTTGGAAGAATAATTCCTTGTTTGCTTTAGTAACGATGTCAACTTCACGACCGTTAGGATCACGTCTAAAGCTACCAGCACTCATTCCATCAGTAATAACTGTAGCCTTAGCTTTTTCAGTTTTAACAACTTCTGGATACAATGCACTAACTGTAGTAAGTACATCCCAAAGGTAAAGTTCAGCAGAAGGGATTGAGATAATTAGGCTGTAGCCTTGGCCAACTAAATCCATAGCTGGATATTTGCGTAAACTTGCCCAGTGTTGCCGCAATTCATCATTTAATGGGATCTCTTCAGTACTTTCAAGGCCCACCATTTGAATTGAAATATTGGAATCAAAAACGCGTTTAACGGCGTATGGATCCCAGAATGAATTCCATTCCTGACTGCCATCTGCGTTAACCATGGCTACGTTACCATGATCATCAAGAGAGCCGCCCATCCAGTAAAGTTTTTTGATATGTTTTTCAATATCTGGGTCAACATCAAGAGCACGTGCTAAGTCAGTTAAAGGACCGGTCATAATTAATGTGACTGGTTCTTCTGCATGCTTAAGTTTTTCAACCATATCAAGGTGAGCAGGTAATTCAGCTTGTGGAGTATCGATCGAACCCTTTTCGTTTAAGATAGGTAAATAATTAAAGGAATATGTAGCCATGCGCCAGTCGTGTGGGAATTGGTTGACAGCTCTTGAATTTGAACGGGCAACTGCTAATTTATCTCCGCGCAGATTAAAAAGATCAGTCATCTTACGGCATGCTGCAACAGAGGGATCGATAAAACCGTCGGCATCGATTGCACCAACACCTAACAATTTGATATCAGGAGCTTGCAAAAGAAGCAGGTAAGATACTAAATCGTCAATGTTACCATCATGATTAAAATATATTTGTTTCATTTTTTGAACCTTTCTAACTAATTACATTCATTTTAGCATGTCTAATTAACAAGAAGTATTTTAATTTAAGATATTTGTAAAACCGCTTACATTGATCTTATAATAAGAATATTGATATACACAGAAAGGCAATAACTATGAAACAAATTAAAATGGGACCATCTACGCTTTCCATTCCGGCTATGGCTTTAGGCATTATGCGGATGGATCAAAAAAGCGTAACAGAAGCGGTGGATGCAATTAGTGCAGCTTATGAAAAAGGAATTAACTTTATCGATTCAGCCGATATATATGGCGGTGGAAAGTCAGAAACAGTTTTTGGGCAGGCACTAAAAGAAACAAAGATTGGCCGAGATAAGCTCTTCATCCAATCTAAAACAGGGATTGTACCAGGCAAGCGATATGATTTTTCTGAAAAATATATTTTGACTGCTGTAGATGGCATCCTAGACAGAATGCAGGTTGACTACTTAGATAGCTTGGTTCTGCACCGGCCCGATATTTTGATGGATCCAGAGGAGGTAGCAGAGGCTTTTGATACATTGCAGGCACAAGGGAAGGTGCGCTTCTTTGGTGTTTCTAACTTTAATGCTAGTGAAATTGAATTGCTTAAAACAGCAGTGACGCAGCCAATTATGTTTGACCAATTGCAGTTTGGCTTGATGCATACGGGGATGCTTGATAGTATTGTTCATACCAACATGACCGATGAAAAGTCAGTAGATCATGATGGCCAAACGTGGAATTACTTATTGAGGCACAGAATCACATTGCAGTGCTGGTCACCATTCCAATATGGTATGTTTGAAGGAACCTTTATCAATAATTCGAAGTTTCCGCAATTAAATGAAGAATTAGAAAAGTTAGCCGAACATTATCAAGTAGGTAAAAATGCAATTGCAGCCAGTTGGATTTTGCGTTGTCCTGGACAGATTCAAATCTTGGTTGGTTCAATGAATCCTCAGCATATTGCGGATTCAGCGGCTGGTAGCGACATTCAATTAACTAAGCAAGAATGGTACGATTTGTATTTAGCAGCCGGTAATGATTTGCCATAATAAGTTAAAAAGGCCAAATGAAAAGAGTTAGATGAATTTCACCTAACTCTTTTTTAGTAATTAAGATAATTATTTTAATCTAAATCTTTACCGTTTGATTCGATGACCTTCTTGTACCAGAAGAATGAATCCTTACGTGAACGAGCCAAAGTACCTTCACCGGCATCATTCTTGTCAACGTAGATAAAGCCGTAACGCTTGTCCATTTGACCAGTACCAGCAGAAACCAAGTCGATGCAGCCCCATGGAAGGTAACCCATTAAGTCAACACCGTCGAGTTCAACAGCCTTTTCCATTTCTGAAATATGGTTTCTCAAGTAGTCGATTCTGTAGTCATCGTGAACCTTGCCGTCTTCAACCTTGTCGTAAGCACCAAGACCATTTTCAACGATGAACAATGGCTTGTGGTAACGATCTTGCAATTGGTTTAAGGCAATTCTCAAACCTTCTGGATCGATTTCCCAGCCCCAGTCACTACGTTTCAAAGTAGGGTTCTTAGCTACAGCTTTAGCTAAATCAGTTAAATCATCAGGCTTAACTTTTTCGCTTGAAACAGTAGTAGTTTGGTAGTAACTAAAGCCAACATAATCAACTGTACCTTCCTTTAAGACAATTCTATCTTCATCAGTGATGTCAGGACGGTAGCCATTTCTTTCGATATAAGCTTCAACAGCATTTGGATATTCGCCAAAAACATGAACGTCTGAGAACCAATCACGGCGTTGCTCCCACTTGTCAGCTAATAATACATCATCACTTGATGGAGTAAGTGGACGAACAGGTGAGTAGTTGATCATACAACCAATTTGGAAGTTAGGGTTGATCTTGTGACCAATCTTAACTGCTAATGCAGAAGCAACTAATTCATAGTGACCAGCTTGATACATTGCAGCTTCTTTATCCTTGTCAGTCATATCATCTTTGAAAAGAATACCAGAATTAGTAGCCATTAAGAAGTCATTGTTAAATGCTGATTGGTTATCAATTTCATTGAAAGTCATCCAGTACTTAACCTTGTTCTTGTAACGCTTGAAGCAAACTTCTGCGAAATGTACGAAGAAGTCAATTACTTTACGGTTGGTAAAACCACCATAGTTCTTAGCCAAATTGAATGGCATTTCAAAGTGGGAGAGGGTAATTACAGGTTCAATGCCGTATTCATGACAGGTATCAAATAAATCGTCATAAAATTTTAAACCTTCTTCATTAGGTTCTTTTTCATCACCGTTAGGGAAAATTCTAGTCCAGGCAATAGAAGTTCTGAAAGCCTTAAAGCCCATTTCTGCCATTAACTTGATGTCTTCCTTGTAGTGGTGGTAGAAATCAATTGCTGAGTGGTTAGGATAGTTCTTACCTGGAAGAACACCATCAGTAATTTCACGTGGCTTAGTAGCGGAACCGACTGTCATAACATCGGCAACGGAAATTCCTTTGCCGCCTTCTTTCCAAGCACCTTCAAGTTGGTGAGCAGCTACAGCACCACCCCATAAAAAGTTTTTTGGCATTTTTGCTGAATACATTAATTATTCCTCTCTTTCTGTATGTAACTGGAAACGTTTACAATAGTCATTCTGACACAGTGTATTTTTAAAATCAAGTTGAATTTAGTCACCGTTGACTGTTAAGGCGCCTCGATCATAGCGATTGCGCGATTCTGATAATTCAAAGGGACGGCCGTCTTCTAAAAACGCTTTTTGTTGAATACATAAAACGGGATCGTCGATGGCACAGTCAAGATATTTCATATCGTAGGCATCAGATTTTTCTGCGGTAATGATCCGATCGTCCTTGCCAATTTTAAGCCCCAGCTCATTTTGAATATAGGAGTAAACTGATTTGTGCAGAATATCCATTGTGATTCCGGGGATGCGCTTAATCGGCATGACGGTATATTCCAACCTAGCTGGTTTTCCATTTAAGATACGTTGTCTAATAATGTCATAAACCTCATCATTTTTGTCTAGACATAAGGCTTTGCATTCTTCAGCGCTCGGTCGTCGAATATTAAACGAAATTACATTGCTAGTTAATAGAAAGGCGCTATTGACATGTCTGGTGAAGCCGGTATGTTCGTTGACACCAGAGTTAAGAAAAATATCAGGAATCGACTTGCTAGTAATGAAGGTACCGTGTCCCTTGACAGCTTTGATTAATTTTTTGCTTTGCAAAATTTTAAGAGCATGAACAATAGTTACTCGGCTAGTATGATATTTCTTAGCCAAATCAAATTGCTCAGGCAACTGTCTAACATACTTCTTTTCAATAATATCTTTTTCTATATCATTGGCTATTTCTTGATAACGACTCAAGGGTAAGCCTCCTCTCTATTGTAAAGGAAAATGTTTCATTGCTATTTTACCAGTTTTCTTTATAATTGTGTAAGCGGTTGCTAATTTTTATACAAAAATTGTAAGCAATTTCATAAGTAAAGTGGTATGCTTTACATGTAGCTTGTATGTATTTGAAAAGGCATACAAGTGATGCATAATATTTAGTGATGGGAAAACAAAAGTATATATTTTTGTTTACAAAACAATGAAAGCGTTTTATAATAATTGGCGTAGATCAATAAAAGAAATTTAAATATAAAACGTAATGATCAGGAGGATTTTATATTATGGCTGAACAAACTATTATGTTAAATTGTAGTGCAGGTATGAGTACTTCACTTTTGGTAACTAAGATGCAAGAAGCTGCTAAGGAACAAGGCATTGATGCAGAAATCTTTGCTTGCCCAGCTTCAGAAGCTGATGACAAGATTGCACAAAAGGAAATTGACTGTGTTCTTCTTGGGCCTCAAGTAAGTTACATGAAGGGTGACTTCGAAAACAAAGTTAAAGGCAAGGGTAAAGACGGTAAGGACATTCCTTTGGATGTTATCAACATGCAAGACTACGGCATGATGAACGGTAAGAACGTTTTAGCTCAAGCTGAAAAAATGATTAAGGGTTAATTAACTAATTAAAGGAGAGACAGATTTATGGCAGAAGAAAAGCAAACTCCAGAGCAAAAGGAACAAGAAACATTAATGGCTGCTATGGGCCTTATTGCTAATGGTGGTAACGCAAAAAGTTTAGCCTTTGAAGCAATTCGTCTTGCTAAAAAAGGCGATATTGAAGGCGCACGTGAAAAGCTTAAGGAAAGTGACAAGTCACTTCTTGAAGCTCACAATTCACAAACCAATATGCTTACCAAAGAGGCACAAGGTGACCACATGCATGTCACTTTATTAGTGGTACACTCACAAGACCACTTGATGAATGCTATTACCTTTAGGGACTTAGCTGGAGAAATGGTAGATCTTTATGAAAAGCTATATGAGTCTGGCTCTCTTAAGAAATAATAAAAGTAATCGCTATAAAAATAGATCTCACGAAAAAGTGGGATCTATTTTTTTACGCAAAAATGCTAAAATGAAAATAATTAAGTTTAGATTGAGAGAAGAAATATGAATCAAAAAGAAGTCGAAAGAGAAAAAGCAGAGGTTGCGAAGACTAAGCACCGTGAAAGTATCAAATACATGTATTTTAGTCGGTATTTGATGATTAGATATATAGTAACTATCTTTTTATTTTGCAATCTGATGTGGTTTATTATTAGTGCATATTATGGCTCACGATTTGGCATTTTTGCTGCGCTAATTATGGGAGTTTATTCTGCTGTAGCTAGTTTTGAGCAGTTATCTAAGATGCACAATCGTAAGCGTGACATTCCAATTACTAGAATATATTTGTATGTTCAGATGATAGTTAATGCATTGCTAACAATCGGTTTGTTTACTCCACTTAAAAAGATGATTTTTCCATTTGTAATTAACAATGATATTTTGTATTTCATGGCTGCTTTTCTGTTAATCGGAATTGTTTTGGCAGCTTTATGCGAATTCAGAATTCATCAAATTTTGAACGATAAGGATCGTTATTACCGTGTAATTGAAGTTTTCAAGAAGCATCAACAATAGATTATATGAAGAAACTTATAAATAACTATAAGTTTTTTTATTTTGCCCCCAAACCCGTGATAATGGGAAAAGTAAAGACTTTTGATTTCAAAGGTATACCGTATGTCAAGAAAAAGCGTTTACATAAGAAATTGCTTTCGTTATAATGAAGATGTTCAGATTTGATGAATGCTTCAGAAATATTGAGGAGGAAAAGAATATGGCTGATTCTAATTCGGCTTCTTTCAAAGATAAGATTGCGGCAAAAGCCGGGAAATTTGCCTCATCACGCTTTGTTAGAGCTATCATGGACGCTGGCTATAGCGTTATTTCATTTTCTATTGTCGGAGCAATATTCTTAATTTTAACTGTATTGCCACAAGCATTTCCAATTCCTGGATTTGCTGAATTTTATGCAAATACTTTAGGTCGTTTCACCAACTTATTCCAAGTTGTTTACAATGCTACTATGGGTATTTTGGCATTGATCTTTGCCGGTACTTTTGCATATTCATATACAAATATTTACCGTCAAGAAGAAAAACTTGATTTGGTACCAATGAATGGTTTATTAATGTTCTTAATGGCCTTTTTCATTACTGTGCCAGAACTTGTTTGGAAGAATGGTTCAATTCAATTTGTTACTATTCTTACTAAGGCTAAGATGGTTGCTGGTGGTTATGAAGCTTCAACTGGTGGTATTACTAGAATTGCCTCAGTTGGTATCTTTACCGGTTTGGTAGTTGCTTGGTTAACAGTTCAAATCTACCGTTACACGGTTAAGCATAACTGGAGAATTAAGATGCCTGCATCTGTTCCAGCTGGTGTATCTAACTCATTCAGTGCTTTGATTCCAGGTTTCTGTATTGCTTTAACTGTTGCAGTTATTGAATTGATTTTGGTAACTTTAGGAACTGATATCTTCAAGGTTCTTTACATTCCATTCTCATTCATTAGTAATATCGCTGATACTTGGTGGGGATTCCTCATCATTATCTTCTTGATCCACTTCTTATGGTGGTTTGGTATTCACGGTGCCACAATTATGAGTGCTTTCTATACGCCAATTGTTTTGGCTAACATGGCTGCTAACGTAAATGGTGCTTCACACTTCTTCGCTGGTGACCCAATGAACTCATTCGTAATTATTGGTGGTTCTGGTGCCACTTTAGGTATGGCTATCTGGCTTGCCTTTGGTTCACGTTCAGTCCAATTAAAAGAAATTGGTAAGGTTGAATTAGTCCCAGCTATCTTTAACATTAACGAACCAATTCTTTTCGGTTTACCAATCGTTTATAACATTAACTTATTGATTCCATTTATTTGTGCTCCGCTTGCTTCAGGTATTATTGGTTATGTTGCTGTAACTACTCATTTAGTACCTAAGATCATCGTACAACAACCATGGCCAACTCCAGTTGGTTTGAGTGGTTTCATCGCAACTGCTAGTTGGCAAGGTGCCGTTCTTTCAGTAGTTTGTGCGATCGTTGCATTCTTGATCTGGTTCCCATTCATTAAGCACTACGACAATGTATTGCTTAAGCAAGAACAAGCAGATACTGCTAAGAATTAATAAATTAAAATAAAACTTTGTTAACTTTGAACGATAAAAAACGTTGTCTAATCTGGCAACGTTTTTTGATTAATTAAAAATTCAGTTCATATTAATTTAGTTAACTTTAAGTAGTAATTCATAATTGGCAACAAATTTGAAAAGAGCAGTAGACGAAAAGATGTTGACGAGTATTATTGGGTATTTAAATTGAATAAGAACGGAAGAGTAATATGCATGAAGCAGAAACGTATTATTTACTTAATTAGCATTGATACTCAATTTAACCAATAGCAGCATTGATCCATAAAAAAGACCGTAATTCAAACGAACTACGGTCTTTTTCATGCTGAGAGGGTGATTCTAAGCAGCCATATTGGCATAAACGTTGTCACCCATACGTTTTAATTCTTTTCTAGCGCCCATCTTAAGCTGCCAGTTATAGAACAAGGTCTGTAACTTACCATGCTTTTCACGGTCAAAGCTGAGCATATCTTCACTGAAGGTA
The DNA here is from genome assembly GCF_001434975.1 of Lactobacillus gallinarum DSM 10532 = JCM 2011. Classification (GTDB taxonomy): domain Bacteria; phylum Bacillota; class Bacilli; order Lactobacillales; family Lactobacillaceae; genus Lactobacillus; species Lactobacillus gallinarum. Next base: position 12,691 of record NZ_AZEL01000083.1, read on the forward strand.
ATCTTTACGCCTTCGGCATTATCTTCAGTTACATACTTAATCTGGAGCTCAAGACGGCTAGTCTTGAAGTGAGCACCATAGACCTTGTTACGCTCATAATCGGTAATTTCGACCTTAGCACCGTCCATTTCGTACTTAGTACCCTTGCTTAAAACAACGGGCATATCATTGCCTCTAGCTTTTTTAATAGCAGGGATTAGTTGTTCTTCTAAATAATCAAAGAAATCTTTAGCTTTAAAGTTGAATTGTCTTGTAATAGTTATCAATTTTTTCTCTTCTCTCTATTTCTATATTACTTATATCTTAATTATATTTATTTAAAAAAATAGAGTCTAGCTTTTTCATAAGTTAGGCTCTATTTTAGGATTAAATTAGTCTAAATCTTCACCGTTTGATGAGATGACTTTCTTGTACCAGTAGAATGAATCCTTAGGGTAACGCTTAAGTGATCCATTGCCACGATCATCACGATCAACATAGACGAAGCCATAACGTTTCTTCATTTCACCGGTACCGTTAGATACTAAATCAATTGCCGACCAAGTAGTGTAGCCCATTAAGTCAACGCCATCAATTGTAACGGCATCCCTCATAGATTTGATTTGACTACGCAAGTAATTAATACGGTAATCATCATGGACCTTGCTGTCTTTTTCTAAAGTGTCGGCGGAGCCTAAACCATTTTCAACTACCCAGAGAGGCTTGTGGTAACGATCCCAGAGATCATTAAGAGCAATTCTTAAAACATCTGGGTCAGTTGCCCAACCCCAGGCATTACTTTCAAGGTAAGGGTTCTTAACGCCACCTGCGCTAACATTACCAGATGCTTTAGCTTCTGCTTCATGAGTAGTTAAAACATTTGAAGTGTAGCAGGAGAAACTTAAGAAGTCAGCAGGGTACTTAGCGATCAATTCGTAATCCTCTGGAGTATCATCCAGCTTAATTCCATCGCGTTCATACTTCTTTAAACGATATTCTGGATAGTGACCACCAGTTTGAACATCACTATAGAAAAGCATATCTTGCTTTACTTCCATAACTTTAATTTGATCCTTAGGATCACAAGTGTATGGGTAGTAAGCAGAGTAGGCTAACATTTGGCCAACGCGATTATTTGGATCGATTTCGTGAGCCAACTTAACTACTTTAGCACTTGCTACAAATTGATTGTGGGCACCTTGAGCCCGATTTTGTTCACTACCATCAATTAGGCCACCGCCCATATATGGAGCCATATCCATCGCATTAATTTCGTTAAAGGTAAGCCAGTAACGAACCTTTCCCTTGTAGTGGTTCATCACAATATCAGAATAATGAACAAAAGCATCGATTAAGCGACGATCTTTCCATCCGCCAAAGCGGGTAATTAAAGAAAGGGGAGTTTCATAGTGAGATAAAGTAACTAATGGTTCAATACCATACTTAGCACATTCATCGAATACCTTGTCGTAAAATGCTAATCCTTCTTCATTAGGCTTTTCATCATCGCCATTTGGTAAAATTCTGGACCAGTTCATTGATAAACGGAAAACATCAAAGCCCATGTCTGCCATATATTTAATATCTTCCTTGTAATGGTGATAGAAGTCAGTTCCTTGGTGACTTGGGTAGTAGTAACCATCAAGCAAAGCAGGAACAGCTCCTTCAGGTAAGCTGAAGTCCTTACCCCAAACTAGAGGTGTAGCACCTGTTTCGCCATTAGGCTTTTTCCAAGTTACTTTACGTGGTTCAGTTGCTGAACCATTAGTTAAAACGTCAACGGCATTTAAGCCTTTGCCGCCTTCATCATATCCGCCTTCATATTGGTTAGCAGCGGTAGCGCCGCCCCAAGTAAATTCTTTTGTGAATGCCATATATTACCTCTAAAAACGATTATTATCTAATAGTACATAATCACGTGTATCATAACGATTCTTGCTGACAGAATATTCGATAGGTTGACCATTAGTAAGCCAAATAATCTGTTCCAATTCGAGAATAGGATCATCTTTTTTAGCATTTAAATATTTTTGATCATATTCGTCTGCTTTATTAGCTCGAATCTTACGATAGGCGTGTCCAAATTTTAAATTAAGATTCTTATGAATGTAGTCATAAATTGATTTATGCAAAATATTTTTATCAAGATCAGGAATTAATTTAACCGGCATGTGAGTATGCTCAAGGATAAGTGGTTTATCATTATAAAGTCTTAACCGCAGAATATTATAAATCGGTTCTGTTTTTTTGATTTCAAGATTCTTTTGCATTTGTTCATCAGGAAATTCTACGGAGAAATGAATAATTTGACTCTTAATGGCATCTTTACCCATTTGATTTCTTAAACCAATGAATGCGTTAGCTGGAGCATCAATTTTTTCCTTAATTGGAATTTCTCCAGTAACGAAGGTGCCAAGTCCGGATTGTTTATAAACCAGACCCTGTCGTTCAAGACCATCAAATGCTTTTTTGACAGTTAAGCGACTGACATTAAATTCTTGAGCAAATGTCTCTTGATCGGGAAGAGGCTCTTGCTTATTGTAGATGCCTTGTTTAATTCTTTTTCTTAATTCATTTGCTACTTCTAGATATTTTGCCTTTGCCATGTTTTTTCATCTGATTTCTATATTAGATTTACATCTTTATTGTATAGCAAAAGTCTATACTTTAGTAAAAAAGAGACATTATTTTACTATTTTTATAGCTTAACAACGTCTCTTTTTATGAATTATTTCAAATCTTTAATACCTTGATCAATTGCATCATCACAGTCAATAGGGAGTCGTAAAACCATTTGACCATCGATTTCAATTCCTTTAGGGATTTGGATAACACCAGGGAAGTGATATCCATGATGAGCTTTGGTTTCATCATCTAAGTATACAGATACTTGGCCATCGGCTTTGACGCCAATTTTATAATGATGACCGTCACGATCAAATTCATTTACAATTTTTTCTTCATTATTCAATTTTAAATGCCTCTTTTATTATTTAGTTTCGTTTGCTTGTTCACGTTTAAGTAAGATATTGTCATACTTCTTAGCAAATGGCCAATAGATCAAAGTAGAAATTACTAGAGTACATGCTTGCCAAATGGCCATCTTCCAACCTCCGATTAGGAATCCGGAAATAACAGCTGGCGTAGTCCAAGGTGCAGCCATACCATTTAATGGTGGAACAATACCAAATCTGATTACGCAATAAGTAGAGATAGCTACGACAATTGGAGTTAAGAAGAATGGAATTGCAAGGAATGGGTTCATAACGATAGGCATACCGAAGAGGAATGGTTCGTTAATGTTGAAGATACCAGGTACTAATTCCAATTTACCTAATGACTTCATTTGTGCTGATTTAGCAGCAATTAAGATGAAGATAACTAAACCGATAGTAATACCAGAACCAGTTAAGTTAATAAAGTTGTTGTAGAATTCGTTAGTAACAACGTGAGCACCGTTGGCAATAGTTAATTTGCCGGCTCTGTATAATTGAGCGTTGTCAAATGAGTTTGCTTGAAGAAGTGAACCAGCAATGGAACCAACAATCAAACCACCGTGAACACCGAAGAACCAGAAGAATGGTACTAAGAAAGCGATAACAACTGCACCACCAAATGAATCTGATACACCTTGTAATGGTGATTGAATGGTTTTGTATACCCATTGTAAGAAATCAGTGTGTGCAAAGTTATTAAATGCACCGAAGATAAGCATAGTAACAATTAAGATTACACCAGCTGGAATCATAGCAGTAAATTGGTTAGATACTGCAGGTGGAACTTGCTTAGGAAGCTTAATAGTCCAACCAGCTTTCATCATTGCTGAGTAAGCCCAACCAACAATCAGACCTACGATAATGGCAGCAATCATACCGTCACCACCAAGCCAATTGATGTTGATAACACCAGTTACAGGAGCTTCCAAGAATGTTTGTAAAGCATGAGGTAACTTATCAATATTTTCAGCAACTACCTTGCCGCTCATTTGACCGTTATTGATACCGGAAGTTAAAGCGGCTTTTAATGGACTGTCGATTGCTAAAGTTTGGAGCATTAAGAAGGAAGCACATGCAGTAAGCCCACCAGCTAATGGTTCATAGCCTTCATTTTTGACATAAATATAAGCAATACCAATTGAGCCCCAAAGTGCCATAATGTTAAAAGTTGTGGTGTAAGCTTGATTGAAAATTGCCCTCCAACCAGAAGCATTAATTGCATTAGCCACTGCTGGAATAGGGATGTTGGATAAAATTAAGAAAATAGAACCAACAATAATGAATGGCAAAGTATAAATCATACCATTCTGTAAAGCAACAATAGCTTTAGTATTAACAAATTTCATAATAGGTGGCAGAATTTTGCCGTTCACAAAATTACTGAACCCAGATTGTTTTTGATCAGTCATTATAATTCATCTCCATTATCTTTAAGTACCTTTTGAAACCAATAGAATGATTTCTTAGGCACACGTTTTAAATCTTTTAAATCGTGGTTTGATCTGTTGACGTAAACAGCACCGTAGCGTTTTTCCATATCAGCATGAGAACTTGGAATATCAATCAATCCCCAGCCGAGATAACCAAGCACCTTGGCGCCGTCATCGAAAATAGCATCTTTCATAGCTTTGATATGGTCGCGGTGATAAGCAATACGCTCATCATCTTCGATCATATGCTCGCCGTCCCAAGTTTCCTTGAGGCCGATACCATTTTCAATAGGGAAAATAGGAATGCGGTAGTAGTTATACATTGTAGTAATTGCATTCCTAAATCCTAGTGGGTCAATTGCCCAACCCCAATCGTTGGTCTTAACATATTTGGATTCAACTCCACCTTCGTTAAGGTAACGGTTAGGAGCTTCACCCTCAGGAATTTTATCGCTGGATAAAACCCAGGATGAATAGTAAGAAAATGCTAAGAAGTCGGCTTTAGCTTTCTTCATTATTTCTTTGTCTTCATCTGTAATGTCCATTTCAATGCCATGATTTTTGGCATATTGCATTACTTCTGGTGAATAGCCACGGCCGGTGTCAGCATCGTAAATATTAAAGTTTAAAAACTCTTGTACTTGTTTTGCTGCCCAGACATCTTCGGGCTTGCTCGTTGCTGGATAAATTTGTTGGTAAGCAAGCATTCCACCGATTTTTACATCTGAGTAATTCTCGTGGATGTAATTTGCCAATTGAATATGACACATCATCGTGTGATGGAAGATAGTGTACATATCATCCAAACTCTTATCTCCAGATTCGTAACCTGAGATATTAAAAACTTCATCTTGGAAATATAGGTTATGTTCGTTGAAAACAATCCAATATTTCACTCGATCACTAAAATGATCGATTATCTTTTTACCAAAACGGACAAAGGCGTCAACTACATGCCGTGACATAAAGCCATTGTACTTTTTGGCTAAATTAAGCGGCATATCAAAGTGGTAAAGACAGATCATTGGTTGGATGCCGCGCTTAAGCATTGCATTAACTAATCGATCATAGAAGTCGATACCCTTTTGGTTGAAGTCGCCATCTCCATCGGGACAGACACGAGACCATGAAATTTGAATACGGTACATGTTCATGTTCATGTCCTTCAGTAAGTCGAGGTCTTCATCATATCTATGATATTCATCGATTGCTACATGCCAGTCACTGATATTGTCAGTAGCGGGTCGAACATCATAAACTGAAAGACCTTTACCATCTTCATTCCATGCACCTTCAGTTTGCATACTTGAAACTGAGTTGCCCCAAAAGAATGTGGATGGCAATTTGCGCTTTTCAGTCATCTAGATCCTCTCTTCCCTCTGTAAGTGCTTTCAATTCTTTACATGAATAAGTATAGCATAATGCATATAAAAATAAATAGTTTTTTATTAAAAATCTATACTTTTTATAATTGCAAAATAAAGTGCCCATTACATTGGGCCTTTTAGAAGGGTTAAATAGCAATTAGCGTTTAGCTATTAATGTGTTTGCCCAAAATTTGCTACCGCACCGCGTAAGTTTGCATCACTCTTTAAACTGCAGAGAACGATCTCAGGTTTAATGCTTGATGGATTAATTTGAGTTTGAATATGATCGATTTCACGATTCAGCAATGGAATTAATTCTGGATTATTGGAAATTCCACCACCGATTACAATTTTTTTAGGGTCAAAACTTTGTTGAACGTTGTAAATTGCCAGAGCTAGGGAATGAATTAAAGTTTGACGTTCATCGCTAGCTACTGGATCATCTTCATCTGCTAAGGCAAAGACGGTTTTACCATCAAGTTTTTTGCCAGTTCTTTCATTGTAGCGGTTGGCCATTGCTACTGGGGAAGCGAGGTCACTGACGGATTCTGTATCAAACCCCATGTAGCCAAATTCACCACCAAATAGGTGAGCACCATGCCAAACTTTTTGGTTAATAATAATGGCGCCACCTATACCTGTGCCAATTACGAAGAAGGCCATACTATCGGAGCCTTTACCTGCACCTTCTGCTAATTCGCCTAAAGCAGCAGAGTTAGCATCGTTTTCCATGGAAACAGGTAATTCAAAGCGTTTTTCTAATTCGTCAACAATTTTAAAGTTGTGAATGTATGGAAGTGCACTAGTACCACCGATAATGCCCGTTTTTTGGTTTACAGCACCGGGTGCAGAGATTGCGACACCTTTAATATCAGTATCTTCTTTTATTTTGTTTACTTCATCAGTTAAAACAGAATAAAAAGTGTCTAAATCTTTGGGAGTATCTACGGCATGTTTATTTTGTAATTTGCCATCTTTCCAAGTTGCTATCTTAATTGTTGTACCACCTATATCAATTGCGGCTAAATTCATGATCAAAAATCTCCTTAGTAAAAATATATACTTTTTAAGATAATCATAAATATTTTTGAAAGCGTTGTCAACAATTCACCTAATGATAAAATAGGAATGTAAGGAAGCTTAGGAGGATTATATATAGTAAATTCAATTTTTGAAAATAGAAGAGCAGTCCGTAAATATTCTAATGAAGCAATTTCTGATGAGAAGATTCAAGAAGTGATTGCCGCTTTTCAAACCACACCTTGTGGCATGCACCAAGCAAATGTGATGAACTTAGTTGTAGTTAAAGACGAAGGTCTACGCAATAAGATAGAAGAGGTAACTAATAATTCTTGTTATAATGCACCAGTTTTATTTTTGATCAATACTAAAAAAGATAGTGAATTTGGTGAACGGGATGCATCAGTTGCTGCAGAGAATATTATGCTTGAAGCAACTGATCTGGATTTAGGCTCAGTTTATATTATGGGCGGTGCAGCAAGACTTAATGATTTTAACGATCTGCAACAAGAATTAGGAATTGATCCCGCTTTTCAAACTACAGTAATCGTGGCTGTAGGAAAAAGTGCAGTGGAACCTGAAAAAGAAGATCGTTCTAAGAGATATCAAGTAACTATTTATTAATAAAAATAAAGGACTGACATTAGTTAGCCCTTATTTTTTGATTAAATTAGCTATTTGTAAGCCTTTTATCATATAATATTCGTAGTTATATGATAAAAATGAGGAAACTATGAATAAGAAAGTTTTAGTAGGAATATCTACACTATTTTTAATGACAACGCTGACTGGCTGTAGTCAAGTGCATTTTGGAAAAGATGCAGTTACAATCGGCAGTGAGAAAAAGGAAAGTTCTCAAACTAAGGTAAAAAAGGCACAATCTTCAAGTAAGAAAACTGTGCCGAAAAAGAAAAAAGTAGTTAAAAAGAAAAACACAAAGAAAGTCACTAAGAAAAAGACCAAGGCTCCTAAGAAGAAAATTGTAAATAAGTGGGATACCGCAAAGACGCAAAAATTGCAAAAAGCTGTTAATCAATGGGGTAAGGCAATGGGACAAAATTATCGTTTTTATGATGGTAAACGTGTTTTGAAAACTAAAAATGGCCCCACTTATCCTGACGTTCTTAAGAAGAATAGATTTTTACTTAATAAAAAGGTTATCAAGATTGGCTATAGTCCACTAGGAAAAAATAATTATCAATATAATATTGTAGCCATTGCTAATGAGGACTTTAAGTCATGGCATAATACCTATTTATTCTGCTTGATGAAGAATAAACCAGTTATTTTATTAGATCAATCTAAAAATGCTAATCCAGTAATAGTTAAAGTAGTAAAAGATAAGGAGCTAAATAAAAATTTTAGCAAGATATATACTGAAAAATAATAATTAAAGATAAAACAAAAAAGCATGTAGAAATTAATCTACATGCTTTTTGTTGAAATTGTACTCGGTTAATCGAAATTAATCGTGGTCAACATCATCTGGGAAGAATGCAAGACGTTCGCCCTTGCCAAGTTCTTCTTCGATTTCAAGCAAACGGTTGTACTTTTCAACACGTTCTGAACGAGCTGGAGCACCAGTCTTAAGTTGACCACCGTTGATAGCAACAGCCAAGTCAGCGATGAAGGTGTCACCAGTTTCACCTGAACGGTGAGAAATCATAGTGTTGTAGCCGTTCTTACGTGACATACGGATAGTTTCAAGAGTTTCAGTAACAGTACCGATTTGGTTCAACTTGATTAATGAAGCGTTACCGGCACCTTCCTTGATAGCCTTCTTCAAAAGTGCTGGGTTAGTACAAATGAAGTCGTCAAGAACGATTTGGATACGGTCCTTGTGTGATTGAGTGAACTTAACCATACCGTCAACATCGTTTTCGTCGTATGGGTCTTCCATTGACATTAATTCTGGGAATTCGTCAAGAAGCTTGTCGTAGTATGCAGCTAATTCTTCATCGTCAAGAACCTTGCCTTCAAGGTGGTACTTGCCGTCTTCTTTGTTGTAGAAGTATGAAGCAGCACAGTCACATGCAATACCGATATCTTCGCCTGGCTTGTAACCAGCCTTAACGATTGATTCGTGTAAAGCCTTCAAAGCTTCTTCTGAGTTCTTCATGTTAGGTGCGAAACCACCTTCGTCACCCAAGCCAGTTTCGTAACCCATGTCTTCAAGAACTTTCTTCAAAGTATGGTATACGTTAACGATCTTTTCGAAACCATCACGGAATGAAGTCTTAGCAATTGGAGTGATCATGAATTCTTGGATGTCGATACCGTTGTCAGCATGTTCACCACCGTTGATAACGTTGTGGAAAGTTTGTGGCATTTCAAGATCAATACCGCCAAGGTAACGGTAAAGAGGTTGTTGACTAGCCTTAGCTGCAGCAACAGCAGTAGCCATTGATACACCTAAGATAGCGTTAGCACCAAGACGACCCTTGTTTGGAGTACCGTCTAAGTCGATCATAGTTTGGTCAATCTTAGGTTGGTTAAATGGGTCCATACCCTTTAAAGCGTCGTTAATTTCAGTGTTAACATTGTTAACAGCCTTTGAAACGCCCTTACCGCCAAGACGTGAACCACCGTCACGTAATTCAACGGCTTCGTTTTCACCAGTTGAAGCACCTGATGGAACTTCAGCCTTACCTACGACACCGTTTGAAAGGGTAACGTGAACTTCAACAGTTGGGTTACCACGAGAGTCAAAAATTTCGAGTGCGTGTACATTTTCAATAACTGATTTGAGCATTAATAAACCTCCTCAAAAATTATGGTATGTATAAAAATTTGCATACCATACGGAACAATTTTTGTCCCGCTTACAATTCAAATTTTAGCCTAACTTTGTGATCATGTAAACATATGAAAGCGGTTTACATTTTAAAAATTAATAAAGACAATAATAAATTACTATATCAACGCGCTATAATACATGTATTAAAATAATTGTTTATGATAAATAAGGAATTCGATTATGGAGAATATTAAATTAATTATTGATTCTAGTAGCAATATGAAAAGCGATCCTGACCACAACGTGGAAGTAGTACCTTTGACTATTTCTTTTGGCGGTAAGGATTATATTGACGATCAAAATTTGAATATCAGAGAATTTTTGAATGATATGAATCAAAATCAAATTGCCGGTAAGACTACTTGTCCTAGCATTCAAGCTTGGCTTAATGCTTTAGAAGGAACCGAAAAAGCTATCATCGTTACAATGACAAGTGGGATGAGCGGTACTTTTTCTTCAGCCTTACAGGCAAAAAATATGTATGAAGAAAAACATCCTTCAAGTCAGATTATTGTAGTCGACTCAAGAAGTGCCGGACCTGAACTTACCATCGTTTTGCATGGCATCGAAAAGATGATTCAAGGTGACATTCGTTTTGTTGATCTTGAAGAAGAAATTGCTGAATTCAGAATGCATACGCATTTGCTATTTATTTTACAATCACTGCATAATTTATCCTTGAACGGTCGTGTCTCACCAGCTGCAGCTAAGATTGCTGGTCTTTTAAAAATTAATTTAATTGGTACAGCAAGTAAAGATGGTAAGCTTGAGCCGTTAACTAAAGCTAGAGGAATGAAAAAAGCAATTCGTGAACTGCTGAAATATATGAAAGATGATAATTATCATGGCGGCGAAGTCATAATTGATCATTGTGAAAATGAAAGGGATGCTGAAACTATTAAAGAAAAGCTTCAAGCTGAATACCCCGATGCTCAAATTACAATCAGGCCAATGCACGGCTTGTGCAGCTTTTATGCCGAAGAAGGTGGATTGATGATAGGTTTTAATGAGTAAATAAAAAAGGTCACATTGTAGTGACCTTTTTAAAATGCAAATAATAGTTGCTTTGAAATACTAAAGCAAGCAATTGCTAAACTAGTAGCGCCAATAATATCAGAAGGATAGTGTGCTTTTAAACTTAAACGAGAGATTATTACCGTAACCCATAAAGCAATAATGCTAATGACAAAGACTAAACCATAAGTTTTGGCAAATAGCTGCAGTAAGATCAAGCCCATCGTAGTTGCTCCAAGCACATGTCCACTTGGAAAACTATAGCCAGTTTCCATATTAGAATGCATAATTGGCCGCTTGCGTCTAATTAGCCTTTTCAAAATAATTCCTGAAATATCAGCAAATGCTAAAGTACCTAGTACCCAAAAAGCAGTTAATTCGCGCCCTTCATTTAACAAAAGTCCTGCTAATAAAACATCCCAGACTACCATTAACTTAGGATCATTGATGAAGGCAATGACTTGCCATTTATAACCATCATGTCTTTTGACTAATTGATGGTGGAGCCAATGGTCAAATAAGTTAAAACGACGTGAATTTTTGATGTTAAAAATAAGTAGCAATAAAGTTGAAATTGCTAGTGGCAATACAATATAACTATTCATTTAATTTTAGAATTCCTTATAAACTTAATCATTTATATTTTAACCAGAAAACCAAAAATAGCACCAATTTTTAGACAAAATTAATATTTAATTTTGATATTTAAAAGTAGGCTTATTGATCATATCAAAAACAATTAGATCATTAGCATCAAGATTTTCTTTATGCATATCAACCACCTTGATCTGCTTGTCGGTATATGTTGTGTAGTAAAAGATTCCCTTATCTAGGTTAGTGCCGTCAGAATAAATGGTATATTCAAAGGTATCAGGGTCTGTTTGATCTAAGCCTTTTTGTTGTTCAACAGAATGCAAAATATGGAAATATGTGTCGACATTTTCAACTTCATTATCACTTATTGGCGCATTAAATTTATTAAAAGTGGCTCTGACAAAGCGTGATTCAGAATCCATTCCGCCAGGTAAGTTACGTGAGCCAAGCCCCCGGCTATAGTCGCTTAGTTCAATTTGACTTGAAAAGTTATTTTTAGGTGTGGCGGCAGATACATCAGCGTAGTTATTCAAGTTGAATAATTGTTTAGGAAATTGCGGATTATTGGTTAAACAGCCAATTGGATTGTCATAAATGTGCATCCCATCTTTATCAGTTTCAACTACAATGCTCTTGCCAGTTTTATCAGCGATTAACCAGTGGAGTGGGGATGCTATCATTTTTTCAGAAAAGTTGATATCAGTGATGTTAATGGTAGACAATATTTTTTTAGCTTCCTTAATATTAGCAGCCTGTCCTAAAAGCCAAGGAATAAATTCAAATGAAGCAATATTATCTTTGCCTTCTTTTTCTTTATAGTAAGTTGCATTACCAGGATAATTCAACCCGGCCATGCCTAAACCCATTTCATTAGCTGCGTCAAAGTATAAGGGATAGTTATTGTTATCTAGAGCAATACCAATAATTGCATAATGATGATCAATTGATGGCATCTTGCGAAATTTGAAAGGATAATTACGCGGAGTGATTACGACTTGTTGTCCAAAAGTTATATCTAAATCAAGGTTGCGGCCAAAATAATGATCTTTTGGACTAAAAATGATTGAAGTACACATATTATTCTCTTTTCTATTTATTTTGTTATATAATATGGATAGCAATTAAATTACAGTGTTTATTTTATTGCTGATTAAAACATCCCATGTTCAGTTTAACACATATAAATGAAAAATAGCTTGATCAGAAGATTAGTAAATAATACTAATTGTATGGGTTGAGGAAAGATTATAAATACGCGTGGTGCTAGTTAAATCGTTCTAGACAATATGCCATATTATAAGCTAAAATGGCAACTTCGAGTCTCTCTTGAAAACCTGCTAAACTTCTAGCTCGATTATTTTTAGCGTTGTAGTAAGACAAAAGCGAAAAATCACTCTCGATGGTCCTTCTGAATGCCATTAAATAGTGCTTATTGTGCTTTTGAGCATTCTTCATATTTTTACGATATGGTGTCCAAAGCGTATAGCCCATTTGCTCGACGATTGCGAATTGGCTGACACACTGGCACAGGAAAGCTATCAATAATCAAAATGTCGCCTGACAGATCTACTTCCTCATTAAGGCCATGTC
>NZ_AZEL01000084.1:0-171 GCF_001434975.1 Lactobacillus gallinarum DSM 10532 = JCM 2011
AAAGGATTAGGCAAGTGGCAGAATCCTAAAATAAAAGAAGCAGCCTAGAAAGGCTGCAGTCCGCTAGCAACTCGCGGACTCAAAAGGCTTTGGTAATTAGACGATCTCTATCGGCAATAGTCAAAAGACTATTGCTGGTAAGTCAAGTCCGTATCTAAGCAAGTTGGTGTT
>NZ_AZEL01000084.1:241-6649 GCF_001434975.1 Lactobacillus gallinarum DSM 10532 = JCM 2011
AGATCAAAAGGAAAGCTGAAATTGCTTTCCTTTTTTAATTCATTTTTTACACTTTTCATGGTATTTTAGTCTTAGTAAAAGTAGAAAGGAATTTCGGACATGACTGTTAAAAAATTAGAGAATAGCAGCGATGTAAATGTAGTGACTGAAGAAGTTAAGATTTTAACCGACTTGCTTAACGAATCTACAGAACAATTAATTGGTAAAGAACTTTTTACTAAGATTCAAAATTTAATTAAGATTTCTGCAAATAAAAATTATCAAGAACTTGAAGATCAAATCGCCAGTTTAGATAATCGTGAAATGATCGTCGTTGCTCGTTATTTTGCTACATTACCACTTTTGATTAATATTTCAGAAGACGTGGAATTAGCCAGTAAAGTTAATGTATTGAACAATACTGATCAAGATTACTTGGGGAAATTAAACGACACTATTAATATTGTTGCGCAAAAGAAGAATGCCAAAGAAATTTTGGAAAAGGTAAATGTAGTACCTGTTTTAACTGCACACCCAACTCAAGTTCAAAGAAAGACTGTGCTTGAATTAACGGATAAGATTCACACTCTCTTGCGTAGTTATCGTGAAGTTAAAAATGGCATTATCAATCGTGATGAATGGACAGAAGAATTACGTGCTTGCATCGAAATTTTAATGCAAACGGATATTATCCGTGGCCATAAATTGAAGGTATCCAACGAAATTACCAACGTATTGACTTACTATCCTAAGTCCTTAATTCCTGCAATTACTAAGTTTACTGCTCGTTATAAGGAATTAGCTAAAAAGCATGGCTTGGATATTGCTAATGCTACACCTATTACAATGGGGATGTGGATCGGCGGCGACCGAGATGGTAATCCATATGTTACTGCAGATACTTTGAAATTAAGTGCAACACTTCAAAGTCAAGTCATTTTTGAATATTACATCAAACAAATCAATCAACTTTATCGTTCGATTTCTTTATCCACTTCTTATATGAAGCCTTCAACTGAAGTGATGCATTTATCTGAATTATCAAATGATGATTCGCCATTCAGAACTAATGAACCATACAGACGTGCTTTCTACTATATTGAAAGTCGTTTGGTTCGTACTGAACAAAAATTACTAAATATCACTAATCAACATAGTTTCCTTAAAGAACGTGATCTTGAACATTTAGATCAGATTCCTGTTTATGAAGATGCGCAAGAATTTAAAGCAGACCTAGAAGTTATTAAGCGTTCATTGGAGGAAAATCGCGATCAAGCAGTAGTCAAGAGTTACTTCACTGAAATTTTAGAAGCAATTGATGTTTTTGGCTTCCATTTAGCTACAATCGATATGAGACAAGATTCTAGTGTTAATGAAGCATGTGTTGCAGAACTACTTAAGAGTGCAGAAATTTGTGATCATTATAGCGACTTAAGCGAAAAGGAGAAGGTAAGTCTTTTACTTAACGAATTGAATAATGATCCTCGTAATTTGCACTCAAATAACAAGCCTAAATCAGAATTATTGCAAAAAGAATTGAAGATTTACAAAACTGCTCGTGATCTTAAGGATCGTTTAGGCGAAGATGTGATCAAGCAACATATTATTTCTCATACTGAAAGTGTTTCAGATATGTTGGAACAAGCAATCATGCTCAAGGAGTATGACTTGCTCGACAACGAAAATGCTCGAATTCAAGTTGTACCTTTATTTGAAACCGTTGAAGATTTAAACAATGCACGTGATATCATTAAAGAATACTTGAATTTAGGTATTGTTAAGAAATGGCTTGCTTCTCAACACAATTATCAAGAAATAATGTTAGGCTACTCAGATTCTAACAAAGATGGTGGCTACTTAGCTTCATGCTGGAATCTTTACAAGGCTCAAAAAGATTTAACTGCTATCGGTGAAGAATTAGGCATTAAGATTACTTATATGCATGGCCGTGGTGGTACTGTCGGTCGTGGTGGTGGTCCATCTTATGAAGCAATTACCGCACAACCATTTAAGTCAATCAATGATCGTATTAGAATGACTGAACAAGGCGAAATTATTCAAAACAAGTACGGCAATAAAGATACTGCATACTATAATTTAGAGATGCTAGTTTCAGCCACAGTCGATCGTATCACTTCTAAACAAATTGTTAGTGAAGACCATATTGCAGATTTCCGTTCATCAATGGATAAAATCGTTACTGAAAGTAATGAAGTTTATAAGAAATTAGTCTTTGAGAATTCAAACTTCTTAAATTACTTCTTGCAAGCAACACCAATTAAAGAGATTTCAAATCTTAATATTGGTTCACGTCCAGCTTCGAGAAAGAAACTGTCTGACTTCTCAAGCTTAAGAGCTATTCCATGGGTATTTTCTTGGTCACAAAGTAGGGTAATGCTCCCAGGCTGGTATGGTGTAGGTTCTGCCTTTAAATACTTTATCGATGCTGATCCAAGTAATTTAAAAGAATTACAGATGATGTATCAAGGCTGGCCATTCTTCCATTCATTACTTTCTAATGTGGATATGGTTTTATCAAAATCTAATATGGAAATTGCCAAGCAATATGCTGAACTATGTCAAGATAAAAAGACAAAGTCAGTCTTTGACATTATTTATCAAGAATGGAAATTGACTAGACAAATCATTCTTCAAATTGAAGGACACGATGATCTACTTAATGATGCACCCAAATTGAAGAACAGTTTAGCAGCCAGAATGCCATATTTTAATATTTTGAACTACATTCAACTAGAAATGATCAAACGTGATCGTGAAGACGAAATTCAAGGCGTCTTCCAAAGTATCATTCCAATTACTATTAATGGTGTGGCCTCAGGACTTCGTAATTCGGGATAGAATTTTTATATTAATAATTAAAAATAGGATGATTGTATATAAAAACTACAATAATCCTATTTTTTAGCCTAATAAGCAATATTTAAGCATCATTAAAATCCACAGATGTGCTGGATAGACAATATAGAAGAAATATTTAGTTAGCAAACTCTTTTTGCCTCGCTTACCATTGTAAAGAAGTATAAATGGGATGACAGCAATCATCATCCACTCACTATCAAAGGTTAGGGAAGAGTATAAACTAATGTTAGCGACTTGAGCATTATGAATTGCTTTAATTAAAATCAAAAAACACCAAATAAAAATGCCAATTGATTCGACTGTCAACTTATGATAAGCAAAATAGAAGATCAATAAAACTGGTAAAAGATATAATCCACCTTCAAAAGGTAAGCTAAAAATTCCTAAGATAATTGTTAGAAGTAAATAGCACCGCGCTTTTTATTTTCTCTAAATAATTCTAAACTCCAAATTAATCCTAAAAAAATTGTCAAAGTGACTAAGATATTGTTACCTTCTAGGATTGAATAAATAGGTATTAACATGGTCGAAAATCATGAAAATAACAGCTATTGTCTTTAATTGATTACCATCCAAACTAAATATTTTTTTATTCATCTCATCATCCTTTATTGAATTACTTTGATAATTATTATCCTGTATTATTTAAGCGATACAATAAAAACTTAAAACGAGATAAATAGTTTTGATACATATGTCTATGAATCCAAGACTACATCCAATATATTTTTTACCTCTTTAAAATTATTTTGATGGGAGAATTAATCTAAAAATCAATATCTAAATGCCAACTATCTTGATTTACTGCCAGTAGTGAATCAAGATAGTTTTTCATTTCCGGTAATTTTTGAGCAATTAGCTGGTAAGCATGATTAGTTTTAAGTTGAGCTTTTTGTTTTTCAGAATAGTTGCTTTTTCCAATAAAGAAATTCCAGTTTAATTCATCAATAAATTGAGTTATTGCTGTTTGTTCATCTCGATCAGTTATTGCTTTATAGAGCCAGCTCATTTGAGTGTGATTGGTGAAATTAAATAGCCCAGCTAAATATTGATGAAAATTCTCGGTTGGTAATTCTACTTTTTCCTTATCAGTTAAATAATTTGTCATGTTAAAACTGTGACGCTGGTAAGAAAAGCGAGCAGGTGAGAGATCAACAACTCCATAGCCTTGGTCTGTCATGGCAAAACAAGAACTAGCTATATCTGGAGTTGAACAGGAATTACCGCGAACGATATTCTGCGCATGAATATGTCCAGAAAAAACAGCGGTCACTTTATATTTAGTGCATAATTTTTGTAACTCTGACGTATTATCCAGAGTATAACCACCATGAATAACCTGATTATGGTCATATAAATTATGATGCATAAATATTAAACTGCGTTGATTGTTCTTTTTAGCTTTTTCTAAATCATTTTCAAGCCATTGCAATTGTTTGGAGGATATTCTTCCATTAGTAATTGGAGTAAGTCCTTGATGACTGTAAATATTAGAATCTAAAAAGATTAAGTGATACTGGCTATTTAAATTCACACTATAAAACAATTCTGCACTATCAGTATTTTTATAACCGTCTGGAAAAATTGCTTTCCAGTCAAAAGGACTAATTTGTTGTGCGTACAATTCCTTTTCATTTTCAAACTTACGGGCCCAACCATCATAAATGTCATGATTTCCAGGTACAACAAAAAGATGAACACCAGCCGCTTTTAACGGAGAAAAAATAGATCGTAGTTTTTTAGCTGATGCTAATTCACCGTTAAAGGTTAAATCGCCGGTAATAATTAGTGCAGTAGACTTGTCTTCAATTATTTTGCGAGTAAAAGCTGTTAAAGCTATTTCTTGATAATCCAAATCTTTTCCAGCACTCGTATCTCTCATCCGTTGAAAGGCTGATCCATTATCATGCAATTGATTGGCAATTAAGTGAGTATCTGAAATGATAAATAATTTTGCATGATCTTTATCTGTAATAAATTTAGCAACCATTAAATCACCTTCTTAGAATCAATTATAATGGAATTCTTTTGTGAACATAAATTATCTAGCTCTAAGTCATATCAATTAACTTTGGTAACAGTAAGTGTTAGGGTAAAAGTGTTACAAAGCCAACATTCAATCTAAAAAGTTAGGAGGATTTTTATGGATAAGAGAAAAATAGTTATTATCGGAGCTTCTCATGGTGGTCATGAGGCCGCTTTTGAAATTTTGAATCACTATGACAACGTTGATGTCACCGTTCTAGAACAATCTGATTATATTTCATTCATGTCTTGTGGAATGAAGCTTTATCTTGAAGGTGAAACTACTGGCATTAATGATGTTCGTAATTTCAGAGCCGAGGATTTAAAGAATAGAGGCGGCCACATGTATAACAATACTAAGGCCACCGCAATTAATACTTACACCAATACTGTAACTGCCGAAAATGTTAAAACAGGAGAAAAGAAAGATTTTCATTTTGATAAATTGATTATTTCATCTGGTGTAAATCCAGCGAAGCTTTCAGTACCTGGCAGTGACTTAAAGAATGTTCTTTTAATGCGTGGTTACGACTGGGCAAAAGAGATTGAAGTAGCTAAAAACGATGATAGTATTAAAAACGTAGCAATCATCGGCGCTGGTAATGGAATTGCTGCAGCAGAAGTTATGCGCAAAGCTGGCAAGAACGTAACTTTAATTGATGGTGGTAAGAAGCCACTTGAGAAATATTTAAACAATACCTACACTGATGTTTTTGAAAAAGTTTTAACTAAAAATGGCGTTAACCTAGCAATGGATACTATGGTTAAGGGCTTTTCTGGTAACGGACGTGTTGAAGCAGTTAAAACTAATCATGGTGATATTCCAACTGATTTAGTAATTGAAGCAATTGGAGTTAAGCCAAACACAGATTGGCTTGATGGCACTATTGATCTTTATGACAATGGTTATATCAAGACTGATGAATACTTTAGAACCAATGTACCAAATATTTATGCAATTGGGGATGCCGTATTCCCATATAGTATTCCAGCTAACCGTCGGGTTCCAATCCCATCTGCCATTGCTGCTCGTCATGAAGCACAATATGTTGTTGAGCACTTATTTGAATTAACACCATCCAGACCATTTACTGGAATTGTTGGTGCACAAGTGCTAGAAGCATTTGGCATGCATGCTGTAACTACTGGTTTAAACAAGAAGAATGCAGAAAAGGCTGGTATGGATGTGGCAGAAATTACATTGAAGGATACCTTGAGACCAGATTACATTCCAGCAGACAAGAATCCAGAAATTTACATTTCATTGGTCTATGACAAGAACAGCCATCAAGTTTTAGGTGGCTCCACTTTGTCGACATATGACATTACAGGTCAAGCTAACGTATTGTCTCTTGCAATTAGAGAAAAATTGACGTTAGAAGATTTAGCTGAAGCTGATTTCTTCTTCTCACCAAGTTTCGATCGTCAATGGAACATGGTAAACTTAGTTGCACAAAAAGCATTAGGCTAGAGACTGTAAAATAGTTTGTGTAAGGATGAATGATTCCTTAAATTTATTTCTTT
>NZ_AZEL01000012.1 GCF_001434975.1 Lactobacillus gallinarum DSM 10532 = JCM 2011
AAGTATCAAAATGATAACAAGTCCAATAGCTTTGAAGTTCACTTGAAACATGGCACAATCACCGTTACTCCGGAAAATCCGGGCAAGCCGGGCGAACCAATCAACCCTGGTAAAGGATCTGCAAACTACCCAGATGGGACGGACAAGGCCGGCTTGACTGACACCGTTAACCGGACGATCACCTATGTGATGAGTGACGGTTCTAAGGCACCTGATGCGGTTCATGACTCACTGTCCTACACTGCTTCTAAGGTCATCGACAAGGTGACCGGCGAAGTGCTAGAAACTAAGTGGTCAGCAAATCAGGACTTCAAGGACGTGGATTCACCAAGCGTAAAGGGCTACAAGCCTGACAAGAAGACCGTCTCCAACAAGAACGTGGCACACGACGCCAAGGACATCGATGTCGTCGTTACCTATACTGCTAACTCCGCTGCGGCCTTAGTACAGTTTATTGATAATACTGAGAACCGCACCCTTGATAACCTTGAGTTGTCGGGGAAGACGGGGGAGACCATTGACTTTGCCAAGGCTAATGCGCAATTGAAGTCCTACCTTGACTATGGGTATAAACTGGTCGCTAACGGAATTCCAACAAAGGAAACTAAGTTCGACACCAGTGATGATACTGATGTTCCAAGCCAAGTCTTCGTTGTTCGGCTGGATCACACCATGACTCCTGGTGAGACTACGGTACCTGGCAAGCAGACCGTAACCTACGTCTACAAGGACAAGGACGGCAGGGTAGTCAAGACCAAGACGGTTGAGCAAGATACAACCTTCACTGGCAAGACTACCACGGACGAAGTCACTGGTGAAACCACGACTACTTGGGATCCAAAAGACTACAAGTACACTGAGGTAACGACTCCAGTAGAGCCGGGCTACACTGCCGACAAGAAGAGCGTGGGCGGCGAGACCGTAACTCCGGATGATCCAAACCGCAGCTACACCGTTGTCTACACTCCAAACGGCAGCATCGTACCGGTAGATCCAGACGGCAACCCAATTCCAAACACGCCATCAGTACCGTACGAAACCGATCCAAATGACCCAACCAAGGTCGTGGATGGCAAGGTTCCAGAAGTTCCAAGCTGGACTCCAAAGAACGTCAAACCAGGCGACCCTGTAAAGCCAAGCGATCCAACCAAGGACACTAAGGTTCCATACGATCACACCATGACTCCTGGTGAGACTACGGCAACTGGCAAGGTGGAAGGCCTTCCAGAAAAGCCTGCAAAGGCGCCGGGCGAAAAGCTGGTCAAGACTCCTGTCAAGGCACCTAAGGCCGTCAAGACCGCTGAACCGGCCAAGACGATCAGCATCAAGGAGTCTGCGCAAGCTCAAGACCAGCTGCCGCAAACCGGTGAAGACAATTCCAAGGCCGCCTTTGGCTTAGGACTTGCTTCCATCCTCGGCGGAATCGGCATCCTAGGTGCTTTCAAGCGCAAGAAGAAGGAAAACTAAATAAACCAGAAAAAGGCAGATGATCTCAAGAATTGAGGGCATCAGCCTTTTTTAGTTGCACAATTTCTTGAGCAGCTCTGCCGCCACGTGGATCAGTGTAAGTGCCCAATAGCGCGGTATCTATCGACTTCTGTTCAATAGTCATATACTGTTCTTAACAATTGAATACGGAGGTTATGACTGAACATCCAATCGTACCGCTCGAACTGCCAAAGGACAGAATCAGACCTAAGAATAGGCCCGGAAAGAACCAACTTGTTCTTAACCTGAAATCCAATGGGATTGAGCTGTCATTTTACAGTGATGCCATTAATGAGCTTATGCTCGAAGTCGTAGACAGGTTCTTGAGCCATGATTAATCTGGCAGAACTGGGGCACGTGTTCATTGTTTGCGGTAAGACCGACATGCATCGAGGGATCGATTCGCTTGCTTACATAGTTAAGAAGAGCTTCCATCTCGATCCCTTTTCCGGGTGTTTTCTTTTCTGTGGCAGTCGAAAGGACCGCTTCAAGGCACTTTATTGGGATGGCCAGGGCTTCTGGCTGCTCTATAAGCGCTTTGAGAATGGGAAGCTTGCCTGGCCAAACAATGAAGACGAAGTGCGAGAGCTGTCCGATGAGCAAGTCATGCGCTTGATGCAGGGCTTTACCATTGATCCTAAAATTAAAAACACAAGAGCTCGTGAATGTATTGATTTCACGAGCTTTTTTGGTATTTTTATGGCTCTCTGTCAAATCGTGTTGATAGAAGTCAACTATAATTTAATAATTGGATT
>NZ_AZEL01000085.1 GCF_001434975.1 Lactobacillus gallinarum DSM 10532 = JCM 2011
TTAAAGTGGCCAACATTGACATCAACTGCTGTCTTTTGCTGGGTTTTAGCTTTTAGTTCAATTTCTTCTTCATAAGGAAGAGCCGCATAATAATTATCTTTTTCTTTGAAGACACTTACTACTTTGACTTCATCCATCTTTAGAGCTTCATAGCTTTTTAAATCAAACCAAGACTCTTTTGAAATGCTTCTTGGGCGATCAAGGCGAAGCTTACCATTAACGATCTTAGCTCTATCAGTTTTAAAGCCTTGTCTGGGAGCTTTCTTAGATTTAAAACTAGGTATTCCCCAATCAGGTTGTGACTTATCAAAGAAGTTCTTCCAAGCATTAGCTAAGTCTTTAATCGCTAATTGTAAACATCTGGCAGACAAATCATATTGCCAGTCGGCTTTATTTGCGACTAGTTCATCACGGACTCTGCGTTCGTTAGGACTGGGATTATCTTTTTGGTTTAATGTATGAGCTTCATACATTAATTGCCAAGTTTCTAAGCCTTTATTCCAGCAGTATCGACGATAGTCGCATAGAGCATCAAGATGCTTTTGCATGGTCTTATTAACTTTTAGCTTAACTACTTGTGTCTTGATCGTCATTTAAGTACTCGCCTCTAATCTTTTTCTTGTACTTTCTTAAGCCATATAGTCTGCATGAAAACACATGAATTATACTTATCAGATCATCAACCAGTTCTTTATCAGGACTAGTGTCAATATTATTCAAAACAATTATTTCAGTCCCATGCTTTTTACATAGGTTTTCAAACCAATCATAGCCAAAACGGATAAATCTATCTTTATAAGTAATATAAATCTTATCTATTTTGTTGTTCATTACTTCGTCTAGAAGATTATTCCATTTTTGCCGTTTATAGTTTAAGCCGCTGCCAATATCGCTTATTTCT
>NZ_AZEL01000086.1 GCF_001434975.1 Lactobacillus gallinarum DSM 10532 = JCM 2011
GAGCAAATGATTCGCTTTCTTTTTACTGCTGGTGGATTCGGCCTTGTTATTGCCAATAACGCAGAAATTGCCGGCGCAACCGGTGGCTGCCAAGCCGAAGTTGGTAGTGCATCTGCCATGGGCGCCGCTGCTGCAGTTGAGGCAGCTAGTGGCAGTGCTGAGCAGAGCGCACAAGCAATGTCGATTGCAATGTCTAACTTGCTCGGTCTAGTCTGCGACCCAATCGCTGGCTTGGTTGAAGTTCCTTGCGTTAAGAGGAATGCAATCGGTGCAGGCAATGCTTTAATTTCGGCAGACATGGCGCTTGCGGGATGCACCAGTGTAATTC
>NZ_AZEL01000013.1 GCF_001434975.1 Lactobacillus gallinarum DSM 10532 = JCM 2011
GCTTGTCACTACCAAGTGTCTTCTTTTCAGTGTCATCAATGTAGGTAATCGTAGCTGTTTGGTCATTAGCAGTGTAGACAACTGGAGTATCTTCACCTGGATCATTTGGAATGAAGCCATCTGGACCTACAGGTATAATACCATTAATCTTTGGTGTATATCCTTCGTATTGAGGAATAACAACCTTTCCAGCTTTAGTCGGGTCAGTCGGGTTATTAGGATATTGGGTTGGTGTGTGCCCCATGAATGGCTTATGATCCTCACCAACAAGGACAGTATCCCCTAACTTTTTATATACATACCTAATATCAATTGTCTGTGGAACGTAAATACTTCTCAAGTGGATACCGCCCACGCCTGAATCTATGATAGTATCTCCAGGTTTAATAGTCATCGGTGACCTGGCTCTTCTGTAGTAGCCTAGTAGGTCTTGATAATATATCTGAACAGACATATCACCGTCATTGTCGATTTGCGTATATTCAGCAATGTAGCCATTGTGATAATTCAATTCATACTTGCTGCCAATATTACCATAAGGTGACATTGTTCCCTGAGCATTAGACGGTGCTTTAGCATAATAACCATCGATGACTTTCGTACCAGCAGTTGTATACTTTTGGCCGTCTAAGCCTGATTGGACAACCGGTTCGATCTTTTCCCCGTTTTTATCAATGATGTCGTTACCGCTTTCATCGTGATATGAGGTTACTTGCTTATTCAGCCGCGGAACAATAAAACTGAGGGAAGCATATGGGTGATCACTCTTGCCACCTGAAACCTCATATTTTTTTGTCAATTCTATCCAAGAATTTGAGCCGGCACTAATCAGTCCGGCGTATTCGTCGTTAAAGTATGTGGCTCCCGTCAGTTGGGACGTGCGGCTTTGACTTTTATTCAAATCAAATGAATTGAGGACTTTGTTGCTCTGATCCAATTCAAAGACGTGAATTTGGCCATTCCCATTCCTATTAGTTGAAATTACAGTTTGGTAGTGGTAGTCATCATTATCTGCATCTGTCAGGTCAGCCCAGAAGAATGAATAATGTTCCGAATCTGGATCGCGATACATTTCACTGGGATATTCTGGATCCGTTACTGAAAAACCAGGAACGGCTGTAGTGTCTGCATTTGCTTTCGCCAACTTCGTTTTATTCTCACTGATAGAGTCAGCCAGACTTGACATAACCATCTTCTTGGTGACCGTTGCCGCAGTATACGTCTTAGAGGCTTGGCTTACGTCAAGGGTAGTTGATTCGTTCTTGGCGCCTTCCGTCGCAGCATCAGAGCTGTTTGCTTCAGGATTTGCCGAATCCTTCTTTGCTTTAGTAGTGGCGTCAATGGCTGCACCGGCATTTGCAGAACCATTCGTTTGACCTTCAGTCGCTGCAGCAGAAGCTTGACCAGCAGTTGAAGCTTGTTCTTCAGCATTGGCGCTGTCGCCTTCTTGTGCTTGCTTGTTTTCAGCCTGATTTACATCAGCCACTGCTGCTTGAGATTTCCCGTTCTGCTTTTCAGCACTTGCTACGGAAGCTTGGCTAGTTGACTCGGCAGTCTGAGCTTGCGTTTGATCCTTATGCGTCTCTGATGGATCTAACTTATCCTCAACTTTTCCGGCAACAGTTGTGTCGTTAATCGTATCAGCATGCGCTACAGAGCCATTAGCACCCATCCACAACGTGGTTGAAAGCAGAACTGACGCTACACCAACGGACAGCTTTCTCAAGCTGTAGTGTGGTGTTCGATCAGCACTGTCAACGAACATCTTATTCTTCTTTCTTAACATCATTCGCTTGAAACTTTCCTTTCTAAGAATATAACTGAGTTAATACTCAAATACATGATTTAAAGAAAAGCAAGAATAATTAATATTGGTTAAATAATTAATATTATTTATTAATTTTGACAAGCCAAAGTTAATATTTTGCTTGACTCAGTCTAGCACTCGCCGATTGTGAAATCAAGTTGAACACTGTTCCGATCTAGTGAAAATAAGTCGTTTTTACTGGATCAGAGCACAAAAAATCCATTTCAACCTTCTGGTAGAATATGAATTACCACAAAACATTTCTAGAGAGGTTAAAATGGATTGTTCCTATTCTAACACTAAACCACACCAAAAGGGAAAGCACCTTTCGAAGGATGACCGAATTACAATTCAAATGATGCATTCCATTAGCTGCTCAAATCGTGCCATTGCTAGAGAGCTTAACTGCTCGCCAAGTACAATCGTGTATGATCAAAAGAGGTACTGTATCCCTTTATACTGACAATGTGAAACGATACAAATGTCGAGGGGCAAATGACTTATAAGCGCCATAGACGCGAATGCGGCCGTAAGAGCTTGTTTCTTCGTCGAAGCAAGTTCATCAACTATGCTTTTGTTCGTGCAAACAAGCGCATTCTAGGCAGAAACATCGATGAACGCAGTCCTAGAATCGATAACCGTAAGGACTTTGGATACTGGGAATACGACCTGGTTCTTGGGCACAAGACCAAAGATGATGATGTGTTGCTTACTCTGTGTGAACGGAAGACACGTCGCTTCTTCATGATCAAGATTGAAGATAAGACTTCAACTAGCGTCATGAAGGCATTTGACAATGCTTTGCGAGTTCTATGGACCCAAATGGAACAGAATCTTTAAGTCTATCACAACCGACAACGGTTCCGAGTTCGCGGATCTATCAAATCTTGAGCAAGTCTCCTAGACGCTTGTGTACTATGCTCATCCTTATACATCCCTGTGATAAAGGTAGCGTAGAAGGCCGCATCGAGCTTATCAGACGCTATATCCCTAAGGGAGATCGCATGGATAAATGCAGCGCGGAAGACATTGCTAAGATCGAAGTATGGTGCAGCTCTCTTCCTCGAAAGATCTTAAACTACAAGACTCCAGAAGAGTGCTTTGACGTAGAGCTTGACCATATTTATCGGCGCAGATAGTCAAAATCTACCAGATATTATTAGTAAGTATTCAATTTATTATTGCAATCGGCGCTAATTTTCTTTTTCCTTTTGTGCTGCAATTTTCGTTACACCAATTGCAATCACAAAAGAGTAGGTTTATACATAAAAATGGTAGCATCAAAACAATGTAAGCGCCCAATAGCACAGTATATTAAAATCCCATCCTAGCAATGCTAAGTTGGGATTTATCAGTTTATAGGACTTTACTTACAGTGGAGCTGAACATTTTCAGACCATAGTAAATAGGCTTCCAGACGTTGATTATCTAATAAGGACGGCTCATTGGGCAACTTGTCTAGAAGATAGTTGATATATTTGAATTGATCCAAGCCATTTTGCTTGGCAGTTTCGAGTATGCTCATAATGATGGCCATGGCTTTGGCGCCAGTGCTGCTCTGTGAAAAGAGCCAATTCTTGCGTCCCATGACGATCTCTTTGACTGCTTGCTCTGTTGTTGGACAGTTCAAGTCGACCATCTTTCAGAATATTCATGAACTTGTCCGTATGGTTTAAGCAGTACTGGAAGGCTACCCCCAGCTTGCCTGAAGGCAGCACGGAGACTGATTTCTTGTAGCACCAGTCGGAAAACTTCTTAAGCAGAGGCTTTAACTCAGACTGACGCTTCTTGTATCTTTCTTCAGCCGAAAGGCCCTTCCAGGAGCGCTCAAGGCTAAACATTTGATCACAGTAGTGGATATCACTTGTCTGGCAACTGAAGTCGCGTCGGACTCTCTGGCCTTGTCTTTAGGCAAGGAGTCAAAGAACTTTCGCCTTGCATGAGCCATACAGCCAACATACTTAGACGAGATTCTCAATTGAATAGTGAAACTGCCAGTTTTGCTTACGACATCATGTGTCCAAGAGCCCTACGGCATTAGCTTCATCTCCACTTTACATAGTAAAAGAAAAAGTGTTGAACGACTACTCTGTCGAGTAATCATCCAACACTAGATTAGTATGTTTCGTTTACTCTAAATTTTTAAAATTTGCTTTTTCTTAGCTTGGAATTCTTCTTCAGTCAAAATCCCTTGATCAAGCAAATCTTTTAGCTTCTTGATCTGCTCTACTTGCTCATCAAGATTATCATTATTTTGCGACCATTTCTTGATTGCTGCTGTCAAAAGTGCTGCTGTTGTTTTATTAAGTAAGCTAATGTTAACTTGTTCATTATTTACTATTAATGTTAATTCTTCAGATATAATCTGCTGCTGCAAAAGCACGCTCATAATCTCTGTTAACGGGATCACACGGCTATTTTCACTAGGATGTTTTTTGCTCAAAATAATCAAATTTTGATTAGTACATGTCAGCATTACATCTTCGCCCTGATCAGTAATTCCGAGTGCTGCATACTCGATTCTTTCATGATCACTCAGTAGATTGCTAAGCGGTGCTAAATCCTTGCTGTTAAACCAAATGTCATAAACTTTAGCATTAATCAGTTGTTGTTTAAGTTCAGTGGGCAAATCTAGTTTTTTAATCTTAGCAATAACTTGTTGGCTGCGCTGGTCGGCCAAAAACGCTTGATTCGCTCTTCTTTGTTTTTTACTAAATAAATCAAAAAGTCCCATAGATATTTTCCTTAGTACATAAATATTTACCTATATTATGAACTAAATTTACCTAAAAAACATCTATCTAACTCATTCGAAAACTTTCTTAAATTCATTCACTGCGCGATTTTGTCGCCGCTCATCTGGGATCACTGCATAAACGACCGTTGAAATACTAGTTGGCTGCTCAAACGTCTTTTGCCACATCTTGGCAACTTCGTCTGGCTTAAAGCCGAAAACGCCAGCACCCCATGCACCGAGGATCAACACATCGACTTGCTGATCTTCGGCTATTCTTTTGACAAAATTCATGCGACTAAGCATTGCACTGTCGGCATCGCTGTAGAACTTCATCTGCTCTTCTGGCTCACGCAAAGTGCGACGACCAGCAGTCTTATTAGGTGCAGCACAAGTGATCACACCGCTTTGAGCATCCCCATCCCAAATAATATCTGGCGAATAAAGTCCGCGGTTCACATACAAGCCGCGATTTCTATGCTGTTTATTCCAAGCATAAAAATCAATCTGACTGGCAATAACTGGATAAAGGTCTGATTGCGTACAAATCGCCTCTTCTTGCGCCATTGCACCATTTAAGAAACCACCACCAGGATTAATATATGAAGCAAAATTCAACGCAGCAACTTTTTGCTGCGGATAATTCTTGCAGGCCTTAATCACGGCCTGATTAGTAGCAAGCGGCCAGACAATTTGCGTAGCTTTTTTAGTAAATTGATCAGCTTCTTTATCTGCAAAAGCATCAATACTATAAACCTTGGTACCTTTAATTGAAGCTTGAATTTGTCGCTGATACTTTTGCTCAACCATCGCTTCGTGCTTGCGAGCCACGTTACGGTAATACTCACTTTTAGAGTTATAATCTGCCATCAGTTTTCCTTTCTAAAATATATCGTAATTTGAACATTTGTTTGATATAATTTTAATAAAAACCTAGCACAAATACAAACAAGAGGAATAAGAATGAGAACTCTAAATATTATCGGTATCAGCATTTATCTGATTATTGCAGTCGTTCTGGCGGTCAGACGTATTCAGCTCACCCAGGCATTTCACCAAAATAAAATTAAGGAAGAAAATTACGATCGTCTAACTAAGCGAAATACGATTGAATTAATCGTAGTCGTTGTTCTAGCATTGCTTTACGTTTATACGCCATTTAAGATTTTTATTTTTTAACAAAAAAGCCACCGAAAAAGGTGGCTTTCTTGTTACATTTCATTCTTTTGACTATCTTCGATAAATTCCTTCATTACTTTATCGTCTTTGATCAAAATCTTAAGCAAACGATTGTTGCTAACATTAGGTATTGCCCCAGTTTCATACAATGCAACAGTCGAAGGACTCCAACCTAAGACCTTGGCAAATTTACGTTGGCTCAAGTTCCATTTTTTTCGTAAATTTTTCATTTTTTCAGATGATACCACACCATAAATCTTACGAAATTTCTCTAGCGCTAGCTTTGCGGCCTGATCATCCAATTCTAAATCAGGAATTACTTTATGCGTTTGATCATCAAAACGTGCGGGTGCAGTAATCTCGATCTCATGCCCACGGATATCATAAGTGTTTGTGTAATTGGCAATGTTCGACACAATCGCCGACTCCATTCATTAAAAAGTTACTTAAATTCAACGTACTTCGCATTAAGCAACAAATTTTTACGACCCAACTTAATTTCCACGTAACTACGCTTGCCCATCTTAAACAAACGATTTACATGATACTTAACACCTGGCTTAGCTTTGCGTGAATTCTTAACCAACTTCCCCTTTTTATTAATCGTGACAAATCTTATTGACTTCTTGCCACGCAAAACTGCAGTCCTCTTAGCTTCCGCAATTGAATATTGTGTTTCTGCCTTAACCAAATTTTGATCAGCTTTAATTTTATCTGCTTTTGCCTTATCAAATGCGCTATCGTCTCGATCAAGCACGGCTTTAGGCACTTTAGGGTTTATAGCATTGTCTTGCTTCAATGCCTTAGCTTTTCTAAATGCGTTTTTTGTTTTTTTATCAGCTGCTCTGGCCTTATCTAATTTCTTCAAAGCCGTTTGTGCACCAGTGCTGGCCTTAACTTCAGTAGTCTTTACGCTAAAAATTCCGCTACTAACCGCCGTCGCGACCAACAATGCAGCCGTAGTCTTCTTAAAAGTCTCTTTCTTCATTAATTCCAATTCCTTTCATTATGTTTTCCTATTTTTATATTAGTACTCTTTCTTCAAATTAAAAATAAAAGTGTTCTGATACTTATATAAAAGAACTCTAAAATTAACTTGATCTCGTCTTTTTTGATTGCGCTGTCACCTTAAACAGGTAAACTATAATTAATAAGAAAAAAGGAGCGAAATAAATGAAATACAATCAATATGCCTACGTCAAAACTGGCTTCAACCAACAAGTCAAAGAATTAATCGACATCAACTTCCTGCCTAGAAACTACGAAGATTGGTCATTCAGTGACCTACTCGCAAAACTTGTTAAAAATGCAATTGCTGAAGCAAAAAATGATGCTGCAAAAACTGCCAAGCTCAACGAATTTGCTGTTTCGGATCATGAAACTTTAACAGATTTCTTAAAAGAAAAGCCTGAATCCATCGGTACCGAACAATTCTACAACGTTGCTTTGCAATTGCTTGGCTACCACGTTCACTACGATTACCAATTTGATGACCCAACTGGTTTTATGCAAAAGAATGCCTTGCCCTTTGTCCAAGACATCAGCGACACCAACAAATTGATCTCAGCCTTCTACCGTTTACTCAATACTCGTAGTAAGAACGGTCAAATCTTGCTTGATGTAATGGCTGGTAAAGGTTACTTCACTCAATTCTGGGGCCAAAACGAATTCAAGTTCTTCAACGGTAAATCCATTCCTGTCTTTGACACCAATAAGGTAATCCGCGAAGTCGTTTACGTAGAAACTGACCTTGACACCGATCACGACGGCAAGAGCGACTTGATTCAAGTTACTGTTTTCCGTCCTGCCGAAACTAACAAAGGCTTGAAAGTACCAGCTCTTTACACTGCATCCCCATACTTCGGTGGAATTATCGCCAATGAAAAGCGCAACCACAACGTCGACGAAAACTTGTCCGATGCAAGTACTTGGAACGACCCACAATATGAACACTCTCCAATCGTTAAGGCTGAAAAGCCAGATGGTTCAAGCCGTCCAGCCACAGAAGAAGCAGTTCACAAGTCATCTTACCCATTAAACGAATATATGCTTGCTCGTGGTTTTGCTAGCGTCTTTGCTGGTGCCATCGGTACGCGCGGCAGTGACGGTGTCAGAATTACCGGTGCACCTGAAGAAACTGAATCAGCTGCAGCTGTCATTGAATGGCTGCATGGCGATCGTATTGCCTACACTGACCGCACCAGAACTGTTCAAACTAAGGCTGACTGGTGCAACGGCAACATCGGTATGACTGGTCGTTCATACCTTGGTACTTTGCAAATTGCCATTGCTACTACTGGCGTCAAGGGTCTGAAGACTGTTGTTTCTGAAGCTGCTATTTCATCATGGTACGACTACTACCGTGAACACGGTTTGGTTATTGCTCCTGAGGCTTGCCAAGGTGAAGACCTCGACCTTTTGGCTGAAACTTGTCAATCTAACTTGTGGGATGCTGGTTCATACCTTAAGATCAAGCCAGAATACGACAAGATGCAAAAGGAATTACTTGAAAAAGAAGACCGTAAAACTGGTCAATATTCTGACTTCTGGGAAGCAAGAAATTACCGTCATCACGCAGATGGCATCAAGTGCTCATGGATTTCAGTTCATGGTTTAAACGACTGGAACGTTAAGCCAAAGAACGTCTACAAGATTTGGCAACTCGTTTCTAAGATGCCAATGAAGCACCACCTCTTCTTGCACCAAGGTCCGCACTATAACATGAACAACTTCGTTTCCATTGACTTTACTGACTTGATGAACCTCTGGTTTGTTCATGAACTCCTTGGCGTAGAAAACAATGCCTACAATCAATGGCCAACAGTCATGATTCAAGATAACCTGCAAGCTGATAAGTGGCATGAAGAAAAAGACTGGAGCGATGAATTAGGTCAAGAAAAGATCTACTATCCAACAGATGACCATGAACTTTACCAAGATGGTAACGGCAAGGCAAAGATGAGCTTCACTGATGTTGGTGGCACTGAATTTAAGAAATCTGGTATCTCAGAAAGCGACTGGCAATACAAGTTTATCTGTGGCGATGAAAAATGGGCTAAACCAAGCCTACGTTTTGAAACAGACGAATTTATTCATCCTACTACGATCGTGGGTCGCCCAGAAGTCAAAGTTAGAGTCTCTGGTAGCCTTCCAAAGGGTGAAATCTCCGTTGCTTTAGTTGAACTTGGTGAAAGACAACGATTAACTGCTACTCCTAAGTTCTTAATGCGCGGCGGACAAGAATTAGGCTACCGTTTTGGTACTGATACCTTGCAAGAATTTGTTCCAGACAAGAAGACCAAGGCTAAGTTAATCACTAAGGCTCACATGAATTTACAAAACTTTAAGGATATGAAGAAACCTGAAGCAATCGATGCCGATAAGTTTTATGACTTAGACTTCTTGCTTCAACCTACCTACTACACTATCCCATCTGGTAGCAAGCTTGCTTTGATTATTTATTCCACTGATCAGGGCATGACTAAGCGTCCACTTGAAGATGAGACCTACACAATTGATTTAGCTAATACCGAGATTAAGTTTTACGAAAAATAATTAATAGTAAAGAAAGAGACAGATATTCATGTTTGAATACCTGTCTTTTTTATTATTCAAATAATTTTTTATATTCTCCGTATCCTGCCTGATCAAGCTTATCATATGGAATGAATTTTAACGCAGCCGAATTAATGCAGTAACGCAAGCCGCCCTTGTCAACTGGTCCATCAGTAAAGACATGGCCCAAATGTGAATCAGCTTCGGGGCTTTTCACTTCTGTTCGCTCCATTCCATGAGATTGATCACGATGATATGTCAATTTCTTAATCGGTTTAGTAAAGCTAGGCCAGCCGCACCCTGCATCATATTTATCTTCACTAGAGAAAAGCGGCTCACCGGACACCACATCAACGTAGATTCCTTTGTCATAAAAATCATCATATTTTCCTGTAAAAGGGTACTCGGTCGCAGCTTTTTGGGTAACGTTGTATTCTTCTTCGCTTAACTTTTTTAACGCTTCTTCTTTATTAAACATGTTCCGTTCCTCCTGGAAAGAAATTATCGATTTTCTTTTCATAGATATCGAAACGATATCTAGTCAAAAATTCATTAGCAGGATCATAGATTCTTACTTGCAGCATTTCATCTTTGCCATTCATATGTACTTCTTTATTTGGCATATCTAAAAATGGCTTAAAGGCGGCAATCACATTTTGATATGAACTATAAACATGGACGTTTTGTTCAATTACCTCACCATTTTTAGCATATCGCCGTGCACAGATTACATATACAACGTTGTCATTCATAGAAGAGGCTCCTAACTTTTACTTTTCTTGTTTCTTACTATTTTAATTCATTTGCTTACTAAGTAGATAAAAAAAGCAACAGATATCTAAATTAGACATCTGTTGCCAATTTGTTAAAATACTGAAGTTAAAACAGCACCAGCTACAATTAATACCAAACCAATTGCAGTATAGATGTAACCCTTCCTGGTCTTTTGTTCATGTAAGAAGATAATACCACCAAGAGTTGAAATAACCACGCAAAGTTGTGACATAACGAAAGCTAAGTTAACACCGTTCATCTTTACTGAAACGATATATGCAAGTGCAGCTACGGCATAAATCAAACCTGCAGGAATAACTTGGTAGCTTTCCTTTTCTTTAACAACGTCAACTTTCTTAGTTGCAAGTAAGTAAATCACAGTGGTGATCAACATACCAATGGTTTCACCGAAGAAAATCATGGTGTTATCACCCTTCAAAGCCTTAGGAATTGAGCTTGATGTGATGTAACCCAAAGTAGTCAAAACCAAAACAATCATAGTAGTTGTTTGGTTCTTCTTGCCACCTTCGGCAGTACCCTTATCAGTCAATGAAGTACATGCAACACCGATGATCAAGGCCAAAATACCTAAGAAACCAAAGATCTTAGATTGAGTACTTGCCCATTCACCGAAGATTAATACTCCGACAAGTGGTACACCAATTAATTGCAAACCGGTTGAAATTGGCATTGTTTCAGAAACACCAACTTTAGAATAACTGTAATACTGTCCGACCTGACCAATTACCCAGGCAGCTCCAGCAAGCATTGCTAACATAAATGTAGTGCCATCAAAAGTTGGACGTTTAATGAGAGTCATTACAGCACCAAAGATAAATGCACCGAGCACAGTACCTAAAATTTGGTGGTAAATGTTACTCTTCTTGACCCCAGCAACGAACATCGGCATAAGTCCCCAGCCGATTGCTGGAATGAATAGAAATAAATAACTCATTATTTTTCTCCCCTATATTTGTAAAAAAGTTACAAGGAGCATTGTATCAATGAAAGCGGATACGTTGCAAACGAAAAATAAGTGCGAGTTAAAAAAGATGATCTTTCGATCATCTTTTTTACTTCTTATTTACCTTTAATCCAAACTCTTAGTCGCAAATGATATATTTTCTAGCGATTTAAGCAAGGCATCCGCAGTGTCCAAAGCTGTTAATAACGGAACGTTTTGTTGGATTGCCATTTGTCTAATAATGAAGCCATCTGAATTCTTTTCAATATCATGTCCCATCGTATTGATCACTAAATCAATTTGACCATCGCGTAATTCGTTCAGGATGTTATCGTCAGCATGTTCATCATCATGTACTTTCGTCACGAGTTCTACGTGCAAGTCGTTCTTTTTAAGGAAGTTGGCTG
This sequence comes from Lactobacillus gallinarum DSM 10532 = JCM 2011, assembly GCF_001434975.1. Classification (GTDB taxonomy): domain Bacteria; phylum Bacillota; class Bacilli; order Lactobacillales; family Lactobacillaceae; genus Lactobacillus; species Lactobacillus gallinarum. Next base: position 11,421 of record NZ_AZEL01000013.1, read on the forward strand.
TACCCTTAGTTGCAAAGATTCTGTAACCAATTCGTGCAAAGCGCTTCGCAATTGGCAAAATCTTTTCTTTATCTCTATCTTCAATAGTAAGAAGAACATTGCCATTCTCAGGTAATTGCATCTTAGCACCCGCAAATGCCTTGTATAATGCCTTGGCAAAAGTATGATCACTACCCATTACTTCACCAGTTGATTTCATTTCTGGTCCCAAGTATGAGTCAACATCAGCTAACTTACTAAAGCTGAAGACTGGTGCCTTAACTGAGATCATATCCGGTTCTGGTGCCAAGCCATCACTGTAGCCTTGTTCAGCCAAGGTTTCACCCATAATTACATGCGTAGCAACTTGAGCCATTTCAATACCAGTAATCTTACTCAAGAATGGAACAGTTCTACTTGCTCGCGGATTTACCTCAATTACATAGACATCCCCATCGCGCACAATAAACTGGATGTTCATAATTCCCTTACAGTTCAGAGTCAAAGCCAATTTTCTAGTTACGTCGGTAATCTTTTCCTTAACTTCTTCAGTGAAGGTTTGTGGTGGGTAAACTGCCATTGAGTCACCTGAGTGAACACCAGCGTGTTCGATGTGTTCCATAATACCTGGTAAAAGCACATCCTTACCGTCACAGATCGCATCAACATCACATTCACGACCATCCAAGTAGTCATCGACCAAGATCGGGTGATCAGCCGCAATATCTACGTGGTCTTGCAAGTATTCTTCAAGTTCATCCTTGCTGTAGACAATTTCCATTGCCTTACCACCCAAGACATAACTTGGACGAACCAAAACTGGGTAGCCTAATTTTTCTGCAGCTTCGATAACGCCTTCGTGAGTAGTTGCAGTTAAACCCTTTGGTTGGTTAAGCTTCAAGTCCTTGATGATTTCATCGAATAACTCACGGTCTTCTGCACGGTTAACGTCCTTAACCTCGGTACCCAAGATCTTAACGCCATGCTTTTCAAGACCAGCTGCCAAGTTGATTGAAGTTTGACCACCGAATTGAACGATTGTACCTACTGGCTTTTCCAAGTCACAGACGTTCAAAACATCTTCAAGAGTCAATGGTTCAAAGTAAAGCTTGTCAGAGACTGAGAAGTCAGTTGAAACAGTTTCAGGGTTTGAGTTAATAACAATAGCTTCATAACCCATCTTTTGTAAAGCCTTAACACAGTGAACAGTTGCGTAGTCAAATTCTACACCTTGACCGATTCTGATTGGGCCTGAACCAATTACGACAACTGATTTCTTACCTGACTTATGTGATTCGTTTTCTGCATCATAAGTTGAGTAGAAGTATGGGGTCTTTGATTCAAATTCTGCGGCACAGGTATCAACCATCTTGTAGACTGGAATGATGCCGTTAGCTTTTCTGAAGTTTCTTACATCATCTGCGGTTTCGCCCCACAAGTTGGCAATGGTTGGATCGCTGAAGCCGTATTTCTTAGCAAGGCGCAGTGTATCTACATCGTCTTTGTTTTCTTGCAAAGTCTTTTCCATTTCGACCATGTGCTTTACGATATCCAAGAAGTAGAAGTTAATCTTAGTTAATTCATGCACATCTTCCAATGTATAGCCACGTCTGAATGCTTCAGCTAAGTAGAATAAACGGTCGTCTTGTGCTTTTACTAGTTTTTGTTCAAGCTTATCATCACTAGCTACATGAGCTTCTTCAGAGTAAAGATCCTTTTCATCGATTTCAAGAGATCTAACAGCCTTTTGCATAGCTTCTTCTGCGGTTCTACCGATGGCCATAACTTCACCGGTAGCCTTCATTTGAGTACCTAAAACTCTGTCAGCCTTAGGGAACTTATCGAATGGCCAGCGAGGGATCTTGCAGACAACGTAATCAAGAGCTGGTTCAAATTCGGCATAAGTAGTACCAGTTATAGGGTTCTTGATTTCGTCCAAAGTCATACCAACGGCAATCTTGGCAGCCATCTTAGCAATTGGATAACCAGTAGCCTTTGAAGCCAAGGCGCTTGATCTAGAAACTCTTGGATTAACTTCGATAACGTCATAGTTAAAGCTTTTAGGATCAAGGGCAAGCTGTACGTTACATCCCCCTTCAATCTTAAGCGCACGAATCAAACGGAGTGAACAATCACGAAGCATTTGGTATTCCTTGTCTGACAAGGTTTGACTTGGTGAGAAGACAATTGAGTCACCGGTGTGAATACCAACTGGATCGAAGTTTTCCATACAGCAGACGATCATCGCATTGTCATCGTGGTCACGCATTACTTCAAATTCGATTTCCTTGTAACCAGCAATGGATTTTTCAATCAAACATTCAGTTACTGGTGAAAGTTCCAAACCGTTCTTTGCAATTTCAGCTAATTCTTCACGGTTGTGACAAATACCACCACCAGTACCACCCATTGTGAAGGCAGGACGTACAATGATTGGGTAGCCAATTTCGTCACCAAATGCCAAAGCATCTTTAACTGTATTAACAGTCTTTGATGGTGGCACAGGTTCGCCTAACTTCTTACATAATTCCTTGAACTTCTCACGGTCTTCAGCTTGTTCAATTGAATCAAGCTTAGTACCCAAAAGTTCAATGTGAAGTTCATCCAAGATACCAGTTTTTGCAAGAGCCAATGCCATATTTAAACCTACTTGACCACCCAAGGTTGGCAAAATAGCATCTGGGTATTCTTGACGAATGATTCTTGAAATTGATTCAACAGTCAAAGGTTCAATGTAGACTTTGTCAGCGATTGTCGTATCAGTCATGATAGTTGCTGGGTTGGAGTTAACCAAAACAACTTCGTAACCTTCTTCGCGAAGAGCCAAACAAGCCTGAGTACCAGAATAGTCAAATTCTGCGGCCTGACCAATAATAATTGGACCAGAACCAATCACCATAATCTTATGAATATCTTTTCTCTTAGGCATGACGCTCTTCTTCCTTTCTTTGGTCAATCATTGACATAAAGTCATCAAATAGTGAAACCTCATCGTGTGGTCCTGGAGTTGCATCTGGGTGGAACTGTACTGAAAATGCTGGATACTTTTTGTGGCGAAGACCTTCAACAGTACCGTCGTTTACTTCAACGTGAGTAATCATTAAGTTGTCTTTATCAACTGAGTCAGCATCTACAGCATAGCCGTGGTTTTGTGAAGTAAAGCCGATGTTGCCCGTAGCAATTTCACGAACTGGGTGGTTGAAACCACGGTGACCGAACTTCATCTTGTAGGTCTTAGCACCGTTGGCTAAAGCAAAGACTTGGTGTCCCATACAAATACCCATCAATGGCACATATTTTTCTACTTCACGAACCATGTTTGTAGCACCATTTGCGGCCATTTCTTCTGGGTCACCAGGGCCGTTTGAAAGAAGAACACCATCTGGATGAAGGTTTAAGACTTCTTCAGCAGTTGCAGTATATGGCAAGACGATACAGTTACAGTCACGTTCGGCAAGTTCACGTAAAATACTGTGCTTGATACCAAAGTCGATCACTACGATGTTGCGCTTTGAACCTGGAACCGGATATGGACTCTTAGTTGATACGCGGCTGATTATGCCTTGAGTTACATTTTCAGTTTGTAAAATCTTGGTGATCTTTTCTACATCTTCCTTAGAATCTACAATCTTACCTCTTAAAGTACCGTGAACACGGAGCTTTTTAACTAAAGCACGTGTATCGATGCCTTGAATACCTGGGATATCCAAGTGCTCTAAGAATTTAGGCAAAGTAGTTTGCATTCTCCAGTTATCTGGGTGACGTGCTACTTGGTGGCAAATCACGCCCTTGATCTTTGGTTCAAGTGATTCATAGTCGGCTAAAGTAATCCCGTAGTTACCAATCAATGGGTTAGTGAAAACCAAAATTTGGTCTGCATAACTTTGATCAGTAATTGCTTCTTGATAGCCGGTCATCCCTGTTGTGAATACAACTTCACCGGTTGTTTCACGATCGGCGCCAAAGCCTTCACCGGCATAAACACTACCGTCTTCTAAAATTAAATAGCGCATTGACATTTACTCTGCTCCCTCCTGGTAGACAACTTTACCGTCAACCATTGTCATCACAGTTGAGCCATAAACCTTGTGGCCGGTAAATGGAGTGTTAACTCCCTTAGACTTGAAGTCTGCTTCCTTGATTTCTTTTTCATGTTCCAAATCAAAGATTGCGATATCAGCTGGCTTGCCTGGTTCAAGAACGCCGGCGTCTTTAAGACCAAAGGTCTTAGCTGGTTTATCGCTAAGCCATGACAATAATTGTTCGAGAGTAAAGACTTTTTCGTTCTTTACAAACTTAGTATATAGCGTACTGAAGGCAGTTTCACTACCTGTGATACCAAAAGCCGCACCTTTCATTCCGCCTTGCTTTTCTTTCTTAGCATGGGGCGCATGGTCAGTAGCAATCAGATCAATTGTGCCATCAAGAAGTCCTACTAAAAGTGCTGCTTGATCTTCCTTAGTTCTTAGTGGTGGGTTCATCTTGAAGTAGCCGTTGTCTTTTGGAATATCTTCACCGGTTAAAAGAATGTGGTGAGGAGCAACTTCACAAGTAACATTGATTCCGCGAGCCTTTGCCATGCGGACAAGTTCAACGCTAGTCTTAGTTGAAACGTGGCAGATGTGGTAGTGAACGCCAGTCTTTTGAGCCAAGAGCAAGTCACGAGCAATCTGCGTGGTTTCAGCAAGTTCAGTGACAGGTGGTAAGTTCAATCTTTCTGCAGTCTTACCTGCGTTAACGGTACCGTGATTAAAGAGTGAATCGTCTTGTGCGTGGGTCGCAACGATCAAGTTATTTTCCTTAGCTTTTTGCATAGCCAAGTACATGGTTTGAGCTGTTTGTACACCGTGGCCATCGTTACTCAAAGCAAAGGCACCAGCTTTTTTCAAGGCTGCATAGTCAGGAATGACATCGGTTGTCTCATCATCGGTGATTGGACCATATTGGAAAATGTGAACTACGCCTTTTTCCTTGTTTTCCTCAACCATTTTCTCCATTAATTCTGGAGTGTTAGGCACAGGAGTTACGTTAGGCATAGCACCTACTGTGGTAAAGCCGCCGCGGGCAGCTGCTTCACTACCTGTTCTAATATCTTCCTTATATGTTTGACCAGGATCACGGTAGTGAACGTGGACATCAACTAAACCTGGGCTAACCAACTTGCCTTTGGTATCAATTACTTTATCGCCTGTTAAATCAGTACCGATTGCCTTAATTTTGTCATTTTCAATTAAAACGTCTGCTTTAACTAAGTGACCATTTTGATAAACGGTACCGTTCTTAATTACTGTTGTCATTATTCGAGACCTCCGAGCTTTCTTCCGCGTAATACTGCTTCAATCATGGCCATTCTCATAAATACACCATTTTGCATTTGACGGACAAACATGCACTTGTCGCTTTCTACCAAGTCACCGCTAAGTTCAACGTCGTGGTTGATTGGACCTGGATGCATGATGATTGTGTCAGGCTTTAATTCGTTGTAGCGTTTATGGTTGATGCCGTATTTTTCATGGTAAGCTTTAGCATCAAATTTCTTTTCATTAGGATCACCTGCGTGACGTTCATGTTGTACTCTTAAAAGCATCATGACATCCATGTCAGGGATTAATTTATCTAATTCTTCATACTTACCGTATTTATCAAATTTTTTGTCGTACCAGTAGCTTGGACCTGAGAAGTAAACTTCTGCACCTAATCTAGTAAGAAGTTCCATGTTACTCTTAGCCACTCTTGAGTTAGTGATGTCGCCGACGATGGCTACCTTCAAGCCCTTAAAGTGGCCGAAGTGTTCGTGAATAGTCATCATGTCGAGCATACATTGACTTGGGTGTTGGCCGCTGCCATCACCTGCGTTGATCACACCGATGTTTAAGTGTTGGTGTTCTTTCAAGTTGATCAAATCGTTGTAGTATTCATTTTGTGAGTGGCGGATCACTTCAAGATCGACGCCCAAAGCGTTCATGATTAATGAAGTGTCGTATAAAGTTTCACCTTTGTTAACAGATGAGTGAGCTGGATCAAATGGGATAACTGTTAAGCCCAATTTTCTTTCAGCCATTTCAAAACTCGTATGCGTTCTGCTTGAGTCTTCGAAAAACATGTTGGTTACGTAAACCGGCTTAGTTAAGCGAGGTGTTGCGCCACCCTTTTTGAAGTATTCAGCTCGTTTGATTAAAGCTTCAACTTCATCGACATGCAAATTTTCAACACTAACAAAATGTGGTAAACTGACAAGATTTAAATTTTCCATTTTCTATTCTTTCTATCAAAAAAGCCTGAAGCATTTAATTGCTCCAGGCTTTTTCTTCGCACTTTTGTATACGAAAAACTAAGCAACCCTTCTGGCCCTCTCTGGAGTCAATTAAATGGTTGAATTATTTACTTTTTCTATTTTTTATTTTGGCAAAGCCTTCAATTCAACTGAATCTTTGCCGTCCTTTTCAACTACATTAACAGCGACTTGTTCGTCGGCAGAAGTTGGAATGTTTTTACCAACAAAGTCGGCACGGATTGGCAATTCACGGTGACCACGGTCAACCAAAACTGCCACTCTGATCGAACTTGGTCGACCAACGTGCATCAAAGCATCCATCGCAGCTCTAATTGTTCTACCAGTGTAAATAACATCGTCGATCAAGACAACGTGCTTGTCATCGATGTTAACACCAACTTGATCAGAGTTAACAACTGGATCTTGCTTTAAGGATGCATCATGACGATCATCACGGTAAAGGGTGATGTCAAGTTGACCAACTGGAACATCAACACCTTCAAGTTTTTGAATTCTGTCATGGATGCGGTTAGCCAAGTAAACGCCACGCGTCTTAATTCCAACTAATACTAAATCATCGGTACCCTTATTTTGTTCGATGATTTCGTAAGTAATACGCGTAAGCGCACGCTTCATTGCAAGTGCATCCCAAATTTCTTTTGCCAATTTAATAGCCTCCTAATTTTTGCCCATTAAAAGAGCTCCCATTCTTCTCTGAGACTAGGAGCTTTCTGTAAAGTCGAAACTTAATTTAAGCCTGCCTTGCTAGCCTCACGGGACTAATTTTAAAGGACATTCATTGCTTTAAAGTTACTGTAAATGACAGCGTTTGTCAAGGGATTAATTAAGTTTAACTTGTCCAACTAAATCATTGATATCATCGACGCCTAATTCTTCAAGTTCTGCAGGTAAACTATCAGCGATATGCTTGGATGCGATGCTGTCGTGGAAGTGTGCAGTACCTACTGCTACGGCACTTGCACCGGCAAGCATGAATTTAACGACGTCTTCAGCTGAGCTAATTCCACCCATACCAATGATTGGTAAATCGACTGCTTGGTGAACCCGCGCAATCATGCGAAGAGCAACCGGTCTCACAGCTTCACCTGACAAACCGCCCATGTTGTGACCAAGGACTGGCTTTCTAGTTTTCACATCGATTTCCATGCCAAGCAAAGTGTTGATCATGGAAATACCATCTGCACCGCCCTTTTCGGCAGCTTTTGCGATAGTAACGACATCAGTTACGTTTGGCGTTAATTTGACGTAGATTGGAACGTTAACCACGTTTTTGATTTTTTTGGTTAATTCTTCAACTACGTCGGGATGCACACCAAAACTCATGCCGCCGCGATCAACGTTAGGGCAAGAAACGTTGATCTCTAGTGCGTTGACTAATCCTGAATCAGATAACTTCTTTGCAACTTCAACATAGTCATCTTCACTGTCGCCACCCACACTAGCCATAATTGGCAAGTCTGGATATTGCTTTCTAAGCGGTGTTAATTTTTCACTAATTACTGCGTCAACACCAGGATTAGTTAAACCAACTGAGTTAAGTACCCCATCGTCTAAAACAGCGATCTGAGGTTGCGGATTACCTGTTGTTGCGTGTGGCGTGGTTGTCTTAATTACCATTGCACCTAAGTCATTCAAATCGAACTTCTTAGCTGCTGGCACATCGCCAAAACCAAAGGTACCACTTGCTGGCATCACCGGGTTCTTCAAATTTAATCCTGGTAACTTTACGCGTGTATTTGTCATAATTTTCCTCCAAAAATGAATGCTCACGGACATTCGCTTATTTTTTAGAACAGATTGTACACGCCTTTTTTGATTTTTAAAAGTCTAAAATTTTATTTGTATTTTATTTTCGATGGTGTTAAACTTCGTTTTGATCAAACTTTAAACGGTACAGAGAGACCGCAAGTTCAAAATATTGACTTAAATTATCTGGGGAAAGTCTATACCTGGTGTCTCTCTGCGCCACGTATAGACTTTTTTTGTGGAGGAAAAATGACTAGACCTGTTATCGTTGCCCTCGATTTGGACAATGAAGAAAAATTACACGAAATTTTGTCAAAACTAGGCAAACCGGAAAACGTATTTATCAAAGTTGGCATGGAATTGTTCTATAATGCCGGCATTGATGTAGTTAAAAAATTAGCTGATCAAGGCTACAAGATCTTCTTAGACCTTAAGATGCATGACATTCCAAACACTGTTTATAACGGTGCAAAGGCTTTGGCAAAACTCGGCATCACCTTTACTACGGTTCACGCACTTGGTGGCAGCCAAATGATCAAGGCCGCTAAAGATGGTTTAATTGCAGGAACACCTGCTGGTCACAGCGTACCAGAACTTTTAGCCGTAACTGAATTGACTTCAATTTCAGACGAAGTTTTAGCTCACGAACAAAACTGTTCTTTACCAATGGATAAACAAGTACTCAGCCTTGCAAAGATGGCTAAAAATTCTGGTGCTGATGGTGTTATCTGCTCACCACTTGAAGTAAAAGAATTGCACGAAGCAATCGGTGATGACTTCCTGTACGTCACTCCTGGTATTCGTCCAAAGGGCAACGCCAAGGATGACCAATCAAGGGTCGCAACACCAGCCGATGCCAAGGCATGGGGTTCAAGCGCAATCGTCGTTGGCCGCCCTATCACTTTAGCCAGTGATCCAGAAGCTGCTTATGAAGCAATCAAGAAGGAGTTTAATTAAAATGCATAAAGATCAAATTATTTCTCAACTTATCCAAGAAAAAATCATCACTATCTCACCTGACAAGCCATTTACTTATGCTAGTGGGATGCTTTCACCAATCTACACTGACTTGCGTTTGACTGTATCTTACCCAGAATTACGCGACATGATTGCCAGCGACTTAGCCAACTTGATTGCCAAGGAATTCCCTGAAGCAACCATTATCGGTGGTGTTGCAACTGCCGGCATCCCTCACGCAGCTTGGGTTGCTGACAAGTTACACCTTCCAATGATTTATGTTCGTCCAAAGCCAAAGGATCACGGTAAGGGTCGTCAAATTGAAGGTCGTTTCTCAAAGGATGATAAGATTGTTTTAATCGACGACTTGATCACTACTGGTGGTTCAGTTTTGAACGCTGTTAAGGCAACTGAAAAAGACGGTGGCAACGTAATCGGCGTATCTTCAATCTTCACCTACTACTTGCCAGACGCAAAAGAAAACTTTGCCAAGAGCGGCGTTAAATATGCTCCACTTCTTTCTTACCCAGAACTTCTTAAGAAGGAAAATGAATCAGGCCATATCTCAAGCAAACAATACAATGTCTTGAGGACCTGGCACGAAGATCCATGGGCATGGGGCAAGAAATTTGAAAAGTAATAAATAATTACCCGTTGCTAACCAGACATCAATGAAATAACCGCTAAACAGCCAGAGAGTTATCCAGCGAGTAATCTCATGATTAAGCTTGCTAGGATTTTTACGCTTAAATTGAACATAAAAATTTAAACCAATGACTAAGCATAAGAATACTAACTGAAAAATATTACCTGCAGTGTGTCCTCGCTTAGGAATCATTTCTAAAATTGTTACGATTAGTGCAAAAATCATTTGCACGTTAAAGATCTGTTGCCAGCGTTTGCGCGGCAAAATCACCTCATTCATATTTTCCCCTCCAATTCATGATTTTTAATTATATTACGCGTGGTGCTAGTTAAATCGTTTTAGTTAATAAAAAAGTCCAATCGGACTAGACTCAAGTTGTAGTATCAAAAAGAAAAGAGTCTGATCTGATTGAACTGCCTTAAGCTTAAGCGTTTTAGCCACCCTAAGACAAGTTAGTTTTAAAGATTTAGTGATAATTTGTCGGCACTGGTATCGTTTGTATGCACCGGCTGAGTTTACTCATCGGCGAAATATTGATCAAATTAAAACTACGGACAGTCTGATTTTGGCTTTACTTATCTGGCAAGCTAAGACAGGAATTGAATCACAAAGAAGATTCTGTGAATGTTTCAATTGTTTATCACACTCACGTTTTAATCGGCGTTCACGTCAGCTATTGCAATTGATTTATCAGATACGGCAAGAAATGAATAAAAAGGTTGACCTGAATGGACAATTCTTGATCATTGACAGCTTTCCGGTACCTGTTTGCCGACCAATTCGAAACTATCGTGCTAAAATTTTTCGCGGTTATGCCAACATTGGTTATAAGGCCACCAAGAAAATTTACTTCTATGGTTTCAAAGTTCATGATGCCAGGGAGACAGTTGAACTGATGGAAAATACCCATCCATCTAATTACTATCTTCTTGGCGACGAAGGCTATTTAGGCAAAGAACTGCATCAACAGCTAAAACAAATGGGTTACGAACTTTGGACACCATATCCTAAAAATATGACAGGAGCTAAAAAGCACAATGATCATCAATTGATGGCTATTCGCAGAACAATTGAAAGCGACTTTTCGCTTCTGACCTATTACAATGCCGAGAACAATCGAGCACGTAGTCTGATAGGCTTTCAAAGCCGGTTGGAAATTGCAATTTTAGCTTATAATTTGGCTTATTGTCTAGAACGATTTAACTAGCACCACGCGTATTTACTACTATATTAATGATACAATTCTTATCAACTAATAACCGACTTTATGGGTTACTTTTTATTAAAATAAGCTAGTCATGTATTCGCTTACCGCACGCTGTTGCATTTCTTGCCAATTATTAAATTTCGTCTCTTTTTTGACAAAATCGTCGATTACTTTGTCATCAATCTTTTCGATCTCTTGGAAGTCCTTCAAGCCAAGTTCTCTTACAAACACATCAATCGTAGCAAAGCTGGTATTCTTTTGCATGAACATTGGACTGAACAAGTCTTGATAAGATACTGCTTGCTGGTCGCCGCGTTCTTCAGCAACCTTCTCTAAATTTTGCTTCAATTTGTCTTTTTCGTCAGTCATAATTTATCCTTCTCTAAAAACGATCTTTATTATGCTACTAAATTATACTGAAAATGTATAAGAATAAAAAATTTTTATTTCAGTTAGATTTCAGCAATTACGATTACTCTATTTCTCAAAAGATTGAAAATCATCGCAATCTTCACTTATCAATTTCCCATTATCAGTTATAATGAGAAACGAAAATTATAATACATTAGGGGATATTACAATGGGGAATCGTTACAAGAGCGTCTTTGACATCATCGGACCTGTCATGGTCGGACCGTCAAGCTCACACACTGCCGGTGCCGTAGCCATTGGCCATGAAGGAAACCGCTTGTTCGGCGGCGTACCTAAAAAAGTTACTGTTCATTATTATGGCTCTTTTGCGCAAACGCACCGCGGACATGGTACTGACTATGCCATCGCTGCAGGAATCTTGGGCTTTACTACAGAGGATTTGCGTGTGCCGCGAGCACCTGAGATTGCGCGCCAACGCGGAATCGATATTCGCTTTGTTGAAGAATAAGGCTAAAGCCCCATCGGCCACCCTAACACTGCGATTTTGGACATGTCAGATGGTGAAAAGAAGGCCCAATTATCAGGCTGCTCTATCGGTGGCGGTGCCATCGAAGTGCGCGAGATCGTCTTACACAGCATCAACATCAAGCCAGCTGGTTCTCTACCAATCGTGATCTTAGTTGATTTTGAGAGAAAACTTAATCACGAGAGATCCTTATCTGACTTTTTGAAACTCAAGGCCCCTTTTAAGGAAAAAAGAATCTACAAGTCGCACGCTTGTTACATCTATGAGTACGATATCCAAAATTACTTCAAACCAGCCTTAACTAGTGAATTACGGAGGAAATATCCTCACATCATTTGTTTATAGATAGGAAGAAATCATGTACAACCACATTAAAGAAATTGTTGCAGACTCCGAAAAAACAGGCAAACCTATCTCTAAATTGATCATTGAGCAAGAATGCAAAATGTCAGGTCAACCTCGTGAGAAGATCTGGAATAAGATGAAATATAATTTACAGACTATGCGCGATGCGGTTAAAAAAGGTCGCGGCGGTAATGGTGTGTTTTCTAGCACCGGCTTAACTGGCGGTGAGGCCGTGAAGATCAAGAAATATATTGAGAAAGGCCACACCCTTTCTGGCGACACGATCATGACTGCCGTACAGAATGCTGTTGCAACTAACGAAGTTAATGCGGCAATGGGTGTCATTTGTGCTACGCCAACAGCTGGCTCCTCTGGTATCTTGCCTGGTGTCTTGTTTTTATTAGAAAAACGACTCAACTTAACTGAGGAGCAAATGATTCGCTTTCTTTTTACTGCTGGTGGATTCGGCCTTGTTATTGCCAATAACGCAGAAATTGCCGGCGCAACCGGTGGCTGCCAAGCCGAAGTTGGTAGTGCATCTGCCATGGGCGCCGCTGCTGCAGTTGAGGCAGCTAGTGGCAGTGCTGAGCAGAGCGCACAAGCAATGTCGATTGCAATGTCTAACTTGCTCGGTCTAGTCTGCGACCCAATCGCTGGCTTGGTTGAAGTTCCTTGCGTTAAGAGGAATGCAATCGGTGCAGGCAATGCTTTAATTTCGGCAGACATGGCGCTTGCGGGATGCACCAGTGTAATTCCGGCCGACGAATGTATCGACGCCATGAAAAAAGTTGGTCATCAAATGCCAGCATCCCTCCGCGAAACCGGAATCGGCGGCTTAGCTGGCACTCCAACCGGCCAAGCAATCAAAGCTAAAATTTTTGGCAA
>NZ_AZEL01000014.1 GCF_001434975.1 Lactobacillus gallinarum DSM 10532 = JCM 2011
ATAAAAAATGAAGCCAAACTTCTTATTATGCTTGACTTTACGTAGAAAAACCTCCGAAAAAATCTCTATCTTCCTACTTAGAAGAATTTTCATTAATAATTTTTGCGACCTTTGCAAAAATATCCTTTACATCTTGGTCTTCCACTTTAAAACCTTTAGCTTCTAGTCCGTCTACTACTGCATTGACAATCCGATTGATTTTTTGGTCGCTGGCTAAGCTTTCTTTGTTGTACAAACCAACGTAATTTTTCATCAGATCATCAGCAGTAATACGAAACTGTTCCAGCCTCTTATTCTTAAAGTGAACATGACTCAAGATACCGACACTTACAACACTAATAATCCAAAACGCTAGAGCTATTAATTCAACGTAATCATGTATATCCATGATTCTTTCCTCACCTCTTTTTTCTTTATTACACAGCCATTGGCACCACCTCTTTATAAAAAATTTATCAACTTAATACTAATATCTGTTGACTGATATTAGTATTTATACTAATATGATGGTATAAGAAATAACCTTAAGCACATGATTCCTTTCTTACTTACACACGTGTTTCTAGGCTCTTTTCTTATTTCTTTCATATCTCGTTGACAGTTCTTATACTACGTCTATAAACTAATATTATCAACACATTTTTAGTAAAAATACTTATTTAATATTTTGAAATACGTGGAGAATGTTTTCTATGATTGAATTAAATGCATCTTTTTTAGCTTAAAGTTTTTCATGATAAGATTAGTTCATACCCACTTGAAGGAATAAGAATGAAACGAATTTACTATTATCATCAAACTACCGACGATGTGGTCGACAGCCACGATCAAAACTTCAGCCTACCAGTCGACTACGTAATTTTACCTACTTCCCGCGGTGCTAAAATTTGGTCCGCCATCGCTCGTCGTCTTGCCGCCGGCTTCGGCTGGATCGTTTTTCGCTTTTTCGACAACGTGAAGGTAATCGGCAAAGAAAAACTCAAGCAAGTCGACGGTGGCTACTTCATCTACGGCAACCATACCAGACCAATGGGCGATGTTTTTACATCCCTTACGATTTTTCCAATTAAGAACTTCTACGCTATCGCAGGTCAAGCCAACTGGGGCATCCCCTTCATCGGCAAATACCTGGTACGCTACGGTGGCCTTCCCGTTGGTAAAGACTTAAAACAGTCGGTCAAGCTGATCAAGGCTATCAAAACCGTGATCAAAGATAAAAAAGGTGAAGTTCTAATCTACCCAGAAGCCCACGTTTGGCCCTACTACACCAAAATTCGTCCCTTTGACGCAACCAGCATGCACTTTCCTGATCAACTGAACGCGCCAAGTTTCGTTATGACCAAAACCTACCATAAAAGACGCTTTGGAAAGCGCCCTCGCGCAGTTGTTTATATCGACGGACCATTTTACCCGGATCAAACTTTAAGCCGTAAGGAAGCCCAAAATAAGCTCCACGATGAAATTCAAAAGACATTAATTGACCGAGCTAAGCTCAGCGATTATGAATATTGCCAATATATCAAAAAATAAGGTTAAGAAACATTTTTGCTTCTTAACCTTATTAGCTTGTCTTTAAAAGTTTTAGTTACCTAATTAACATCATTACTAAAGGTGTGACATCATTTAGATTGTCTTTTCGAATAGAATTACTCAAAAGTACAATAGCATTTTCATCATTCATCCATTCCTGATGCTTAAAAAAGTCATGCATAGCTTGTTTAACTGCCGCAATATCTGTTTTATCATCCTTTGAATTTAGTACAGCTATGATCAAGTTTGCCCTATCTCTTAATTCTGTTGACATATGCTTAGTATTCAAAATTTTCAGCTTTAACTCTTTAGCTTTTTTTACATCATTATCATAAAAAGCTTAATTTAATTCTTGAGATATTTGGGAGTAATCTATGTCATCATTTGATGGAAAATACTTTTTAAAAAATTGAGTAATTGATATTCCACGTAACTGTAAAATTAAAATCAAATCATCAATAAAAATTCTATTTTGTCCATTTTCCATTTTAGAATAATGAGTAACAGATATTTTGCTTCCTTTAATCATTTGACCTTGTGTCAATCCTAACGATTTTCGTTCTTTCCTCAAAGCCTCTGAAATTTTCATCGACTTCAGCCCTCCATTCAGAAAAATGAATTCTACATGGTATCATATAGAATATACAGATTAGTAAATTCGGATACTACTAAACAGGAGTAATTATGAACATACTTTTTTGCGGGGACGAAAACGCAGAAGACGGCGTTTTAATCTCCACACTATCTTTATTAAAGAACTCTGGTGCTAAAGAGCTGCACCTCTACATTTTAACCATGGAAGCTCACAGCGATGAACGCAAATATCATCCCTTCTCTGAACATGCCGCAGACTATATCCGTTCCTTATTAGTTAAAGCAAACCCTAAAAATACGCTGGAGTTGATCGACTGCACTGATCTATTTATCAAGCAGCCACCTACAGCTAACATGAATACGCGTTTTACGCCTTATGCCATGTTGCGTCTATTTGCGGATGAATTACCACAGATCCCTGACCGCATTCTTTACCTAGATGACGATATCGTCATTCGCGGCGACATCACTGCTTTTTACAAGCAAAACATCAAGGGTATCGAACTCGTCGGCGTGCTCGACTACTGGGGCAGATTCTTCTTCCACAATGTCAAAACTAAGCGCGTCTTTGATTACCTAAATTCCGGTGTTTTGCTTTTGAATATGGTTAAGATCAAGCAAACTGGTCTTTTTGCCAAAGTCAGAGACATGATGCAAACCAAGAAGATGTTCCTGCCCGACCAGTCCGCAATTAACAAACTGGCCGTTGCAAAACGTGTCGTACCTCGTCGCTACAACGAACAATATCGCCTGCAAAAAGATACCAAGATTCAACACTTTACCACTAGTTTTCGTTTCTGGCCCTACTTCCATACCCAAACAGTTAAGCCATGGGACGTAGCTCGTGTGCACAGCGTACTGCATCTACATGAATACGACGATATGCTCAACGAATATCTCAAAATTCGCGATAACTTGAAAGAATAATACTTGGAGGAACCATTTTGAAAACTATCCCTGTTTTTTACACTATCAGTGATAACTACACACCATATGCATTTGTTTCAATTCAATCATTAATTGATCATGCTGATCCTAAGAAGGACTACACCATCACTCTTTTGGTTCAAGAAATTTCTGATGAACACAAAAAGAGCTTGGAAGATATGTCAACCGACAACATTCATGTCCACGTCTTCCACATTGACGACGACATGGTTAAGCCAATTCACAAGACTAAAGAAAACTACCTCCGTGCACAATTTTTCACCATGTCTATCTTCTATCGTCTATTCATCCCTGAATTATTCCCACAATACGACAAGGCAGTTTACCTAGATGCTGATACCATCATTTGTGCGGATATTGCAGATTTATACGACACCGAAATCGGCGACAACATGTTTGCCAGCTGTCCTGATTTGTCTATTCGCTACATGCCACTTTTACAAAAATACATCAAGGAATGTCAAGGTATTTTACCTGCCGAAAAGTACATCAACAACGGTGTTATTTTGTTTAACATGAAGGCCTTCCGTGACAAGCACTTCATCGACAAGTTCTACTACCTCATGGGCAAGTACCACTTCGACAACGTCGATCCAGATCAAGCTTACATGAACGAAATTTGCGAAGACAAGATCTACCACTTACCTAAGGAATGGGACGCAATGCCTAACGAAAGCATCCCCGAAATCGAAAATCCTAAGATCGTGCACTACAACTTATTCTTCAAACCATGGCACTTCGAAGATGTGCAATACGCCCACTACTTCTGGGATGTTGCCAAGAAGACACCATATTATGATGAATTAAAGAAACAATTAGATGATTTCACAGATGAAGATCGTCAAAGAGCACGTGCCGACCTAGAACGGATGGCTGAAAGAGTTGATACAATCGTCAAAGAGCCAAATACCTGGGCTAAAGTTAAGCAACATGAATCAGTAAAGATTGGTTAAGGAAAGCAATTATGACAGTTCCAGTTTTTTATAGCATTAGTGACGACTTCACTAAGTATGCTGCAGTATCGCTTAATTCACTGGTTAAACATGCAAATCCTGAGACAGACTACACAGTATATTTTTTAAACCAAGATTTATCTGGCCAGCATAAACAAGATTTAAGTGATCTTGGCATTCAAAATGTGCACGTTAAATTTTTCCATATTGATGATGACATTGCCAAACTTTACAACACCGAACTAGGCAACAACCTATTCGGTGCTTGCACCGACTCCTCTATCCAATATGTAGCCAAAATGGTGAAATACATCAAAGATGTTTTAGCGCTAGATCTAAAGAAATATATTAACTCAGGGATGTTAGTCATGAACTCTAAGGCATTCCGCGATGAGCATTTCATTAACCACTTCATGAATTTACTAGAAAGATACCACTTTGACTGTATTGCCCCAGATCAGGATTACTTAAATGAAATTGGTGAAGGAAGGATTTTGCACCTTGATCCGCGTTGGGATGCGATGCCTAATGAAAATACTAAGCCACTGAAAAATCCTGGTCTGATCCACTACAATCTTTTCTTTAAACCATGGCATTTTAAAAATGTTCAATACGAAGATTACTTCTGGCAAAGTGCTAAAGAGACTAAGTTTTATAATGAATTAAAAGCTGAACTCGATAATTATACTGACGCCGAACGCGCAGATGATCGAGAAAAACTTAATCACATGCTTTTAAAGGAAGATAAAACTGAACAAGATCCTAATAATTGGACACGAGTGAAAGAACGAGAGGCTGTTAAACTATGATTTTTGGCGATAATCGCGAAGCTGTAATTAAAAATATTCAAAAAGCTGCCAACAAGCGAGACTTTACGGCAAAGGCAGAAATTGGCGATCCACAAATGACGCTTGATGAACGATTGAAGTTGGTCAATGACTATTGGAAAAATCGCAAATCATTTTCTAGCAAAATTAATAATCAAATTGGACACGCTATGCTTACTACTTTTGCCAAAACCTTAGCAGGTTCTACTGAATTCAAGGGATTGGAAAATTTAAACAATCTTCCTATTGGTGGTGCAATCGTAACTGCTAACCACTTTAACCAGATTGATTCTTTACCAATTAAATTATTAGCCAACAAGATGCATCATCAACTCTCAATCGTCATTGAAGATACTAACTTGATGCTGCCAGGCTTCTTCCGCTATTTAATGAACTATGTTGGAACTATCCCTCTAGTTCAAAGCGCAAGTTATATTGGCAATGAATTTCCTAAGCATTTAAGCAACGCACTAGCTAAAAACAACTGGGTATTAATTTATCCTGAACAAGAAATGTGGTGGAATTATCGTAAACCACGTAAATTGCAACGTGGCGCCTACTACTTTGCTGCAAAACAAAACGTGCCAGTTATTTCGCTCTTTATTGAGATTAGTGATTTGCCAAAAATAGAAAAGAAAGACTCTAATTTCTACGAGACTAAATATATTGTCCATGTTTTACAACCGATTTTTCCTGATGTTTCTTTAAATGCTAATGAAAATGCGCATAAAATGATGGAACAAGATTATCAACAAAAAGTTGCCGCATACGAAAAAATTTACGGTAAGAAACTTAATTATGATTTCACAGATTGGGATATCGCAGGCTGGCGCGGCCATCTTTCATAAGAAAAATATAAGATAATTTGAAATAGTTTGTTCTAAAGTGACAACGTGTTACCATTAATATAACGTATTTTACTTTAGAAAGGAGCTTCCTATGAAAAAATTTACCAGAGAAACTCTGTCAAACTATAACGGAAAAAATGGTCGACCTGCCTATATTGCAGTTAACGGTACCGTATATGATGTAACTAACAATTCTCAATGGACCAATGGCGAATACCATAATATTATGGCCGGCCAAGATGTTAGTTTTAACTTAACTAATACGCCAGATGTATTAGTTAATATTAATAAGGTTGGTTTATACAACTAGAAATAAATAAAAAATTTGATCAATAAAATAAATCCCCAAAAGAGAGCAGACTGTAAACATCTGCTCTCTTTTTTCTTCTCAAGTCGAATATTGTTCTTATTTAAAAAGATAATATAATAATAGTTAGTATATTATTATAAGTGAAGTGCTAAATTATGAATCTAAATCAACTTTATTACTTTAATGAATTGGTTAAACAACACCAATTTTCTAGTGCTGCAAAACGATTACATATTTCTCAGCCTAGCTTATCTAATTCAATCAAAACCTTAGAAAAAGAATTACATTATAATTTAATCGAACGGCGTAACGGCCGTATTGAATTAACAGAATACGGTCAAATATTCCTTGAATCAGCAGATTCCATTATATTAACCCTCGAAAAGGCAAAAAATAATATTAATCATACCAAGCAAATGAGAAATAATACTATAGAAATAGGTTGCATCCCCACTGCTAGAGAGAACTTTCTGCCTCATATTACTTCAGCATTCGAAAAAGAAAATTCTAGCACATTTCATTACATTTACCACAATGCTATTTCTAATCAAATTTGTTTAGAAGTCCAAACCGGAAATTTCGACTTAGGCATTTGTTCAAAAACTGATAATTATTCTGATTTAAACTTTATTCCTTTATATGTTAAAAATACCGTTTTTACAGCTTCAAAATTGGCATCTAAATTAGAGCTGCCTTAAAGCACGCGAACCATCTATCTAGTCTATAGTACTAAGCATCAGTTATCTCAACCTGCTCAGCAATTAATTGATTTTATTGCAAACTAAAAAATCAGCCAAAAAGGCTGATATTTTTTTGTTCTAAATTTATACTTAATTTATAGATGAAATAGTTCTCTAGCTAATGCGTTATAATAATTTTATTATCGAAGGAAAGAAGGGATTTTCATGAATGACCCTGAAGCTTTATTACATTATCTTGATGTATTACTTAAAGAGAGCAATTTTACTAAAGCAGCGCGAGAATTATATATTTCTCAACCTTATTTGACCCAGTTAATAAAAAGAATCGAGAAAAAACTTGGTACCAAAATTATCAATCGTGACCGGATACCTTTTTCATTAACAGAAGCAGGCATGATTTATTACAAGTATTTAGAAAATATTTCTTACAGTGACCAACAATTGGATCGCGACCTTGCTCCATATACCCAACCTAACAAGGAAATCATTAAATTAGGCATTTTAGAAAGCTTAGGCTCATTTTTATTGCCTCGATTATTACCTTCATTTTTACAAAAAAATCCTAACGTGGAAATTCAGTTATTTGAAAATTCTCCACGCAAAAATGAAACAAATTTACTCAATGGTGACATTGATTGTTATATTGGACAAACACCTGAGACTATTTCCCACGATTTAGATTACCTAGTCAAAAATGGAGAACAATATTATGTAGTCATCCCTCAGAATTCGCCTTATTTCCGCTCTGACAAGTTTATTTTAGAAGCCGATGACTTAGACCTTAAGGAAGTTTTGCAGGCTCCTATGGTATTAAGTGCCTCAGAATCGGCAATTCGACATCAAGTGAATGGCTTATTTCAAAAATTTCATATTAAGCCTTGCATTGTTTTAGAAAGTAAAAGCATCATTACGGCTACAGACTTAGCATTAAGAGGAGTAGGCCTTACTGTTTCTTCAGCTAGCATACTTAGCCGTATGCGTCAAACTCCAGTGAACCTACTAAAAATTGATGAAAATCTAATTTATATTAACTTCTTTATCGCAACTAAAAAAGAAGCCAGGATTTCTTCTTCTTTGCAAGAATTAATCGAAGAATTTAAAAATCTCGATTTAAGTTAAAAAGCATCTGTAAGTTTTTACCTACAGATGCTTTATTGTTAACTATTTTTAGCTTTAATCTTAAATATAATAGTTCCTAGTATTAAACCGACAAGCATAGGAACTACCCAAGATAACCCTTGTCCTGCTAACGGAAGAGTATTTCTAACATGAGCAATAGCCAATCCAAACGAACTTTGACTAACTACTGGCGGCATGCTGACGATCATATCAAGAATAGCTGGAATTAGTGTAAAGAATAAGCTCACCACGTACATAGTCTTATTTTTCTTAAAAATATGCACGCCCAACGATAGAATAATTACTACAATTGCAATTGGATAAAGCAACATAAGTACCGGCTTAGACCAAGCAATAATCGTTTCCAGACCGCAATTAGCTACCAAGAAAGCAGCACCACAAGAAATCCCCAACCAAGTGTGATAGCTTAATTTTGAATAATGAGCATGAAAATCTTGTGCAAAGGCTGCTACTAATCCCACAGCTGTAGTGATACAAGTTAGGATTATTAAAGCTGCTAATAGTGCTTGTCCAGCAATACCTGCATAACTTTGAACGATTTGTGAAAAGGCAATTCCTCCGTCAGCAGAAACTTTAAATCGACCTAAAGACATAGCTCCAATGATGATTAGAAATACGTAGATCAATCCTATGGCTGACATACTAAATACACCTGACTTAGCAGTAACTATTGCGACACTTTTGTCTTCCTTTTTACCCATTTGCCTAATTGCGGTAATAATAGTTACTCCAAATGCCAATCCTGCCAATGCATCCATAGTGTTGTAGCCCTCTAAAAAGCCATTAATAAATGAAAGACCGCTACTACCATATGCATTGGTTGCTGGAGCCGCATTAGGATCTCCCATCGGAAAAAGAAAAACAATGAAAAACACTAAAAAGAGTAAGATTAAAAAGATAGGATTTAAAATCTTACCCAGAGCACTTAAAATATCACTTTCTTTATATGCAATAAGATAAGCAAAAATGAAAAATAAAGTCGTAAAAATCAATAAACCAATCTGATTAAACTGCTTTGGTACAAAAGGAGCTATTCCGACGGTATATGAAACAGTCGCCGTTCTAGGGGTACCAAATAATGGGCCAATAGTTAAATGAATCAAAGTCATGAACACTAATGCAAATTTTGCCCCAGCTGGCAAACCAATATCATACACACCATCTGAATGCGTCAATGCAATAGCTAACACCGAAAATAGCGGTAATAGCACACCCGTTACTAAAAATCCTACTGCTGCAAACGACCAATCATGTCCAGCAATTTGTCCTAAGTGAAGTGGAAAGATTAAGTTACCTGCACCAAAAAACAGAGCAAATAACATGGAACTGATTACGAAGTAATCTTTTTTAGATAACTCGCGTTCAATCTTTTCCATTTCATCCATAATATCAACTCCTAAATATTAATATTTCGACATTATCTCATAAAAAGGATAAAAAAAGAAGGAAGCTAGGCTTCCTTCTCTCTCCTTACTCCGGCTGTCAGACTCGA
>NZ_AZEL01000015.1 GCF_001434975.1 Lactobacillus gallinarum DSM 10532 = JCM 2011
ATTGTCTCGGTTTTTTGCTTGGATTATATTCAGTTTTCAATGTACTAGCTCTTTGATCCTTTCGGATCAATGGAGGCTAACGGGTTCGAACCGATGACCTCCTGCGTGCAAAGCAGGTGCTCTCCCAACTGAGCTAAGCCCCCAAGGTCTTTTCTTTTTTTCAGCCAGACATAACTTTAGCGCTTTTTTGCCGTTATGTCAATGGGCCTAAATGGACTTGAACCATCGACCTCACGCTTATCAGGCGTGCGCTCTAAACCAGCTGAGCTATAGGCCCGACTAACGCTTGGCGTTTTATTCAAATCTTTGAGGTACTACCCTCAAAACTAAACAAAGTTTCTCAGTGTGCTTCCGCTTGC